>NZ_LHPA01000011.1:0-608615 GCF_001297215.1 Pseudomonas sp. RIT-PI-o | reverse complement strand
GTGAACGCGCCGGCAGTGATCAGGCCTTGTTTTTCGCCGGTAACCGACATGTACGCTGGTGTTGCCATGGGGTGCTCTCCTTGCGGATAAATTGAGGGTGCCCGGAGGCGAAATCGCCCGGTGGGTGACTGAGGGATATCAAGGAGCGTGCCAGGTTTGGAGAGGTGCCCGGGTGGCGGGGGCGCCATGGTGGTCGGTCATCTTTCGGGGCGATTTTCAGCGGAATAATCAGGAGAAAGTGCGCAAGAAGTTGCGCAGTACTGCGCAACTTCTTGCGCACTTGGCTGCAGGGCTTGCAGCGCCTGGGCTGCAGAGAATTTACCCCCTGAAATATTACGACCAACTGCGCAACTTCTTGCGCAGTTGGGGATTTGCCGGATCCGAGGTGTTGGCTTCGCGAGCAGGCTCGCTCCCACATGGAATTCGTGGATCGCCCTAAGGCTTGGGCCTACACCGAACCGGTGGGAGCGAGCCTGCTCGCGAAGGCGGCTGTTCAGGCAAATCATTGGCGACTGACATACCGCTATCGCGAGCAGGCTCGCTCCTACAGGGGGATAAGTGGTTTGCCCCGAAGTCGTGTTCATGCGCGAAACCTGTGGGAGCGAGCCTGCTCGCGAAGGCGGCTGTTCAGGCAAATCATTGGCGACTGACACACCGCTATCGCGAGCAGGCTCGCTCCTACAGGAGAGCGGCGTAAAACTCAGGTCAGGTTGATACCCAAAGTTTCGGCACATTCTTCAAGCGAACGCCGCTGCGTCTCGGCATACAACTCCAACTCATCAATGGTCGAGCGCCCCAGCGCCTGTTCGAATGCCTGGCGATTGGAATGTTCGGCGTAATGCGTCTGCGCAGAATCACCAAGGTTCGACTGAAAAATCCCCGCCGCGCTCACCGGCAGGAAATCTTCGTACACCAGCGGCTCCGCTTTCACGTAGCCATCGCGCAGCAAGTCCTCCAAGGACGACTCACCAAGTCCTCCAGCGGCCAAACCCTTTTCCGTGGCGAAATAACGAAAGTACGCCAGCCCCTGTTCGCGCATGCCCTCGACGCTGTCAGGAAATTCCGCAAAGTGTTGAGTCATCAGCGCGTTGTAACGTGCAGCATTGGCTTCGTTGGGAAAATCGCCCAGTTCATCGCGGGCGGCGTTCAGCAGGCGGTCATACAGCGCGCGCCCCTTGGGCGTCAGGGCAGCGCCGCGTTGTTCGATTTCGCCGAACCGGGCGCTGTGGCTGCCAAGGGTTTCAGGCTGGTCGGTGAAGGCGATCGGCTCGTCCAGCGCCTTGAAGCTGGTCTGGCGCAGCAGGATCGGGCACTTGCGGCGCGGTGGGCCTTCAATCACCGCTTTGGGGGTGATGCCATGGGCGGGCATCTGCTCCTGCACGGTGTCGATGTCCAGCGTACGTGGCGTAAGGTGATTGATGTGCGGGCCTTTGAACGCAACGACGTCGGCTACCAAGCGGTGCTGGGCGCTTAGTTTCTGGTACTGCGCGCCAGTGACGGTGGCGCTGTGGTGCCAGCGAAAAGTCTCCAGTGCCTGTCGGACAAATTCTGCGGCGTCAGCTTCGTTCAGCCCGCCCGCTGTTTCCGCCTGTTCAATCAGGCGCAACGCGGAGTCGGTAAAAATCGAACGACGGGCCAGCACCGACTCGGCAAAAGAACGCAGTTCAGGGGCTTCAATCAGCTCCAGGCGCAGAAACGAGGTGAACACACGAAACGGGCTGATTCGCAGCGCCTCCTCATGCACCGCGCGAAACGCCGTCGAATGCACCGGCACGCCCGCCGGCGTCAGGTCGTAATAACCCACCGGCTGCATGCCCATCACCGCGAACAGGCGGGCGAGGGTGGCCAGTTCGCTCGCCGTGCCGACGCGAATGGCACCGTGGCGTTCCATGTCCAGCCGCTCGATTTCGCCGGTGCGCCTGAGGTGCCCGGCAATCTCAGGCTGACGTGCCAGCACCTCGCGGTTGGTGTTCTCTACCAGTTCCATCAGCGCGCCGTACAGCGGCACCTCTTCGCGGTACATGTCGGACATCGCTCGGGAGAAGCGTTGGCGGATCAGGTCGGGGCTGACGAACGGCTGCACGGTCATGAAAAAAATTCCTGCCACGGTCACGGAATGGATGCCGGAAAAGATCGCAGCCTTCGCCCACGCGGGCAAACGAAGAATCCTACGAACTTCATTCTGCCAACGACTGATCCACCAGCTCGATCCAATGCTTGACCGCCGTGCGCCCGGCGCTGGCCAGATGGCTCTGACAACCGACGTTGGACGTGACGATCAATTCCGGCCGGCCACTTTCGAGCGCGTTGAGGCGCTGGTCGCGCAGTTGCCGCGCCAGCACGGGTTGGGTCAGCGAGTAAGTGCCCGCCGAGCCGCAGCACAAATGCCCGTCCGCTACCTGAGTGAGGTTGAAACCGAGGCGGGTCAGCACTGCTTCCACCGCGCCGCCGAGTTTCAGTGCGTGCTGCAAAGTGCACGGGCAATGCACGGCGATGCGCCGTTCGCTGGCGGCGCACACCTGTTCCAGCGGTTCCGCCGCGATGACTTGCACCAGATCCCGAGTCATTTCGCTGATCCGCCGTGCTTTCAACGCATAGACCGGATCGCCCGCCAGCAAATGCCCGTAATCCTTGATGAACGCGCCACAGCCACTGGCTGTCTGCACGATGGCTTCGGCACCGTTCTGCAGATGCGGCCACCAGGCATCGATGTTCTGTCGAGCGCGGTCGAGGCCTTTGGCCTGGGCGTCGAGGTGATAGTCGAGTGCGCCGCAACAACCGGCCTCGCTCACCGGCGTCACGCTGATGCCCAGACGATCGAGGACCCGCGCCGTCGCGTCATTGGTGTTCGGCGACAGCCCCGGTTGCACGCAACCTTCAAGCAACAACACCCGGCGCGCATGCCGTGGAGCGGGGCGCGTACTCGTAATGGCGGCGTGCTGCGGCAGTTTGCTTTCCAGCAGGCGTGGCAGCAGCGGTCGAAAGGTCGCGCCCATTCGCAGCAAGCCCTTGAACAAACCCGGATTCGGCGCCAGCGCGCGCAAGCCTTCGCGCAGCAAGCGCTGGGCTGCCGGGCGCGGCACCGCGTGATCAACCACCGCGCGGCCAATGTCGAGCAGGTTGTGATAATCGACCCCGGACGGACAGGTAGTTTCGCAGTTGCGGCACGACAGGCAGCGGTCCAGATGCAGCTGCGTCTGCTCGGTGGCCGGCGCGCCTTCCAGCACTTGCTTGATCAGATAAATGCGCCCGCGCGGCCCGTCGAGCTCATCGCCGAGCAATTGATAGGTCGGGCACGTCGCGTTGCAGAAGCCGCAATGCACGCAGGTGCGCAGGATTTTTTCCGCCTCGGCGGCGCGGGGTAATTGGCGCGATTGCTCGCTGAGCGTGGTTTGCATGGCTAGACCTCCGCGTACATTCGCCCGGGGTTGAACAGCCCTTGCGGGTCGAGTTGTGCCTTGAGTTGCCGGTGGTAGCGGAGCAAGGTCGGCGCCAAAGGTTGAAACGGCGAATCGGTGGCGCCGTGCGTAAAGCACGTCGCATGACCGCCAAAGGACTGGGCGAGGGCGTGAATCTCGGTGCTATCGGATTTGAGCCAGCGTTGTGCGCCCGCCCAGTCGATCAGTTGCTCGCCGGGCAGCTCGAGCGGGCCGAGATTGTTTGGCAATGACAGGCGCCACAGCGGCAAGCCTTCGTCGAAAAACCTCAGGCGCTGTTCGTTGTGATCGCGCCAGAAAACCGAATCCAGCGGTTCGCCGCCGAGGCGTTGATGCGCCGCCGTCACCGATCCTTCGCCACCTTCCAGGCGCAAATACAGACTTTGGCCGTCGTGACACGCGGCGCTGATCGGCAGCGGTTGCTGACCCCACTCGGCGAGTTTGCTCAAAGCGCGAACACACTCGATGTCGAGGCGAATGCTCAGGCACTGGCGTGGTTTCGGCAGGACTTTCAGCGACACTTCGGTCAGCACGCCGAGGCAGCCGAAACTCCCGGCCATCAGTCGCGACAGGTCGTAACCGGCGACGTTTTTCATCACTTCGCCGCCGAAGCGCAGATGCTGACCGAGACCGGTGATCACCCGCGTGCCGAGGACGAAATCGCGTACCGAACCGGACCACGGCCGGCGTGGCCCGGACAACCCTGCGGCGATCATGCCGCCGACCGTGGCACTGTCAGCGAAGGACGGCGGTTCGCAGGGCAGCATTTGCCCGGCGTCATCCAGCGCCGCGAGCAGCTCGGACAATGGCGTGCCGGCGCGCACCGTGACCACCAGTTCCGTCGGATCGTACTGGACGATGCCGCGATGGGCGCGGCTGTCGAGCACTTCGCCGGCCACCTCGCGGCCGAGAAACGCCTTGCTGTTGCCGCCCTGAATCTTCAGCGGCGTGGCATTGGCCCGCGCAGCATTCACTTGGTCGAGCAGGGCCTCGGCGGCATCGAAATCAGCCATCAGAATCGCTCCAGCTCGGGGAAGGGCAGTTGCCCGGCGTGGATGTGCATGGCGCCAAATTCGGCGCAGCGGTGCAGGGTCGGAATGTTCTTGCCGGGGTTGAGCAGGCCCTGCGGATCGAATGCGGCTTTGACCGCATGAAACAGCAGCAACTCGTCGCTGTTGAACTGCGCGCACATCTGATTGATTTTCTCGCGCCCGACGCCGTGCTCACCGGTAATGCTGCCGCCGACCTTCACGCACAGTTCGAGGATCTTGCCGCCCAATGCCTCGGCGCGATGCAGCTCGCCCGGCTGGTTGGCGTCGAACAGGATCAGCGGGTGCATGTTGCCGTCACCAGCGTGGAAAACGTTGGCCACGCGCAGGCCAAATTCCTCGCCGAGGCTGGCGATACCTTGCAGCACAGCGGGCAGTTCGCGGCGCGGGATGGTGCCGTCCATGCAGTAATAATCCGGCGACAACCGACCGATCGCCGGGAAGGCATTTTTGCGCCCGGCCCAGAAACGCACGCGTTCGGCCTCGTCCTGAGCCTGGCGTACCTCAGTGGCCCCGGCTGCTGTCATCACTTCGCGCACCCGCAGGCAATCGTCGTGCACGTCGGCTTCGACGCCGTCGAGTTCGCACAGCAGAATCGCCTCGGCATTGACCGGGTAACCGGCGTGGATAAAATCTTCGGCGGCGCGAATGGCCAGGTTGTCCATCATTTCCAGACCACCCGGGATGATCCCGGCGGCGATGATTTCGGCAACCGCTCGGCCGGCCTTCTCGACTGAATCGAAACTGCCGAGCAGGACCTTGGCGACTTGCGGTTTGGGCAATAACTTCACCGTGACTTCGGTGATGATCCCCAGCAGGCCCTCGGAGCCGGTAAACAAGGCGAGCAGGTCAAAACCGGCTGAATCGAGCGCCTCGGAGCCCAGTGTCAGGCGTTCGCCCTCGATGGTCAGCACTTCGATTTTCAGCACGTTGTGCACGGTCAGGCCGTACTTGAGGCAATGCACGCCACCTGCGTTTTCCGCGACGTTGCCGCCGATCGAACAGGCGATCTGCGATGACGGATCGGGCGCGTAATACAGGCCGAACGAAGCTGCGGCCTGGGAGATGGCGAGGTTGCGCACGCCGGGTTGAACCCGCGCGATACGTGCGGCGGGGTCGATATGCAGGATGTTGTTGAAGCGCGCCATCACCAGCAACAGGCCTTTTTCCAGTGGCAGCGCGCCGCCGGACAATCCCGTGCCGGCACCCCGGGCGACCACCGGCACATTGTTCCGATGGCAAAGTTTCAGCAGGGTTTGCACTTGCTCGATTCGCCGGGGCAGGGCGACCAGCATCGGCGTGGTGCGGTAGGCGGAGAGGCCGTCGCATTCGTAGGGCTTGAGTTCATCCTCGCGCCAGAGAATGTCCAGATCCGGCAGGGCCTGCTGCAGGGCCTTGAGCAGTTCGGCCTTGTCCACTTCGGGCAATGGACCGTCGAGGCGTTCGTCGTAAAGGATGTTCATCGCCCACCGCCGATGTCCTGTAGAAATACCCACCTGTGGTGAGGGTGCTTGCTCCCGCTGGGGCGCGAAGCGGCCCCTCTGCTACCAATGCGCGTCTGATTCAACGCGCCGGGATTGGGTCTGCTGCGCAGCCCAGCGGGAGCAAGCTCCCTCGCCACGAGGTAAGCGTTCATTTTTGCGATCCCAGGAATTGCTGATACCGCCGCGCCGTGTTCGCCGGCTGTTCGACCATCGGCATGTGCCCGACGTGATCCCACACATCCACTTCAAGGTTGGCAATGCCCTTGCTCCAGACCGGCACGCTGCTGACGTCGATCAAGCGATCCTTGCGCCCCCACAGCAGCAGCGCTGGACATTTGATGTCGGCCAGTTTCGGCTCCATCGGCGGGCTGGCATGGAAGTCGCGGAAGATTTCTTCGAGCTCGTCACGTTGTTGCTCGTAGCGCTGGGCGACGGCGTCCAGCACCAGTTTCGGCACCCACGGCGGCGACTCCATGGTCATGGCGTAGAAACGCTGGAATTCTTCGCGGGAGTTGATCAGGAACGGATTGTGCCCGCGTGCCAGGTGGCGCTCCATGTCGCTCGGCTCTGGTGCGGTGACGCCGGCCGGGTCGATCAAGGCCAGCGAAGCGATCCGCTCGGGATAGCTCGCCGCGAGCCACGCAGCGATGTAGCCGCCCATGGAGTTGCCGATCACATGGACTTTTTCCACGCCGCAGACATCGAGTAGCTGAATCATGCGTTTGGCCTGAACCGCGATGTCATACCCGCCTCCGGCCTTGAAGCCGGTTTCGCCGTGGCCGGCCAGATCCGGGATGATCACCCGATACTCGCGCACGAAATGCCGGGCGCAGCGCAGCCAGAGATTTTTGTCGGCGCTGAAGCCGTGCAGCATCAGAATCGTGCTGGACGCCTCGTATGGCCCGCCTTGCCAGGTCGACACGGTCATCTCGGCGATCGGCACTTCGATCTTGTGCAGTTTGTACAACCTGGCCTCGATGGCCATGGCCAGGTCGTACAGCCAATGGCCGACCGCTGGGTAACTCAACCAGCTCCAGGCCACGAAAACCGCGAGGGCGACAAACAGCAAAAGCATCGACGTCTTCCTTATACGTGTTCAGGACAAAATATGGTCGGCCGGTTTCAGCGCTCGGGTCAGCAGGTGATAGCTGAAACTGAAGCCGGGAAACATCGCGATCACATGGCCGCTCTTGCTCTGGTACCAACTGTGGCAACCGCCGGACTTCCACACGGTGCGCTGCATTTCCCGGTGGATCATTGCAGTGTAGGTACGTTCCGCGTCATGACGCACTTCGATGCTGCGCAGGCCTTTGGCCTGCACGGTGCGAATGCAGTCAAGGATGTAGTTCATCTGCGATTCGATGATGAACAGCGCCGAAGTGTGGCCAATGCCGGTGTTCGGCCCGGTGACGATAAACAGATTGGGGAAATCCGGCAGGCTGGTGCCTAGGTAGGCGCGCGGATATTCGGCCCAGACATCTCTGAGTTGCACCGCGTTCTTGCCGCTGACCGGGTAGGAAATCACCCCGTCGGTGGCGTCGTAACCGGTCGACCAGACGATCAGATCAACATCGACATGCTCGCCGTCCACCGTGTTGATCCCGCTTTCGTCGATCGACGCGATGCCATGCTCGCGACTGTGCAGCGTGACGTTGGCGCGGCTCAGCGCCGGGTAATACGTGCTGGACACCAGCACCCGCTTGCAGCCGATGGTGAAATCCGGGGTGAGTTGCTGCCGCAGTACCGGGTCTGGAACCTGGCGCTTGAGGAACCGCAGCGCATGTTGCTGGACCAGGTGAATCGCCGGTTTCGAGTATTTGAAGGCGATCACCCGGGTTTCGAATTGCCAGTAGATCAGCCAGCGCAGCAGCTTGTACGCCGGCTTCAAGCCGAGCAGCCAACGCTGGAAGCGGCCGAATTTGCGATCGGCACGTGGCAGCACCCAATGCGGCGTGCGCTGGAACACATGCAGGTGTTCGACCTGGGGCGCAATTGCCGGAATCACCTGGGCCGCGCTGGCACCGCTGCCGACAATCGCCACGCGTTTACCGCGATAGTCGTAGCTGTGATCCCAATGGTTTGTATGAAACGTCTTGCCTTGAAAGCGATCCATCCCGGGGAAGTGTGGGATGACCGGCTGACTTAACGGACCGGAGGCGTTGATCAGGAACTGCGCGTGAAAGATGCCTCTGGCACGGGTGTACACCGTCCAGCATTTATCCGCTTCGTCCCATTCGACGCGCTCGACATCGGCTTGCAGCTCCACGCGGTCGCGCAAACCGAACTGCTCGATCACCTGCTCGGTGTAGCGCTGCAGTTCTGCCTGTCCGGCAAACATCTGCGACCAGCGGTAGGGTGCGAACGAGAGCGAATACAGCGGCGACGGCACGTCCACCGCTGCCCCGGGGTAGGTGTTCTGGCACCAGGTGCCGCCGAAAAAGTCGCGTCGCTCCAGTATGCGAAAGTCATCGATCCCGGCCTTGAGCAGGTTGACCGCCGCGCACTGGCCGCCAAAACCGCTGCCGATGATCAACACATGGTAGGTGTGCATGGGTCCCCTTTTTATAGTTGTTTTTCCTTTTCCCTGTTTCATTTATAGCCAACTCTGGGCTTCGTGTGCGGCGCTGATAGCGCTCTATTCAGGCCGCTGGCCGGTGATGGCTATTTAGCGGCGCCCTGATAGACTCCGAACACATCCGTGTCGGGGTGAAACCATTGCAGCGCGCGGTCGAGGCCCTTATGGGAAATACGCGGGGAAAGGGACTTTCACTGGCCAGGAGGCTGTACAGGTCGCGGGTGTTCGGGCTGCTGCTCGGGCTCATGTGCGTCAGCGTGGCGATGTATTCCCTCGATCCGCCGCTGTGGGTGTGGGGCCTGATGCTGTTCAATGGCCTGATCTGGCCGCATCTGGCGTTTCAATGGGCGCGCCGCTCGAGCGTGCCGTTCCGCGCCGAACACCGCAACTTGCTGATCGATGCATTCATGGGCGGCTTCTGGGTCGCTGCCATGCAGTTCAATCCGCTGCCCAGCGCAACTACGATTTCGATGATGGCGATGAACAATGTCGCCATTGGCGGTGGCCGATTCCTGCTCGCCGGGACGGCGGCACAGCTATTGGGTATCGGCGTCGGGCTGGTGGTGTTCGCACCGGCGTTCATCCCGCCGACTTCGCCATTGCAGCTTTACGCCTGTTTGCCTTTGTTGTTGCTGTATCCGCTGGCGCTGGGCTGGATCTGCTTTCGTCAGGCCTCCACCCTGGGCCGGCACAAGCGTGAGCTGTTGGCGTTGAGTCGCACCGACAGCCTGACCGGGCTGCTCAATCACGGCGCGTGGAAGGATCAACTGAACCTCGCATTCCAGCGCTGTAAACGCCAGCAGCAAGGCGCGGCGATTGCGTTGATCGACATCGATCACTTCAAGGCGATCAATGACACCTACGGCCATGTCGCCGGCGATATCGTCCTGCGCCAGTTGAGCAAACTGCTCAAGCAGAATCTGCGCGCCACCGATGTCGCCGGGCGCTACGGCGGGGATGAGTTCTGCGTGATTCTGCCGGAACTGCCGCTGTTCAATGCCGCTCAGGCCATGGAAGCCTTGCGCGAACGCTTCGTGACGCTGGGCTATGAGCAGAATCCGGCGTTGAAGGTCAGTCTGAGCATTGGCCTGGCCGCGTATGACCCGAGCCATGCCGACGCCACGCGTTGGCTGGACGATGCCGATCAGGCCTTGTACGAAGCCAAGGCGGGTGGGCGCAATCGGGTCATCTGCAACAGCGACAACAAGCCGAGGCAGGCGCTGCTGGATTCGGTCTGAGGGACACCCCGCCGATTGAAACTGTAGGAGTGAGCCTGCTCGCGATAGCAATCTGTCAGTGATTTAAATGCTGACTGATACAACGCTATCGCGAGCAGGCTCACTCCTACAGGTTTGTTCGGTGTCGGTCTGGAGAGTGTCGCATTCGCTATAGAGCCTTGCGTCAATGTCGGTTACGGTTGAATCCCTCCGACACGAAACAAGGACTGCTTCATGACGTTCTCATTTCCCCGCTCTCTGCTGGCCGCCAGCCTCGGTCTGTCCCTCGCATTCTCGGCCGCAAACGCCGCCGAACCGCACAAACAAGTGCTAGCCGATGCCGAGCAGTATCAGCCCGAAGCCCTGAAATTGTTGGAGCGACTGGTCAATATCGACTCCGGCTCAGGTTATGAGCCGGGCCTGAAACAGGTCAGCGACATTGCCATCGATGAACTGAAAAAACTCGGCGCCACCATCGAACTGGTGCCCAACACCCCGGAAAAATCCAGCCACGTGCTGGCCACGCTCAAAGGCACCGGCAAAGCGAAGATCCTCCTGATGGCGCACATGGACACGGTGTTCAAGGAAGGCTCCGCCGCCGAGCGGCCTTTCCACATCAAGGACGGCCGCGCCTACGGGCCGGGTGTAATGGACGACAAGGGCGGCATCGTCGCCGGCATCTACGCATTGAAAGTGCTGAAGAACCTCGACTTCAAGGATTACGCGCAGATCACCTTCCTGCTCGACGCCAGCGAAGAAACCGGCTCGGACGTCGCCACCGACCTGATCAAGAAAACCGCCAAACAGCACGACGTCACCCTCAACCTCGAACCGGGGCGCCCGGCCGATGGCCTGGTGGTGTGGCGCAAGGGCAGTGCGACGGCGCTGGTCGAAGTCAAAGGCAAAGCTGCCCACGCCGGGGTCGCGCCAGAATTGGGCCGGAACGCGGCGATGGAAGCGGCGCACCAGATTCTGCAACTGGGCAAGCTCGGCGATGAGGCGAAGAAGACCACCATCAACTTTACCGTGCTCAAGGCCGGTGATCGCACCAACGTAATCCCGGACCAGGCCACGGCCAAGGCTGACGTGCGCGCGGCGGTGCCGGAAGAGTTCGATCGCATCGAGAAGGATCTGGCGCGGGTCTCGCAGGACAAGTTGATTGCCGAGACCGAGGTGAAAACCTCTCTGCAGCGCGGATTGCCGCCGATGCCGCAGACCGCTGAGTCCGATCGCTTGATGGCCATGGCTCAAGGCATTTACGGCGAAATTGGCCGCAAGCTCACCGAGGAGGGCAGTGGCGGCGCGGCGGATGCCAGTCTGTCCGCAGGCGTAGGGACGCCGACGCTGGATGGCTTCGGGATCGTCGGCGGCAATATTCACACGCCGGAGGAATATGCCGAAGTGGCGAGCGTGGCGCCGCGGATTTATCTGTTGTCGCGGATGATCATGGAGTTGGCGAAGCCGCGGTGATGGAATTGGTGGTGTGAATGTTTGGGGCGGGGTGTCAGTTGACTCGCCCCTCACCCTAGCCCTCTCCCCCAGGAGAGGGGACTGACCGCGTTGTTTTTAGTCAATGCGGCAAGCTTGAGATTTTCTGCTGAATTCAATTTCGCATTCAACACGGTCCACCACGTCGGCGCAGATCCTGAGCATCCCCAATCGGTTCCCTCTCCCCCAGGAGATGGGACTGACCGTGTTGTTTGTAGTCAATGCGGCAAGCTTGAGATTTTCTGCTGAATTCAATTTCGCATTCAACACGGTCCACCACGTCGGCGCAGATCCTGAGCATCCCCCAATCGGTTCCCTCTCCCTCCGGGAGAGGGCTAGGGTGAGGGGCTTTTATAGTCTCGGTTCGCAGATAACTCTGCGACGATGTTGGCCGGTCGAATACAGAACCTGACCTTTCTGGAGTGAACTCGGGCCGCCTGTGCGATGCACCGGTTTGTGGTCGTGCGGGATCTGGCCGATACCTTTGCCAGCCTTAACCTCAAGGGCATTTCCGATTGTGATCTGACGCGGGTGACCAGCGCGGTTCATCTGCTGATGCGCGAGGGCTGCGCGACTCTGAATGTGATTCAGGCGCGGGCGGCGCAGCGGGAGGAGGGGTATAAGACGCCGGTTTAGCGGTGCCGCAATAGACGCTTTCGCGAGCAGGCTCGCTCCCACAGGGGACCGCATTTCAACTGTGGGAGCGAGCCTGCTCGCGAAGGGGCCGGTGCAGCGTGTGCATCACTCCTTGACGCTCATGTACTCCTTGGCCCAGAGAATGTATTCCTCCGGCTGGGTATAGGTGTGCGTCAATTCGGTCGCGCTCAGGTCGGCGGCCTGGGTGAAGATCTGCCGCTGTTCGCGCAGGCTGTCGTAAGTCGCTTTGATCGCAGCGAAGTAGGCGCCGTGGCCGTCGATGGTCACGCGTACGCCGAGTTCGGCCAGGCGTTTGTCGTCGCGCAGGGCCGGGTTGCCGTAAGTGACCAGCATCAGCGGCACGGTGAGATGCTCGGCGATCTGTTCCAGTTGATCGAAGTCCTGCACGCCGACCATGCAGATACCGTCAGCGCCCGCCGCCTGATATTGGCGGGTGCGGCTGATGATTTCCTGGTTCGGCAGAATGCCGGCGTTGGTGCGGGCGATGATCGCCATTTCCGTGTCGACCCGCGCTTCCAGCGCCGCGCGGATCTTGCCGACGCCTTCGGCGACGGTGATCAGGTCGGTGGATTTGCGCCCGAATTGTGCGGGCAGCAGGGTGTCTTCGATGGTCAGTGCCGCGACGCCAGCGCGTTCCAGTTCGACGATGGTGCGCATGACGTTAAGAGCGTTACCGTAGCCGTGATCGGCGTCGGCGATCACTGGCAATTGGGCGACGCGGCCGATGCGCGTGGCCTGTTCGGCGAATTCGCTGAGGGTGATCAGGGCGAAGTCCGGGGCGCCGAGCACCTGCAGGGAGGCCACGGAACCGCCGAGGATACCCACTTCAAAACCCAGGTCAGCGGCGATGCGGGCGGACATCGGGTCGAACACCGAAGCCGTGTGATAGCAGGTGTCGGAGGCCAGCAACTGACGGAAATTACGGCGCAAATCTTGATGGGAAAGCCTGGTCATACGAGTTCCACCAATACATAAGGAATGGAGAGGCTTGAGCAAAGGTGTCAACGCCGAAGAATGAAAAGGCTATCACGCGAATGGGTCAGGAATCATGACGAATTTGCGCGGCAGGACTGGCGGCTGAAAGGTTAATCTCTCGCGCTGGGCATATCAGGCCGCCACGGCGTGTTGCTGTTGATGGGGCAGGAGCACCGCACGCACCGAATTACCCGGCTGAAGTTGCAGGCGTTTGGCGGTGAGACGATCGACCATCAGGCTGTTGCCCACCAGTCGCCCGGGGGCCACGGTGATGCGGCAGTTTTCCAGGCGACGGTTGTGAATCAGCCACAACGGCGCCTGCTCGTCCGGGATGCCGAGGCTCAGGGTCAGTTCGAGACTGTCACGCACCGTGCGAATGCTGCGGATCGGCGCTTCGATGACCGGGCCACCGTCGAAAATGTCGATGTAACCCTGGTGCGCAAAACCTTCAGCCTGAAGGATTTTCAATGCCGGTTGGGTATTCGGGTGAGTCTGGCCGATCGCCGCCTGTGCCTGTTCGGTCAGCAGGCAGGTGTACAGCGGCTGACGTGGCATCAGTTCGGCGATAAAGGCTTTGTTGCCCAGCCCCGACAAGTGATCGGCGTGGGTGAAATCCATCTGGAAAAAGTGTCGGCCAAGGCTGTCCCAGAACGGCGAGCAACCGTTTTCATCGGCACTGCCGCGCAGTTCGGCGATCATCTTCTCGCCAAACAGATGCGGAAACTCGGCGACAAACAGCAGGCGCCCCAGCGACAACAGGCGACCATTGCTGCCGCTGCGCTGGTCATGGCGCAGAAACAGCGAGCACAGTTCTGATTGTCCGGTCAGTTCATTGTTGAGGAACAACGTCGGAATCTGCCGCTGAATGCCCAGGTCCGGCGCCGAACTGACGGTCACGCCGAGCCGGTAGTTGTACCAGGGTTCGCGCAGGCCAACGGCGCCAGCCATCGCGCTGACACCGACCACGCGCTGCTCATCATCCTCGAGGACAAACAGATAATCGGCATCGGCCCGTTCCACCTGTTCGGCGAACGCCCGTTGCGCCCAACGCACCCGGTGCGCGAGGCGGTCCTCATTGGCCGGAAGGGTGGTGAAGCCCGGCCCGGCCTGTTCGACGAGAGTCATCAAGGCAGGCAGGTCGCTGACTTTTACCGGACGGACAATCATGCTCCAACTCCTTCTGCGTACCGATTCAGGCACCAACGGCGAATGCGCCTCACAGAGCGACCAACCGTATCGGGCTGCCCTCGCTGACCTTCAGTGCCGCGCAGAGAGCGGGCGTCAGGGGCAGCGGTTGATCGGGCTGGTAGTCGAGCTCGGTGACAATGGCGCGGTAGTCATGCAAGGCGTCGTTGCTCACCAGGTAACGGCCTCGGGCGTCTGTCGACGCCTGTTGCCGGACAGTGGCAGTCTGGCTGCCAACGATCGAGCGAATGTTTGCGGTACGCGCATACAACGTAGGGCCGGCGTCGAACAGGTCGATGTAGCTGTTGGTTTCGAAGCCTTCACGCTCGAGGATGTCGAACGCCTCCTGGCCGTCCGGGTGCACGCGGCCGATGCAGTCCTGCGCCGCTTGCGGCAGCATCGGTACGTATATCGGATATTGCGGCATCAGTTCGGCGAGGAACGTGCGGCTCTGCAACCCGCACAGACGCTCGGCTTCGGCGTAGGGCAGGTCGAAGAAATGCTTGCCCAGTGCATCCCAGAATGGCGAGTGGCCGTGCTCATCGCTGTAGCCGACGATCTCGGTAATCACCGCCTCGGAGAACCGCTGCGCATGGGCGGCAATGAACAGCAGGCGCGCCCGCGACAACAGTTCGGAAAACGGCGTGCGCACCAGCGTGGCGTCGATGTGGAACCCGCGCAGCAGGGTGTGCCCGCTAAGGTCATGGCACAGCGACAACGCCGGCACGCCATGCTCGATGTTCAACTCCCGCGAGGCGCTGGTGAAATGGCGATTGCGCAAGCTGTAGAACGGTTCCTTGAAGCCGGCGGTGGCAAGAATTTCCGAGCAGCCGAGCAGTTGCTGGCGTTCGAGGTCTTCCAGCACAAAGAAATAGTTCTCCGGCCCCTGCGCCGTGGCGGCGCTGTCGAACGAGGCGCGCGACCCGGCGATTTTCTCGCGCAGGTGCTCGCTGTCATCCGGCAGCGAGGTCACGCCGATCAGGCTCTCGCGGGCCAGGCGCTGTAGCTGGGGCAGATCATTCTGCTCGACTGGGCGTAAGACCAGCATGGATGTACTCCTGTATCAAAAGGTTCGGCCCGTTCGCCGAACCTGACTATCACTGTCGGTTTCCACGCGTTAAATCGGCGGTCGCCTGATTTGTTGTCAGACGCCGCTCTTTTTCTTGTCAGCCATTGCTCGGGTCGGGCAACACCGTGCTGGCGCCGAGCTTGTTGAGGAAGAACAGATAAACCAGACCCAGGGCAATCCAGATCAGGCCGAGTTTCTGCGCATCGACGCCCATGTTGTACATGATGGCCGCGACGATGATGAAGCCGATCACCGGGCAGAGCAGATGGCGCACAACCTGTCCCGACTTCTGCCGACGCCAGTAGTGGTTGATCACGGTCAGGTGCAGGAGCATGAATCCGCTCAGGGCGCCGAAGTTGATCAGCGAGGTGAGGATGTCGACCGCCTCGATGAACAGGTAGCAGATCAGCAGCGACAGCACCGCCACCAGATAGATGCTCAGGTACGGCGTGTTGTGTTTCGGATGGACCTTGGCCAGCACCTTCGGCAATTTGCCGTCGCGGGCCATGCCGAACAGCAGGCGCGACACGGCGGCCTGCGAGGTGATCGCCACTGCCACGCCCCAGGCCAGCGCGGTCGCCACTGCGGTCAGGGTCGCGAGCCAGCTGCCGGCGGCGATTTCAGCGATTTCATAGAACGCGGTGTCGGCGGATTTGAAGCCCATGCCCGCTGCCAGATCGGTGGCAATCCACGTCTGCACCACGAAAATCGTGCCCATTACCGCCAGGGTGATCAGCGCCGCTCTGCCGACGCTGCGGCCCGGGTCTTCCTTGATTTCTTCGGCAAGGGTCGAGATCGCATCGAAGCCGAGGAACGACAGCACGGCGATCGACACCGCTTGCATCAACAAGGCGAAGTTGAAGGTCTCGGGGTGATACAGCGGCGCCAGTGTCAACTCGCCGTTGCCGCCGCCGTTGTGCAAGGCATTCCAGGCGTAGAACAGGAAGATGCCCAGTACCACCAGTTGCGCCAGCAGGAACAGGATGTTCATCCGCGCGGTAAAGGTGATGCCGCGCAGGTTGACGAACGTTGCGCTGACCAGGAACGCCAGGATGAAGCCAACCTTGGGAATATCCGGGTACAAATGGTTGAGCGCCATCGCCGCATACAGGTACAGCAGCGGCGGAATCAGCAGGTAGTCGAGTAGCATCAGCCAGCCAGCGATGAAACCGACGTGTTGATTAAGGCCGCGTTGCGCGTAGGAATACACCGAACCGGCAATCGGAAACGCCTTGGCCATGCTGCCGTAACTCAGCGCGGTGAACAGCATCGCCACCATGCCGATGATGTAGGCCAGCGGCACCATCCCGGGTGCCTCGGCGTTGACGTAGCCATACACACCGAACGGGGCGATGGGGATCATGAAAATCATCCCGTATACCACCAGATCGGTCAGCGTCAGGCTACGTTTCAACTCTTGCTTGTAGCCGAATTCTTCAATTTCCATGAAGCGCAACTCCTTGTCAGCCATCGGTCGTTTTAGTTGTTCTGTCGGTCGATCATTTACCGCGATTCTTACAGCAAAGGTGCCAGGTAGCCGGCCCAGCGCGAAACCGCTTCGGGGCTGCGCAGCAAGTCATTGCGCACTTCGATCAGTACCGCCTCGAGGCCTCGGGCATCGCCGTGCACCGGTACGGTCATGTCGCCCAGCGGATCGATTCTGTACGGCTGGTTGCCCGCGACTTTCAAAGGATGCGCTTGCAGTCCGTCGAGCAGGCGCTGGGCATAGGCTTTGGCCTGGCCGAACAACACGCCGATTTCCAGTGCTCGCGGCTGGCCGTAGTACACCGGGGTAAAACTGTGAATGCCGACCACGCGCACCGCTTGGCCCTGGGCAATACGCTCGTCGATCAGCGTCTGCAAACGTGCATGAAACGGCTTGAACAGGGTCTGCCGACGATACTCGCGAGCCGCCTCATCCAGCTCGCGGTTGCCGGGAATCTGGTAGATCTCGCTTTGCACCGGGATGCTGTCCGGTGCATGGCGCGGGCGGTTGAGATCGATCAACAGCCGTGAGTAATTGGCGCTGAGCAGGGTGGCACCGAGCTGTTCCGACAACTGTTCGGCCAGTTGCAGCGCGCCGATGTCCCAGGCGATGTGTTCCCGCGCGGCGGCCTCGTCCAGGCCCAGATTGTTCAGGGCATCGGGGATGTAACGACTGGCGTGTTCGCACACGAGGATCAACGGGTTCGTCGAGTCCTCGCGGCTGAGGTTGTAGACCGGGCGGTTGAACAACCCCAGTTCGGCGGATTCAGTACAGGCGTGCATAGTGCTCACACAGGTCAGCGGGCGAGAGCTGTTCCGTCAGCGCCAGTTCCTCGGTTTTCAGGGCGTACCAAGTGTCGAGCAGCGGCTTGGGCAGCCATTCATTGAAGGCTGCACTGTCGCGCAGGCAATCCAGCGCCTGCGCCAGCGAGGCGGGCAGGGCGACAATGCCTCGGGCCTTGCGTTGCTCGTCATTGAGTGAATCGGGAATTTCATCGGTGATCGCGTTCAGCGCCAGACGCTGTTCGATGCCCAGTCGCCCGGCGATCAGCAGCGCCGCCATGGCCAGGTGTGGCGAGGCGGTGGCGTCCATGGCGCGGAATTCCAGGTTGAACTGCTGCGCGGCAGACTTGCCGCCCAGGATTACGGTCGGGCAGATGCGCAGCGCCGCTTCACGATTCTGCTGTCCCAGGCACGCATAGGACGCGCTCCAGTGGTGCGGCTGCAAACGCTGGTACGAGAGCGGCGTCGGCGCAGTGAACGCGCAGAGCGCCGGCAAATAGTGCAGGACTCCGGCAGCCCAGTGCTGACCGATACTCGACAGGCCGTTGCTGGTGCCGGCGTCATACAGCATGGGCTGGCCGGCCAGATCGAGCAGGCTGACGTGCAGATGCACACCGTTGCACACCGCCTCGGGAGCGGTCTTCGGCGCGAAACTCAGCGCCAGGCCCATCTGCCGGGCGATTTCCCGGGTGATTTCACGCACATTGACCGCACGATCCGCCGCCGCCACGCCAAGGGTCGGGCGGCAGGTGATTTCGTATTGGTGCTTGCCGTATTCCGGCAGGAACATTTCCGGCTCGACCCCGCCGGCGCGCAGGGCGCTGAGCAGCCAGCCGGCGAATTCGGCGCCCTGACGCTGCGCTTCGAGAGAGAACGCTGCATGTTCGGCCTCGCCAGCGTGCAGGTTGAATTCATGTTCGAACGCGGCATTGACCTGCAAACCGAGCTCATCGTGATAGCGCTCGATTTCATCACGCAGCAATGTGCGTGGGCAGGCGCCCCACGCCTGGCCGTCGGTCTCGCGGATATCGGCGTGGATGAAATCCAGCGCCGGCGCGTTCGCGTCCGGGCCGTTGCCGACGGTGACGCGGCTGTTCAGATCGGGGATCAGCCGCAGGTCGCCGTACGCGCCCCACGGATTGCTCGAGGCGATGATGTCTTGTGGCGTCAGCGCGCTGTTGGCCGGGACCCAGCCGCAACCCGCTGCCTGATAGTGCTCAAGCTCGTCGGTAGGGAACGAGCGGCCACGGGTGATGCCGATCAGGTCAGTGGTCACCAGAGTGGTCATCGGCAGAGGCGTCAGGCGTGCGCTCATGGCTGCATCTCCTGCAAACGACCGAGCACGGTGTCGGTGTCGGTGATCCAGCAGTAACCCTTGATTGCATTGAGGCAGGCGTGGTGGCGTTCGGCTGTGTAAGTGGCGCAGGCGTCCTCCACCAGCGTCACCAGATAGCCCCGGTCGGCGGCATCGCGCACGGCCATGTCCACGCACTGATCGGTGACGATGCCAGCGATGATCAGATGACGGGTCTGCAAGTTGCGCAGCACGTAGTCGATGTTGGTCGAGTTGAATACCCCGGAGGAGGTCTTGGGCAGCACGATTTCGTTCTCGGCCGGGGTCAGTTCAGCAATCACCTGAGCTTGCGCGCTGCCCTTGGGCAGGTGCATGTCGGACAGCTTGTGATCCAGCGAGCGGTCGCGACCGTCGGCGGTCAGGCTTTCGATGATCGTGTGCAGCACGTTTTGCCGGGCCTGACGAAAGGCGCCAAGCAGCCGTTGCTGATTGGGCACCACCTGGCTGCGCGCACGCTGGAGGAAATACTCGGCATCCGGACCGCTCAGGTGCGGGTCGAATTGCGGCTCGAGCCAGGCGCGCTGCATGTCCACCAGCAACAATGCGGTGTGATCGAACACAAACGGCAGGTCCCGTGGCGAGCGGTGGGGAAGGCTGAACATCCTTATTTTTCCTCCAGCAGGTGAGTCGCAAAGTCGTTGCGCAGGGCATCGATGCCTTCCAGGCGATCGGCAGGGTCGGGCACGCGCAAGGTCAGGCAGGCGATCAGCGCCTCGACCTGCGCCAGCGCCGGCACCATGGTGTCGAACGGCGACGCCGATTCCACCGGGGCGCTGATGATCAGGTCGGCCATCTCGCGCAGCGGCGAGGCGTAGACATCGGTGAACAGCACCACCCGCGCGTTGTTGTTCTTCGCCGCGGTGGCGACGCGCAAGGCTTGGGTCTGGTAGCGCCGATAGTCGAACACCAGCACCACGTCCTGGCGTTGCAGATCGTACAGACGGTCAGGCAACAGGGCGTTGTCTTCCAGGGCGAAGCAGCCGGGGCGCAGCAGGCGCAGGTGGTTAAGCAGGTAATTGGCCAGCAGGATGCTGAAACGGCCTCCGAAGCAGTAGATCTGATGGCGGCTGTCGAGCAGCCATTCCACGAGGATCCGTACGTCTTCGGGTTGGGTCAGGGCTTGAGTGTCGACCAGCAAGCGATGGCTGTCGGCCAGATAATGGGCCCAGGCATCGTTCTTGTTCTGCTGCGAGCGCGGCTGCAATAGCGTGCGTGGTGAACGCAGGCGATGGTCCATGTCGCTGAGCAGGGCTTCCTGGAAATCGGCGTAACCGCCAAAACCGAGCTTTTTCACCAGACGCACGATGGTCGGATCGCTGACACCCGCATGTTCGGCAAGGCGCGCCATCGGCCCCAGACCGTTGCGGGGATACTGATCGAGCAGGGCGCGGACGACTTTGCGCTCTGACGGCGTCAGATCCAGGCCGGGGTCAGTGATCAGGTCTCTGAGAGGGGGCATCCGGGCTCCTGCTGGATGGGGGTGTCGAATTCATTTCACAATCCGTTAAAAGAGTATTTATGTAATGTGTGCTACATGTCTAGCGAATTTTTGTACAGGTTTGCCAGGCACCAAAAGTGTGCAAGGCGTCCGTGTAACAAGGGCTACGCCGAAGTAGCGTCGGCTTGTAGTCCTTTGCCTGTCACAGTGTCAGACATTGCCTATCCAAGGTTCAGCGGCTGGCGAGCGGGCAATCCTGAAAAATCCGGTTTTACGGCACAATGGGCCGATAATGAATTTCGAACCGTTGCTTTTAATATCTTTCGTCCGAGTACCTGCCTGTGCCAAGTAGCCGTTTGATACTGGTTTGCCATGCGCGAACCATCGCACAAAAATTGGCGCGTTTTCCTACGAATGAGCCTGTTGAAGAGTTGCCCGTGGCGTCTGACGCCATCCGGTCGCGATTCCCGGCGACGCGGCGCCTGGTATGCGGGCCGGAGCTGCGAACCCGGCAAACAGCAGCGTGGTTGGGTGCCGATGGCGAAATCGACCCGGCCCTGGGTGATTGTGACTGGGGGCGCTGGCACGGCCAGTCGATCAAGGAATTGCAAGCCCACCACGCCGACGCGTTGTCAGCCTGGCTGGCTGATCCAGACGCGGCGCCCCATGGCGGCGAATCGGTCGGCCAACTGACACAGCGGGTGGCGCAGTGGCTGGCTACAGTCGCCGCGACGCCCGGGCATGTGGTGGCAGTCACCCATCCGTTTGTCATGCGTGCTGCATTGATGCAGGTGCTGCAGGGCAACGCGTTCAATGCGATCGATGTCGAGCCGCTGTCGGTGATCGAGCTGCGCTTCAACGGCATCTGGCGTCTACGCTTGCCGGGCATGGACCTTGAAGAGGAATTCTGATGAAACAGCTGCTGGTCATCGGCATTGGCGCCGGCAATCCGGACTACATCACGATGCAGGCAGTGAAAGCGCTGAATCGGGTCGATGTGTTCTTTCTGCTGGATAAAGGCCAGAGCAAACAGACGCTGATCGATCTGCGCCGCGAGATCTGTGAGCGCTACATCACCGATCACGCTTATCGCTTTATCGAAGCCAGCAGTCCTGAGCGCGAGCGGGGCGATGTCGACTACACGGCAAGTGTCGATGCACTGAACCGCGCCAAGCAGCAGACCTTCGAGCGGCTGATCAATGAGGAATTGCCCGACGGTCAGTGCGGCGGTTTCCTGGTGTGGGGCGATCCGGCGTTGTACGACAGCACGCTGCGCATCCTTCAGGCGATTCAGTCATCAGGCCGCTGTGAATTTGAGTACGAAGTGATACCGGGGATTACCAGCGTTCAGGCCCTGGCTGCGCAGCACAAGATACCGTTGAACACGATCGGCGGTTCGGTGGAAATCACCACGGGACGGCGATTGGCAGCAGGGCAGGTGAGTGAAGCGGACAGTCTGGTGGTGATGCTCGATGCCGAGGATTCGTACCAGCAGGTGACGGATCGCCAGACCGAGATTTTCTGGGGCGCTTACCTGGGCACACCGGACCAGATTCTGCTCAGCGGAAGACTGGCGGATGTCGCCGATGAGATCGAACGGGTGCGCAAAGCGGCGCGGGCGGAGCATGGGTGGATTATGGATACCTATCTGCTGCGCAAGCCTTGAACGGTTGGCGCCTGAACAGGCCCCCTTCGCGAGCAGGCTCGCTCCCACATTTGGAATGCGTCCCCCCTGTAGGAGTGAGCCTGCTCGCGATGACGGTGGTACATCCAATACGAATTTCGGACAGGCAAAAAGAAACCCGGTACACCGCAAGGCGCACCGGGTTTTTTGTTGCCGGCCAACGGCGGATGTCGTGGATCCGCCGTCAACCTTGAACTCCGTATCAGGCGCGTTCCAGCGCCAGCGCTACACCCTGGCCGCCGCCAATGCACAAGGTCGCCAGACCTTTTTTCGCATCGCGCTTGAGCATTTCGTGCAGCAATGTCACCAGCACGCGGCAACCCGATGCGCCGATCGGGTGACCAAGAGCGATGGCGCCGCCGTTGACGTTGACCTTGTCCAGGTCCCATTGCAGGTCCTTGGCGACGGCCAGCGATTGCGCGGCGAACGCTTCGTTGGCTTCGATCAGGTCGAGCTGGTCGATGCTCCAGCCGGCCTTGTCGAGGCAGCGGCGGGTGGCAGATACCGGGCCGATGCCCATGATCGCCGGATCGACGCCCGCGTTGGCGTAGGCAGCGATTCTGGCCAGAACCGGCAGGCCCAGGGCTTTGGCTTTCTCGCCACTCATCAGAATCACGGCGGCGGCACCGTCGTTCAGCGATGAAGCGTTGCCAGCGGTGACGCTGCCGTCCTTTTTGAACGCCGGGCGCAGCTTCGCCAGGGATTCGGCGCTGGTGTCGCCGCGTGGCTGCTCGTCGATCTTGAAGGCGACCGGATCGCCCTTGCGCTGGGGAATCAGGATCGGGGTGATTTCATCGACGAAGCGCCCGGCTTCAATGGCGGCGGCAGCTTTCTGCTGGGAAGCGGCAGCGAAGGCGTCCTGCTGTTCGCGGGTGATCTGGTATTTATCGACCAGATTTTCCGCGGTGATGCCCATGTGGTAATCGTTGAACGCATCCCACAGGCCGTCGCTGATCATGGTGTCGACGATTTGCGCGTGACCCATGCGCAGACCGGTGCGGGCGCCCGGCATGATGTAGTTGGACAGGCTCATGTTTTCCTGGCCGCCGGCAATGATCACCTCGGCGTCGCCGCAACGGATCGCCTGCGCGCCGAGATGCAGAGCTTTCAGGCCCGAACCGCAGACCTTGTTCAGGGTCATCGCCGGTACCGCGTGGGGCAGGCCGGCCTTGATCGCGGCCTGACGCGCCGGGTTCTGTCCGGCGCCGGCGGTCAACACCTGGCCCATGATCACTTCATCGACCTGCGCACCGTCCAGACCGGTCTGCTCGAGCAACTGGCGGATCACCGCTGCGCCCAGATCTACCGCGGATACGTTGGCCAGGGAGCCCTGAAAACTGCCGATCGCGGTACGCGTGGCGGCAACAATGACGACGTCTTGCATTTTCGAATTCCTCACTCGGCAGCGAATTGCATTTCCGGTACGTGATCCGGGACGATCAGTTTACCAGCGGTTTTGGCGACGATTTCTTCAACGCTGACGCCAGGTGCGCGTTCCTTGAGGACAAAAGCGCCATTTTCAATTTCCAGATAGGCGAGGTCGGTCAGCACGCGCTTGATGCAGCCGGCGCCGGTCAGCGGCAGGCTGCATTTGGCGAGCAGCTTGGATTCACCGTCCTTGGACGCGTGGGTCATGATGACAATGATGTTGTCGGCACCGGCCACCAGGTCCATGGCGCCGCCCATGCCCTTGACCAGTTTGCCGGGGATCATCCACGAGGCAATATTGCCTTCGACGTCGACTTCGAACGCGCCGAGCACGGTCAGGTCGACATGGCCGCCGCGGATCATCGCAAAGGATTCGGCGGAGTTGAAAATCGATGCGCCGATCCGCGCGGTCACCGTTTGTTTGCCGGCGTTGATCATGTCGGCATCGATGGTTTCTTCGGTCGGAAAAGGTCCCATGCCGAGCAGGCCGTTTTCCGATTGCAGCATGACTTCCATGCCTTCGGGGATGTAGTTGGCGACCAGGGTCGGAATGCCGATACCGAGGTTGACGTAGTAGCCGTCCTGCATTTCGCGGGCGACGCGCTGAGCCATTTGTTCGCGGGTAAGTGCCATGTTGTTGTTCTCCGTAGGCCTGAATTATTTGCGGATGGTGCGTTGTTCGATGCGTTTTTCGAACGTGCCGCAAATGACCCGGTCGACGTAGATGCCCGGGGTGTGGATCTGCGTCGGATCGAGTTCGCCGGGTTCGACGATTTCTTCGACTTCGACCACGGTGATCTTGCCGGCGGTGGCCGCCAGCGGGTTGAAGTTCTGCGCGGTGTGGCGGTAAACGACGTTGCCGAAATGGTCGGCCTTCCAGCCTTTGACGATGGCGAAGTCGCCAGTGATGGATTCTTCCATCAGGTACTTGCGACCTTTGAATTCACGCACTTCCTTGCCCTCGGCGACTGGGGTGCCGACGCCGGTGGCGGTGAAGAATGCCGGAATGCCGGCGCCGCCCGCGCGCATCTTCTCGGCGAGGGTGCCTTGCGGGGTGAGGATGACTTCGATGTCGCCCTTGAGCAGTTGCTCTTCGAACAGTTTGTTTTCGCCGACGTACGAGGCGATGACTTTGCTGATCTGGCGGTCGGTGAGCAGCACGCCAAGGCCGAATCCGTCGACGCCGCAGTTGTTGGAGACGACGGTGAGGTCGCGGGTGCCCTTGCGCTTGATCTCGGCGATCAGGTTTTCCGGAATGCCGCACAGACCGAAGCCACCGGCGATGACGGTCATGCCGTCTTCCAGCCCGGCCATCGCTTCCTCGTAGGAACTCACACGCTTGTCGAAACCTGCCATAGGCACCTCTTTTATTATTTGCGGGCGGCTGGCTAGCCGAATGACTGGAGTGTCTCTCCGTGGAATATATTTGTTAAGTTGATTTTTACGGTTGATTGATTGATAAACATCAATAATCAATGTTTCGGCGATCTCCTGTAGGAGCTGCCGAAGGCTGCGATCTTTTGCCGTTGATTTTCAAGATCAAAAGATCGCAGCCTTCGGCAGCGCCTACAGAGGGCAATCACATCACGGCTTGCAGCTTGCAGCTTGCAGCTTGCAGCTTGCAGCTCGCCGCTCGCAACTGGAGCAAAGCGACCATGACCATCAAACAGATTCGTGCCTTTCTCGCCGTGGCCCATAACCTGAGTTTCGCCGTTGCATGCGAGCGCCTGCACCTGTCCCAGTCAGCGTTGAGCCTGACCATCAAGGCGCTGGAGGAGGGCCTGGGCGGGCGGCTGTTCAGCCGCAATACCCGGAATGTCGCGCTGACCCCGGAGGGCGAATCCCTGCTGCCGCTGGCGCGCCGGTTGATCGCCGACTGGGACAACGCTGAAGACGAGATGCGTCAGCGTTTCAGCCTGCAACGCGGGCGCGTGACGCTGGCGGCGATGCCGTCGTTTGCCGGCAATCTGCTGCCGCCGATTCTCAAGAGCTTTCGCGCGCGCTATCCGAACGTCAACGTCACGGTCAACGACGTGATCAACGAGCAAGTGCTGGAAATGGTCCGCGACCGGCAGGTGGAACTCGGCGTGGCGTTCGCGCCGATGCAGAGCACGTCGATGACGTTCACGCCTCTGTATGTCGATCGCTTTGTCGCGGTGGTGCCAGCGGATTCAGCGCTGGCCGGCCGCGCCGACATCGATTGGCAGACCTTGCTGGAGCAACCGTTCATCACCCTGCAGCGGCCGTCGACGGTACGGGTGATGCTGGAAGAGCATTTGCACGCGCGCGGGATGAAGTTGCCGGTGGAGTTCGAGAGCCATCAATTGGCGACGGTCGGCCGCATGGTCGCCAGCGGGCTCGGAGTCAGCGCGGTGCCGGCGTTGTGTGCGGGGCAGATGCGCGAGCTGGGTGCGCATTGCCTGACCTTGAACGATTCGGTCGAGCGGGCAATCGGTGTGCTGACCGAGCCGGGCAATGAACTGTCGGCGGCGGCGCAGGCGTTGTTCGAGATTCTCAAGGCTGAAGATCTGCAGCGCCAGTTCGATCTCCCCCTCAGCCCGGAAGCGCGGGAATAGAGGGCCGAACACTGATTCAGTGTGGGAGCGAGCCTGCTCGCGAAAAACGATAACGCGGTCTAGACCTTGGCCACCCGCCACAGATACCAGGCCGCCACCGTCCGATACGGGCTCCACGCCCGGCCGATCTCGATCATCTGTTTGCGCGTCGGCTGCACGTCCAGTCCCTTCAAACGCCGGTAACCCTCACGCACACCGAAGTCATCAGCCGGCAGGATGTCCATGCGTTCCAGGCTGTAGATCAGCAGCATCTCCACGGTCCAGCGACCGACGCCGCGCAGGCTGGTCAGACGTTCGATCAGGGTTTCATCGTCCATGGCCCGCGCAGTCGGGTAATCCGGCACCACGCCGTCCAGCGTCGCCTGGGCAATCCCCTGGATCGTCGCGATCTTGCTGGCTGAAAATCCGCAAGCGCGCAGTCGCTCGACCTCAGTCGCCAGAATCTGTTCCGGACGCGGAAATGCCTGTCCGGGAAACAACCCCACCAGACGTCCGAGAATCGCATCGCCAGCCTTGGCGTGCAGTTGCTGATAGGCAATCGCGCGCACCAGCGACTCATACGGATCGCGCGCCGGGTGCGGCTGATGCAGGCAGGGGCCGACGGCGCGGATATGGCGCTGCCAGTCAGCGTCTATTACGGCCAGAAAGGCGCTGGCCGCGTCGTACACGTCAGTCATGCGGCCGTGAGTCGAGCGTAATCATCGAAATCCCTTCTCGCTGGCTGAGTTGCATGTTTCAGAAAGCCAATTGTTGAGTCATTTGCAGCGCAGCGTTCTCCAACCGCAGCAGAAACGCCTTGCGCGGTTGCCCGCCACCATAACCGGTCAGCGAACCGTCTGCGCCGATCACTCGGTGGCAGGGCACTACGATCGATAGCCGATTGTGCCCGTTGGCCAGACCCACCGCACGACTGGCGCCGGGTTTGCCCAGTCCCGCGGCGATGGCGCCGTAGGTGCTGGTGTGGCCGTAGGGGATTTGCAGCAGCGCCGCCCACACCTCGCGGGCAAAAGCGCTGCCGGGCAGGTGCAACGGCACGCTGAACTGAGTGAGTCTGCCGGCAAAGTACTCCGCGAGTTGCACCTCGATCTGCTGTAAGTGCGCGTTGTGTCCCGGCGCGACGGCGTAGCCATAACGGTTCTGCAGTGCTTCGACTTCACGGGTCAGTGCCGGGCGATCAAGGAACTCCAACAGCACCAGCCCACGGCGCTCGGCCATGGCGATCATCGGCCCCAGCGGCGTGGTCAGGCGGGTGAACAGCAGCGGCTCACTGTTGGCGGCGCGGCCCGGGGTAATGTGGAAGGATTTCTGAAAAGCGTCGCGAAAACCGCTGAGCGACTCGTAGCCGGAGTCGAACGCGGCGTGATCGATCGACGCGCCTTGCCTGATTCCGCCCAGGGCCATGCCGAGGCGACGGGTGCGCAGCCAGGCATGGAAAGTCATGCCGAAATGCTGTTTGAACCAGCGCCGCAGCTTCAATGGTTCGATGCCTTCAGCGAGCAATTGTGCATCGCTCCAGCGCCGTTCGGGATCGGCGTCTACCGCGTTGAGCAGGCGCTGCACCCAGTCCGGGGCGATCGCCGCGGCGTCCAGCGGTTTGCAGCGCAGGCAGGCGCGGTAACCGGCGCACAGGCATTCGTCGGCATGGGCAAAGAATTCGACGTTCTCCGGTTTCGGCTTGCGCGCCGTGCAACTGGGGCGGCAGAAGATCCCGGTGGTTTTCACCGCCGTGAAGAACACGCCTTCATAGGCAGTGTCGCGTTCGAGCATGGCGCGAACCATTTCGGCGTGGGGTGGCAGGACAGCGGCTGGTATGTTCATGGGCTGAGAGTAAATCCGCTTTGTCGATGGCTCCACCGAAAAATCGACAGTGAATTTTTTCGCTGGTGCAGCACAATGAGCGGGTCGCCGCTTTCAAGGAAGCTCACCCATGCATCCGTTTTCCATTCAGCGCATCGATCATGTCGTCCTGCGCGTAGCCGACCTGCAACGCAGCATCGATTTCTACGGCAAAGTGTTCGGCGCCGAAGTGGTCAGGCATAACCCGCCGCTGGGGCTGGTGCATTTGCGGGCCGGCACCTCGATGATCGATCTCGTCGACCTTGCAGGCGAACTCGGGCGCAAGGGCGGCGGCGCGGCTGAGGCGCAGAAACGCAATGTCGACCACTTTTGCCTGCGCATCGAGCCGTTCGATGAAGCGGCGCTTGTCGCTCATCTGGAATCGTTTGGTTTGATGGTGGAGCAAGCCGCCAGACGTTTCGGCGCCGAGGGCTACGGCCTGTCGCTGTATTGTTTCGATCCGGACGGCAATCAGGTCGAACTCAAAGGCCCGTCCGAAGGCGCTCAGCCAGACGTTTCCTGAAGCAACAGCTCGGTCACTTGCGCCAGCGCCAGATGGCCGTTTTGCGGTTGCTCAGAGGCCAGGTTGAACAGCGCCAGTTGCCGATCGGCGCTGTTGCCGCTGTCAATGATCGCCCGCGCACGTTCGAACAACTGCGCCGCGCCTAACGCCTGCGCGGTCTCGGCAAAACGCTGCTCGGCAAGTTCAAGCCACTGCGCGATCGAACAGTCGCCGTCGATGCCCTCGACCAGAAAGCGCGCATGAGTGCCCAGGCGTTTGGCGCGCCAGCGATTTTCTTCCAGCATCGAGCGCGCGGTCTGGTCATACAGCAGACCGGGGCGCCGCTGTGCACTGGCATGAGCCACCAATACGCGAAAAAACGCCGCGAGCGTCAGCGCATCATCGACCCGAGGGCAGGCGTCAGTCATGCGCAGCTCGAGCGTCGGAAAGCGCGCCGCCGGGCGCACACCCCACCAACACTCGCTCGGCTCAGTGATCGCGCCGATGCGCGTGAGAAACGCCAGGTGATCGTCGTAATGGCGCTGATCGGCAAACAGCGGCGGGATGCCCATGCGTGGCCACTCGTCACACGCTGTCTGCCGGTAACTCATGAAGCCGCTGGCGGCGCCATCCCAGATTGGCGACGAACAGCTCAGCGCCAGCAGGAGGGGCGTCCACGGCAGCACTTCGTTCATCACCGCAATGCGATCCAGCGGCTCGATCACTTCGACGTGCACATGCAGGCCTGACAGCACGCTGCGCCGCGCGACATGGCCGTAGCGTTGGAACAGATATTGGAAATGTTCCTCGTCGGTCGGCACCTGCTCGCGCCAGTCGGCCAGCGGATGGCTGCCGGCGCTGAGCAGGGCCAGGCCAAACGGTTCGAGGGCTGCCCCCAGGGCCTGACGGCTGCCGCGGAGAAAATCGCCGGCGTGCAGAAAGTCGCTGAACACCGGCGAGGCCACCTCGATCTGCCCTTGAAACATCTCTGTGGCAAACCACACGCCCAGCGCCGCCCGGCATGCCTCGATCGCCTGGGGTGGCGGGCTGCCGACCATGCTCAAGGTCTGCCGATCAGTGAGGAAATACTCTTCCTCGATACCGAATCGCGGATGGCTCATGGCGGTGCTCGAGTGAGTGTTTCTCTTCAGAACCCCCCGCAGCAACGGTGGTTCAAGCCAGGCGACCAGTGCCGCGAATGCACCGTTGGTCTTGTCCATTGCACTTGGGCGGCTAGGGCGTTTCCAAACAAGTCCGATCAACGTTTTCTGGAGGCAGACATGAGCAACCCATCCAGCAACGACAAGGCCCTCAATGAGACCGGCAATCCCAACGACGACGGCTTCGCCATCGGCACGGCCGGGCGTGATGAAGATCCCAACGCCACCACCGACTGGGACGTCAGCCGTGACAGCGAAGATGTCATGACACCGGACGATACTCGCGGTTTGCCCGGTTACCCTGGCGCCGAACACAGTAACCCGTCAAAACGCGTTCCCGACACCAGCGTGCCAGCCAACGGTGATCCATCCGTGCAGAACGACAGCGGCGCTGACTGAGGCGGTGGAGGATGGCAGGATAATGGCGTCGGTCGAACTTTTTCGATCCGGCGCCGCTCTGAACGTGTCATAGGGTCGAGGTTCGGCAGAAAAAACGCTTCGGCAGTCAGAAAAAGCTGCGTGGCGTGATAAATTCCCACTCCACGCCGTGCCCACCCAGAATGGCCCCTGCCGGGTCCCACCAAGAGCGATCTACATGCAAGCAAAGGCCCGTGAGGTTTATGTGCCACCGGTGCTGCAAGATCTGCGGGCCGGCACAGCCGAACTGCACATCGCACTGGAAAAACGCCTTCCTTTTTTCTCCGACTCCCTCGATAACCGCGCTTTCGAACGCTTGATGGCGGCCTATTACGGTTTCTATCAGCCGCTGGAACGGGCGTTGCTGGCCAGCGGGGCGGTGCCGGACGATTTCAATCTGACGCCTCGTCTGAAGGCCGAAACCTTGCACGCCGACCTGCGCGCGCTGGGCGCGAGCGCCAATGACTTGCCGCTGTGCGAGGACTTGCCGGTGATCGACTCCAGCGCTGCCAGCCTTGGCGTTCTGTACGTGCTCGAAGGCGCCACCCTTGGCGGGCAGATCCTGCGCCGGGAAATCGCCGCGCGGCTGAATCTGGATGCCGACAACGGTGCCGCGTTCCTGGATGTCTATGGCGCTGCCACCGGGCGGCGCTGGCGCGAGTTCATCGAATACCTGAGCAACCGGCCCATGGATGCCAGCGAACGCGCGGCCGTGGTCAGCGCAGCACAAACCACATTCAGCTGTTTCGAGCAGTGGCTCGAGCGCCAGGAGGTACTGGCATGAACCTGCAAGACCAACAAGCCTTTGAAGAACTGCTGGCCAACTGTGCCGACGAGCCGATCCGCTTTCCCGGCGCGATTCAGCCCCATGGTTTGCTGCTGACCCTGAGCGAGCCGGCGCTGCAGATCATTCAGGTCAGTGCCAACGTCGAAACCCTGCTGGCCCGCGCGCCGGAATCGTTGATCGGCCAGCCGCTGCACAGCCTGATCGGCGCCGAACACACCGCGCAAGTGCAGGAAGCCTTGCAGCAGGCGACGTTCTCCGAGGCGGCGCCGCTGCGTTTCGAGCTCAACGGCACCTCGTTCGAAGGTTTGCTGCATCGCCATCAGGGTGTGCTGATTCTTGAGCTTGAGATCCACGTCAAGAATTTCCAGCCGCGCAACGTTGCCGGGGTCAACACCCATCTGGGTCGCATGCTCCAGCGCCTGCAAGCGGCGACCACGCTGCAGGCCTTGTACGACATCAGCGTCAAGGAAATCCAGGCGATGACCGGTTACGACCGGGTGCTGATCTACCGCTTCGAGGAGGAGGGCCACGGCCAGGTCATCGCCGAGGCGTCCGACCCGTCGATGGAAGTGTTCAATGGTCTGTTCTTCCCGGCGTCGGACATCCCCGAGCAGGCGCGCGAGCTGTATCGCACCAACTGGCTGCGGATCATCCCCAACGCCGATTACCAGCCGGTGCCGCTGGTGCCGAAGTTGCGCCCCGACACGCAAACGCCGCTGGACCTGAGTTTCGCCACCCTGCGCAGCGTCTCGCCGATCCACTGCCAGTACATGAAGAACATGGGCGTGCTGTCGTCGATGAGCATTTCCCTGCTCAAGGGCGACAAACTCTGGGGCCTGATCAGCTGCGGCAACCGCCAACCGCTGCACGTGCCGCATGAGTTGCGCATGGCCTGCCAGACCATCGGTCAGGTCTTGTCGTTGCAGATCAGTGCGATGGAAACCCTGGAACTGACTCGCCAGCGCGAGGAGAAGGTCGAAGCGCTGGCGCGGCTCAATCAGGCGATGATCGATTCGCCGCAAAACGTGTTCGACGGCCTCTCCCAGCAGCCGGCGACGCTGATGGCGCTGGTCAATGCCGGCGGCATCGCGATCATCGAAGACAAGCAATTGCACCGTTACGGCAACTGCCCGGCGCCGGAAGAAATTCGCGCCCTGCACAAATGGTTGCAGGAGCGCGGCGAGCCGGTGTTCGCCAGTCATCATCTGTCCAGCGTTTATCCGCCGGCGGCACAGTATCAGTCGGTGGCCAGCGGTGTGCTCGCCATGAGCCTGCCCAAACCGGTGGACAATGGCTTGCTGTGGTTCCGTCCGGAAGTGAAGGAAAACATCAACTGGAGCGGCGACCCGCGCAAACCGCTGGACCTGGAAAACTCCGACGCCGGCCTGCGCCTGCGTCCGCGCACCTCGTTCGAGATCTGGAAAGTCGAGATGGCCGGGATCTCCACTAAGTGGAGCCACGGTGATCGGTTCGCTGCCAATGATCTGCGTCGCTCGGCGCTGGAAAACGATCTGGCCCGCCAGGTACGGCGCGAGCAGGAGGCCGTGCGGGCGCGAGACGAACTGGTGGCGGTGGTCTCCCATGATCTGCGCAACCCGATGACTGTGATCTCCATGCTGTGCGGCATGATGCAGAAAGCCTTCAGCTCTGAGGGGGCGCACACCTCGCGGCGCATTTCCACGGCGATCGATACCATGCAACAGGCCACGGCACGCATGAACACGCTGCTCGAAGACCTGCTCGACACCTCGAAAATCGACGCCGGGCGCTATTCCATTACCCCGCAGGCGCTGGACGTCGGTCTTATCTTCGAAGAAGCGCAATCGCTGCTGTCGCCGCTGGCCCATGACAAGGACATCAGCATTTCCTTCCAGGCCGATCCTGACCTGCGCATCCACGCCGACCCAGAGCGGCTGTTTCAGGTGCTGTCCAATCTGGTCGGCAACGCAATCAAATTCACCCCGCGCATGGGCACCGTAGGTGTGCACGCCAAGTCGGTGGGCGATGAGATTGTGTTCATCGTGCGTGACAGTGGCGAAGGGATTCCCAAGGAACATTTGCCGCATGTGTTTGATCGCTACTGGACAGTGAAGGAAGGCAATCCGACCGGTACCGGCCTTGGTTTGTACATCACCCAAGGCATCGTCGAAGCCCACGGCGGACAGATCGTCGCCGAGAGCGAGCCGGGGCAGGGTAGCGAGTTCCGCTTTACCGTGCCGCGCCTGGCCTGAGTGCCCTGTAGGAGTGAGCCTGCTCGCGATGGCGTCCGTCCCGTCAGCGCTGTTCTGACTGATCCACCGTTATCGCGAGCAGGCTCACTCCTACAGGTCTTGCGGTGGGCTCTGCAATTTGGTTTCACACAAAACCCTGTGGGAGCGAGCCTGCTCGCGAAGACGTCAGCCCAGCCAACACTGGGCTGAGTGACCCACCGCTCTCACAGAAGATTCGCATCCTCAGGGTCATTTTCTTCAATACCGCAAATCCCCCGCTCGTTACCGTAGCCACCTCGTTCCTCGATTTGAAGCAGGTGTGCAATGAGTCTGATTCTTTCCATGGCGGCGTTTGCCCTGGCCGCTTCCATCACCCCTGGGCCGGTCAATATCGTCGCCTTGAGCTCTGGCGCGCAGTACGGCTTTCGTGCCAGTCAGCGACATGTTGCAGGGGCGACGCTGGGGTTTGTGCTGTTGCTGGTGCTGATGGGGCTGGGCCTGCATGAAGTCCTGCAATTGTGGCCGTTCATGACTCGCGTGGTGCAGTGGGCCGGGGTGGCGTTTCTGCTGTTCATGGCGTGGAAACTCGCCAGCGATGACGGCCAGTTGCACGCCAGCGAGTCCGGCCGCGCGCCGTCGATGCTCTATGGCGCGGTGATGCAATGGCTTAATCCCAAGGCCTGGCTTGCTTGCGTGGCCGGCATGGGCGCCTTTGTCGCCGACGGCGAGGCGCGGCTGGTCTGGCAATTTGCGGCGGTGTATCTGGTGATCTGCTATCTGTCGGTGGGGTGCTGGGTGTATGCCGGGACGTTCTTGCGTGGCTATCTGAGCAACGCGGCGGGGATGCGCTGGTTCAATCGCTTGATGGCGTTGTTGCTGGCGTTGAGCGCGGTTTATCTCCTGATCACCTGATTGACCTGTCGATCACAAGACCCTGTAGGAGTGAGCCTGCTCGCGATAGCGGTGGATCAGTCAATGCAGTGCTGGATGGCACACCGCTATCGCGAGCAGGCTCACTCCTACAGGGGATTTGTGTGTTAGCAGAGATTGGGTTCAGCCGCGATACTGGCCCGGCGTTGCCGCCAGATGCTGTTTGAACGCTCGCTGAAAATGCGCCTGATCGGCAAATCCGGCCTGGAGCGCGACATCGGCAATCAACTGGCCGCGGCGCAAGCGTTCGCGGGCGAACTGGATGCGCTGATTGACCAAAAAGGCATGGGGTGTCATTCCGTAACGCTGCTTGAACGCGCGAATCAGGTACGACGGCGACAACTGCGCCGCCGCGCAAATCGCCTCGAGGCTGAGCACTTCGGTGCAATGTGCACGAATGAAATCAGCGGCGCGTTCCAGCTTGAAGTTCGGCTCACGTACAGGCTGATCAGCCGGATTCAGGCGCAGTTGCAAATCACCGAAAAACTCCACCGCCGCGCTGTGTTTCGCCAGCGCCTCCAACTGTTCGTCGACCAACACCTCATACAACCCCATCAACCTGCCGAACAGCTCGGCATCAGCCAGGTGCGTGTCCGAAAAACGCCGGAATTCCAGCTCCGCCGCAAACCCCAACTGGTGCTGCAAATCCGTCAGCCACGGCGTTTCGACATACAACATCACATACGACCACGGCTGATCGTCGATCGGATTACAGGCATGCACATCGCCGGGATTCATCAGCACCACGGTGCCGGCCGCCACCGCGAACTGCGCTTGCTCATGCACATAGGTGCTGCGCCCGGCGGTGATCGCGCCGATGGAAAAGTGCGCGTGGGAATGCCGCGCATAACAGACCTCGCGACCATCAGCGATGGCTCGCGCCTCAATGAAAGGCAGGGCGTCGTCGCGCCAGAAACGCGGGGCTTTCTCGGGGTTCTTCGCAGCAGCGTGTTTCATCGTGATCGTCCCGGCAGGTCAGCGCTTGAGTGTATTAGCTCTGGCCGGCGAATGCCCGTCGCGATTTGCGCGTTGTCCGTATCTTGCGACATCTGCAGCAATCCCCCTCGGCAGGTCGAAAGCAATGATGCAAGCTGCAATAGGCTGGATGGCGTAACACTGCGGTTCTTCGAAGCCTATCTGGATTGTGTTTATCAAAAGTGCGAAGGAGCTAAACCATGAAGACATTCACTGGCGGCTGCCTGTGCGGCGCTGTGCGTTTTCAGGTCACGGGCGAGCCTTATCGCGTCGGGCTGTGCCATTGCCTTGACTGTCGCAAGGTGCACGGCGCGTTGTTTCATGCCTCGGCGATTTTTCCTCAAGACGCGGTGACGATTACCGGCGAAACCCATGACTACCAGGGGCGGCACTTTTGCCCGCGCTGTGGCTCGTCGGTGTTCAATCGCAGTGGTGATGAGGTCGAGGTCAACCTCGGCGCGCTGGATGCGCCGGATCAGTTAAAGCCGACCTATGAGAGCTGGATTGTGCGGCGTGAATCATGGCTGCCGGATTTTCCGTTGGCCAGGCACTACCGTGGTGATCGTGAAGGCAAGGGGCGCGGAGAGGGGTAGAGGACTTATCCCCATCTCGCGCACACCGACGATCCCTGTAGGAGTGAGCCTGCTCGCGATAGCGGTGGATCAGTCAATTCGATAGTGACTGGCATACCGCTATCGCGAGCAGGCTCACTCCTACAGGGGATCGCGTACGTTCGTGATATTACCCGCGGATAAACGCCAGCAAATCCGCATTGATGGTCTCAGCCTGCGTCGTCGGCATGCCATGCGGAAAACCCGGATACGACTTCAGCGTGCCGTTGGGCAGCAGTTTCGCCGACAACGGTCCGGAGTTGGCATAAGGCACGATCTGGTCGTCCTCGCCATGCATCACCAGAACCGGCACCGTGACTTTTTTCAGATCCTCGGTGAAGTCGGTTTGCGAAAAGGCGACGATGCCGTCGTAGTGCGCCTTGGCGCCGCCGATCATGCCTTGCCGCCACCAGTTGGCGATGATCCCTTCCGACGGCTCGGCCCCGGGGCGGTTATAGCCATAAAAAGGCCCGCTCGGCACATCGCGATAAAACTGCGCGCGATTCGCCGCCAACTGCGCCTGAAAGCCGTCGAACACCGATTTCGGCAAGCCACCCGGGTTGCTTTCGGTCTGCACCATCAACGGTGGCACCGCGCTGATCAACACCGCTTTGCTGACCTTGTCCTGACCATGCCGGGCGATGTAATGGATGACCTCGCCGCCGCCGGTGGAATGGCCGACGTGGACAACGTTGCTCGTACCCAGATGATTGACCACGGCCAGCACATCGTCGGCGTAGTGGTCCATGTCGTGGCCGTCCCAGACCTGACTTGAGCGCCCGTGTCCCCGCCGATCATGGGCAATCACCCGAAAGCCCTGCGCGAGAAAAAACAGCATCTGCGCGTCCCAGTCGTCCGAGCTGAGCGGCCAGCCATGGTGGAAGTGGATCACCGGGGCGTCGCGCGGGCCCCAGTCCTTGTAGAAGATGTCGACGCCGTCTCGAGTGGTGACAAAGCCCATATTCGTTACTCCTGACCTGTGATGGACAACCGCGAGGCTCGCGGACCGGTTGCGCAGAGATACGTCGACTGAGTGCGAGCCGTTATCAACTGTAGGAGCAACGCCACGGTCTGCATGACCGCTGGTCATAACGTCTGGCTTCAAGCGTAATTTAGGCTTTGCTGAAAGGGATAAGCGCGGGCGTGCGCAGGTTTCTGCGGCCACAGCGATGCCCCTGCGCAACACCATAAGCCTGAGGAAATCACCCGATGCTGACCTTGAATATCAATGGCAAGGATCAGGAGCTCGATGTCCCCGCCGACATGCCGCTGCTCTGGGTTCTGCGCGATGTCGCGCACCTGACCGGCACCAAGTTCGGCTGTGGCATGGCCCAGTGCGGCGCGTGCACCGTGCACGTTGACGGCGCGCCATTACGCTCCTGTATCACCCCGGCGACTGCCGTCGCCCACGGGCAGAAAATCCTCACCATCGAAGGCTTGTCCACCGATGGTTCGCACCCGGTGCAGCAGGCCTGGGCAGAACTCGACGTGGTCCAGTGCGGTTACTGCCAGTCCGGGCAGATCATGTCCGCCGCCGCGTTGCTGGCGAAAATTCCCAACCCCACCGACAGCGATATCGATCAGGCGCTCTCCGGCAATATCTGCCGCTGCGGCACCTATCCGCGCATTCGCGCAGCGGTCAAACGCGCCGCCGAAATCGGCTGATCCATTCTGTGGGAGATGAACGATGAACAGTCCGCTATCGCGTAGGGGATTTCTCAAGGGCAGCGCCGTGCTGGGTGGCGGCCTGATGGTGGCGTTTGTGGTGCCCGGGGCCAATCGCTTCGCCCGCGCAGCAGAGGATCAGAACAAGACATTCGCGCCCAATGCGTTCCTGCGCATCGCGGCGGACAACAGCGTTACGGTGCTGCTGGGCCATTCGGAAATGGGCCAGGGCATCTGGACCGGCCTGACCATGCTGATTGCCGAGGAACTGGACGCCGATTGGTCGAAAATTCGCGTCGAGCACTCGCCAGCCTCGGCGGCGGATTACGGTTTGCCGGCGTTCGGCGGCATGCAGATCACCGGTGGCTCGACCTCGACCTGGATGGAATTCGACCGCTACCGACTGGCCGGGGCGACGGCGCGGCAGATGCTGGTGGAAGCGGCGGCGAAACGCTTCGACGTCGCGCCTTCGACGATTCGCACTGAGTCCGGCGTGGTGATCGCCGGGGACCAGCGCGCGACCTATGGCGAACTGGCCGATGCCGCCGGGCAGCTGCCGGTGCCGGATCCGAAAACCATCACCTTCAAGGAGGCCAAGGACTGGAAGGTCATCGGTAAACCGACCAAGCGGCTCGACACCCCGGAAAAAATCACCGGCCGCGCCAAGTTCGGCATGGATGTGCAGTTCGAGGGCCTGATGACCGCGATGGTCGCCCGCGCGCCGGTGTTCGGCGCCACGGTCAAATCCTTCGAAGGCGCCGCAGCGCTGGCGGTTCCCGGTGTGCACAAGGTGCTGCAGGTGCCCAGCGGGGTGGCGGTGGTGGCCGAGCATTTCTGGGCGGCGAAGCTGGGGCGCGATGCGCTGAAGGTCGATTGGGATTTGGGCCCGCTGGCCGACATGAGCAGCGAAAAACTGCTGGAAAGCTTCCGCAAACTCGCGGCAACCCCGGGCACTTCCGCCACGCAGGCCGGGGACGCCAAGGCCAATTTCGCCAAGGCAGCGAAGAAAATCGAGGTCGAGTACAGCGTGCCGTATCTGGCCCACGCGCCGATGGAACCGCTCAACTGCACGGTGAAAATCAGCGCCGGCAAGTGCGAAAGCTGGACCGGCACGCAGTTCCAGACCCTCGACCAGATGGTCGCCAGCAAGATCACCGGGCTCAAGCCTGAGCAGGTCGAGATTCACACGGAATTCCTCGGCGGTGGCTTCGGTCGCCGCGCCAATCCGACCTCGGACTTCGTCGCCGAAGCCGTGCAAGTCGCCAAAGCGGCAGGCCTGCCGGTGAAAACCGTGTGGGCGCGCGAGGATGACATTCGCGGCGGCTATTACCGCTCGATGTACTTGCACAAGGCTCAGGTCGGGCTGGGTGCCGATGGCCTGCCGCTGAGCTGGCAGCATGTGCTGGTCGGGCAATCGATCATGACCGGAACGATGCTCGAGGCGGCAATGGTCAAGAATGGCATCGATGCGACCTCGGTCGAGGGTGTGGCTGACAGTCCGTACATCAAGGATCTGCCTCATCACCAGGTCGACCTGCATTCGCCGCAGACCGGCATCAACGTGCTGTGGCTGCGTTCGGTGGGCCACACCCACACGGGGTTCGTCATGGAATCGCTGATCGATGAACTGGCCACGGCGGCAGGCAAGGATCCGGTGGAGTACCGGCGAACGCTGCTCAAGGCGCATCCGCGGCATCTCGGCGTGCTCAACCTGGCGGTGGAGAAGGCCAACTGGGGCGCGGCGCTACCCGCCGGGCATGCCCTCGGCGTGGCGGTGCACGAGTCGTTCGGCAGCTACGTGGCGCAGGTTGCCGAGGTGTCGCAGGACAATCTGGCGATCCGCGTGCATCGGGTGGTCTGCGCGGTGGACTGCGGCATTGCAGTGAATCCGCAGAGCATCGCCGCGCAGATGGAATCGTGCATCACCTTCGGCCTCGGCATGGCCCTGCACAGCAAGCTCACCGTGAAGGACGGCGGCGTCGTGCAGTCCAACTACCACGATTATCAGGTGTTGCGGCTCAACGAAATGCCGGTGGTCGAAGTGCACATCGTCTCCAGCAGCGAAAAACCCGGCGGCATCGGCGAGCCCGGCGTGCCACCGACCGCGCCGGCGGTGGCCAACGCGGTGTTTGCCCTGACCGGGCAACGTCTGCGCGAACTGCCACTGCAACTGTCGGGGGTGTGAGATGAAACGACATCTGGTGTTGGGCACCGTCGTTTTACTGGGCCTTGGTGGCTACGCCTCGGACCTGTTTGCCGAGGGTCAGCAGGCATTGAAAGCGTTCGGCACGGTGCAGAAAGTCTTCCAGAGCCCGCGCTGCCAGAACTGTCACATTCCCGGCGATTCGCCGTTGCAGTTCGACGCCGGTCTCCCTCACGCGATGAATGTGGTGCGCGGCATGGACGGCAAGGGCGCCGCCGGTTTGCCTTGCGCCACCTGCCATGCCGAAAGCAATCCGCCGGCCAGTTACGGCCCCCATGCACCGCCAGGCGCGCCGCACTGGAGCCTGCCACCGGCGGCACACAAAATGGCCTGGATTGGCCTGCCGTCAGACAAGCTCTGCGCGATGATCAAGGACCGCGCGAGCAACGGCGATCGCGATTTCGCCGCCCTGTTAAAACACGTCAGCGAAGACAAACTGGTGCTCTGGGGCTGGAATCCCGGAGCAGGGCGCGCACCGGTGCCGGTGCCGCACGATATTTTCGTCGAGCAATTCAAGCTCTGGGCTGATGCCGGCGGACCGTGTCCGGTGGCGCAAATGTGAAGCCCCGGCGATTTAGCGCTACGCTGAGGGCAAGTCTGTCTACGGAGTGTGCGCATGCTGGTGCCCGGAAAACCTGCCAATGAAGCTGCACGGATCGACGCGCTGCACGGCCTCAACCTCGACGCGGCGCCTGAAGAGCGTTTCGATCGCCTGACGCGTCTGGCCAAGCGCTTGTTCAATGTGCCGATTGCTCTGGTCACGCTGATCGACAAGGATCGCCAGTGGTTCAAGTCCTGTGTGGGGCTGGATGTCAGCGAGACGTCGCGCGATGTCTCGTTCTGCGGCCATGCGATTTTGCAGAACGAACTGATGCTGGTGCCCGATGCGCGGGAAGATCTGCGTTTTCATGACAATCCGCTGGTCACCGGCGCGCCGAATATTCGCTTTTACGCCGGTTATCCGCTGACCGTGCCGGACGGCAACAAGTTGGGCACCTTGTGCCTGATCGATACCAAACCCCGCAACCTCGACGACGAGGAGCGCGCCTTGTTGCGCGACCTTGCGGAGATGGCCGAGCAAGAGCTGACGGCGGTGCAGATGGCGAGCATGGATGAGTTGACGTTGCTGTCCAATCGCCGCGGTTTCAAGCAACTGGCCCAGCATGCGCTGGATGCATGTGTGCGTCTGAACCGGCCGGCGACGCTGCTGTTTTTCGACCTGAATGACTTCAAGCAGATCAATGACCTGTATGGCCATGCCGAAGGCGACAGCGCGCTGAAAACCTTCGCCGATGTGTTGCGCATTGCCTTTCGCGAAAGCGATGTGGTCGGGCGCCTGGGTGGCGATGAGTTCGTCGCGTTGCTGACCGGATCGAGTCACGTCGAAACCACACGCATCATGGCGCGGCTCAAGGAAATCCTTGAAGAGCGCAACGCCACGCTGCACCGCGGTTATGCGATTCGCTTCAGCGTCGGCCAGATCGAATACGATCCCGCGCGACACGAAACCGTGGACCGGCTGCTGGCCGATGCGGATGGCGCGATGTATGCGCACAAGCAGGCGTTGAAAGGCTGTTAGCGCGGGCGCAATTCATCTGTCGGAGTGAGCCTGCTCGCGATAGCGGTGTGCCAGGCAGCGTGTGCAGTCACAGACAGAACGCTATCGCGAGCGGGCTCACTCCTACAGGATTTGCTGGTGTTGAGTTTCCGCAACGCCCGCCAGGACTCAGCGTTTCGGTGGGCTCAGCTTCTGATAAAACCCCAGCCATTTCTCGTGGCAGGCTTCAGCATCCTTGAGATCAGGTGCAACGAGCGCCTCTTGCAAGGCTGTCGCTTCATAAGCTTCGAACAGGTGACGTACTGCCGTCCTGGCGATGGCGTCGACCTTGTTCGACGAAAACGTATCGGGCACTGCGGTGCGTGGTTGTTCTTCCAGCGGTGCGCCTTGGATTTCGAGGCGGGTGAGAAATGCTTTGCAGGTGGCATTTGCGCGGGGCAGGGTACCGTTCCGGTAGGCTTCGGCATCGAGGGGCAGCGATTTCGCCGCCTCTTTTGCCAGCGATGGCTTGAGCAGGCTGATATCGATATCACGGCGCAACACCACTTCATCCCTGCAGGTGAAGATCTCGAATACCCTGGCTGGCCGGCCATGCAGCAGCGCCAGCACGCCGAACGCTGCGGTTTTGGCGACATCAGGCTTGTCCGTGGCCGCCGATACCGGCCGCACGGCAAGCAATTCCAGCTCGTGGTCCTCGATGTCGACTCGTTGCGCGAACGGTAAACGACAAAACGCCTCCTTCAGAAACGCGATATGCGCATCCTTCATTTGCTTCAAGCGCGCAGTCAGTGCCGCATGGAAGAAGCTGGCTACGTTGTGCAGCCTGGGCAACGACGCAATCATGGGCGCCAATTGCAGCTGCTGATTGCTCGATTGCCATTCCTGCATGTCGCCTGTCAGCTTGCCGGCGATATGCAGATCGCTCAGGGAGTAATGCGTTACCGATGTTTCAGCGTTCAAAGCGGGGACGAACAGCACCTTCGCGGTCAGGTGTGGGTTATCAGCGAAGGCCTTGCGCAGATCCGTCAGGGCAATAGTGGCGGGCGTAGGCGCTGTCGACAGGAAGGCCCGGCGATAAAAACCCGATAGCAGACGATTGTGATTGCGAAAGACCACATCGGCCTGCTTCAGCGTCGCGCTGTCATAAACGGTCACTGCGCATTCCTCATCACGCTGGATCGCACCTCTTGCGACCGCCCAGTCGACAACGACCGAGGCACAGGAGTCCTCGCGCAGAAACGTGTAGAAGTCCGCCGGTGCCGGGCCTTTCGTCAGTTGGCTCAGTTGCTCGTAGGTCATCAAGCGTGCCACGCCCGGCAGGCGGCTTTCGATATACAGCACGACTTGCTTGAACCTTACCCACTCCAGACAACTCATGTAAGAAAGTGACCCCGGAATGTCACGTATCAGAAACTCCGGCGCTATACCGGACAGTAACAGGTGGGTCGCCAGTGTCTTGTTCTTGACCCCGACGAGTTGGGGCTGGCGATCAATGAACCGGCGCACTTCCTCATAACTGTCGCCCCAGAAATCATGGCCTTCCAGACGCTGGGCGACGATTCGGTTCAAGTCCTCGCCGGCGCTCGGCTCCAGGCTGAGAATCAATGCTGCGAGCAACAGACGGTCGCGGTTGGTGGCCAGAAGGCGTTTCTTGTGCGCCGCTGCCCCCAGGCTCTTTACTAATTGATTGCCCAGCGTCCGGGCGCGTGGCGTGATCAGGATGCAACCGATCAAGTAGTCGGCTTTTGCCTTGAGCGTATTGAGCGGCAGATCGGTGTCGATTCCCTCACTGAGGTAATCGATCAACGGCGGCGAGCCCTCGGGCAAATACGATTGCGTGGTGTCGATGATGCTTTGACGTTGTTGCGCCGTGAACCGCTCCGTTTGAGTCCAGGGCTGACCTAACAGGTACCAGTGGTTCATAAGCCCGGGACTCATGTGCAGATTGACTCTGTACCATTTCGCCAGGGCGAGGGCTTGCTCGACAGTTTTCGGCAAAGGGAGATCGTAGAAGCGCAGTATCTGCCCGAGCGTGACGTTGCCGTCCGAGCGCAAGACCCCGCCAGCTTTGCTTGCCTTGGCTTTGAGCTGGTCGCGATAGAGCTTCAGATCCGAGTGCTTTTCCACCTGTGCGGTGAGCGTTACCCAGCCTTGCGGGCTGGCCGTGCCGACGTGACCGGATTCGCTCAAGAGCAGTGGACTGTCGATGGGCAGGCCTTGCTGCCGCAGGATGGCCTGAAAATCAGGGTTGGCACTCAAGACCTGCAATCCACGCTGGCCGAGCGCAATCCACTCTGCCAGCGCAGAGTCCGGATGGGGCTCGCTGAATTCCTCGTAATCGATTCGGGCCGTGGGTGCCTTGTTCCAGCTCAGCGCTATCAGGCGCCGAACGATATGCCTGCCGTCTTCGAGATCGGCAAAGCTTTCGCGATAGCTGCGAATGGGGTCGCCGGTCTGCACATAATCACTGACATAGGGCAACGCGGGCCATGTGTGCCGGCGCAAATCCTGCGCCAGTGAGCGGGCGTCGGCCGCATTCTCCGGAACTGGCATGCCATAGCGCGTCAACAGCTCGCCGATTTTGAGCGCCGCACCGGCGGAGGTAGAGGAAGCGGAGGAGGACTTGAGCGATACCAGCGCATCGGCAAGACCTCGTTGCTCGAACGGATCGCTGTCGGTTACCACCTCATCGATTTTCGTCGCGATGCGCTGGAAATCTTCCAGTTGCCCGTTGCGTTCGCTGACGACCGCTGAGGTGGTATGGCCTTGCTCATCCATTGCGGGCAAGCCACGGGTCTTCAACTCGGCGACGATCACTTTTGCCTGCGCCTGGTTCTGCGGTTCCGGATAGCCGTAAAACGCCAGGACCACTTCACGAGGGAATCGGTACAGCGGGTTGGCAGACTTGCCACCTATGTAAGGCAGACCCAGGCCTGACGAATCGATGCGCTGTGAGATCGACAGCAGCAATGGCGCCATTTGCCACCAGCCGGAATCATCGTCCAGGGTGAATGTACGCACGCGGGTGGCGCCGTTCGATTGTGTGCTCGCCTGCAGTGTGTCGCCCTTCAGACGCAGCGTATCCAGATCGATGTGGAAACGGCTGGCCCAGTCGAGAAATTCCGGGCGTTCGAGGGCTGTCCAGTACAGCTCCATCCATTCGCGCAGCAGGCAGCCGCGGGGGACTTCGAGGGTGCGCGACGGGGTCTCGGGCGTGACCACCGGGACTTCAGTCAACTCGGCAATAAGGTTCTGGATCAGCGTCTGTATATGTACCGGTGTGTCGTTCATCTGCGCCTCCCAGGCGGTTGATAAGCATCAAGCGACGAGTATCGAAGGAGGGGCGCGGTGGCTGGCGGTACATATGTAGTGCGATGAGTTTTTCCGCAGGCATAAAAAAACCCGCCGGATGCGGCGGGTTTTTCCTGACTACACGAAGATCACTCTTCGATGTTGCCCATGGCGGTGGTGTTGAAACCGCCGTCGACGTACATGATTTCACCGCTGATGCCCGACGCCAGGTCGGAGCACAGGAAGGCGCCCGCGTTGCCGACTTCTTCGATGGTGACGTTGCGGCGCAGCGGAGTCTGCGCTTCGTTGGCGGCCAGCATCTTGCGGAAGTTCTTGATGCCGGAAGCGGCCAGGGTGCGAATCGGGCCAGCCGACACGCAGTTGACGCGGGTGCCGTCCGGGCCCAGGGAACCGGCCAGGTAACGGACGCCGGCTTCCAGCGAAGCCTTGGCCATGCCCATCACGTTGTAGTTCGGCATGGTGCGCTCGGCGCCCAGGTACGACAGGGTCAGCAGGCTGCCGTTGCGGCCTTTCATCATTTCGCGACCGGCCTTGGCCAGCGCCACGAAGCTGTAGGCGCTGATGTCGTGAGCGATGCGGAAACCTTCACGGGTGGTGGCTTCGGTGAAGTCGCCGTCCAGTTGGTCGCCCGGTGCGAAGCCGACGGAATGCACGATGCAGTCCAGGCCGTCCCACTTCTTGCTCAGTTCTTCGAAGACCTTGGCGATTTCTTCATCGCTGGCCACGTCGCACGGGAAGCACAGCTCAGGGCTCGAACCCCAGCCTTGTGCGAATTCTTCGACGCGACCCTTGAGTTTGTCGTTCTGATAAGTGAAGGCAAGCTCAGCGCCCTCGCGATGCATGGCGGCAGCGATGCCGGATGCGATGGACAGCTTGCTGGCGACACCGACGATCAGTACGCGCTTACCGGCGAGAAAACCCATGTGTTGCTCCTCTTTCAGGTTATTGCGCAGTGGCTGGTGCCAGAAAAGCGGCTTCCAGCAACTGCTGTGTATACGGATGTCGGGGGGCGGCAAAGATACTTTGCGCGTCTCCCTGTTCGACCACTTGGCCATGCTTGACCACCATCAGCTGGTGGCTCAGCGCTTTGACGACAGCCAGATCATGGCTGATGAACAAATACGTCAGGTTGTACTTGGCTTGCAGTGAACGCAACAGCTCCACCACTTGCCGCTGCACCGTCCGGTCGAGCGCCGAAGTCGGCTCGTCCAGCAGGATCAGCGCCGGTTTCAGCACCAAAGCCCGGGCAATGGCGATTCGCTGCCGTTGCCCACCGGAGAATTCGTGGGGGTAGCGGTGCCGGGTTTCCGGATCCAGACCTACCTCCTTCAATGCCGCGATGATCGCCGCTTCCTGTTCGGCGGCGGTGCCCATCTTGTGTATCCGCAGGCCTTCGCCAACGATGTCATTGACGCACATGCGCGGGCTCAGGCTGCCAAACGGGTCCTGAAACACCACCTGCATTTCCCGGCGCAGCGGACGAACCTCGCTTTGCGTCAGGCAGTCTAGCTGCTTGCCTTCAAAGCGGATCGCGCCCTGGCTGCCGATCAGGCGCAAAATTGCCAGACCGAGGGTGGATTTGCCGGAACCGCTCTCGCCGACAATCCCCAGGGTCTGACCCTGAGGCAGGCTGAAATTGATGCCGTCCACTGCCTTGACGTAATCCACCGTGCGCTTGAGCAGGCCTTTCTTGATCGGGAACCAGACTTTCAGGTCCTCGACTTCGAGCAGCGGCGCACCGATTGCATTGGTTGCCGGGCCGCCGCTGGGCTCCGCGCCGAGCAGTTCCCGAGTGTACGGATGCTGCGGCGAACGGAACAGCTCTGCGCACGATGCCTGTTCGACGATGCAACCGCGCTGCATGACACATACGCGATGCGCAATTCTTCGCACCAGGTTCAAATCGTGACTGATCAGGAGCAGCGACATGCCCAATCGAGCCTGAAGATCCTTGAGCAAATCGAGGATTTTCAGCTGAACGGTCACGTCCAGCGCGGTGGTCGGTTCGTCGGCAATCAGCAATTCCGGCTCATTGGCCAGGGCCATGGCGATCATCACGCGCTGGCGCTGGCCGCCGGACAATTCATGGGGCAGGGCCTTGAGGCGCTTGTGCGGCTCGGGAATGCCGACCATTTCCAGCAGCTCAAGGGTGCGTCTGGTCGCAACTTTGCCGCTCAGGCCCTTGTGAATGCCGAGAATCTCGTTGATCTGCTTCTCGATCGAGTGCAGCGGATTCAGCGAGGTCATCGGTTCCTGAAAAATCATCGCGATGCGGTTGCCACGAATGTGGCGGATGGTCTTTTCGCTCAGATCCAGCAGGTTCTGCCCGGCATAGTTGATGCTGCCGGCCGGATGCCGCGCCATGGGGTAGGGCAGCAGGCGCAGGATCGAGTGTGCGGTCACCGATTTGCCCGAGCCCGATTCGCCGACCAGCGCCAGGGTTTCGCCACGCTTGATGTCGAAGCTCACGCCCTCGACCACACGATGCACCCGCTCGCCGAAACCGAATTCGACGGCGAGGTCGCGCACTTCGATCAGATTGTCCTGATTCATTTCACTTCCTCGGGTCGAAGGCATCGCGAGCGGACTCGCCGATGAACACCAGCAAACTCAACATCAATGCCAGCACGGCAAACGCGCTCATGCCCAGCCACGGCGCCTGCAGGTTGGATTTGCCCTGGGCGACCAGTTCGCCCAGCGACGGGCTGCCCGCCGGCAAGCCGAAACCGAGGAAATCCAGCGCGGTGAGGGTGCCGATAGCGCCGGTGAGAATGAACGGCATGAAGGTCATGGTCGAGACCATGGCGTTGGGCAGGATGTGGCGGAACATGATCGCGCCGTTCTGCATGCCCAGCGCCCGCGCGGCGCGCACGTACTCCAGATTGCGCCCGCGCAGGAACTCGGCGCGCACCACGTCGACCAGGCTCATCCACGAGAACAGCAGCATGATCCCCAGCAGCCACCAGAAATTCGGCTGGACGAAACTGGCGAGGATGATCAGCAGATACAGCACCGGCAAACCCGACCAGATCTCCAGAAAACGCTGCCCGGCCAGATCGACCCAGCCGCCATAAAACCCCTGCAACGCGCCGGCAATCACGCCGATGATCGAGCTCAGCACTGTCAACGTCAGCGCAAACAGCACGGAGATGCGGAAACCGTAGATCACCCGCGCCAACACGTCGCGGCCCTGATCGTCGGTGCCCAGCAGGTTGTCCGCAGAGGGCGGCGCCGGCGCCGGGACTTTCAGGTCGTAGTTGATGCTCTGGTAGCTGTAGGGGATCGGTGCCCACAGAATCCACGCGTCCCTGGCCTTGAGCAGCTCACGGATGTACGGGCTCTTGTAGTTGGCCTCCAGCGGGAATTCGCCACCGAAGGCGGTTTCCGGGTAGCGCTTGATCGCCGGGAAGTACCAGTTGTTGTCGTAATGCACGACCAGCGGTTTGTCGTTGGCAATCAGCTCGGCGCCCAGACTCAGGCCGAACAGGATCAGAAACAGCCACAGCGACCACCAGCCACGCTTGTTGGCCTTGAACAGTTCGAAGCGCCGACGGTTGAGAGGGGACAGGTTCATCTCAATGCTCCCGGCTTGCGAAGTCGATGCGCGGATCGACAAAGGTGTAGGTCAGGTCGCCGATCAGTTTCACCACCAGCCCGAGCAGGGTGAAGATGAACAGCGTGCCGAACACCACCGGGTAATCACGGTTGATCGCCGCTTCGAAACTCATCAGGCCGAGGCCGTCGAGGGAGAAAATCACTTCCACCAGCAGGGAGCCGGTGAAGAAGATGCCGATGAACGCCGACGGGAAACCGGCAATCACCAACAGCATGGCGTTGCGGAACACGTGGCCGTAGAGCACGCGATGGCGAGTCAGGCCCTTGGCCTTGGCGGTGACCACGTACTGTTTGTTGATTTCATCGAGGAAGCTGTTTTTGGTCAGCAGGGTCATGGTCGCGAAGTTGCCGATCACCAGCGCGGTTACCGGCAATGCCAGGTGCCAGAAATAATCGAGGATCTTGCCACCCAGGCTCAGCTCATCGAAGTTGTTCGAGGTCAGGCCGCGCAGGGGGAACCAGTCGAGATAACTGCCGCCGGCAAACACCACGATCAGCAGGATCGCAAACAGAAACGCCGGGATCGCATAGCCGACGATGATCGCCGAACTGGTCCAGACGTCGAAGTGGCTGCCGTGCCGCGTGGCCTTGGCGATGCCCAGCGGAATCGACACCAGGTACATGATCAGCGTGCTCCACAGCCCCAGCGAGATCGACACCGGCATCTTTTCCTTGATCAGGTCGATGACCTTGGCGTCGCGGAAGAAACTGTCGCCGAAATCCAGCTGCGCGTAGTTCTTGACCATGATCCACAAGCGTTCCGGGGCCGACTTGTCGAACCCGTACATGTGCTCGATTTCCTTGATCAGCGCCGGGTCCAGCCCTTGCGCGCCACGATAGGACGAGCCGGCCACGGCCACCTCGGCACCGCCGCCGGCAATCCGGCTGGTAGCGCCTTCGAAGCCTTCGAGCTTGGCGATCATCTGCTCGACCGGCCCGCCGGGCGCGGCCTGGATGATCACGAAGTTGATCAGCAGGATGCCGAACAGGGTCGGAATGATCAGCAGCAGTCGCCGAAAGATATACGCCAGCATCTGATTACTCCGTGCCCGCAGGGTCGGCTTGCAGTTGGGTTTCGACTTCTACGGCCGGTTTGGCGTCAGGCTTGACCCACCAGGTGTTGATGCCGATGTCGTACTTGGGCGAGGTTTTCGGGTGGCCGATGTGGTTCCAGTAGGCCACGCGCCAGCTCTTGATGTGCCAGTTCGGCACCACGTAGTAGCCCCATTGCAGTACGCGATCCAGCGCGCGGGCGTGGGCCACCAGGCTTTTGCGCGAGTCGGCGTTGATCAGGCTTTCCACCAGTTGGTCAACGGTCGCATCCTTCAGGCCCATGCTGTTGCGGCTGCTCGGTTTGTCGGCGGCGGCGCTCATCCAGTACTCGCGCTGTTCGTTGCCCGGCGAGTTGGACTGCGGAAAGCTGCCGACCATCATGTCGAAATCCCGCGAACGCACGCGGTTGATGTACTGCGAGACGTCGACGCGGCGGATCACAAGATCAATGCCGAGGTCGCTGAGGTTTCGCTTGAACGGCAGCAGCACCCGTTCGAATTCGGTCTGGGCGAGGAGGAATTCGATTACCACCGGTTTGCCGGCGCCATCGACCATTTTGTCATCGACGATCTTCCAGCCGGCCTCTTGCAGCAGTTGATACGCCTCGCGCTGCTGGGTGCGGATCATGCCGCTGGCGTCGGTCTGCGGATTTTCAAAGGCTTCGCTGAACACCTGGGCCGGCAGTTTGCTGCGGAACGGCTCGAGGATGGCCCGCTGATCGGCATCGGGCAGACCGGTGGCGGCCATTTCCGAGTTTTCGAAATAACTGCGGGTGCGCACGTAGGCGCCGTTGAACAGTTGCTTGTTGGTCCATTCGAAGTCGAACAGCAGCCCGAGCGCCTGACGCACGCGCACATCCTGGAACAGCGGGCGGCGCAGGTTGAAGACGAAGCCCTGCATGCCGGTCGGGTTGCTGTTGGGGATCAGTTCCTTGATCAAACGGCCCTCGGTGACCGCCGGAACGTTATAGGCGCTGGCCCAGTTCTTCGCGGTCATCTCCAGCCAGTAATCGAATTGCCCGGCCTTCAGCGCTTCGAGGGCGACGGTGTTGTCGCGGTAGTAATCGGTGGTCATCGTGTCGAAGTTGTAGAAGCCACGGTTGACCGGCAAGTCCTTGCCCCAGTAATCCTTGACCCGCTCGTAACGTACCGAGCGTCCGGCCTTCACTTGGGTGACCTTGTACGGGCCGCTGCCCAGCGGGATTTCCAGATTGCCCTTGTTGAAGTCGCGACTGGCCCACCAGTGTTTCGGCAGGACCGGCAATTGGCCGAGGATCAGCGGCAGTTCGCGGTTGTTGCTGTGTTTGAACTTGAACAGCACTTTCAACGGGTCTTCGACGATGGCTTCGGCGACGTCGTTGTAATAGCCGCGAAACATCGGCGAGCCTTCCTTGGTCAGCGTCTCGAAGCTGAACACCACGTCTTCGGCGCGCACCGGGTGGCCGTCGTGGAAACGCGCTTCCGGGCGCAGATAGAAGCGCACCCAGCTGTTGTCGTCGGCTTTCTCGATCTTGCTGGCGATCAGGCCGTATTCGGTGAACGGCTCGTCGAGGCTGTGTTTGGTCAGGGTGTCGTAGATCTGCCCGATGTCATCGGCGGGCACGCCTTTGTTGATGAACGGGTTGAGGCTGTCGAAGCCGCCGAAACCGGCCTGACGAAACACGCCGCCCTTGGGCGCATCGGGATTCACATAGTCGAAGTGCTTGAAGTCGGCCGGATATTTCGGCGGCTCGTTGTACAGGGTCACGGCGTGTTGCGGGGCAGCACAGGCCAGCCCGGCGAACAGCAAGCCGCTGGCCTGCACGAGCAGGGTGCGAACAGGGTTCATCGATCTTTCTCCGAAGACTTCAGCCACCACGCGCTCAGGCCCAGGGTGTAGGGCGGCGTGGTGACAAAGGCCAACCGGTTGCGGTAGGCCAGACGGTGATAATTGAGGTACCAGTTGGGAATGCTGTAGTGCTGCCAGAGCAGCACGCGGTCGAGCGCCTTGCCGGCGGCGACCTGCTCGTCGCGTGTGCGCGCGGCGAGCAATTGTTCAAGCAGATGATCGACCACCGGATTGGCGATGCCCGCGTAATTCTTGCTGCCCTTGACGTTCACCTGACTGGAGTGGAAGTACTGCCACTGCTCGAGGCCCGGGCTCAAGGTCTGGCCCAGTGTCATCGAGATCATGTCGAAATCGAATTGATCGAGGCGCTGTTTGTACTGCGCGCGATCGACGGTGCGAAGGCGCGCGTCGATGCCGATACTGTTGAGGTTCTCGATATACGGCTGGTAGAGACGCTCCAGGCTCGGATTGACCAGCAGCAGTTCTAAGCGCAGCGGTTGGCCTTGGGCGTTCTGCAAGCGCTGACCATTGAGCTTCCAGCCGGCGTCCGCGAGCAATGCCAATGCCTTGCGCATGGTTTCCCGGGGAATGCCGCGACCGTCGGTTTGCGGCAGGGTGAATGGCTCGGTGAACAGCCTTGCCGGAAGCTGATCCTTGTACGGCTTGAGCATCAGCCATTCGTGCCCGACCGGCAGGCCCGAGGCGGTGAATTCGCTGTTGGGGTAGTAACTGGTGGCGCGCTTGTAGGCGTCGCTGAACAGCGCGCGGTTGGTCCACTCGAAGTCGAACATCAGGCCCAGCGCTTCGCGAGTCTTTACGTCGGCGAACGTCGCGCGGCGGGTGTTCATGAACAGGCCCTGAGTCTGAGTCGGGATCTGATGCGGGATCTGCGCCTTGATCACCTCGCCACGCCGTACGGCAGGGAAGTTGTAACCGTTGAGCCAGTTCTTCGCCTGATGCTCGATGTAGACGTCGAACTCACCGGCCTTGAACGCTTCGAAAGCCACATCGCTGTCGCGGTAGAACTCGACTTCCATGCGATCGAAATTGTACTTGCCGCGGTTGACCGGCAGGTCCTTGCCCCAGTAATCCTTGACCCGTTCGAAGATCAACTGCCGCCCCGGCGTGACCGAAGTTATGCGGTACGGCCCGCTGCCCAGCGGTGGTTCGAAGGTGGTGGCCTTGAAGTCGCGATCTTTCCAGTAATGCTGCGGCAGCACCGGCAATTCGCCCAGGCGCAGGATCAGCAGCGGATTGCCCGAGCGCTTGAACACGAAGCGAATGCGCTGCTTGTTGAGGATGTCGACCCGCAGCACTTCCTGCAGCGCCGTGCGATACAGCGGATGGCCTTCCTTGAGCAGCAGGCGATAGGAGAATGCTACGTCGTAGGCGGTAATCGGCGCGCCGTCATGGAAGCGCGCCTCGGGGCGCAGATTGAAGACGACCCAGCTGCGATCTTCGCTGTACTCCACCGATTGTGCGATCAAACCGTAGCTCGACGCCGGCTCGTCGCCGGACGGCGAATACTGCCCGGTGCCGACCATCAGCGGCTCGTTCAGCTCGTTGATGCCGTACTGGAGGAAGTTCGCTGTGGTGACCGGGCTGGTGCCCTTGAAGGTGTAAGGATTGACCGTATCGAAGGTGCCGAATGCCATCACCCGCAACGTGCCGCCCTTGGGCGCTTGCGGGTTGACCCAGTCGAAGTGGGTAAATCTGGCCGGGTACTTGAGCGTGCCGAACTGCGCATAACCATGACTTTCGGTAATCGTCGCGCTTGCGGTAGAGCTCAAGGCCAGGCTGATCAGGAGCAGGGAGAGGGCACGCTTCAAGTCAGATCCGATCCAGCGGCTTGGGCTTTGTGGGCCGTACAGTAACAGCTTGTCTGGACAGGAAAAAGATGCGGGTTAAAGAGCCCCTCACCCTAACCCTCTCCCGGAGGGAGAGGGGACTGATCATGGTGTCTGGGCAAATTGCACCGACGTGCGATACCGAGTCGAACTCAGATTTTGAAAAGCCTGGAGATCGGCTCCCTTTCCCCCTCGCCCCCTTGGGGGAGAGGGCTGGGGTGAGGGGGATGGATCTTCAGGGCGCCACAAAACTTCATCCAAAAAAAAGCCCCCGAAATCTCAGGGGCTCTTCTGTCAGTGCGGCTGATAAACCGTGAGCATCTGCCCAGGCTTGAGTGCCTTGCCCGCACCCGGGTTCCAGCGCTTGAGATGTTGCATCTCGACGTTGAAGCGCTTGGCCACCACATACAGGGTGTCGCCGCGCTTGACCTTGTACTGGGTCTGCTGCTTGCTCTCGTCCTTGCCTTTGGTCTTGGTATTCGCCGCGACCACGGTGTTTACCCGACCGGACTTGCGCGCCGGTGCACGTTTGGTGTTGTCCTGCATGACCAGGGTCTGGCCGACCTTGAGGTTCTTGCCGGTCAGCTTGTTCCAGCGCTGCAGATCCTTCACCTCGACCTTGTTGGCTTTGGCGATGGAGCCGAGGTTGTCGCCACGCTTGACCCGATAAGCGCGCTTGAGTTGCGCCACTTCAGACGGATCGGCGCCTTCGAATACCGGCTTCAGCGAGCGCGGGCTGATCAGCTCGTCCGGGCGCATGGTCTGCAGACTCGCGGTCAGCAGTTGCGCCTTGGACGTCGGCACCAGCAAATGCTGCGGGCCATCGATGGTGGTGCGCTGTTTGAAGGCCGGGTTGAGCTGGAACAGCTCGTCTTCGTCGATGTTCGCCACCGCAGCGACCTTGGACAGGTCCATGCGCTGGTTGATTTCGACGACCTGGAAGTACGGTTCGTTGGCGATCGGGTTGAGGTTGACGCCGTAGGCTTCCGGCGCCAGTACCACCTGCGACAGTGCCAGCAGTTTCGGCACGTAGGCCTGGGTTTCCGCTGGCAGCGGCAGGTTCCAGTAGTCGGTGGGCAGGCCGAGCTTTTCGTTGCGCTCGATCGCCCGGCTGACCGTGCCTTCCCCGGCGTTATAGGCCGCCAGAGCCAGCAGCCAGTCACCGTTGAACATGTCGTGCAGACGGGTCAGGTAGTCCATCGCCGCTGTGGTTGAAGCGGTGATGTCGCGACGGCCATCGTAGAAACGCGTCTGGCGCAGGTTGAAGTAACGCCCGGTGGACGGAATGAATTGCCACAGGCCCACGGCATCGGCACGGGAATAGGCCATCGGGTTGTAGGCGCTCTCGATCACTGGCAGCAGGGCCAGTTCCAGCGGCATGTTGCGTTCTTCGAGGCGTTCGACGATGTAATGAATATAGAGGCTGCCGCGTTCGCCGGCATTCTCGAGGAAAGAGGGGTTACTGGCGAACCACAGGCGTTGTTGCTCAATGCGCGGATTGACGCCAAGGCCTTCCTGCAACTGGAAGCCCTGGCGCATGCGTTCCCAGATGTCCTGGGGCGCCACGGGAGTGGGCTTCTCGGTCAGCCAGATCGGCTTCTGCTTGGCTCGCGCAGCAATGTTCGGCGTGTGCGTCGCTTCAGTCTGCGGAGCGTGGCTGGAACAACCCGCCAGCGTGGCGGACACAGCCACCGCGATGGCTTGCGCCAGGCGGGTCAAAGCATCTGAATTGACGGACTTACGTATGGATGACGACATTGGCTGGAAGTAAGTTCCGGGCAAAAATGTCGGGCGATTCTAGAAAGCGCACCCCCTGCGGTCAACCATTGAGAATTTCCGTGCCCGCCAGCCACTTGCTCAGAACGTGTCTTTCCAGGCTCGCAACACTGCAAACACCTCGCTCGGCGCCCGGTTTTGAGCGCCTTCCCGTTCGTCCACTTTTTGTGTAACCAATGTTTCAGAAGTGCGTAAAAACGGATTGGTCAGCTTTTCCAGGGCCAGCGTCGACGGCACCGTCATCACGCCGTTCTGCCGTTGCTGAATAACCTTTTCCAGACGAGCGGCAGTGTGCGGATTGCCTGGCTCGACGGCGGCGGCAAATTTGAGATTGCTCAAAGTGTATTCATGGGTGCAGTAGACCAGCGTATCTTCCGGCAGGGCCGCGAGACGGCTGAGCGAGTGATACATCTGCTCGGGTGTGCCTTCGAACAGCCGGCCGCAACCGGCGGCGAACAGGGTGTCGCCGCAGAACAGCAGACCATGGTGGTAATAGGCGATGTGCCCCAGGGTGTGGCCGGGCACCGCATAGACATCGAAGTCCCAGCCGAGCACGCTGACGCTGTCGTTGTCTTTCAGCGCTACGTCGCGCGCCGGGATGCGTTCGCTGGCCGGGCCGTAGACTTTGGCACCGGTCGCCGCTTTCAGGCGCTCGACACCGCCGACATGATCATGGTGATGGTGGGTAATCAGGATGTCGCTGAGCACCCAGCCCGGATGCGCGTCGAGCCACGCCTGCACCGGGGCGGCGTCGCCCGGATCGACCACCGCACAGCGCTGGGTCTGATGATCCTGTAACAACCAGATGTAGTTGTCGGTGAAGGCGGGCAGGGCACTGATCTGTATCATCGTCGGAATTCGCCAAGCGGAAAACATTGGCGCATCTTAGTAGTTCCTGGCGCGTTGGAGAATGACATGACCGATAAAGCGTTCGCTCAGGCCGATCCCGACTGGCTGGCATTGATCAGCGCCGCCCGCGAATGGCTGTCGGGGCCGCTCGGGCAATTTCTGCTGGATGAAGAACGGCGCATGCTCGATGACGAGCTCGGCCGGTTCTTCGGCGGTTATCTGGTGCATTACGGCCCGTCCGCCGAAACCCCGCCCGCGGCGCCGCAAGGGCAGCGCAACGTGCGGCTCCGGGCGCCGTTGCCCGGGGGCGAGATCGGTTGCGAAGAGCAGGCCTGGCCGTTGAGCGAGCACGCCGCCGACGTGGTGGTGATGCAGCATGGCCTGGATTTCTGCCTGTCGCCCCACGGTTTGCTGCGTGAAGCAGCGAGCAGCGTGCGCCCCGGCGGGCATCTGCTGATCATCGGCATCAACCCCTGGAGCACGTGGGGCCTGCGGCATTTCTTCGCCAACGATGCCCTGCGCAAGGCGCGCTGCATATCGCCGTCGCGGGTCGCCGACTGGCTCAATCTGCTGGGCTTCGCGCTGGAGAAACGCCGCTTCGGATGCTATCGTCCGCCGCTCGCGTCGCCCAAGTGGCAGAACCGTCTGGCCGGTTGGGAACGCAAGGCCGGTGACTGGCAATTGTCCGGCGGTGGCTTCTATTTGCTGGTGGCGCGCAAGATCGTGGTGGGGCTCAGGCCGTTGCGTCAGGAGCGCCGCGAGCCGATGGGCAAGCTGATTCCGCTGCCGATGGCCAAGGTCAACCGCCGCCGCATCGAACCGTAAACCCTCTTTTATTTGGCCGGGCTTGTCCCGGCCGCGGTCATTGTCGATCCGAGATTGGCAGGACAGGCATTTTTCTGGAAAGACTGGCATGAGCGAAAGCGTGGAAAGCGTCGACACCGTAGAACTGTTCACCGACGGCGCCTGCAAGGGCAATCCCGGCCCGGGTGGCTGGGGCGCTCTGCTGGTGTGCAAGGGCGTTGAAAAGGAACTGTGGGGCGGCGAGGCCAACACCACCAACAACCGCATGGAACTGCTCGGCGCGATCCGCGGCCTCGAAGCACTCAAGCGTCCCTGCGAAGTGCTGCTGGTGACTGACTCGCAATACGTGATGAAAGGCATCAACGAGTGGATGGCCAACTGGAAGAAGCGCGGCTGGAAAACTGCCGCGAAAGAACCGGTGAAGAACGCCGATCTGTGGAAAGAACTGGACGAGCAGGTCAACCGCCACAAAGTCACCTGGAAATGGGTGCGTGGGCACATCGGCCATCACGGTAACGAGCGGGCGGACCAGTTGGCCAATCGTGGCGTGGATGAGGTTCGTGGGTACAAACAGTCCTGAGTTTTCCTGATAGTCCGTGGTGCGCTCATTCGCGAGCAGGCTCGCTCCCACGGGGAAATGTATTCCAGACCTTGAATTGGAATACATTCCAATGTGGGAGCGAGCCTGCTCGCGAAGGGCTCACCACGGTCTGACTGAAACACCCCACCGAGCGTGTTAACATCCGCGCCTTTGCACGATTGACCCGTTGAGAGCTGAGCACTGATGGCCACCAGATCCGTTGTACTCGATACCGAAACCACCGGCATGCCGGTGACCGATGGTCACCGGATCATTGAAATCGGTTGCGTCGAACTGATCGGTCGGCGCCTGACGGGCCGGCACTTTCACGTTTATCTGCAGCCGGATCGCGAGAGCGACGAGGGCGCGATCGGTGTGCACGGCATCACCAATGAGTTCCTCGTCGGCAAGCCGCGCTTTGCCGAGGTCGCCGACGAGTTCTTCGAATTCATCAAAGGCGCGCAGCTGATCATCCACAACGCGGCGTTCGACGTTGGCTTCATCAACAACGAATTCGCCTTGATGGGCCAGCACGATCGCGCTGACATCACCCAGCACTGCACGATCCTCGACACCCTGATGATGGCCCGGGAACGTCACCCGGGACAGCGCAACAGCCTCGATGCGTTGTGCAAACGTTACGGCGTCGACAACTCCGGCCGTGAACTGCACGGCGCCTTGCTCGACTCGGAGATTCTCGCCGACGTCTACCTGACCATGACCGGCGGCCAGACCAGTCTGTCGCTGGCCGGCAACGCCTCCGACGGCAACGGCACGGGTGAGGGCGCGGATAATTCGGCCACGGAAATCCGCCGTCTGCCAGTCGATCGCCAGCCAGCACGCATCATCCGCGCGACCGAAGACGAACTGGCGGCGCATCTGGTGCGGTTGGAAATCATCGCCAAATCGGCGGGAGCGCCGGCGGTGTGGACGCAGATTGCCGAGGCTGATGCGCAGGCCTGAATGATCGAAAAATCAAAAGAACTGAAGATCAAAAGATCGTAGCCTTCGGCAGCTCCTACGGGGATTGCATTCCAGAGTTGAGAGACGAGGAAGGCTGCGATTTTTTGCGCTTGGCGACATGAAGCCAAGTTGCCACCCTCGCCACATTCGCTGCAACCCTCTACCCTGAGTGCATTGGCGGGTGCAGATCTGCCGCCTCAGGACACTGAGCCTCATGTACAAACAGTTGAAATTTGCGCTGGCAATCATCCATCGCGACATCAAGGTCGACAGCGTCGGCTGCGTCAAGGAATGAGGACCTTTCCCAGTATGCAACCGGTCATGAATCCGAAATACCCAGGGTTGTCGGTGCGCGTCGCCGACGAAGGTTTTGCGCCGTATATCTGGGGCAGCGACTTCAGTTTCGAGGTCGCTGCCTATGGCGCCGCCGTGATCGGCAAACCGGTCGCACAATGGCCGGTGACGCCGATCGTGCCGTACCGCAAGTGCTACGGCATCGATCCGGAGGAGTTCAGCGCCTTTCACAACGCGCCCGACAGCGCAATTTTCATGGCGTATCTGGACGACGAACCGGTCGGCCATCTGGTGATCAGCACCAACTGGAACGGCTTCGCCCACATTGATGAACTGGCGGTGCACGCCCCGGCCCGGCGCCCCGGGGTGGCCAAGGCGCTGCTCGATGTGGCGCAGTTCTGGAGTCGCAAGAAAAAGCTGCCGGGCATCATGCTCGAAACCCAGAACAACAACCTCGGCGCCTGTCGGCTGTATGAGCGCTGCGGTTACGTGATTGGCGGCATCGATCAACTGCGCTATCGCGGCATCGATCCACACACCGCCGAAGTCGCGTTGTTCTGGTATCGCCTGTTCGACAACCCGTTGGAAAAACCCCTCAGCTCGACAGCATCGCCTCGGCTTGTTCCGTGATGATTGCCAGCAGCGACTGAATCGCCGCTGACGGCGTGGCGTGCTTGAAGGTCAGGGCGTAGAGGCTGATCGGCACCGCCGGTGACAGCGGGCAAACGTCCAGCCCACTGGCGCGAGCGCCCAAAGCGGTGAACGGATCGACGATGGCCAGGCCTTCGCCGGCCTCGACCATGCTGCGCATCATCTGATGGGTCTGCACGCGGGTCTGAATGCTCGGTGCCGGGCGCAACGCCTGCAGCTTGTTTTCCAGTGCCGGACTCAGCGGATCCTGACCTTCGAGACCGACCATGGCCTGACCGGCCAGGTCTGCCAGAGAGATATATTTCTGTTTCGGTTGCAGCCAGCCGTGCGGCGCAAGCAATTGCAGCTTGCCCTGGGCCAGTGGCTGACAGTGGATGTCGGGGTGTTCGGGATCGTGCAGGCTCAGGCCCAGATCGCTTTCGCGCAGCAACAGGCTGCGGACGATGTCGCGTGTCGGCGCGCTGAGCAGGCTGCAAGGTGCGTCGGGCAAGCGTCGGCGCAGAGTCGCAAGACTTTGTGGCAGTAATTGTTGGGCCAGCGGCGGGGTGCCAATGATGCGCAAGGGCGGGGCGAGGTATTGCTTGAGGCTGCTGGCCAGACGCTGCACCGGCTCCAGCGCTTCATAGACGTGTGCGATTTCCACCTGCAGAGCGCGCGCTTCGGGCGTCGATTGCAGGCGCCCGCGAACGCTGGCAAACAGCATGAACCCCAGCTGACTTTCGGCTTCGCGCAAACGCTCTTCGACCTCGGTCACGGGCAATTGCAGCCATTCGGCGGCGGTGCCCAGGTGACCGGTCTGCAAGAGCGCCTGAATCACTTCGATGTGGCGTAAACGCATGCGTGAAGTCCATGTTCAGCAGGTGGGGTGAGACGCTGAATCCTACCCCAAGTCTGCACGCATGACTTCTGCTCATAACGCAGGGTTATTGAGCGACGGTTGGCTCAGGTTCGCGGATCAGGGTAATGCCTGATTGAACCAGGAGAAACTCGCTGTCACTGACCTTGTTGACGCGATCGCCAATGGCCAGTCTGTAAATGGGCTCCGAGCCAGTGGATCCGCCTGCAGACGGGTTCGATTCCTGGAATTCATGCACGGAATAAACACGGCCTTCCGCGTCTCTTGCATGAAACTGACCGACGAGTACTGCTGCCATCTGCTTAGAACCTCTGGAGATAAAACGCTTGATTTGCGGCTTTGTAGACCGTCACCAAGCTCGGTAAGTTTTCTTACAGGAAAAAAATATTCTTAGCGCAGGAAAAACCAATGATCACTGGTGAAAGCGTCACTGGATCATCTATAACTAGCGACTCTTCCCACAGACCATCGAGAGTCTTCCATGAGCAATGTCTACAACGTCGCTGTAGTGGTCGGTAGCCTGCGCAAAGCATCGATCAATCGCAAAGTCGCACTGGCCCTCGCCGAACTGGCACCGGCCAATCTCAAGCTCGAGATTGTCGAAATCGGTGAACTGCCGTTGTACAACGAGGACATCGACGGCGATTCTCCGCCCGCAGCCTACAGCACTTTCCGTCAGAAAGTGGCGTCATCCGACGCGGTGCTGTTTGTCACCCCAGAATACAACCGCTCGATCCCGGCACCGTTGAAGAACGCCATCGACGTCGGCTCCCGTCCTTATGGCCAGAGCGCGTGGAGCGGCAAGCCCGGCGCGGTGATCAGCGTATCGCCAGGCGCCATCGGCGGTTTCGGCGCCAACCAGCACCTGCGCCAGACCTTTGTTTTCCTCGATATCCATTGCCTGCAACAGCCGGAAGCGTATCTGGGCGGTGCGGGCAATGCGTTTGACGAAGCGGGCAAGCTGAGCGAATCGGTGAAGCCGTTCCTGCAGAAATTCATCGATGCCTACGGCCAGTTCGTAGAGCAACACAAGAAGTAATCTCGTACACGGTCCCATGTAGGAGTGAGCCTGCTCGCGATAGCGGTCTTTCAGCTGACAATAATGCTGACTGATACACCGCCATCGCGAGCAGGCTCACTCCTACAGTTTTGTCTATCAGACTTTTCATGAAGGCTTCTGCGAATGCTCGCTGCGTCACTGATTTTCCTGCTGACCATCACCCTCGTCATCTGGCAACCCAAAGGCCTCGGCGTCGGCTGGAGTGCAACGCTGGGCGCCGTGCTGGCGTTGATCTTCGGCGTCGTTCATCTCACGGATATTCCGCTGGTCTGGCAGATCATCTGGAACGCCACCGGCACCTTCGTCGCACTGATCATCATCAGCCTGCTGCTTGACGAGGCCGGCTTTTTCAATTGGGCGGCGCTGCATGTGGCGCGTTGGGGGCGGGGCAGTGGGCGCAAGCTGTTTGCCTTCATGGTGCTGCTCGGCGCGCTGGTCTCGGCGCTGTTCGCCAATGACGGCGCGGCGCTGATTCTCACGCCGATCGTGATTTCAATGCTGCTGGCGCTGCGATTTTCGCCAGCGGCGACCCTGGCCTTCGTCATGGGCGCCGGATTTATCGCCGATACGGCGAGCCTGCCGCTGGTGGTGTCGAACCTGGTCAACATCGTTTCCGCGGACTTCTTCCACATCGGCTTCAACCGCTATGCCGCGGTGATGGTGCCGGTCAACTTCGTCAGCGTTGCGGCGACGTTGGGCATGTTGCTGTGGTTCTTTCGCCGCGACATTCCTGCGTCTTACGACCCTGAACAACTGGAAAACCCGAGCACTGCGATCCACGACAAGGCGACGTTCCAAGCCGGTTGGGCGGTGCTGGTGATCCTCTTGATCGGCTGCTTCGCCCTCGAACCGCTGGGCATTCCGATCAGCGCCATTTCCGCGGTGTGCGCCGCGCTGCTGCTGGGTATCGCCGCGCGCGGCCACAAGATCTCCACGCGCAAAGTGATGAAAGAAGCGCCGTGGCAGATCGTGATTTTCTCGCTGGGCATGTACCTGGTGGTCTACGGCCTGCGCAATGCCGGACTCACCAGTTACCTCGCCGGGTGGCTGGACGTATTCGCCGGCCACGGCGTGTGGGGTGCGGCCATGGGCACCGGGGTTTTGACGGCGCTGTTGTCGTCGATCATGAACAACCTGCCGACCGTGCTGATCGGCTTGCTGTCGATCGACGCGAGTCAGGCCAGCGGGGTGATCAAGGAGGCGATGATCTATGCCAACGTGATTGGCAGCGACTTGGGGCCGAAGATCACCCCGATCGGCAGTCTGGCGACCTTGTTGTGGCTGCATGTGCTGGAGCGCAAGGGCATCCATATTGGCTGGGGCTATTACTTTCGTGTCGGAATTGTGTTGACCGTACCGGTGTTGCTGGTGACGTTGGCGGCGCTGGCTTTGCGGCTTTCGCTGTAGACCGGGCTGACCCCAATCGCGAGCAGGCTCACTCCTACAATTTGAAATGCGTTCCCCTGTAGGAGTGAGCCTGCTCGCGATGACGGTGGCACAGACACCACAGATCTCAGGCTTGGCCGGGCACATTCGGCCAGAGATCCGCCACCAGAAACAACCGCTCCGCCTCTTCCCATTCCCCTTGGGCATTCTCGGTCAGGCGCACCATCAATTGCGCCGGGGCCAGCGCTGGCAGGTCTTGCAGCCACAAACGCAAATGCTCATCCGCCCAGACCTGATCCGCCGGGTAGTGCGCCGGCGCCAGCCAGGCGTGGCGGGGCAGGGGTTGCCAGCGTCCTGGTGGACGTTGCGCGACAAACGCCGGCCAGTCCTGCTGATGCAGCCAACTGCCACGCAGATGTTGCGGATGGGCGCCGTTCGGTGAGTCGGCCTGCCCCGGCCACGGATACAGCAGATAACCGCCCAGCCACAATTGCGCACTGAAGGTTTCGATATCCAGCGCCGCCAGCACTTCGCGGCTTTCCGGGCGCGCCGAGATCGGTAATTGATGCTCGGCCAGATGCGCCAGTTTGCGATCCAGCCGGTCATGGCAACCTGGCCCGAGCCACTGCGCCGGATCGCGGCCATCGCCAGCCTGCGGTCCGAGGTAGAGCTTGATCGCCAGTTCCAGATGGTGCACGCCGTCGCGGTCACGCAGCAGCATGTCGAGTTCGCCGAGGGTGTGCCCGGCGCGGCGGATCGGCAGGTTGGCGGCGATCAGGTCGATGCCCGGTGCGTGCTCCACGGCGAACTGCCACAGGCGTTCGTAATACAGGCCCAGACGCCGGGTGCGCGCCTGGGACAGCCATTGCAGCAGGCCGTAACTGTCGCGGTCGAGCTGACGCAACCAGTGTTCGAGACGCTGCGGGTCGTGCACCCAGTCGCTGCCGGCCAGCGGATGACGCTGCGGCCACGGCGTGTCGGCGAGCATCGGCGGCGCGAGGATCACCCACGCCAGGTCCCGCACTTCGGGATGGCGTAATTGATGGGGCAGCTGAAGCAAATCGGGAAACAGGATCATCTTGCGAGCATAGCCTTAAACCTGAGCCCACCCTTGAGGCTGAAAGGATTTTGTCTATCTGGCGCTTTCGCCCATAATCGGGTTTTCGCGTTTTCGATTGTCCGCAGAGGTCCCATGGAGCAATTTCGTAATATCGGCATCATCGGTCGCCTGGGCAGTTCCCAGGTGCTGGATACCGTCCGCCGACTGAAACGCTTTCTGCTCGACCGTCACCTGCATGTGATCCTCGAAGACACCATTGCTGAAGTCCTGCCGGGCCACGGCCTGCAAACCTCGTCGCGTAAGATGCTCGGCGAAGTCTGCGACATGGTCATCGTCGTCGGCGGTGACGGCAGCCTGCTCGGCGCCGCGCGGGCGCTGGCCAGGCACAATATTCCGGTGCTGGGCATCAACCGTGGCAGCCTTGGCTTCCTCACTGATATTCGCCCGGACGAGCTGGAAATCAAGGTCGCCGAAGTGCTCGACGGCCACTATCTGGTGGAAAACCGCTTCCTGCTGCAAGCCGAAGTGCGTCGCCATGGCGAGGCCATCGGGCAGGGCGATGCCCTCAACGATGTGGTGCTGCACCCGGGCAAATCGACGCGGATGATCGAGTTCGAGTTGTACATCGACGGCCAGTTCGTCTGCAGCCAGAAGGCCGACGGCCTGATCGTCGCCACGCCCACCGGGTCCACTGCCTACGCGTTGTCTGCCGGCGGGCCGATCATGCATCCCAAGCTCGACGCTATTGTGATTGTGCCGATGTACCCCCATACCTTGTCGGGACGGCCAATTGTGGTCGATGGCAACAGTGAGCTGAAAATCGTCGTGTCCAAAGATATGCAGATCTACCCGCAGGTCTCCTGCGACGGCCAGAACCACTTCACCTGCGCACCGGGCGACACCATTACCGTGAGCAAGAAAGCGCAGAAACTGCGCCTGATTCATCCGCTCGATCACAATTACTACGAGGTGTGCCGGACCAAGCTTGGCTGGGGCAGCAAGCTGGGGGGTGGAGGCGACTGATGCTCGATCCCGCGCGCAGTTACGACCTGATCGGTGACGTGCACGGATGCGCTCTGACCCTCGAACACTTGCTGGACCGTCTCGGTTATCACAAGCAGGGCGGGGTCTGGCGCCATCCTTCACGCATGGCGGTGTTCGTCGGCGACATCATCGACCGTGGCCCGCGGATTCGCGAGGCGCTGCATATCGTCCACGACATGGTCGAGGCGGGGCAGGCGCTGTGCATCATGGGCAACCATGAATTCAACGCGCTCGGTTGGGTGACTCCGGCGCCACCGGGCAGCGGCAAGCAGTTCGTGCGCGAACACACCAAGCGCCATGCGCGCCTGCTGCAGGAAACCCTGACGCAATTCGAAAACCATCCGGGCGACTGGCATGACTTCCAGCAGTGGTTCTACGAGCTGCCGCTGTTCGTCGATGCCGGACGCTTCCGCGTCGTCCACGCCTGCTGGGATGCCGGCTTGATCGAGCCGCTGCAGGCGTTGTTCCCCGACGGCTGCGTCGATGAGCATTTCCTCCAGGCGTCGGCGGTTCCCGGCAGTTTCGCCTGCACCGTGTTCGACCGCTTGCTGCGTGGCACAGATATGCGCCTGCCGGGCGGCCTGACCATGACCAGCGGCGACGGTCTGGTGCGTTCGTTCTTCCGCACCAAGTTCTGGGAAGACGACCCCAAAACCTACGGCGATATCGTGTTCCAGCCAGATGCGTTGCCGGAACCTGTCGCGCAAACGCCGTTGACGTCCATAGAAAAGAATTCCCTGCTGCGCTATGGCGTCGACGAACCGCTGCTGTTCGTCGGCCACTACTGGCGCAGCGGCAAACCGGCGCCGATCCGCCCGAACCTCGCGTGCCTGGATTACAGCGCCGTGCTCTACGGCAAACTGGTGGCCTATCGTCTGGATCAGGAAACGCGCCTGGATCCGCAAAAATTCGTCTGGGTCGATGTCGAGCGGCCGGAGGTGCTGCAATGAGTGCGGTAGCGGTATTGCGCCTGCCGTTGGCGGTGGATTTGAGCGGCTTCGTCAAGCTGCTGCAACGTATGCAAGTGCCCCATCGGGTCAGCGAAGAAGCGGGCGAGCAGGTGCTGTGGGCGCCGGAGGAAATCAGCGAGGACGTGCGTTCGCTGTACGAGCGCTTCCCGGCCGGCGACCCGGATCAGCAACTGGACATGCCTGTGGGCCAGACCTTCAAAAGGCCGAGTTTTGCCGAACAGCTGAAACATGCCAAAGCCACCGGATTCATTCTGCTGTTGAGCCTGATCGTCGGCGGTCTGACCTTTCTCGGCGAAAATCTGGAAACGTTGCGCTGGCTGACCTTCCTCGATTTCCGCGTGATCGGCGAGTACATCCACTTCACGCCGCTGGCCGACAGTCTGGCGGCAGGGCAGTGGTGGCGGCTGGTCACGCCGATGCTGATCCACTTCGGCATCCTCCATCTGGCCATGAACGGCATGTGGTACTGGGAGCTGGGGCGGCGCATCGAGTCGCGCCAGGGCAGCATCAACCTGATCGGCCTGACGCTGCTGTTCAGTCTGGTCTCCAACTATGCGCAGTTCGTCTGGAGCGGCCCGAGCCTGTTCGGTGGGCTGTCCGGCGTGCTCTACGGCTTGCTTGGGCATTGCTGGATCTTCCAGTTGCTGGCGCCGAACCCGGCCTATCGCCTGCCGCGCGGTGTGCTGGTGATGATGCTGGTGTGGCTGGTGGTGTGCATGTCCGGGCTGGTCTCGTTGATCGGTTTCGGCCAGATCGCCAACGCCGCGCACCTGAGCGGGTTACTCATCGGATGCTTCACCGGTTTGTTGGGCGGTTTGTATAACCGCCGTAAACTGGCCGTCTAAAATTTTTGCTTCAGTAAAGAGCACGGAGACCCTGATGTCCTCTTTCAACGACATGATCAGCAACATCACCCCGGACATCTACGAGAGCCTGAAACTGGCCGTGGAAATCGGCAAATGGTCGGACGGCAACAAACTCACCGCCGAACAGCGCGAGCTGTCGTTGCAGGCGATGATCGCCTGGGAAGTCCAGAACCTGCCGGAAGACCAGCGCACCGGTTACATGGGCCCGCAGGAATGTGCGTCGAAGTCGATCGAAGTGCCGAACATCCTGTTCAAGTCGGATGCCATCCATTGATCGAGATTGGCCGCGGTGCAATCAGCAAAATGTCGGCGCGCCTGGACGGGCCGAACGTGCAGTACGCGTTTCGTCTGGATGACGTCGAGGTGCCGGTCAATCCGTTGATCGGCAGCACGCTGCGTCTGGAGTTCCTGGGCGCGATCCATTGCAGCCATTGCGGGCGCAGGACCAAAACCAGTTTCAGTCAGGGCTATTGCTACCCGTGCATGACCAAACTGGCGCAATGCGACCTGTGCATCATGAGCCCCGAGCGCTGCCATTTCGACGCCGGCACCTGCCGCGATCCGGAGTGGGGCGAGAAATTCTGCATGACCGACCATGTGGTTTACCTGGCCAATTCGTCAGGCATCAAGGTTGGCATCACCCGTGCTACGCAGTTGCCGACCCGCTGGCTCGATCAGGGCGCGAGTCAGGCGCTGCCGATCATGCGCGTGTCGACACGCCAGCAATCGGGGTTTGTCGAAGACCTGTTCCGCAGTCAGGTGGCGGACAAGACCAACTGGCGCGCGCTGCTCAAAGGTGATGCGGCGGCGGTGGATCTGGCGCAGGTGCGCGATCAGTTGTTCGAAAGCTGCGCCGAAGGCCTGCAAGGTTTTCAGGAGCGATTCGGCCTACAGGCAATTCAGACGATTGCCGATGTCGAACCGCTGGAAATCCGCTATCCCGTCGAACAATACCCGGCGAAAATCGTCAGCTTCAACCTGGACAAGAACCCGATTGCCGAAGGCACGCTGCTGGGGATCAAGGGCCAGTACCTGATCTTCGACACCGGCGTGATCAACATTCGTAAATACACGGCCTACCAGCTCGCCGTGCATCAATAAGGATTCCAGCATGCGCACCGAACAACCGAAGATGATTTACCTCAAGGACTATCAGGCGCCCGAGTACCTGATCGACGAAACGCACCTGACCTTCGAGTTGTTCGAGGACCACAGCCTGGTTCACGCGCAACTGGTGATGCGCCGCAACCCCGAGCGCGGCGCCGGCCTGCCGCCGCTGGTGCTCGACGGCCAGCAACTGGAGCTGATCTCGGTGACGCTGGCGGACCAGGAGCTGAGCGCTGCCGACTATCAAGTCTCCGACAGCCACCTGACCCTGCAGCCAACCAGCGAGACGTTCACGCTCGACACCAGCGTGCGCATCCACCCGGAAACCAATACCGCGCTGGAAGGCCTGTACAAGTCCGGCACGATGTTCTGCACCCAGTGCGAGGCCGAAGGCTTCCGCAAGATCACCTATTACCTCGACCGCCCGGACGTGATGAGCAAGTTCACCACCACAGTGGTGGCCGAACAGCACAGCTACCCGGTGCTGCTCTCTAACGGTAACCCGATCGCTTCCGGCCCTGGCGAAGACGGCCGGCACTGGGCGACCTGGGAAGATCCGTTCAAGAAACCGGCGTACCTGTTTGCACTGGTCGCCGGTGATCTGTGGTGCGTCGAAGACACCTTCACCACCATGAGCCAGCGCAATGTCGCGCTGCGCATTTACGTCGAGCCGGAAAACATCGACAAGTGCCAGCACGCGATGAACAGCCTGAAGAAATCCATGCGCTGGGATGAAGAGGTCTACGGTCGCGAGTACGATCTGGACATCTTCATGATCGTCGCGGTCAACGATTTCAACATGGGCGCGATGGAGAACAAGGGCCTCAACATCTTCAACTCCAGCGCCGTGCTGGCCCGCGCCGAAACCGCCACCGACGCCGCGCATCAGCGGGTCGAGGCGATCGTAGCCCACGAATATTTCCACAACTGGTCGGGCAACCGCGTGACCTGCCGCGACTGGTTCCAGCTGTCGCTCAAGGAAGGCTTCACGGTGTTCCGCGACGCCGGTTTCTCCTCGGACATGAACTCGGCGACGGTCAAGCGCATTCAGGACGTGGCCTATCTGCGCACCCACCAGTTCGCCGAAGATGCCGGCCCCATGGCCCACGCCGTGCGCCCGGACAGCTTCATCGAGATTTCCAACTTCTACACCCTGACCGTGTACGAAAAGGGTTCGGAAGTGGTTGGCATGATCCACACCTTGCTCGGTGCCGAAGGTTTCCGTAAGGGCAGCGATCTGTATTTCGAACGCCACGATGGTCAGGCCGTGACCTGTGACGATTTCGTCAAGGCCATGGAAGACGCCAATGGCGTCGACCTCAGTCAGTTCAAGCGCTGGTACAGCCAGGCCGGCACGCCACGTCTGGCAGTGTCCGAGTCCTATGACGCCGCCGCGAAAACCTACAGCCTGACCTTCCGCCAGAGCTGCCCGCCGACTCCGGACAAGGTGGAAAAACTACCGTTCGTGATTCCGGTCGAGCTCGGCCTGCTCGACAGCCAGGGCAACGAAATCGCCCTGCGTCTGGCTGGTGAAGCCTCGGCACAAGGCACCACTCGGGTGATTTCGGTCACCGAAGCCGAACAGACCTTCACTTTCGTTGACATCAACGAACAGCCGCTGCCGTCGCTGCTGCGTGGCTTCTCGGCGCCGGTGAAACTGAGCTTCCCGTATAACCGCGATCAACTGATGTTCCTCATGCAGCACGACAGCGACGGCTTCAACCGCTGGGATGCCGGTCAGCAATTGTCGGTGCAAGTGCTGCAGGAACTGATCGCTCAGCATCAGAAGGGCGAGAGCCTGACGCTCGATCCGCGTCTGGTGTCGGCGCTGCGCACGGTGCTGTCCGACGAGTCGCTGGATCAGGCGATGGTTGCCGAAATGCTCTCGTTGCCGGGTGAGGCTTATCTGACCGAGATCAGCGAAGTGGCCGACGTCGAGGCGATTCATGTCGCGCGCGAATTTGCCCGCAAGCAACTGGCCGAAGGCTTGTTCGAAGCGCTGTGGCTGCGTTATCAGGCCAACCGCGATCTGTCGAAAAAGACTCCGTACGTAGCCGAGGCCGAGCACTTCGCCCGACGCGCGCTGCAGAATATTGCCCTGTCGTACCTGATGCTCAGCGGCAAGCCGGAAGTCCTGGCGGCGGCGCTGGAGCAGTTCGAGACGGCCGACAACATGACCGAGCGCCTGACCGCGCTGGCGGTGCTGGTCAACTCGCCGTTCGAAGAGCAGAAGGCCGCGGCTTTGGCCAGTTTCGCCGAGCACTTCAAGGACAATCCGCTGGTCATGGATCAGTGGTTCAGCGTGCAGGCCGGCAGCACCTTGCCAGGCGGGCTGGAGCGCGTGAAGGCATTGATGCAGCACCCGGCGTTCAACATCAAGAACCCGAACAAGGTGCGCGCACTGATCGGCGCCTTCGCCGGGCAGAACCTGATCAACTTCCACGCGGCGGACGGCTCCGGCTATCGCTTCCTCGCCGATCTGGTGATCGAACTGAACGGCTTCAACCCACAGATCGCTTCACGCCAACTGGCGCCGCTGACCCGCTGGCGCAAATACGACAGCGCGCGTCAGGCGCTGATGAAGGGTGAGCTGGAGCGGATCCTGGCGTCCGGAGCGTTGTCCAGCGACGTGTATGAAGTGGTAAGCAAAAGCCTGGCGTAACCCGATCCTGTAGGAGCTGTCGAGTGAAACGAGGCTGCGATCTTTTGATTTTGATGATCACCGCCCCTCACCCTAACCCTCTCCCAGAGGGAGAGGGGACTGACCGAGGTGCCTTTTTCTATCCGCCGACCTGAATTACCGAGTCGAACTCAGGATCTGGAAAGCCCTCGATCGGCTCCCTTTCCCCCTCTCCCATTGGAAGAGGGCAAAGCAGACACAAAAATGCCGCTCAACGAGCGGCATTTTCATTGGCACAACAACCAGCTATTTACGCAGATCAAACCGGTCCAGATTCATCACCTTCGTCCATGCCTTGACGAAATCGTTGACGAACTGCGTCTTCGCGTCGGAACTGGCATACACCTCGGCCAAGGCGCGCAATTGCGCATTCGAGCCGAACACCAGATCCACCCGCGTCGCCGTCCATTTCGCCGCTCCGGTCTGGCGATCACGACCCTCGAACTCGTCGGCATCCCGCGAGGTCGGCGTCCACTCCACACCCATGTCCAGCAGGTGGGTGAAGAAGTCATTGCTCAGCGCTTCGGTTTGGTCGGTGAACACGCCATGCCGGGTCTGCCCGACGTTGGTGTTCAACACCCGCAGACCACCCACCAGTACGGTCATTTCCGGCGCGGTGAGGGTGAGCAATTGCGCCTTGTCGATCAGCAGGGTTTCCGCCGCAACCGTGTATTTGCCTTTGCTGTAATTGCGGAAACCGTCGGCGATCGGTTCGAGGAAGCCGAACGATTCGACATCGGTCTGCTCCTGCGAAGCATCGACGCGGCCCGGTGAGAACGGCACCGACACCGAATGCCCGGCGTTTTGCGCGGCTTTCTCCACCCCGGCATTGCCGGCCAGCACAATCAAGTCGGCCAGCGAGATCTTCTTGCCACCGGCCGCGCCGTTGTTGAAGTCGTTCTGAATGCCTTCGAGTGTGCTCAGCACCTTGTCCAGTTGCTCCGGCTGGTTGGCCTGCCAGAACTTCTGTGGGGCCAGACGCAAGCGCCCGCCGTTGGCACCGCCGCGCTTGTCCGAGCCGCGGAAGGTCGACGCTGCCGCCCACGCGGTGGAGACCAGTTGCGAGACCGACAGTCCTGAATCCAGCACCTTGTTCTTCAGCGCCGTGGCGTCGCTGTCATCGATCAGCGCATGCGTTACGTCGGGCAGCGGATCTTGCCAGAGCAACTCCTCTTGCGGCAGTTCCGGGCCGAGGTAGCGAGAGAGTGGCCCCATGTCGCGATGGATCAGCTTGTACCAGGCGCGGGCGAACGCGTCGGCGAGCTGATCGGGATTGGCCAGGAAGCGTCGCGAGATCTGCTCATAGGCTGGATCGAAACGCAGCGCCAGGTCGGAGGTGAGCATGGTCGGCGAGAGCTTCTTGTTCGGATCGTGAGCGTGGGGAACGGTGCCGGCACCGGCGCCGTTTTTCGGTTGCCACTGATTGGCGCCCGCCGGGCTTTTGCTCAGCTCCCATTCGAAGCCGAACAGGTTTTCCAGATAGTTGTTGCTCCACTGTGTTGGCGTGGTGGTCCAGGTGACTTCCAGGCCGCTGGTGATGGTGTCGGCGCCTTTCCCGGTGCCGAAAGCGTTTTTCCAGCCCAGACCTTGTTGTTCAAGGCCGGCCGCTTCCGGTTCGGCACCGACATTGTCGGCAGGGCCGGCGCCGTGGGTCTTGCCGAACGCATGACCGCCGGCGATCAGCGCCACGGTTTCTTCGTCGTTCATGGCCATGCGGCCGAAGGTTTCGCGAATGTCCTTGGCCGAGGCCACCGGGTCCGGGTTGCCTTCAGGACCTTCCGGGTTCACGTAGATCAAGCCCATCTGCACGGCGGCGAGGGGATTTTCCAGATTGCGTTCGCCCTGATCGGTGCGGCTTTCTTCGCGGCCATGCAAGTCGGGCTCAGCCACCAGTGTGCCGTCGCCGGGTTCCTGCACCGGGCCGTTGCTTTTGCCATAACGGTTGTCGCCGCCGAGCCACTCGGTTTCCGAGCCCCAATAAACGTCTTCATCCGGTTCCCAGACATCCGCGCGGCCGCCGGAGAAACCGAAGGTCTTGAAGCCCATGGATTCCAGGGCGACGTTGCCGGTGAGCACGATCAGGTCGGCCCAGGAAATATTGCGTCCGTATTTTTGCTTGATCGGCCAGAGCAGGCGGCGGGCCTTGTCGAGGCTGACGTTGTCCGGCCAGCTGTTGAGCGGCGCAAAGCGTTGCTGACCGGAACCGGCACCACCCCGGCCATCGGCGGTGCGATAGGTCCCGGCGCTGTGCCAGGCCATGCGCACGAACAACGGACCGTAATGGCCGAAGTCGGCTGGCCACCAGTCCTGGGAGTCGGTCATCAGCGCTTTGATGTCTTGTTTCAGAGCCTGGAAGTCGAGGCTTTTGAAGGCTTTGGCGTAGTCGAAGTCCTGGCCCAGCGGATCGGACTTGGGTGAATGCTGGCTGAGGATCTTGAGGTTGAGTTGGTTCGGCCACCAGTCACGGTTCGTCGTACCGCCACCGGCGGCGTGGTTGAACGGGCATTTCGATTCGTTTGCCATGTTCGTATCCCTATCAGGTCTGCGGCCGGCTCGTGCCGACTTCGGACTGGTAAGGCTAGACCCGAGTTGGCAACTCGGCTAATAGCCCGACTATTGGACACTGATAGGCAAACTCTTTCGCCGCACATGCAGGAGCTGCCGAAGGCTGCGTTTTTTTGATCTTGTTGTTCACCGATAAATCAAAAGCAAAGATCGCAGCCTTCGGCAGCTCCTACAGGGGTTAGCTCGATTGCGCGGTCTCGTCCTCCGGCACGTCGTCGAGGATGTCGTCCTGGCCAGGCAATTCGGTGATGACGCTGAAGTCGCTGACTTCGACCGCGCCATTCCCATACCCCAACAAATGAAACGAAAAGGCCTTGCGCGGTTGTGGGTTGTCGAAACTGAAATCCATCTCCAGTGGCTGATCCGCCGTGGCGACCATTTCTGCCGGCAGACCCAGTTGCACGTCCTGTTCGAATTCCTTGGCCTTGAGCTGAATGTACGCCGCCTGCTGCGGGTCGACCGAACGCACGGTGAGGCGTACGCGGGTGTGTGAGCCTTTGGGCATTTCCAGGTACTGCGCGCCGATCAGGTTGTCGGCCCAGTCATCCTTTATCTGCGCTTGCAGAGGGATGATGTTGTTGCTGCCGAACTGGTAGCGATGGTTGAGCGGCGTGCGCAGCAAGGACAGGTCCAGGGCGTCGGCGCGCGCGGCGATCTGCCGGGCCGGGTGGCCGCTGTAGGTGCCTTTGTAGGTGGCGCTTTCGGCGATGAAGCCGGGGCTTTGGTAATAGCGGCAGCGGCGCGGCAGGTCGCACTCGGAGAAAATGCCCTGACCGTTGTGGTAGCGCAGTTTGCCGTTAGTGAACGACATGATTTCGCGCCCGGAATCGTAGTCGCGAAACAGCGACCGGCCGCTCAGCGCCGTCGGCACCGGCAGGTCGAAATAGTCGAGGATCGAAGTGCTCAGATCGACGTGGCCGTACACCCCGGCATTCAGGCGCGGCAGTTGCGCCTGTTCCGGTGCCAGTGTCAGATTGAAACCCCATGAAGAGGCCAGCCGCACGCCGTCGATGCCGTGGGATTCATCCGAGGTGATCACCACCAGTGTGTCTTTCAGAATGCCCTGGCGTTCCAGCCCCGAAAGAAACTGATCCAGCGCATCGTCGAGGTAACCGACGGCGGCCTGCTTCGGCGTCTCATAGCGCTGCAGGTAATCGTCCGGTGCGGAGTAGGGCTGGTGGGTGCCGACTGTCAGCAGCGTGAGCATCCACGGCTGTTTGTGCTTTTTCAGTTGGCCGACGTAATCCAGCGCGCCTTCGAAAAACGCCTTGTCATCCTTGCCCCACGGGAACTCCAGATAGTTGCTGTTGCTGAACCATTCCAGGCCATGGGTTGCATCGAAACCGATGTGCGGCATGATCTTGTCTTTGGCCATGAAACGCAGTCCGGCGCCCTGTAAATAGTGGGTGCTGAAACCGTGCTCGCGCAGCTGCGCCGGCAGGCAGGCCTGATTGCGCTCGTTGAGAGTGAGCATTTCCACGCCCTTGGGCGTGCCGTTGTTGAGCTTGTCGTAGTCACCGCAGAGCATGGCGTACAGACCGCGAATGGTCTGATGGGTGTGCAGCACGTAATCCGGCGTGTTCATGCCGCGCTCGGCCCAGCGGCTGAGGTTGGGCATCAGGTCTTCCTGATAATGACTGCCGATCGCCTCGCGGTTGGCACGGATGTAGGCGCCGGGAATGCCTTCCAGGGCGATGATCAACACGTTGCGCGCCTGACCCGGCGCGGTCAGCAGCTTCTGGCCATTGAGGTCGACGTCGGTGAGCCCCGCCATTGCGGGCGTCGGCTCTTCGAGGTCACCGTCCAGCCATTCCTCGGCCTGGATCTGCAGGTCGGCGACTTCACTGGCGAGCAGTTGATGCGGCAGGTTGTACAGGCGCCATGCGTCGCCGTCGTTCGGCCACAGGTTTTGCGCAGCCCAGTGTGCGGCGAACAACACCATTGGCGCTGCCCAGAACGCGCGCGGCAGTGCCGGACGAGACAGACCACGTCCGGCCACTTGAGTGAGCAGCCAGAAACTCAATGCCCCCAACAAAGCGAAAGCCAGGGCAGGGTGCGCAAGTCCGCCGCCGGTGGAATTCTCGACGAACTGCGGGTCGATCAAATAGTGAATATCCGAAGGCGTCGGCAGGCGGCCGACGGCGCTGACCAGTTCTGCGGTGGCGATCGCCAGCAGCGCCCAGAACACCAGCACCGGCAAGGCCAGCCAACATGCGCGACGATGCAGTGCTACCACCAGCAGACTGCCGACGGCCAGGTCCGATAAAAAGCCCAGCGGTGTCGACCAGCCCAACGCCGCGCGCAGGCACACCGGCACGATCAGTACCAGAACGATCAGGGAAAGGAGGCGAGCATTCGGCCGCCGCAGCCAGTTGAAAAGAGCACTCACAAAAAAGGCCTGCATGTCATCAAAGGGTCAGAAAAGTGTGGGTGATGATACCAAGGACAGGCCGGCTGATCGGCTTTTTAAACCTGCGGCTGGCGATCCTTTAAATGTCGTGGACCCAGATCGGGCAAGGGTTCTGGACGTATTGCCGCTTTACAGTCAGCGCAGTTTTTTGTTTCAGACTGTTGTAAGTACGTCCGCCTGTCGCGATATCCACGCAACAGACAGCAAACCGCTCAGTGCTATCGATATGCGATAAAGATATTTAATTTCTATTTTTTATAGCTATAAAGTCAGGCCTTTCAGCCCACCCCCATGCTGCGAGGTTGTCATGGCCACACCGTTCAAACGTTCTGCGCTGACTCTGTTGGCCGCCACTCTGGCAGCGGGTGCGCTGTTTAGTAGCGGCGCTCAGGCCGAAGGCAAAATCAGCATCGCCCAGCAATTCGGCATTGGTTACCTGATTCTCGACGTCGTGCGCGATCAACAACTGATCGAGAAACACGGCAAGGCCCAAGGCCTGGAGATCAAGGTCGACTGGAACAGCATTTCCGGCGCCACGGCGATGAACGAGGCGCTGCTGACCGGGGCGCTGGACGTGGTCTCGGCCGGCGTGCCGCCGATGCTCACCGTGTGGGACCGCACCAAGGGCAAACAGAACGTCAAAGCCATCGCCGCGCTGGGCTCGATGCCCAATTATCTGCTGACCAACAACCCGAACATCAAAACCCTGAAGGACTTCAGCGACAAGGATCGCATCGCCGTGCCAGCCGCGGGCGTAGGCTTCCAGTCGCGCACGCTGCAGATCGAAACCGCCAAGGAATTCGGCGACGACCAGTTCAAGAAATTCGATAACATTTCGGTCAGCCTGCCGCACCCGGACGCCACCGCCGCGCTGATCGCCGGCGGCTCGGAAATCAACTCGCATTTCTCCAGCCCACCGTTTCAGTATCAGGCGCTGCAAAACCCTAACGTGCACAAAGTGCTGAGTTCCTACGACATCCTCGGCGGCCCGGCGACGTTCAACGTGCTCTACACCACAGAAAAATTTCACGACGAAAACCCGAAAACCTACAAGGCGTTCTACGACGCACTGACTGAAGCCGAGAAGATCATCAAGGCCGACAAACCCGCCGCCGCCCAGGCCTATATCCGCGTAGAACAATCGAAACTGCCGCTGGCCCTGGTCGAGCAAATCGTCAAAGACCCGGAAATCGACTTCACCGTCGTACCGCAACGCACGTTCATCTATGCCGAGAAATTGCAGGAACTGGGTGTGTTGAAAAACAAGGCGGCGAGCTGGAAGGATTACTTCTTTGAAGAGGCGCATGGTGGCGCGGGGAGTTGAGGAATCGGCCATCACCCGGAACTACTGTAGGAGTGAGCCTGCTCGCGAAAGCGTCAGGTCATTCGACATTTTCGTGACTGACGCACCGTGATCGCGAGCAGGCTCGCTCCTACAGGGGATTTGTGGCGGATGCGAAATGGGGCATCACCCGGAACTAGTGTAGGAGCGAGCCTGCTCGCGATGGCGACAGGTCATTCGACATTTTCGTGACTGACACACCGTGATCGCGAGCAGGCTCGCTCCTACAGGGGATTTGTGGCGGATGCGAAATGGGGCATCACCCGGCACTACTGTGGGAGCGAGCCTGCTCGCGAAAGCGGAGTTTCAGCCACAGGTGATTTGCCTGACCTGACGCCATCGCGAGCAAGCTCGCTCCCACAGGTTTTTCTGCCAGGCGAACAGCATGTCCGTCAGCGATCAATGCGTCTTGCTGTGATCGTGGCCGCCCATGTTGGTCAGCGCGCGAACCGGTGCTTTGACCTCAATGATTTCTTTCTCGCCCTTGGCGTTTTCCACGGTCAGGGTCAGCGGCACGCTTTCGCCTTCCTTCAACTGACCGGTCAGGCCCATCAGCATGACGTGGTAGCCGTTCGGGTCGAAGCTCACGGCTTTGCCGGCGGGCAGGTCAACCGACTTCACCGGGCCCATGGTCATGACGTCGTTCTTCATGCTCATCTCATGAATCTGCACGTCCTTGGCCAGTGGCGAGGCGACGCTGAGCAGCTTGCTGTCGCTGTCGGCAGTGACGGTCATGAACGCGCCGCTGGCGGACTGGGTCGGCACGGTTGCACGGACCCAGGCGTCGTCGACTTTGGTCTGCGCGGACGCCTGGAAGGCCAGACCGAGCAGGGACAGTGCACATACGGTGCGTTTGAGGTGATTCAGAACGGGATGCATCAGCAGACCTCCATAACAGTAAGCAAATCTTCCGTGCACTCTTGGGCTGTCAGCGAAGTGGACAGGCCCAGGCGCAACTCACCACGCGAGTCGTAGACGTAGCTGGTGGACGTATGGGAGATGGTGTAGGTGTCGCCGGCCGGGACTTTTTCGTAGAACACGTCGAATTCCTTGGCGGTGGCCTTGGTTTCCTCAAGCGTGCCGTACAGCGCGACGAAGCTCGGGTCGAAGGCTTTGACGTAGGCGTCGAGGATCTGCGGCGTGTCGCGTTCGGGATCGAGGGTGATGAACACCACTTGCAGGCGGTCGCCGTCGCGGCCCATGAGTTTCTTGATCTGCGCGGCGCGGGCCAGGGTGGTGGGGCAAACGGCCGGGCATTGGGTGAAGCCGAAAAAGATCATCGGCATCATCCCGCGAAAGCTCGACAGCGACATGGTTTCGCCTTCAGGGTTCTTCAGCTTGAAGGTGCGTCCGAGGATCTTGTCGCTCAGATCCTTGCCGTACTTGTACGACAGTTGGCCACGGGTATCGCAACCGGCGAGCAGGCCGAGCCCGAGCACGCCCATTCCCGCAAGTACCTTGCGGCGAGTCAACAAAGCCGTCATCTAATACCGCCTTTTGCAGCCCGCAAGTCGGCAGGACTGGCGGGGGGTTAACCGTAAAAGCGCCGCATGATAGCAAACTGAGGCTGATCGCCGGCCGCCGATCGCCGCGCGGTGCCGGATCGGGCGACAAAAGGTGTAAGAAGAAATGACCGAAGATCAGCGCAGCGCCGGCTCCTCCGTCTGCCAGCCACCGCCCAGCGCGGTGTACAGATTGACCTCTGCAACCAGTTGCGCGAGGCGGTCGCTGATCAAGGCTTGTTGCGAAGTGAACAGCGAACGCTGCGCATCGAGAAAGGTCAGGCTGCTGTCGACGCCGTTGCGATAACGGTTCTGCGCCAGGTTGTAGTAGTCCTGCGTGGCTTGCACCAGATCGCGCTGGGCCTGCAGTTGCTGCGCATAGGTGCTGCGCGCCGCCAGTCCGTCGGCGACTTCCTGAAACGCCGTCTGGATCGACTTTTCATACTCGGCGACGGCCACGTCTTTTTGCAGCCGCGCGTAGTCCAGACTCGCCCGCAGGCTGCCGGCATTGAAGATCGGCAGGCTGATCTGCGGCTGGAACGTCCACGCGCCGGAGCCTGCGCTGAACAACCCGGAGAGATCGCGACTGGCGGTGCCGGCACTGGCGGTCAGGCTCACGCTGGGGAAAAACGCTGCGCGCGCCGCGCCGATGTTGGCGTTGGCGGCTTTGAGCCGGTATTCGGCCTGGAGAATGTCCGGGCGCCGTTGCAACAGATCCGACGGCAGCCCGGCCGGCAGCGGCGATACCAGCTCACTGGCCAGTGGCAGCGCCGGCAATTGCTCGGGTACCGGCGCACCCACCAGTAAGGTCAGGCTGTTCAGGTCCTGGGCGACCAGACGCTGATAGCGCGCCAGATTGCCCCGCGAACTGTCGACGCTGGTCCGCGCCTGCGCCTGTTCCAGCGCCGAAGACTTGCCAGCCTCACGGTTGCGCGTGGTCAGGTGCAGGCTCTGCTCGTCCGCGGCGAGGGTGTCGCGGCTCAATTCCAGCAATTGCTCATCGGCGCGCCAGGTCAGATAGGCGCTGGCAACGTTGGCCACCAGACTCAGCTCGGCACTGCGTCGCGCCTGCTCAGTGGCGAGCCAGCTCTGCAACGCTTGTTCGCTGAGGCTGCGCACCCGACCGAACAGATCCAGCTCATAAGCACTGATGCCCAGATTGACCGTGTACGCCGAGGTGATTTGCGCCGGGCCGCCGGTGACGCTGGACGGCAGGCGCTGGCGCAACTCGTTGGCGTTGGCCGACACCGCCGGCAGCAGGTCGGCGCGCTGAATGCGGTATTGCGCCTGAAACGCCTGAACATTCAGCGCTGCCACGCGCAGGTCGCGATTATTGCTCAGCGCGGTTTCGATCAGTTGCTTGAGGGCCGGGTCGTTGAACAGCGTGTGCCAGTCTTCGCGGTTCGTGGTCGGCTGGGTCGCCACCGGGTACTGCGCGGCGCTTGGCGACGGCGGTCGCTCATAATCAGGGATCAGCGAACACCCGGCCATGAGTAGAGCCGTGCACAGTAGGGGAAGGCGTAAGCTCGAACACCTGCGTTTCGGCTGCACATGCGGTAAAGGTCGAGAAGGGTTCAAGCGCCGGCCATCCATTTTGCCAGGCCATGTCGCCCGCTGACACCCAGTTTGGCGGCAGCGCGCTTGAGATACGTCTCGATCGAGCTGTTCTTGACCCGCAGTTTTTCCGCCATTTGCGGCACGGTGGCGCCGGTCAGCAGACCCAGACAGACTTCCTTCTCGCGGGCCGACAGGACAATGGTGCTCAACGCCAGCCGCTCATCGAAGACCTGCGCCAGCGGCGCCTGCTCCAGCTCGGCCAGCGCCGGGCGAGGCAAGCGGGCGAGGCTTTGTCGGGTCATTTGCGCGTGCCGCTCGATCAGCGGCAGCAAGGTGTCGGACAGGCTTTTCAGAAACGCCAGCTCCGGCAGGGAGAACACCCGCTGGGTATGCGGCCGGTACACCGAGATCACACACCGGCGATTGGACGTGCGTGACACCAGATTGCATTGATGCACGCCGTGTTGCGGATGGCGTGGCAGCAAGGAGGCTTTCAACTGGATCAGCAGTGAGTCGTTCATCTCGATCATTTTCTGCAACAGCGGATGATCGTCCGGGCGCTCGATCGCTGCATGGCATTCGCCAGCCGAAGACAGGCCCGCACAGCCCAGCGGTTTGATCTCGACCACGCTGGCCTGACGCTCATCCAGCGTCCACTCACTGAGGTCGAGGCGGTTGACCGGCACCAATGTGTCGACCAACTGGAACATGTTGCTGGCGAAATGATCGTCGCCGGTGCTGGCTATCAACTCTCCAAGTTGCCAGTAGAAGTGCGGGTTTTCCATGTTGCGAATACTGCCGGTCAGATTCATATCCTTCTCATCCCTGGTTCAGAGTCATCACCGCTTCGTCTACCGTTCATGCACACGTCACCGCGCAATCATTTCTCCTTGAACTGAGCTGCAGCGGAATTTAATCCTATGCATTTGTCCTGCGTCTGTAGGGGAAAACAGGGACACAAAGTGCCACTATTTCCGCTGAGATGCTGATGGCAGGCGGCTGCGCTCAATCGGCGTGCGTGACTGATGAGTCATGCCGAACGCCCGGATTATCGGCAGATGAAGTCTTCCCGGCGTCGACTGCCCAGCGAAAAGCGCTACCGCGAAATGGTGTTTTTCCTACAGATTTTTCAGTCGTTGCTTCAGCAAGCAGGGCGCGGCGCGCCTGAGTTCGGGGGGGGCAGGGCGAGTGGGGCAGGGAAGCGTTGCGCTTGTCCGGGTTTCAGGTGTCATCCCGTAAACGGGGCCGATGCTTGAATATCCGGCAAATCACATGAGATGGATCTTATGCAGCCTACTTCTGCTCCCGCAGCGGACGATCTGTCCGTGCCTCGCGAAACCTTTGCGCTGACCGCCGCCCAACGAGATATCTGGCTCGATCAACTCAGTCGCGGTGATTCGCCGCTGTACAACATTGGCGGATACGTAGAGCTAAATGGCCCGCTAGACCCAGCGGTCATGCAGGCAGCGCTGCAATCGCTGGTCGCCAACAATGATGCGTTACGCACCGTCCTGTTGCCGGGCGCCGGCGCCGATGGCATGCCCCTGCAAACTTTCGCCTCGACGATGCCGGTGGCCGTTCCGCTGTTTGATCTATCGGCGCTGGACGATGCGCAAGCGGCGGCGCAGGCGTTGGTAAAGCAGCAAATGCAGCAGGTCTATCGCCTGGACGGCGAGCCGTTGTTCCGTTTCTGTCTGATTCGTCTGGACGAAGAGCGTCATTGGCTGGCGACCCAGGCCCATCACCTGATTCTCGACGGTTGGGGCTTTGGCCAGATGCTCAAGTCGCTGGGCGAGATCTACAGTGCACTGAGCGAGGGACAACCAGCGACCCTTTCGGCGCCGTCCTATGTCGATTTCATTGCCGACGACGCGCGCTATCAGGGTTCGGATCGGCACGCCCGCGATCGCGCCTATTGGCTGGACAAGTACCGGACGCCGCCGGAGCCGTTGCTCCTGCCGCGCCATCGTCAGGATTCCGGCCAAGTGTCGCGAGCGGCGCAGGCACATGTGCAAGTCATGCCCGAGTTGCTGCATCAGCGCATGCAGCAAGCGGCGCGACAGCATGGCGCTTCGGCGTTTCATGTTTTCTTGGCGGCCTTGCACGTGTATTTCAGCCGCACCGCGCAACGCGACGATTGGGTGGCGGGCCTGCCGATTCTCAACCGCTCCGGTGCGCATTTCAAAACCACCCTCGGCCTGTTCGCCCAGGTCAGCGCGGTGCGCCTGGATTTTGCTCGGGACTTGCCATTTGCGCAGTTGGTGCAAGCCATCGCCGCGCAGCTGAAACAGGATCTGCGCCATCAGCGGTTTTCCCTGAGTGAAATGAATCGCGCGCTCGGCTTGCTGCGCGAGGACCGCGCCCAATTGTTCGAAGTATCGGTGTCCTACGAGCAGGACGACCACGATTACCGCTACGGCGCGGCCTCGGCGCGCACCGTCAAAGTCTCCAACGGCCACGAAGCCACACCGCTGGCGATCCATCTGCGCAGCAATCGCTTCGACGCTCAGGCCTGGCTGCATCTGGTCTACGACCAGGCGTACTTCGATGCCCAGGAAGTTGAAGCGCTGGGCGCACGGTTGCTGTTGATCCTCGAGCAGGGGCTGGAGCAACCGGCGGTGTCGACGGCAGAGTTCGGTCTGAGCACCGCAGACGAAGCGCAGCTGTTGCAGCAATGGAACGACACGCGGATGGATTTTCCGCAGGGCCAGACCATTGCCCAGCGTTTCAGCGCGCAAGCAGACCAGCGCCCTGACGCCATCGCTGCTGTTTATCAAGGGCAGCAACTTACCTATGGCCAACTCAACAGCCAAGCCAATGACCTCGCCCGACATCTGCTTGAACTCGGGGTAAAACCCGATGATCGCGTCGCCGTGGTCGCCCGGCGCGGGCTCGATACGCTGGCGGGACTGCTCGCTGTGCTCAAGGCCGGCGCCGCTTATGTGCCGATCGACCCGGCGCAGCCGCGCGAGCGTTTGAGCTATTTGCTGACGGACAGCGCACCGCTGGCCGTGCTGATCCACAGTGATTTGCGCGCTCGCTTGCCCCTGCTGCAGGTGCCGGTGATTGCCCTTGATCAACCTGATTGGCCGACCGCCAACGAGGCCGACCCGGTAGTGGCGGGATTGACCGTGGCCAACCTCGCCTACGTGATTTACACCTCCGGCTCCACCGGCCTGCCCAAAGGCGTAATGGTCGAGCATCGCACGTTGGGCAATCTGATCGACTGGCATTGTGAGGCCTTCAGCCTCGGCCCCGGCCAGCACACCTCCAGCCTCGCCGGATTCGGCTTCGACGCGATGGCCTGGGAAATCTGGCCGGCCCTGTGTGCTGGCGCGACCCTGCATCTGGCACCGGCCCGTGAAGGCAGCGAAGACATCGATGCGCTGCTGACTTGGTGGCGTTCGCAACCGCTGGATGTGAGTTTCCTGCCCACGCCCGTCGCCGAATATGTCTTCAGCCGCAAAATCAAGCATCCGACCCTGCGCACCCTGTTGATCGGCGGCGATCGTCTACGCCAGTTCAATCGTGCGCAGTCATTCGAGGTGATCAACAACTACGGCCCGACCGAGGCCACTGTGGTCGCGACGTTCGGCAGAATCGAGCCAGGACGAGCGCTGCATATCGGCCGACCAGTGAGCAACGCCACGGTGCATGTCCTCGACCAACAGCAGCGGCCACTGCCGATCGGCGTTACCGGCGAGCTGTACATCGGCGGCGCCGGTATTGCCCGGGGATACCTGAATCGCCCGGAGCTGACCGCCGAACGCTTTCTGCGCGACCCGTTCAGTACTGACCCGGCGGCGCGCCTGTATCGCAGCGGCGATCTGGTGCGCTGGCGCGCCGACGGCACCCTTGAATATCAGGGGCGCAGCGATGATCAGGTGAAAATCCGTGGTGTGCGTGTGGAACCGGGCGAAGTCGAGGCCGCGCTGAGTCGCCATGACGCGGTTCAGGAGGCAGTGGTGCTGGCGCGGGACGGCCAGTTGCTGGCGTGGTTCAGCGAACGCCGACCGGTGCAAGTCCTTGAGTTGCACACCTTTCTGCAAGCGCATTTGGCCAGTGCCCTGCTGCCGCAGGCGTACGTGCGTGTGCCGGCGATGCCGCTGACCGCCAATGGCAAAATCGACCGCAAGGCCTTGCCGGCCCCGGGCGCTGAAGCGTTGATACGCCGTGAATATGAAGCGCCGCAGGGCGAAGTGGAAAGCGCATTGGCGCAGATCTGGGCCGAGGTTTTGCAAGTAGCGCGAGTCGGGCGCCACGATCATTTCTTCGAACTGGGCGGGCACTCGCTGCTGGCAGTGAGCCTGATCGAACGTATGCGTCAGCTCGGCATGACTTGTGATGTGCGCGTGTTGTTTGGCCAACCGACGCTCGCCGCACTGGCGGCGGCCGTTGGCAGTGGACGAGAAATCGAAGTGCCGGCCAATCGCATTGCCGCCGGTTGCACCGCGATCAGCCCCGACATGCTGGCGCTGATCGAGCTGGATCAGGCCACTCTCGATCGCGTTGTCGCCAGCGTGCCCGGCGGCGCGGCCAACGTGCAGGATATCTACCCGCTGGCGCCGTTGCAGGACGGCATCCTTTATCACCACATCACCGCCGCGCAGGGCGATCCGTACCTGCTGCAATCACATCTGGCGTTTGCCAGTCTGGAGCGCGTCGAGGCCTTCGCCGACGCTTTGCGTGCGGTCATGGCGCGCCACGACATTCTGCGCACCGCGGTGGTCTGGGAGGGGCTGGTCACGCCAGTGCAAGTGGTGCTGCGCCACGCCGAACTGCCGCTGCAGGAGATCGAAATCGATCCTGCCCAAGGCGACGTTCTTGAGCAATTGCATCAGCGCTTCGATGCCCGACGCTATCGCCTCGACGTCAGTCAGGCACCGCTGCTGCGCTTGCTGTTTGCCCATGATCCCGCCAACTCGCGGCTGGTCGGCGTGTTGCTGTTCCATCACCTCGCGCTCGATCACATAGCCCTTGAAGTACTGCGCGCAGAAATGTCCGCCAGCCTCGCCGGACTGCGCGAGCCTCCGCCGCCGGCGGTGCCGTACCGCAATTATGTGGCGCAAGCGCGGCTGGGCGTCAGCGAAGCGGAACATGAGGACTTCTTCCGTGAAATGCTCGGCGATATCGATGAGCCGACCTTGCCGTTCGGTTTGCACGACGTACAAGGCGATGGCCGGGGTATCGAAGAATCGCAGCAACATCTGGCCAGCGAACTGGATGGCCGACTGCGCCAGCAGGCGCGCCGACTCGGTGTCAGCGTCGCCAGCCTGATTCATCTGGCCTGGGCGCGGGTACTGGCGGCAACCTCGGGGCAGGAGCGCGTGGTGTTCGGCACGGTGTTGATGGGCCGCATGCAGGGCGGCGCCGGCGCTGATCGTGCGTTGGGGGTGTTCATCAATTCCTTGCCGTTGCGCGTCGATGTCGACGCTGCGGCGCGAACCGCCGTGCAGGCGACCCACCGGCGCTTGACCGGTTTGCTCGGGCACGAACACGCATCGCTGGCACTGGCCCAGCGCTGCAGCGGCGTGGTCGCGCCGATGCCGCTGTTCAGCGCACTGCTCAACTATCGCCACAGCGAGCGGCAGCTCGGCCAGGCAGAAGGGCCGCAGTGGCAGGGCATCGAAACCCTCGCCAACGAAGAACGCACCAACTACCCGCTGACCCTGAGCGTCGACGATTTTGGCGATGGTTTGCAGTTGACCGCCAGAGCCGTGACCAGCATCGGCGCGCGCCGCATCGGCGACTACATGCACACGGCCCTGGGCGGGCTGATCGAGGCACTGGAGCATGACTCGGATCTGCCGCTGAGCCGACTGCCGATTCTGTCACCGGCAGAGCGCGACCAGTTGCTGACCCGCTTCAACGCCACCGCAGTTGACTGCCCACTCGAGCAACCGCTCCACGTTTTGTTCGAGCAGCAGGTGCAACGCCGGCCGGATGCAATCGCGTTGCAGGCCGGCGATGCACAACTGAGCTGGCGGGAACTCAACGAACAGGCCAACCGTCTGGCCCGTCACCTGCGTGAGCAAGGCGTGGGACCCGATGCGCGGGTGGCGATCTGTGTCGAGCGCAGTCTCGAACTGGTGATCGGCCTGCTGGCGATTCTCAAGGCCGGTGGCGCCTACGTGCCGCTGGACCCGGATTATCCGCTGGCGCGTCTTGAATTCATGCTGCGCGACAGTGCTCCGGCAGCAGTGCTGCTGCATGCAGCGACCCGCGACCTGCTGCGTGACACGGATGTAACCGTGGTCGACCTCGACCGCAGCACCTGGGACGAGGCATCAAGCGACAATCTGCAGGTGGCGGACCTGAGTGCGGCGAATCTGGCTTACATGATCTATACCTCGGGCTCCACCGGCACGCCCAAGGGCGTGATGATCGAGCATCGCAGTGTCTGCAACCTGATGCACTGGGGCTCGCAGATCCGCCCGCCAACCGAGGACGGCGCGCTGTTGCAAAAGGCGCCGTTCAGTTTCGACAGTTCGGTATGGGAGATTTTCTGGCCGTTGAGCGCCGGTCTGCGCCTGGTGCTGGCGCGCCCCGACGGCAACCGCGATTCGGCCTACGTCACGCAAGTGATTCGTGAACAGCGCATCAGCGTGGTCAAGTTCGTCCCGGCGTTGTTGCAGCAGTTCCTCGAGCAGGAAGACGTCAGCAGCTGCACCAGCCTCACCGACGTGTTCTGCGGCGGCGGCGACCTGACCATCGCCATGGTCCGTGCCGTGCGCGACCGCTTGCCGTGGGTGCGCCTGCACAATGTGTACGGCCCGACCGAAACCACGGTCGACAGCAGCGCCTGGACCCTCGAACCCCATGAACCGCTGCCCGAGCGGGTCATCCCGATCGGCAAGGCACTGTGCAACACGCGGCTGTATGTGCTCGATCGCAACGATCAGCCGGTGCCACTGGGCGTCAGCGGCGAGTTGCACATCGCAGGCGTTGGCGTCGCCCGCGGTTATCACCAGTTGCCGCAGGTCCAGGCCGAACGCTTCATCGACAGCCCATTTGTGGCGGGTGATCGCTTGTATCGCAGCGGTGATCGGGTGCGCTATCAGGCAGACGGCAATCTCGAGTTTCTCGGCCGCACCGACTTCCAGCTGAAACTGCGCGGCCTGCGTCTGGAACCGGGAGAAATCGAAGCGCGGCTGCTCGAGCATGCTGCCGTGCGCCAGGCCGTGGTGCTGGTGCGCGATGAGCGCCTGGTCGCCTATTTCACCGTGGGCGAAGGCCACCCGGCGCCTGCCATCGAAGCGCTGCGTGAGCATGTCTTGCAGCAATTGCCCGAGTACATGGTGCCAGCCGCCTTCGTGCTGCTGGCGGCGATGCCACTGACGCCGAATGACAAGGTTGATCGCAAGGCCTTGCCGGCCCCCGGCGCCGAACACCTGCTCAGCCGCGCCTACGTGGCGCCCGAGGGCGACCTCGAACAGGCCGTGGCGCGGGTCTGGGCCGAGACGCTGGGCATCGAGCAGATCGGGCGCAACGACAATTTCTTCGAGTTGGGCGGGCATTCGTTGCTGGCGGTGAGTCTGGTGGCACGCATGCGTCAGGCCGGGCTGCACGTCGACGCCCGCACGCTGTTCAGCCAGCCGACGCTGGCGGCACTGGCGGCGCAGACCTCGCGGCAGACGCACAAGGTCGACATCGCGCCCACCACCATTCCGCAGCTCAACCGCAAGCGGCGGATCTGACCGCGCCAGGGCGTCTGCGCTGCTGTGCGGAGCGGGGCTTGTCCCGGCTTCCCATGTCAGACAGCGCCGCGCCGATGTTTTAGTTTTTCCGGGCTGCGCGCGGTGAGCACGGACTCGCTGCTGCGTGCGCCTTTTTTCTTGTCTTTACAGCAGGTTATCCCATGCATTTCAGCGAACTGATGGCAGTTATTTCGACCCATGCGATCCGCCTTCAACAGGAAGATGAAGACCTGGTCATTCTGGGCAGTGACGACGCGCTGGATGATGCGTTGTGGGACAGCCTCGCCGCTCACAAGGCACAACTGCTGGAACTGGTCGCGCAGCACAACGGTGACTGGTTGAGTCCGGCTTATCGCATCACCCCGGACATGCTGCCGCTGGTGGCGCTCGATCAGGTCAGCCTCGACCGCATTGTCGCCGGTGTGCCGGGCGGTGCGGCGAATGTGCAGGACATCTACCCCTTGGCGCCCTTGCAAGAGGGCATGCTTTATCTGCATCTGGCGGCAGCGGCGGGCGACCCGTACGTGTCGCAGGCGCGCTTTGCCTTTGTCAATCGTGAGCGCCTGCATGCCTTTTCCGATGCGCTGCAATGGATGATCGGCCGCCACGACATCCTGCGCACTTCGTTTGTCTGGGAGCGCCTGGACGAACCGTTGCAAGTGGTCCAGCGCAAGGCTGCGCTGCACTGCGAAGAGCTCGAATTGAACGGCAATGGCGAGGTGCTCGAGCAACTGTTGCAGCGCCACGACCCGCAGCATTTCCGTCTCGATGTGCGGCAGGCACCGCTGCTGCGCCTGGTGTTTGCCGACGATCCGGGCAATGGCCGCGTGGTTGCCTTGTTGCTGTTCCATCACCTGATCATGGATCACCTGGCGCTGGACGTGATCCGTCGCGAAGCCCAGGCGTTTCTGCTCGGGCACAGCGCGCAAGTGGCGGCGCCAGTGCCGTATCGCGATCATCTGGCGCGGGCGCGGCTGGCCGCAAATGAATCGGCCCACGAGGCATTTTTCCGCGAGATGCTCGCCGACATCGACGAGCCGACGCTGCCCTGCGGCTTGCGCGATGTGCAGGGCGACGGCCACTCGATCGAAGAAGTCTCGCTGCTGCTCGACGGCGCCCTGAGTCGCCAATTGCGCGAGCAGGCGCGGCAACTGGGGGTGAGCGTGGCCAGTGTCATGCACCTGGCCCTGGCGCGGGTTCTCGGCGAATTGTCCGGGCGCACGGCGGTGGTGTTCGGCACCGTGCTGCTCGGGCGCATGGCGGCCGGCGAGGGTGGTGAACACGCGCTGGGGATGTTCATCAACACCTTGCCACTGCGGGTCGATGTCGGCGCCGACGACGTGCGCGCCGGCGTGCTGTTGACCCATCGCCGCCTGACCGCGCTGCTCGGCCATGAGCAAGCCTCGCTGGCGCTGGCGCAACGTTGCAGTGCGGTGGCAGTGCCGACGCCGCTGTTCAGCGCGATCCTCAACTACCGTCACAGCAGCGTCGATGAAGTCGCCGAAATCATCGAGATCGCCCCGGGCGTGCAAGTGCTGGGCGCGCGCGAACGTACCAATTATCCGCTGACCGTCAACATCGATGACCTGGGCGAAGACTTGCGTATCACCGCACTCGCGGAGTCGAGTCTGGGCGCGCAACGCATCGCCGATTATCTGCAGACCACCCTGCAAGGCCTGGTCGATGCGTTGCAGACGAGCACGCCGACGCCGCTGCACAGCGTCCGGATTCTGCCGGCCGCCGAGCGCGAACGGCTCTTGCACGGCGCCCATGCAGCGCTTGCGCATTTCCCCGATACGCCATTGATTCATCAGCAGTTCGAAGCGCACGCCCAGGCCCGGCCGGATGCCACCGCGTTGCTGTTCGACGGGCAGAGCCTCAGCTACGGCGAACTCAATCACCGTGCCAACCAAGTCGCTCATCATCTGCTGGGGCTGGGAATTCGCCCGGATGATCGCGTGGCGATCTGCGTCGAGCGTGGCCCGCAAATGCTCATCGGCCTGCTCGGTGTGCTCAAGGCCGGCGCCGCGTATGTGCCGATCGACCCGGCCTATCCGCAGGAGCGAATCGCTTTCACCCTGCAGGACAGCGCCCCGGTGGCACTGCTGCTGCAAGCCGCCACCCGAGAGCGGGTCGGCGCGCTGCCAGTGCCGCTGATCGATCTCGACGATCACACTCTGCGCGGCGAATCCGAGCGCGATCCGCAGATCGCCGGGCTCACTCCGGCGAGTCTGGCCTATGTGATCTACACCTCCGGCTCCACCGGTTTGCCCAAGGGCGTCATGGTCGAGCATCGCAACGTGGCGCGGCTGTTTTGCGCCACAGCGCACTGGTTTCAGTTCAATGAGCGCGACGTCTGGGCGCTGTTCCACTCGTTCGCCTTTGATTTCTCGGTGTGGGAAATCTGGGGGGCGCTGGCCTTCGGCGGGCAACTGTTGCTGGTTCCACAAACCGTCAGTCGTGCGCCCGATGAATGCTATGCGCTGCTGTGCCGCAGCGGCGTCACCGTGCTCAATCAGACCCCTGGCGCGTTCCGCCAGTTGATCGCCGCGCAGGGCCGCAGTGGGTTGCAGCATTCGCTGCGTGAAGTGATTTTCGGCGGCGAGGCACTTGAGCCGGGACTGCTCAAACCGTGGTACGCCCGGGTCGGCAACGCCGGCACGCGGTTGGTGAACATGTACGGCATCACCGAAACCACCGTGCACGTGACCTATCGGCCGCTGCAGGCCGCCGATGCGCAATTGGTCGGTGTCAGCCCGATCGGCGGGCCGATTGCCGACCTGCAACTGTATGTGCTCGATCCTCAAGGCGAACCGGTGCCGGTCGGTGTGACCGGCGAGTTGTATGTCGGTGGCGCGGGCGTGGCGCGCGGATATCTCAACCGTCCTGAGCTGACCGCCGAGCGCTTCATTCGTGATCCGTTCAGCCGCGCCGCCGATGCGCGCCTGTACAAAACCGGGGATCTGGCGCGCTGGGCCGCCGACGGCAGTCTCGACTATCTGGGGCGCAACGATGATCAGGTGAAGATCCGCGGTTTTCGCATTGAGCTCGGCGAGATCCAGGCACGCCTGTCGGCCTGCGCCGGTGTGCGCGACGCCGTGGTCATCGCCCGCGAAGACAGCCCCGGCGACACGCGACTGGTGGCGTACTGGACCGCTGCCGAAGGCGAAGAACCGAGCGTGGCGCAGCTGCGCGATACGCTGCTCGACTCGCTGGCGGACTACATGGTGCCCAGCGCCTTTGTGCGCCTCGACGCCTTGCCGCTGACCGCCAACGGCAAACTCGACCGCAAGGCACTGCCGGCGCCGGACAGTGATGCGTTTGCGCGACGCGGATTCGAGACGCCGCAAGGCGCGGTGGAAAGCCTGATTGCCGGCATTTGGCAGAGCCTGCTCGGGGTCGAGCAGGTGGGTCGGCATGACAACTTTTTCGAGCTCGGCGGGCATTCCCTGCTGGCGGTGAAGCTGATCGAACGCATGCGTCAACACGACTTGCACTGCGATGTGCGGGTGCTGTTCGGCCAGCCAAGCGTGGCGGCGCTGGCGGCTACCCTCGGCGCGACACAAGTGCATGCCGTACCGGCCAATCGTATCGGAGCCGGTTGCACGGCGATCACCCCGGAGCAATTGCCGTTGGCCGATCTCGATCAGGCTGGCATCGACACAGTGATCGCCAGTGTGCCCGGCGGTGTCGGCAATGTTCAGGACATCTACGCACTGGCACCGTTGCAGGCGGGCATTCTCTACCACCACCTCGCCAGCCACAGCGGCGATCCCTACGTGCTGCAGGCGCAATTTGCCTTTGCCGGCCTGGCGCAGATCAAGGACTTCGTGCGCGCCTTGAACAGCGTGATTACCCGTCATGACATTCTGCGCACCAGCGTGGTCTGGGAGGGGCTGGAGGCGCCGGTGCAAGTGGTCTGGCGCGAGGCGCCGCTGAATCTTGAGCGGGTCGATGCCGACGAGCTTGCCGGCGACGCACTGGAGCAGATGCAGGCGCGTTTCGATCCGCGTCACTATCGCCTCGATCTGACCCAGGCGCCGCTGATGCGTTTTGCCTATACCGAAGACCAGGCCAATCAGCGCTGGGTCGGCATCCTGCTGATGCATCACATCGTCCTCGACCACACCGCACTCGAAGTGCTGGTGGCGGAAATGAACGACCTGCTGCTCGGGCGCACGGATGATCTGCCGCCAGCCGTGCAATACCGCAATTACGTGGCCCAGGCCCGCGCCGGCGCCGATGACGAAGCGCACGCGGAGTTCTTTCGCGACATGCTCGGCGACATCAGCGAGCCGACACTGGCGTTCGGTGTGCAGGATGTGCTCGGCGACGGCAGCGCCATCGTTGACAGCCAATTGGCCCTCGACGACGGCCTCGGACAACGTTTGCGCGGGGTGTCGCGGCGCCTCGGCATCAGCATCGCCAGTCTCGTGCATCAGGCCTGGGCACAGGTGCTGGCGCAGGTTTCCGGTCAGCAGGACGTGGTCTTCGGCACCGTTCTGCTGGGGCGCATGCAGGGCGGCGCTGGCGCCGATCGTGCGTTGGGCATGTTCATCAACACCTTGCCATTGCGCGTCACTGTCGGCGCCGAATCGGTGCAGGACAGCGTGCGTGTCACCCACCAACGCCTGGCGCAGTTGCTCGGCCACGAGCAGGCGTCACTGGCGTTGGCCCAGCGCTGCAGCGGTGTCGCCGCGACGTCGCCGCTGTTCAGCACGCTGCTCAATTACCGTCACAGTCAGGCGGACGCGGCTGCAGTGGAATGGGACGGCATCGACATTCTCTGCTCCCGCGAGCGCAGCAATTATCCGCTGGTGGTCAGCGTCGATGACCTCGGCGATGGTTTCCTGCTGAACGTGCAGGCGGTGCCGCAGGTGGACGGCGTGCGGGTTTGCGATTATCTGCAAACCGCACTGCACAGTCTGGTGAACGCCCTCGAATACTCGCCGACGCTGCCCGTGCAACAGTTGTCGATTGTTTCGCCGGGCGAACGCCAACAAGTGTTGTTCGGCTTCAACGACACCACGCAACCATTCCCGCCCGCGCAGACCGTGCAGCGCCTGGTCGAAGCGCAAGCGCTGGCGAATCCCGACGCCTGGGCGGCGGTGCAGGGCGAGCAGCGTCTGAGTTACGCGCAGCTGAACCAGCGCGCCAATCGTCTGGCCCAGCACCTGATCGGCCTCGGCGTGCAGCCGGACGATCGTGTCGCCGTATGCCTGCGCCGCAGCCCGCAGATGCTCGTCGCGTTGCTGGCAATTCTCAAGGCCGGCGCGGCTTACGTGCCGGTCGATCCGGCCCATCCCCGCGAGCGCATCGCCTATCTGCTGCAGGACTGCGATCCGCTGGCAGTGCTGGCCGAGGCCTCGACCCGCGACTTGCTCGGCACGGTGCCGCTGATCGATCTGGACAATAACGGCTGGGCAAATTTGTCCGACGCCAACCCGCAATTGCCGGCGCTGACCCCGGCCCATCTCGCCTATGTGATCTACACCTCCGGCTCTACCGGCCAGCCAAAAGGCGTAATGGTCGAACACCGCACCCTGGAAAACCTGGTGCACTGGCACGCCGCCGCCTTCGATCTGCATGCCGGCAGCCATACCGCCAGCGTCGCCGGGTTCGGTTTCGACGCCATGGCCTGGGAGGTCTGGCCGGCCTTGTGCGTGGGCGCGACCCTGCACTTGCCACCGGCATCGATCGGCAATGAACACCTCGATGAATTGCTCGAATGGTGGCGCGCGCAGCCATTGCAAGTGAGCTTCCTGCCGACCCCAGTGGCCGAGTACGCGTTCAGCCGCGAGTTGGGCCATCCGACCCTGCGCACGTTGTTGATCGGCGGCGACAAGCTCCGGCAGTTCCCGCGTAACCAGACCTTCGACGTGATCAACAACTACGGGCCGACCGAAGCCACGGTGGTGGCGACGTCCGGGCGCATTGAGGCGGGGCAGGCGTTGCACATCGGTCGGCCGATCGCCAATGCCAAAATCTATCTGCTCGACAGTCAGCAACAACCGGTGCCAGTGGGCGTGCAGGGCGAACTGTATGTGGGTGGCGCCGGGGTCGCTCGTGGCTACCTGAATCGCCCGGCACTGAGTGCCGACATGTTCCTCGAAGATCCGTTCAGCGATGAGCCCCATGGGCGCATGTATCGCACTGGCGATCTTGCCCGTTGGCGCGCCGACGGCACGCTCGAATATCTGGGGCGCAATGACGATCAGGTGAAACTGCGCGGCGTGCGTATCGAGCCGGGGGAAATCGAAGCTGCGCTGAGTACGCACAGCGCCGTGCAAGACGTAGTAGTGCTGGTGCGTGACGGGCGCTTGCTGGCGTGGTTCAGCGAGCGCAGCGCGGTAGACATCGCTGATCTGCGCCGCCACTTGCAGAGCCGACTGCCCGAGGCACTGATTCCCGCCGCTTATGTCCGCGTCGAGGCGATGCCGCTGACCGCCAACGGCAAGCTTGACCGCAAAGCCTTGCCGGAGCCGGATCACAGCGCCTGGCTCAGCCACGAATACGCAGCGCCGCAAGGTCCATTGGAGCAGGCGTTGGCGCAGATCTGGAGCGATCTGCTCAAAGTCGCGCAGGTCGGTCGGCATGACAATTTCTTCGAACTGGGCGGGCATTCGTTGCTCGCCGTCAGCCTGATCGAGCGCCTGCGCCAGCTCGGCCTGAGCGCCGATGTGCGGGTGCTGTTCAGCCAGCCGACCCTCGCCGCACTGGCGGCGGCGCTGGGCAGCGGTCGCGAAATCGAGGTGCCGGCCAATCGCATTACCGATGACTGCCGCCACATCACCGCGGACATGTTGAGCCTGAGCGAACTGGACCAGGCCAGTGTCGAACGCATCGTCGCCACGGTGCCGGGCGGCGCGGCCAACGTGCAGGACATTTATCCGCTGGCGCCGTTGCAAGAGGGCATTCTTTATCACCACATCAGCGCCGGCGCGGGCGATCCGTATCTGCTGCAATCGAGTCTGGCCTTTGCCGACATCGACCGCCTGTATGCCTTCGCCAAAGCCCTGCAGGGCATTATCGAGCGCCACGACATTCTGCGCACCAGCGTGGTCTGGGAGGGATTGCCGAGCCCGCAGCAAGTGGTCTGGCGACGGGCGCCGTTAGCGGTCGACGGTGTGGCGCTGGACCCGGCAGAAGGTGATGTGCTTGCCCAGTTGCAAGGGCGTTTCGCCGCCCGGCACTGGCGCCTCGACCTCGGTCAGGCGCCGCTGATGCGCCTGGTGTATGCCGATGACCCTGAGCACAAACGGGTCGTCGCCATGTTGCTGTTCCATCACATCGCCCTCGATCACACGGCGCTGGAGGTGGTGCGGCAGGAGATGCAGGCCGGCTTGCTCGGCAACAGCGAGCCACTGCCCGCAGCAGCGCCGTATCGCAATTACGTGGCGCAGGCTCGCCACGGCGTCAGCGAGCAGGAACACGAGATATTCTTCCGCGAGATGCTCGGCGACGTCGACGAGCCGACCCTGCCGTTCGGTTTGCGTGAAGTTGAAAATGACGGCAGGGACATCGAAGGGCATGTCAGCGCAATGCCGCTTGAGTTAAGCAGGCGTTTGCGGGCGCAGGCGCGCAGTTTCGGGGTCAGCGCGGCCAGTCTGTTCCACCTCGCCTGGGCGCAGGTGCTGGCGGCCACCGCCGGGCAGCCCCGCGTGGTGTTCGGTAGCGTGTTGCTCGGTCGCCTGCAGGGCGGTGCGGGGGCCGATCGGGCACTGGGGATGTTCATCAATACCTTGCCGTTGCGTGTCGACGTCGATGAGGCCAGCGTCGGTGCGACACTGCGCGGCGTGCATCAGCGGCTGGCTGCGCTGCTCGGTCACGAACACGCTTCACTCGCGCTCGCTCAGCGTTGCAGTGCGCTTGCCGCACCGTTGCCGCTGTTCAGTTCGGTGCTGAATTATCGCCACAGCGCCTCGCGCCAGTCTGACGGGGAGGCGTGGCAGGGGATCGAGTTTCTTGCTCATGAGGGGCGCAGCCATTATCCACTGACGCTGAGCATCAACGATCTCGGCGAGGGCTTCGATTTGTCGGTGCTGACGCCCGCCGAGGTTGGTGCGCAACGGGTCTGCGAGCTGATGCACAGCGCGCTGGCAGTGCTGGTGGCGGCGCTGGAGCAGGATCCCGAACAGGCACTGGATCGGCTGGCGATCCTGCCGCCATCCGAGCGCGAACGAGTGCTCACACAGTTCAACGCCAGCGCTGTGGCCTTCCCGCCAGCGCAGACGGTGCAGCGCCTGTTCGAGGCGCAAGCGCTGCTCAACCCGCACGCGCTGGCGCTGCACGCGGGCGAACACCAGCTGACCTATGCGCAGCTCAATCAACAGGCCAATCGCCTCGCGCATTACCTGCTTGAGCTGGGCGTTCGGCCCGACGCGCGGGTGGCGATTTCCACCCGGCGTGGCCCGCACATGCTGCTGGCCATGCTCGCTGTGCTCAAGGCTGGCGCGGCCTATGTGCCGATCGACCCGGCACATCCGGCCGAACGCATTGCCTATCTGCTGGCCGACAGCGCACCGCTGGCGCTGCTGGTGTCCGGCGTGGAACCGGGCAGGGTGGCGGTGCCGGTGATCGATCTTGGCGACGAGCGTTGGCATGACCGGCCGGACCGCAATCCTGAAGTCGGCGGTTTGACGGCCGATCATCTCGCCTACGTGATCTACACCTCGGGCTCCACTGGCCAGCCAAAAGGCGTAATGGTCGAACACCGCACCCTGGAAAACCTGGTGCAATGGCACGCCGCAGCCTTCGATCTGCGCGCCGGCAGCCATACCGCCAGTGTCGCCGGATTCGGTTTCGACGCCATGGCCTGGGAGGTCTGGCCGGCCTTGTGCGTGGGCGCGACGTTGCACCTGCCGCCGGCGTCGATCGGCAATGAACACCTCGATGAGTTGCTCGAATGGTGGCGCGCGCAGCCGTTGCAGGTGAGCTTCCTGCCGACGCCAGTGGCGGAATATGCCTTCAGCCGCGAGCTGGGCCATCCGACCTTGCGCACGCTGTTGATCGGCGGCGACAAGCTCAGGCAATTCCCGCGTGACCAGAGTTTCGAAGTGATCAACAACTACGGCCCGACCGAGGCAACGGTGGTGGCTACCTCGGGGCGCATCGCGGCCGGGCAGGCGTTGCATATTGGCCGACCGATTGCAAATGCCAGGGTGTATGTCCTCGATGGCCGGCAGCAGCTGTTGCCGGTTGGGGTCAGAGGCGAGTTGTACGTCGCCGGCGCAGGCGTGGCCAGGGGGTACCTGAACCGCGATGAGTTGACCGCCGAGCGCTTCCTCGCCGACCCGTTCAGCCATGAGCCTGGGGCGCGCATGTATCGCACCGGCGACCTTGTGCGCTGGCGCACCGACGGCACGCTGGAGTATCTGGGGCGCAATGACGATCAGGTCAAACTGCGCGGCGTGCGCGTGGAACTCGGCGAAATCGAAGCGGCGCTGGCCAGTCATCCGGCGCTGCAGGACGCTGTGGCACAAGTGCGCGACGGGCAGTTGCTGGCGTGGTTCACCGCGCGTGGGCCGCTCGATCTCGAGGACCTGCGTGAGCATTTGCAATCGCGCTTGCCGCAAGCGTTGCTGCCGGCGGCCTACGTGCGCCTCGACGCCTTGCCGTTGACCGCCAACGGCAAACTCGACCGCAAGGCCTTGCCGGAACCGGAGCAAAGCGCCTGGCTCAGCCGTCAGTACCAAGCGCCGCAAGGACCGGTGGAAACCGCGCTGGCGCAGATCTGGAGCGAGGTGCTCAGGGTTGCGCAGGTTGGCCGCCACGATAACTTCTTCGAGCTCGGCGGGCACTCGTTGCTGGCGGTCAGCGTCATCGAACGCATGCGTCAGATCGACCTGACTACCGACGTGCGTGTGCTGTTCAACCAGCCGACACTGGCGGCGCTGGCGGCGGCGGTCGGCAGCGGCCGCGAGATTGTGGTGCCGGCCAACGGCATCGCCGCGCACTGCACCTACATCACGCCCGACATGCTCAGTCTGCTGCAACTGGATCAGGCCAGCATCGAGCGCATCGTCGCCACGGTGCCGGGCGGTGCGGCCAATGTGCAGGACATTTACCCGCTGGCGCCGTTGCAGGAAGGCATTCTCTACCACCACATCACCGCCGGGCAGAACGACCCGTACGTGCTGCATTCACGGTTGACGTTCGCCAGTGTCGAGCGCGTCGAGGCGTTCGCCAGTGCGTTGCGTCAGGTCATGGCGCGCCATGACATCCTGCGCACTTCGATCGTCTGGCAGGGCCTCGCCGCGCCGGTGCAAGTGGTGTGGCGCGAGGCGCAATTGCCGGTGGAGGAAGTCGCGTTCGAGCAACTGTCGACGCGTTCGCTGGATCTCGGCAAGGCGCCGCTGATCCGCTTGTTGTACGCCCGCGATCCGGCCACCGGACAAGTGGCCGGCCTGCTGTTGTTCCATCACATCGCCCTCGATCACACGGCACTGGAAGTCGTGCGCGAAGAAATGCAGATCAGCCTCGCTGGCGAACAGCGCTCGCTGCCCCCGGCGGCGCCGTACCGCAACTATGTAGCGCAGGCGCGGCTGGGCATCAGTGAGGCGGAGCACGAAGGGTTCTTCCGCGACATGCTCGGCGATGTCGATGAACCGACGCTGCCGTTCGGTCTGCATGAGGTCAATGCTGCGGCGGGTACTTATGAGGAAGCGGCGCTGGCACTGCCCGATGCGCTGGCACAGCGTCTGCGCAGTCAGGCGCGACAGCTGGGCATGAGCGTCGCCAGCGTGTTTCATCTGGCCTGGGCGCAAGTCCTGGGCGCCACCTCCGCCCAGCAGCGGGTGGTGTTCGGCACCGTGCTGATGGGCCGGATGCAGGGCGGGGCGGGGGCGGATCGCGGGCTCGGCATGTTCATCAATACCTTGCCGCTGCGCGTCGATTTGGGCGCGCAGACGGTGCGCGCGGCCCTGGCGGCCACCCATGAGCAACTCACCGGCCTGTTGGCGCATGAGCATGCTTCGCTGGCGCTGGCCCAGCGTTGCAGCCGGATCGCCGCACCGGCGCCGTTGTTCAGCGCGATGCTCAACTATCGCCATGGCAGCGCGACGCCAGCGCAAGCGCACCCGGCTTGGCAAGGCATCGAGACCTTGCACAGCGAGGAACGCACCAACTATCCGCTGAGCCTCAACGTCGACGACTTTGGCACGGGTTTCAGGCTCAGCGCGATCACCTCGGCGGAGGTCGGTGCGTTGCGCATCTGCCGCTATATGGAAACAGCGTTGCAGCGCTTGGTCGATGCCTTGGAACAGACGCCGCAGCAACCGATCGAGCAGTTATCGGTGTTGCCGGATGCCGAGCGCCAGCGCTTGCTGTTCGACTTCAACGCGACGGCGGTCGATTACGACTTGCAGGAAACCCTGCACGGCCTGTTCGAAGCTCAAGTGCTGCGCACGCCGCAGGCCGTCGCCGTGCAGATGGCTGATCAACGGGTGGATTTCCAACAACTCAACGAGCGCGCCAATCGTCTGGCCCACCACCTGATCGGACTCGGGGTGCAGGCGGACTCGCGGGTGGCGATCTGCGTCGAACGCAGTGTCGCCATGGTTGTTGGCCTGTTGGCGATCCTCAAGGCTGGCGGCGCTTACGTACCGCTGGACCCGGACTACCCGGCCGAACGCATCGCCTACATGCTTGCCGACAGCGCACCGCTGGCGCTGCTGGTGCAAGGCAGCACGGCCGCGCTGGCCGGTGCACTGGCAGTGCCGGTGATCAATCTGGAGCAGGAGACCTGGCGCGATTTGCCGGCGAGCAATCCGCCGGTCAGCGGCCTGACGTCGGCGAATCTGGCCTATGTGATCTACACCTCTGGCTCGACCGGTCAACCGAAAGGCGTGGCCAACGAGCACGGCGCAGTGGTCAACCGTTTGCTGTGGATGCAGGATGCCTGCGCGCTGACGGCGGCGGACACCGTGCTGCAAAAAACGCCATTCAGTTTCGACGTATCGGTCTGGGAGTTTTTCTGGCCGCTGATGACCGGCACACGCCTGCTGCTGGCGCGTCCTGGCGGGCACAAGGAACCGGTCTACCTGAGCGAGCTGATCGAGCGCGAACAGGTCACGACTGTGCATTTTGTGCCATCGATGCTCGACGTGTTCCTCGCCCACGGCCAGACCGAGCGCTGTGCCGGGTTGCGCCAGGTGATGTGCAGCGGTGAGGCGTTGCCCGGCAGTCTGGTGCGGCGTTTCAAACAGCAGTTGCCCGCCAGTCAGTTGCACAACCTGTATGGCCCGACCGAAGCGGCGGTGGACGTCACCGCGTGGAATTGCGCCGGGCCGCTGCTGGACACGCCGGACAATACGCCGATCGGCAAACCGATCGCCAACACGCGGATGTACATCCTCGACGCGCAGCAACAACCGGTGCCGCAAGGCGTTGTCGGCGAGCTGTATATCGGTGGCGTGCAGGTGGCGCGCGGCTATCTGAACCGCGCCGAGCTCAGCGCCGAACGCTTCCTGCGCGACCCGTTCAGCGCCCAGGCGCAAGCGCGTATGTACCGCACCGGCGATATCGCTCGCTATCGTGCCGACGGCAATATCGAATACCTCGGGCGCAATGACGATCAGGTGAAGATTCGCGGCCTGCGCATCGAACTGGGTGAAATCCAGGCCTGCCTGAGCCGGATCGACGGCGTCCAGGAGGCGGCGGTAGTGGCCCGCGAAGACGTGCCGGGGGACAAACGCCTGGTGGCGTACTACACCGGCTCGCGGCTGGACATCGACATCCTGCGTGCGACGTTACTGCACGGTTTGCCGGACTATATGGTCCCGGCGACCTTCGTTCATCTCGATCGGTTGCCGCTCAGCCCCAACGGCAAACTCGATCGCAAGGCGTTGCCCGCACCGAACCAGGATGCGCTGATCAGCCGGCCGTATGAGGCGCCGGTCGGCGAGGTGGAAATCACCCTGGCGCGGCTGTGGTGCGAGTTGCTCAATGTCGAACGGGTAGGGCGGCATGACCACTTTTTCGAGCTGGGCGGGCATTCGTTGCTGGCGGTGAGTCTGGTCGGCCGGCTGCAACAGGAAGGCATGGAGGCTGACGTGCGGGCGTTGTTCGAACAACCGACGCTGGCCGGTTACGCAGCAATCACGGAAAGAATGGAGATCGTCCTGTGAACCTCAATCCCTTGTTGGCGACACTCAAAGCCCGCGACATCCAGTTGACGGTCACGGACGACCAGTTGCGCGTCAATGGCAACAAGCAAGCGCTGGGCGATCCGGCATTGCTGGCTTCGTTGCGCGAACACAAGGCGGCGCTGATCGAGCTGATCAAGGCCGGCGAATATTCAGCGGCCAGGGTCGGCCAGGTCGAGGTGCCGGCCAATGGTATTGCGGCCGGCTGCACCCACATCACCCCGGCAATGCTGACCCTCGCGCAACTGAGCCAGGAGAGCCTCGATCAGCTTCTCCAAGGCATTCCCGGCGGCGCTGCCAACGTGCAGGACATCTATCCGCTGACGCCGTTGCAGGAAGGCATTCTCTATCACCACGTCAGCGCGCAACACGGCGACCCCTACGTCATGCAGGCGCATTTCGCGTTCAGCGGGGCGCAGCGTTTGCAGGCATTCGTCGATGCCTTGCAGACGGTCATTGACCGCCACGACATCCTGCGCACCGCAGTGTTCTGGGAAGGTCTCGATACGCCGTTGCAAGTGGTCATGCGTGAGGCGCGCCTGCCGCTGGAAGAAGTGCGGCTGGAGGCCGATGGCGGCGATGCGTTGGCACAATTGCACGCCCGTTTCGACGCCCGCGAGTTTCGCCTCGACGTCACCCGCGCGCCGCTGCTGCGGCTGGCGCATGCCTGGGATGAACGCGAGCAACGCATCGTCGCCATGCTGCTGTTTCATCACATGGCGATGGACCACTCGGCACTGGCGGTGGTCAGCGAGGAACTGCAGGCTTGCCTGAGCGGGCACGCCGCGCGGTTGGGCGCGCCGGTGCCGTTTCGCAATTACGTGGCGCAGGCGCGTCTGGGCATCAGCGAGGCGCAACACGAAGCGTTTTTCCGCGACATGCTGGCTGACATCGACCAGCCGACGCTGCCCTACGGCTTGCAGAGTGTGCACGGCGACGGCAGTGACATCGTCGAATTCAGTCAGGCGCTCGAGCCGCCACTGGAGCGTCGCTTGCGCGCGCAGGCACGCCGCCAGGGCGTCAGCGTCGCCAGCCTGTTCCACCTCGGTTGGGGCCAGGTGCTGAGCGCCCTCACCGGGCAAGCGAGCGTGGTGTTCGGCACGGTGCTGATGGGGCGCATGCACAACGCCGAAGGCACCGAACGAGCGCTGGGCATCTTCATCAACACCTTGCCGCTGCGGGTCGACATCACGGCGCTGGCGGTCAGTGAGGCGATCAAGGCCACCCACGCGCGGCTGACCACGCTGATGCGTCACGAACATGCGCCGCTGGCATTGGCGCAGCGTTGCAGTGGCGTGGTCGCGTCGTCGCCGTTGTTCAGCACGCTGCTCAACTATCGGCACAGCGCTTCCAGCGGCAGTGCCAGCTCCGAAGCACTTGCCGCGTGGGAAGGCATCAGCGTGCTGCGTTCGGAAGAACGCACCAATTATCCGCTGACCCTGAGCATCGATGACTTCGGCGACCGCTTCAGCCTGACCTTGCTGGCCACTCGCGCCGTTGAGGGTGAACGTCTCTGCGCCTATCTGCTGCACGCAGTGGAACAAGTGCTGTCGGCGCTGGAACACGCGCCGGAGACGCCGCTGAATCGGTTGTCGGTACTGCCCGCCGCCGAACGCGAGCAACTGTTGCACGGGTTCAATGCCAGTCAGGTCGATTACCCGGCGGCGCTGCCGATCCAGCAGCGTTTCGAAGCGCAAGTGCTGGCGCGGCCGGATGCGCTGGCGGCAGTGCATCTGGGCGAGTCGCTGACGTTTGCCGAGTTGAACCACCGGGCCAATGCGCTGGCGCACCAGTTGATCGACTTGGGCGTGCAGCCTGATGACCGCGTTGCCATCGTCGCGCGCCGCGGGGTGCACGCGCTGGTGGGTTTGCTGGCGATCCTCAAGGCCGGCGCCGGTTATGTGCCGGTCGATCCGGCGCACCCGGCCGAACGCCTGCTGCATCTGCTGCGCGACAGTGCCCCGGTCGCGGTGTTGACCAGCGCCGATCTGCGCGACCGCTTGCCGCTGCTGGCGGTGCCGGTGCTCAATCTCGACCCGCGCACCTGGCCGCTGGGCATCACCCGCAACCCGCAGCTGCCGAATCTGCAGGCCAGCCATCTGGCCTACGTGATCTACACCTCCGGCTCGACCGGTTTGCCCAAGGGCGTGATGGTTGAACACCACACCCTGTCCAACCTCGTCGATTGGCACTGTGCGGCCTTTGACCTGTGTGCCGGCCGCCACACTTCGAGCCTTGCCGGATTCGGTTTCGATGCCATGGCCTGGGAGGTCTGGCCGGCGCTGTGCGCGGGGGCGACCTTGCACATTGCGCCGGCCCATGACGGCAGCGAAGACATCGACGTCTTGCTCGACTGGTGGCGCGCGCAGCCGCTGGACGTGAGTTTCCTGCCCACGCCGGTGGCCGAATACGCCTTCAGCCAACACCTGGAACACCCGACCTTGCGCACGCTGCTGATCGGCGGCGACCGCTTGCGCCAGTTCTCGCGCAACCAGCGTTTCGACGTGATCAACAATTACGGCCCGACCGAGACCACGGTGGTCGCCACTTCCGGGCGCATCGACAGCGCTGATGCGTTGCACATCGGCAAACCGGTGAGCAATGCCACGGTGTATCTGCTCGACGAGCAACAGCGCCCGGTGCCGATCGGCGCGGTCGGCGAGTTGTATATCGGCGGCAGCGGCGTCGCCCGGGGTTATCTGAACCAGCCGCAGCTGACCGCCGAACGCTTTCTGCGCGATCCATTCAGCAGTGCGCCGCATGCACGCATGTACCGCTCCGGCGACCTTGCGCGCTGGCGCTGCGACGGCACTCTGGAGTACCTCGGGCGCAACGACGATCAGGTGAAAATTCGCGGCGTGCGCATCGAACCGGGAGAGATCGAAAACCGCCTCAATCAGCTGCCCGGAATTCAGCAAGCGGTGGTCGTGGCCCGTGAGGATCAGCCGGGGCAGCCGCGGCTGGTGGCGTATTTCACCGAGCAGGCTCAGGTGCAGGCACTGGCCGTGGCTGAACTGCGCGCGCTGCTGCTGAGCCAACTGCCGGAATACATGGTGCCGTCCGCCCTGGTCAAACTCGACGAACTGCCGCTGACCGCCAACGGCAAACTCGACCGCAGGGCCCTGCCGAAACCCGAACGCTCGGCGCTGTTCGCCCGCGAATACGCCGCGCCGCAGGGCGAAGTGGAGACCGCACTGGCGGACATCTGGGCCGAGGTGTTGCAGGTCGAGCGGGTAGGGCGCGAGGATCATTTCTTCGAACTGGGCGGGCATTCGCTGCTGGCCATGCGCATGGTCGCGCAGGTCAGGCAGCGACTGGGCGTCGAGCTGGTGCTCAGCGACCTGTTTGCCAACGCCGAGCTGGCGGCGGTGGCGCAGGTGTTGACCGAGGCCGGGCGCTGCACGCAACCGCCGATCCTGCCGGTACCACGTGAAACGGCGCTGCCGCTGTCGTTTTCGCAGCAGCGCTTCTGGTTTCTGACGCAGATGGAGGGCGCCAACACCGCCTACAACATCCCGATCGCCCTGCGCTTGCGCGGTGCCCTCGACGCCGCTGCCCTGCAACGCGCGCTGGCGCGTATCGTCGCGCGCCACGAGACATTGCGCAGCCGCTTCGCTCCGCTGGATGGCGACGCTCAGGTGCTGATCGCGCCGGTCGACAGCGGCCTGCTGTTGCGCGTCGAGGATCTGCGCCAGCACTCGCAGGCGGACGAGGCGTTGCAGGCGCTGATTCAGGGCGAAGCCTCGGGGCCGTTCGATCTGCTTGATGACCCGCTGATACGCGGGCGTCTGGTGCGTCTGGCCGATGATCATCACGTGCTGCTGCTGACCTTGCACCACATCATTTCCGACGGTTGGTCGATGGGTGTGCTGACCCGTGAACTGATGGCGTTGTATCAGGCGTTCAGTCAGGGCGAAGACGATCCGTTGCCGGCGCTGACCCTGCAATACAGTGACTACGCGGTGTGGCAGCGGCGCTGGTTGAGCGGGGAGGTATTGCAGCGTCAGAGCGAATACTGGCAACGCGCCCTGCGCGAGGTGCCGGCCTTGCTCACCCTGCCCACCGATCGGCCGCGACCGGCGCAGCAGGACTACGCCGGCAGCAGCATTGACCTGCAACTGGATGAGCGTTTGAGCGCCGGGCTCAAGGCCTTGAGCCAGCGCCACGGCGTGACGTTGTACATGACCCTGCTCAGCGCCTGGGCAGTATTGCTCGGGCGTCTGGCCGGGCAGACCGATGTGGTCGTCGGCTCGCCGGTGGCCAACCGCAATCGGGTCGAAGTCGAGGGCATGATCGGCCTGTTCGTCAACACCCTGGCGCTGCGCATCGACACCTCCGGCGAGTTGACCGGCGCAGCGCTGCTAGCGCGGGTCAAGGCGCTGACGTTGCAAGCCCAGGCGCATCAGGATCTGCCGTTCGAACAAGTGGTGGAAATCACCCGGCCGGTGCGAAGTCTGGCGCACAGTCCGTTGTTCCAGACCATGTTCAATTGGCGCAACGGCGACGGCCCGGCGCTGGCCCTGGGCGATCTGACCCTGGAAGCGGTGGCCGAGCCGAGTCACTTTGCCAAGTTCGACCTGACCTTGACCCTCGGCGACACGCCCGAGGGCATTGGCGGCTGGCTGGAATACGCCACGGCGCTGTTCGATGAAGCCACGGTGCAGCGTTTCGTCGGTTACCTGCGGCAATTGCTGCAGGCCATGGTTGCCAACGATCAGGCGCTGCTCGATCAGGTGCCGCTGGTGCAGGACGAAGAACGCCAGCGCTTGCTGGTGGACTTCAATGACACCGAGCGCGAGTACCCGCAGAACGACACGGTGCAGCGGTTGTTCGAAGCACTGGCCTTGCAACAACCCGACGCTGTCGCCGCGCTGCATGGCGAGCAGACGCTAAGCTATGCCGAGTTGAACCGCAGGGCCAATCGGCTGGCGCATCATTTGCTCGGCGAGGGCGTGAAACCCGGCGATGCGGTGGCGATCCTGTTGCCGCGCTCGCTGGATCTGCTGATCGCGCAACTGGCGATCGGCAAGTGCGCGGCAGCGTGGGTGCCGCTGGATATTCATGCACCGAGCGAGCGTCTGGCGTTCATGGTCCAGGATTGCCAGGCGGCCGCGCTGCTGAGCCACAGCACAACCACGCTGACGTTTGCCGCACGGCGCATCGATCTCGATCGGCTGGCGCTCGGCGCTCAGCCCAGCCACAACCCGGATCTGCCGCAGTCGGCAGAGTCGCTGGCGTACATCATGTACACCTCCGGCTCCACCGGCATGCCCAAAGGCGTGATGGTCCCGCACCGGGCGATCACGCGGCTGGTGATCAACAACGGCTACGCCGATTTCAATCGGCAGGACTGCGTGGCATTCGCCTCCAACCCGGCATTCGACGCGAGCACCATGGACGTCTGGGGCGCACTGCTCAACGGCGCGCGGGTGGCGATCATCGAGCATGCCACCTTGCTCGATCCGCAGGCGTTCGGCGCCGAACTCAAGCGCAGCGGCGCGAGCATCCTGTTCGTCACCACCGCGCTGTTCAACCAGTATGTGCAGCTGATTCCCGACGCCCTCAAGGGCTTGCGCATTCTGCTCTGCGGCGGCGAGCGCGGCGATCCGGCGGCGTTTCGCAAGTTGCGCGCCGAGGCGCCGGAGCTGCGTCTGGTGCATTGCTACGGGCCAACGGAAACCACCACTTACGCCACCACGTTTGCCGTGCAGAGCGTCGCCGAGGATGCCGACAGCGTGTCGATCGGCGGGCCGATTTCCAACACTCAGGTGTATGTGCTTGATGGCTGTCAGCAACCGGTACCGTTCGGCGTTACCGGTGAGTTGTACATCGGCGGGCAGGGCGTTGCCCTGGGTTACCTCAATCGTCCCGAGCTGACGGCGGAGAAATTCCTCCACGACCCGTTCAGCCGCCGGCCCGAAGCGATGATGTACCGCACCGGCGATCTGGTGCGCTGGCTCGCGCCGGGGCAACTTGAGTGCATCGGTCGCAATGACGATCAGGTGAAGATTCGCGGTTTCCGCATCGAGCTGGGCGAGATCGAAAACCGCCTGCTCAGTTGCCCCGGCGTTAAAGAGGCGGTGGTACTGGCGCGGCGAGACGGCACGCAAACACGCTTGGTCGCTTATTACAGCGCCGCCGATGCCGAGCTGCAAAGCGCCACGCTGCGCGCGTTGTTGCAGGCCCGGCTGCCGGAATACATGGTGCCGTCAGCGTGGGTGCGACTGGCGACGTTGCCGCTGAACAACAACGGCAAAATTGATCGCAAGGCCCTGCCGGCACCGACGCAAGAGGCAATGCTCAATCGTGTGTACGAGGCGCCGGGCAATGCCGTGGAAAGCCGCCTCGCCGAGTTGTGGCGCGAGGTTCTCCAGGTTGAACGGGTGGGTCGCCACGACAACTTCTTCGAACTGGGCGGGCATTCGTTGCTGGCAGTGAGGCTGGTCAACGAGATGCAGCAGGCCGGTCTGCCGATGACCCTGGCCGAGCTGTTCCAGCACCCGAGCATCGAGGCGGCGGCTGCGCTGCTCGCTGAACGTGACGGCGTTATCGAGGAGGAACCGGGGCTGATCGTGGTACGCGCTGGCGATCACGGCACGCCGTTGTTTCTGGTGCATGAATTCAGCGGTCGCGATGTGTATTTCCCGGCGCTGGGACGGCACATCGATGGGAGTTTTCCGATTTACGGTTTGCCCGGCATCGAGTTCGGCCAGACGCAACTGCGCACCCTCGAATGCCTGGCCACACGCATGGTCGGGATCATTCGTCGCAGACAGCCCCACGGGCCTTATCGATTGGCAGGCTGGTCGTTTGGCGGGGTGCTGGCTTATGAAGTCGCCCAGCAATTGCTGGGGCTGGACGAAAGGGTCGAGTTCATCGGCCTGATCGACAGCTATGTGCCGCGCCTGGCCGATCCGCACAAGGCTCGCTGGAACGATGCCCACGTGCACAAGCGCCAATTGCTTCTGCATTGCACCGCGCACTGGCTTGGCCTTGGCGACGATGGCCAGCGCGGGTTGACGGCGCTGACAGCGTTGCAAGCCGAACTGGAAAGCCTGACCTTCGCCGAACTGCTCGAGCGCTGCCAACAGCAGCAATTGCTCCATCCCGAGTTGTCGGTTGCCTCGGCAGCGGATGCCTGGCATTACCTTGATCGCGAAGTGGCGCACGGACATGCGCTGGCGCATTACCGCATCAGTCCGCTGCCGGTGCCGCTGCATGTGTTCCGCGCGCAGCAACGTTCGGCGGCAATGGCGCCGCTCAGCCCGACCCTCGGCTGGGCCGAAGATCTGCCAGATGCCGAGTTGCACTGCATCGATGTGCCCGGCGATCACCAGAGCATGATGAAAGCGCCGCATATTCAAGCGCTGGGTCAGGCCATCGGTCAGGCACTGGAGGCGGCCCAGGCGCCGGCATTGCCGGTCTATCAACCGTTGGTGACCATCCAGACTGGCGACAGTGCCCGGGCGCCGATCTTCTGCGTGCCGGGTGCCGGCGACAGTGTCACCGGTTTCATTCATCTGAGCGAAGCCCTCGGTTCCGAGTGGCCGATCCATGGTCTGCAACCGCGCGGGCTGGACGGCGGCGCGGTGCCGCACAGTCAGGTCGAGGTGGCGGCGCGGTTTTACCTGCGCGCTATTGAGCGACTCTATCCGCACGGGCCGTTGCACTTGATCGGGCATTCCTTCGGCGGCTGGGTGGCGCATGCCATGGCCGCGCAATTGCAGGCCGAGGGGCGCGAAGTGGCGTCATTGACGCTGATCGACAGCGAATCCCCCGGCGGCAACGGGGTGATCGGCAAACCCTACACCGCGACCGCTGCATTGCAGCGGCTGATCGAGGCGTTGCAACTGTCGTCAGGCACCTCCCTGGGCATCGATGCCGAGGTTTTCTCCGAGGCCGATGACTCCACGCAATTGCGTTTGTTGCACGAAGGCATGGTGCGTGCGGGGGTGCTGTCGGCGCGGACAACGCCGCAGTCCTTGCTTGGCTCGACGCGCACCTTCGCCAGCGCCCTGCGCACGGTTTATCAACCGCGTCAGCGTTACAGCGGCCCGGTGCGCCTGGCGCTGGTTGACGATCCGACACTGGATGCGGCGGGCAATCAGCGCGAGCAGGCGGCGATGATCGAAGGCTGGCGTCGCGAGGTGACGGATCTGACGGTGTGGTACGGCCCGGGCAACCATTTCACGTTGCTCAAGGCACCCAACGTATTGAATTTCGCCGCGTGGTGGCACGAGGGTCTGAAACGGCCGGCCAAGGCAATGCTCTCCTGATTGATGTGGACGTCTTGCAGCCCGGTCGCTGGCCGGGCTCAACCCTGAACGGATTTGTGGTCATTTATGGAAAAGTCGAAGTTGCGCAAAGTCGCTATGGGTGTGGCGCTGACGGCGGTGGCCGGGTTGTTGTTGTACGCGGTGCAGGCACCGGCGGAGGCGCCGCAGTATCTGACCGCGACGGTGGAGCGCGGTGATATCGAGAACGCGGTACTCGCCACCGGGTTGCTCGAGGGCATCAAGCAGGTCGATGTCGGCGCGCAGGTGTCGGGGCAACTGAAGTCGCTCAAGGTCAAGGTCGGCGACAAAGTGAAGAAGGGCCAGTGGCTGGCGGAAATCGATCCACTGGTACTGCAGAACACACTGCGTCAGGCCCAGGTCGACGAAGAGAACCTGCAAGCGCAGAAGCGTGCGACCCAGGCCCAGTTGCGCCAGACCAAGGCGTTGTTCGAGCGTTATCGGAATTTGCAGGAGGACGCTTCGATCTCCCGTCAGGATTTCGAAACCGCGCAATCGAATTACGAAGTGCAGCAGGCCAACCTGTTGTCGCTGGACGCGCAGATCAAGAGTGCGCACATTCAGATCGACACCGCCAAGGTCAATCTGGCCTATACGCGAATCATTGCGCCCATCGACGGCGATGTGGTCGGTATCGTCACCCAGGAAGGCCAGACTGTCATCGCTAACCAGTTGGCGCCGATCCTGCTCAAACTGGCTGATCTGGACACCATGACTGTCAAGGCGCAGGTCTCGGAAGCGGATGTGATTCACATCGCGCCGGGGCAGGAGGTGTATTTCACCATTCTTGGCGAGGACAAGCGTTACTACGGCAAGCTGCGCGGCACTGAACCGGCACCGCAGAACTTCCTCGAAACGCCTCCGGCCGGGACGCCGAAGCAGAACACGGCGGTGTTTTACAACGCACTGTTCGAGGTGCCGAACCCGGATCATCGCCTGCGCATTTCCATGACTGCGCAAGTCCGCGTGGTGCTCGACACCGCCAAGTCCGTGCTGACCATTCCGGTGGCGGCGCTCGGTGCGCGCAACAGTGACGGCAGCTATCCGGTGCGGGTGCTCGACGCCAAGGGCCAGGCCCAGGTTCGCACGGTGCAGGTCGGGATCAACAACAACGTCAAGGTGCAGATCAACGACGGCCTGGCGGAAGGCGACCGCGTGGTGATCGGTGATCCGGTGTCCGCCGTGGCGGGGTCCTGACCATGGCCGAAGCCCTGCTGCAACTGAGCGGCATCACCCGCAGCTTTACAGCGGGCGACCGCGAATTCCTGGCGCTGAAAAACATCGATTTGACGATCCACGCCGGGGAAATGGTGGCGATCATCGGTGCGTCTGGCTCTGGCAAGTCGACCCTGATGAATATTCTCGGTTGCCTGGATTACGCCACCGCGGGCAGTTACAAAATCAACGGCCGGGAAACCCGCGACCTCGACAGCGAGGCGCAGGCGGAACTGCGCCGCGATTACTTCGGGTTCATCTTCCAGCGTTATCACTTGCTGCCGCACCTCAGCGCCATGCACAACGTCGAGATTCCGGCGATCTACGCCGGAACACCGGAGCCGCAACGCCATGCCCGCGCCCGTGAGCTGTTGGCGCGGCTGGGTCTGGAGCGACATCTGACGCATCGGCCGAGCCAGCTCTCCGGGGGGCAGCAGCAGCGCGTGAGCATTGCCCGCGCGTTGATGAACGGCGGTGAAGTGATCCTCGCCGATGAACCGACCGGCGCCCTCGACACCACCAGCGGCAAGGAGGTCATGCACATTCTGCAAGAGCTGCACGCCGCCGGGCACACGGTGATCCTGGTGACCCACGACCCGAAAGTCGCGGCGAATGCCGAGCGGATCATTGAGGTCAGCGACGGCGAAATCCTCAGCGACCGCCGTAATGTGCCGGACAGTGACGCGTCGGCGAACGACGATCGGCTCGCGCCGCACGCGACCGCAGCGCGGCGTCTGGTCGCCAGCCTCGGGCTGTTCAAGGAAGCCTTCAAGATGGCCTGGGTCGCGTTGATTTCTCATCGCATGCGCACCTTGCTGACCATGCTCGGCATCGTCATCGGTATCACTTCGGTGGTATCGATCTCGGCGATCGGCGAGGGCGCCAAGCGTTACGTGCTCAAGGACATTCAGGCGATCGGCAGCAACACCATCGATATCTATTCCGGGACCAGTTTCGGCGACAGCCGATCCGCCGCCATCGAAACCCTGGTGCCCGCCGATGTTGCAGCGCTCAATCAGCTGTATTACGTCGACAGTGCGACGCCAGTGGTCGGGCGCAATCTGCTGTTGCGTTACCGCAATATCGATGTCGATGCGCAGGTCAATGGCGTCAGCGATCTGTACTTCCAGGTGCGCGGGATCAAGATGGCCGCGGGCATTCACTTCAGCGAAAGCGATGCGCGGCGGCAGGCCCAAGTGGTGGTCATCGATCACAAGACCCGCCAGCGCCTGTTCGGCGAGCAGGTCGATCCGCTGGGGCAGGTGATCCTGATCGGCAATCTGCCGTGCACGGTGATCGGTGTGGCGGCGGAGAACAAGAACCTGTTTGCCGCGAGCAAATCGCTTAACGTCTGGGTGCCCTACGAAACCGCTGCCGGGCGCCTGCTGGGCCAGCGTTATCTGGACAGCATCAGCGTGCGCATCAAGGATGGCCAGCCGAGCAAAGTGGTGGAAGACAACGTCAACAAACTGATGCTGCAGCGTCACGGCACCAAGGATTTCTTCACCAACAACCTCGACAGCATCATGCAGACCGTGCAGAAGACCAGCCGCTCGCTGGCGTTGCTGCTGTCACTGATCGCAGTGATTTCGCTGGTGGTCGGTGGCATCGGGGTGATGAACATCATGCTGGTGTCGGTGACCGAACGCACTCGCGAGATTGGTATTCGGATGGCGGTCGGCGCCCGGCAATCGGACATTCGTCAGCAGTTTCTGGTGGAAGCGGTAATGGTCTGTCTGATCGGTGGCGCGATCGGCATTTCCCTGTCGTATGCCATCGGCCATCTGTTTTCGCTGTTCATCAAGGAATGGGAGATGGTGTTTTCAATGGCCTCGGTAATGACGGCGGTGTTCTGTTCGACCCTGATCGGTGTGGTGTTCGGCTTCGTACCCGCGCGCAACGCTTCGCGGCTCGACCCGATCGAAGCGCTGGCGCGGGACTGACCTCCCGTGGGCAGGGGGAGGCCGGGCTGTCCTGCGGCGAATACATCCACTTCATCAGCGAGTGCCGGCCGCTGATGCCCAGTTTGATCGCGGCGCGCTTGAGGTAACTCTCGACGGTGTTGACCTTCAGCTGCAACTGCGCGGCCAGTTCCGGCGCGGTGTGCCCGGCGAGCAGGCCGATGCACACTTCGCTTTCGCGGTTCGACAGTTTCAGCCCCAACTGCTGCAAACGCTCGTTGAAGCGCAGGCGCAGGGTCTCCAGCCCGCTGGTTTCGCTGGCTGGCGCCAGACTTTGCGCATCGACTTCAAGCGGCTGCACAGCGTTGATGTGTTTTTCCACCATCGGCAGCAGCACCGGGGAGATGTCCTGCAACAGGCTGCGTTCCTGAGCGGAAAAACGTTCCGACTGATCGTTGCGGTACACCGAAATCACGTAGCGGTAACCGTCCTTGCGCCGGGTCAGGTGCAATTGCGTGGCGTCGGCTGCGGTCGAGGATGGCTCGGGTGGCGGTCGGTCGCTGTGCTCGCTGAACAGGGTATCGGCTCGCAGCGCCTCGTCCTTCATCGGCTCGGGTTCGCAGCGCTGCGTCACCGGTTCGACGCGCATCTGGCGGATATGTGTGGCATCCACCGCCAGTTGCGTGCGGATCAAGTCATGCAGCATGCGCGGGAAATGGCGGCTGCCGGTGCTGGCGATGACCTTGCCGATGTGCGGGAACAGGTGTGAGTTCATGTCTTCATCCGTGAGTGGCATTGGGCGGGGCGTGTTTCTGCGGCACCCGGCGTAGAGCTCCTTGGCCGGAAAAAATCTGCAGGTTTGGATCCTATCCTAGTACAACGTTTCAACTTGCGTTTAATCAAGCGCCAATGTGTGCGTTGCGATGATGCGCGATTTAAATAGTATGACGATTGGAGGCTAGCGCAGAAACACGTACTCTTGCCGCTGCGCTGCAAAGACCAAAACAACAACAGGAGTCTGTAATGCAACCGATTCGTCTCGGCCTGGTGGGCTACGGCAAGATCGCCCAGGATCAACACGTCCCCGCCATCCTCGCCAACCCGGCATTCCAGCTGGTGGCGGTCGCCACCCAGGGCAAACCTTGCGCCGGGGTGGAAAATTTCCAGTCGCTGGGCGAGCTGCTCGAGAACGGCCCGACCGTCGATGCGATTGCGTTCTGCACGCCGCCGCAGGGGCGCTTCGCGCTGGTGCAACAGGCATTGGCGGCCGGCAAGCACGCGCTGGTGGAAAAACCGCCGTGTGCGACATTGGGCGAGGCCATGGCCTTGGTCGATCAAGTCGCCGGGCAAGGCGTCAGCGCTCTGTTCGCCTGGCACTCGCGCTATGCGCCGGGCATCGCCGCCGCCCGTGACTGGCTCGCCAGCCGCACCCTGCAAAGCGTGCAGATCGACTGGAAAGAAGACGTACGCAAGTGGCATCCGGGTCAAGCGTGGATCTGGCAACCGGGCGGCCTGGGTGTGTTCGATCCGGGCATCAACGCCTTGTCGATCATCACCCACCTGCTGGCACTGCCGCTGTTCGTCGAAGCCGCCGAACTGCGCGTGCCGAGCAACTGCCAGTCGCCGATTGCCGCCTCGATCAAAATGTCCGATGCGCGTCGGCTCGACGTGCGCGCCGAGTTCGATTTCGACCATGGTCATGACGAACTGTGGAGCATCGAAATCCGCTGCGCCGAAGGCGTCCTGCGCTTGGACAACGGCGGTGCCGTCCTGAGCATCGACGGCGTCCGGCAAAGCGTATCGGAAGAGGGCGAGTACGCAGCGGTCTACCGCCACTTCCAGCAACTGATCGGCGACAAGGCCAGCGACCTGGATCTGCAACCGTTGCGCCTGGTGGCGGACAGTTTCTTTGTCGGCAGCCGGGCGTTGGTTGAGCCCTTTTACGATTAAGGCTCGATTGTCCGGTTTGAGTGGACGGTGAAACGCTTTTCAGCCGATTTATCCCTTTGCTGTGCGTCAGTAATCTGTACCCAACTTGAACGCAACAACAAAACTTCAAACTTGAAAAGGGACGTACACCATGACCACTCCAACCTACAACCGCCTGAACAAAGACGACGCTATCGTGCTGCTGGTTGACCACCAGACCGGTCTGATCTCGCTGGTGCAGGATTTCTCGCCGAACGAGTTCAAGAACAACGTGCTGGCGCTGGCGGATCTAGCGAAGTTCTTCGACCTGCCGACGATCCTCACCACCAGCTTCGAACAAGGTCCGAACGGCCCGCTGGTACCGGAGCTGAAAGAGATGTTCCCGGACGCGCCGTACATCGCTCGCCCTGGTCAGATCAACGCTTGGGACAACGAAGATTTCGTCAAGGCAATCAAGGCCACCGGGCGCAAGCAGATCATCATTGCCGGTGTGGTCACGGATGTGTGCGTAGCGTTCCCGACCCTGTCGGCGCTGGCGGAAGGTTTTGATGTGTTTGTGGTGACTGACGCGTCCGGCACCTTCAACACCACTGTTCAGCAAGCTGCGTGGAGCCGCATGACTCAGGCTGGCGCGCAGATGATGAACTGGTTCTCGGTGGCCTGTGAGCTGCACCGCGACTGGCGCAACGACATTGAAGGCCTGGGTAATCTGCTGTCGCACCGCATCCCCAACTACCGCAACCTGATGAACAGCTACTCGGCGCTGACGCAGCAGAAGTGAGTCATCGCTAACTAAAAAGCCTGCTTTGAAAGCAGGCTTTTGCGTTTTCACTCGATTGGCTGCGTTCTGTAAGTTTTATACAGTTGCTGAATGTCGGGGTTGTCGAGATTCGCGTAAATGATTCCTTCCTTATCCAGACCGTCTAGCCCTTTGATACCGCCAATCACTCCGGGCCATTCCTCACGGCTTGAGATTTCTACGACGTGGGGCTTCAGATATTCGTCCAAGTGACCTCTGAAGGGATCGCGGATCTCGTCGCTGAGCGCTCGCAAATATGCATCTTTGTTGGTCTTCGACCAATCGATGGCAAACCTGGCCCGATAGCACAGCTCCATGTAAACGAGCAGGATAGTCCGTCCGTTTCCATCCAGAAACGGATGAGCCGAAGCCAATTGCCCCATCACCTCGCCGGGGCGATCACGGAAGCGTTTTTTGTTTGCAGCGAGCTCCAGCGCATATTCGATGGATCTTTTGATCAGCTCTGGACGCTCGAATGGTGTGTGATGCGGATCGTCTAGCGATCCTTTGAAAACCGCCAGATGGGGAACCAGCTCATTTCTGTCTTTACCTGACCACGGGTAGAAACCGGCGAACAGGATTTCATGAGTCTTGAGTACCGCTTGATAGTTGATGGGTCTTCTTTTTGCCAGATAGGCAAGCGCTTCTTCGATACTGGCCTCGAATGAGAGATGTTCCGATTCCTTGACTTCAACCGGGTCCTTCAGCTTGAGCGAGTTGCGAAGGTAGCCCTCAGTTTCGAAATCGCCGAAGGGGTCGAACGTCATGCGCTGAGCTGCTTCTTCGAATGCCTTTTTTCCTGAAGATAACGTCCTTGCAAGGCCATGATTTCAGCCTTGTTCAAGACACCCTTTCGCTTCAGGTTGACCAGCAGTTGCTCCACACTGTCCAGTTCAACGGTATCACCGGCCAGCCGCGTTATCGTCACCGCCATGCGACTCACTCCGTCACGCTCGGTACCTACCCTGTGTTTTTCCGCGAGCTTGCGAACTTCGCTCGCGACGCTGTCAGTGGCTGATTCGCTCATCTTCTAACCCCTCGTTGTCTCTGTCGGAGCATAGCATGGCGTCCTTCTGGGGGATTAACCGTCAAGCATGTCGACTTTTGGCATTGTCCGGTTTGAGTGGACGGTGAAACGCTTTTCAGCCGATTTATCCCTTTGCTGTGCGTCAGTAATCTGTACCCAACTTGAACGCAACAACAAACTTCAAAATTGAAAAGGGACGCACACCATGACCACTCCAACCTACAACCGCCTGAACAAAGACGACGCTATCGTGCTGCTGGTTGACCACCAGACCGGTCTGATCTCGCTGGTGCAGGACTTCTCGCCGAACGAGTTCAAGAACAACGTGTTGGCGCTGGCGGATCTGGCGAAGTTCTTCGACCTGCCGACCATCCTCACCACCAGCTTCGAACAAGGCCCGAACGGCCCGCTGGTACCGGAGCTGAAAGAGATGTTCCCGGACGCGCCGTACATCGCTCGCCCTGGTCAGATCAACGCTTGGGACAACGAAGATTTCGTCAAGGCAATCAAGGCCACCGGCCGTAAGCAGATCATCATTGCCGGTGTGGTCACGGATGTGTGCGTAGCGTTCCCGACCCTGTCGGCACTGGCGGAAGGTTTTGATGTGTTTGTGGTGACTGATGCGTCCGGCACCTTCAACACCACCGTGCAGCAAGCCGCGTGGAGCCGCATGACTCAGGCCGGCGCACAAATGATGAACTGGTTCTCGGTGGCCTGTGAGCTGCACCGCGACTGGCGCAACGACATTGAAGGTCTGGGTAACCTGCTGTCGCAGCGCATCCCCAACTACCGCAACCTGATGAACAGCTACTCGGCGCTGACGCAGCAGAAGTGAGTCATCGCTAACTAAAAAGCCTGCTTTGAAAGCAGGCTTTTTGCGTTCATGACCGCCAGGCCAGCCACCGTTCGTCCATTGTCGGGCACTTGTCATGCGCTGGCATTTCACACGTTCAGGTACCTATCGCTGAATCACATCGGAGACCGACATGGACATTGACGAAAACGCACCGGGCAACCAGTCGCAACAAGCCGTGACGCGCACCACCGACAACGAGACCGGGCACGATCCCAAGCGGGAAAATCCCGAGGTGCCCTTGCCGCCGGACGATGAAGCGCCGGTTGAGGAAGACATGTCGGATGTGGATGCGGCCAACTCGGTTTCGACCGAGCATCCGCCATCACGCTGATCGAGCGATTTGATCGATGCCTCCCACTCTGGAATTAGAGTGAGAGGCTCTCCCGCGCACCCTGATGCAATTCAGTCACCGACATGGTGAAGACCAGTTTCGACCGGCCATGGTTGGCATACCCATGCGCCACATCCGTCCGCGCTACCGCCGAACACCCAGGCCCGACAATCAGTTCGGCATCGCCAACCGTCAAATGCAACGTGCCTTTCTCGACGTGAAACAACTCGGTGGTGCCGTTCGGGTGACCGGCTGAAGCAAACGACTCACCGGGAAACAACTCCCATCGCCACAACTCGAGCATGTTCGGGCCGCTGGTGCCGGCCAGCAATCGTGCCGAACCGCCCAGCTCGCCGCTCCATAGCGTAGGGATGTCCTGACTGGCGATCAGGTGCGCCGCCGGGGTCGCGGCGACATTGACGAAGTCCGCCACGGACAAGCCCAGCGCCGCGGCGATCTTGCACAAGGTGGCGATGCTCGGGTTGGCCGAGCCTTTCTCGATCTCGACCACCATGCCTTTGCTCACGCCCGAGCGTCGGGACAGTTCGTCGAGCGTGATGCTCTGCTGTTTGCGTGCCTGTTTGAGCGTGCGGGAAACCGCTGCGCTGACGGTCTGGACGTCGGCGCCGGCCTCGGTCGATATATTGACGTTCTTGGTCATTGATAGCTAGCATCGTCGGAAATTCGGGTTTGAGGGGGATTCTGGGATGCTGTCTGTCGTGCCGTCAATCGATCCGGGTGTGGCGCAACTGGCGCCGGGCTTCAGAGCGCTGAGTATTGTCGTGCAAGCCGCACCGATTCTTGACGCTGAGGTGGCAGGTGTTGCGCTGGCCAGAGCCTGCCAGGCCGTCGCCGCGGGTGGCCCGCAGTGGGCGCCTGCGCATTTGCAGGCCTGGGCCGACGTGTTCCGCCAGTTCGGCGCCAAGCCGCAGCGTACGCCTTGCTCGGCCGAAGCACTGCGCAAACGCGTATTGCGCGACGGCAACTTGCCGAGCATCGATCCGGTGGTCGACCTGTACAACGCCATCAGCCTCGAATATGCGATTCCAGTAGGCGGCGAAAATGCTCAAGCCTACGTCGGCTCACCGCGCCTGGTCGTGGCCGATGGCAGCGAACCGTTCGACACGATGAAGGAAGGCCAGCCCGCGCATGAGTTCCCGGACGCTGGGGAAGTGGTCTGGCGCGATGACCAGGGCGTGACCTGCCGGCGCTGGAACTGGCGCCAGGGTGTGCGAACCCGCCTTGACGCCCAGGCCCAGCACATGTGGTTCATCCTCGAAAGCCTGCCGGCTATGCCGCTGGAAGCGCTGACCGAGGCCGGCGACAGGCTGATCGAAGGTTTGCAGCAAATGATGCCCGGCGCCGAGATCGAAAGCATGTTGATCGGGCCCGGGGCGCGGTAGGTTCGATAATGTCACTGAATCTTCAGGCTGGCAGAGTTCCCTTGTAGGAGTGAGCCTGCTCGCGATCGCGTCAGGCCAGTCAACATCTTCATTGACTGGCGTGACGCTATCGCGAGCAGGCTCACTCCTACAGTTGATTGGGTTTTTTCAGGAGGAATGTAGCCTCAGTAAGGGCTGGCTGTTGGGCGCACGATCAGTTCGCTGACGTCGACATCTGCCGGTTGTTCTACGGCGTAGGCAATCGCGCGGGCGATGGCTTCGGCGGGGATGGCGATCTTGCGGAAGGACTTCATCTCGGCGCGGCCGCCTTCGTCGGAGATGCTGTCGGCCAGTTCCGATTCGGTCACGCCCGGTGCAATGACGGTGACGCGGATATCGCCACCGACTTCCTGGCGCAAGCCTTCGGAGATCGCCCGTACCGCGTATTTGGTCGCGCAGTACACCGCCGCGGTAGGGCTGACCGCGTAGGCGCCGATCGAGGCGATGTTGATGATCTGCCCGGCGCGCTGGCGCTGCATCAACGGCAGGCTGGCGGCGATGCCGTGGAGCACGCCACGGATGTTGACGTCGATCATGCGGTTCCACTCATCGACCTTCAGGGCGTCCAGCCGCGACAACGGCATGACCCCGGCATTGTTGACCAGCACATCGACGCGGCCGTAATGCTCCACGGCGAAATCGACGAAGCGCTGCACATCCTGCTGATCGGTGACGTCCAGCGCGCGGTACTGCGCGTGGCCACCGGTGCCGTTGATTTCCTCGGCGATCAGCGCCAGACGCTCGGTGCGCCGCGCGCCCAATACCACTTTGGCGCCACGGCTGGCGAGCAGGCGTGCGGTGGCTTCGCCGATGCCGCTGCTGGCGCCGGTAATCACGATCACTTTGTCTTGAATGTTCAGCATGATGTCTTCCTCTTCGCGGTGCCCGGGAGTGGGCTTGGAAGAAGGTTAAGCGCGGCGGCTCACAGGCTATTAATCGATTCCTCCACGGGATTTGCCCAATTCTGCTGCATCGCTTTTCGACAGGTTTTCAGGCCCCGCGTGGCGCATCGCGGTAGGCACTCGGGGTGACCCCGACTTCACGGCGGAACACCTGGGAAAAATGGCTGGGACTGGAATAGCCAACCTCCAGGCCGATGTCGATCACGCTGCGCGCGGTCTCCAGTAACAGATGACGCGCGCGGCTCATGCGCAGGCGGATGAAATATTGCGAAGGCGACAAGCCGGTGGCGCGCTTGAAGGTGCGGCTGAAGTGGTAGTCGCTCAGCTCGGCGATGGCCGCCAGATGACCGAGGCTGAAATCTTCCGCCAGATTCGCATTCATCGCTTCAAGCACCCGGCGCAGTTTGTAGGCGGGCAGGGCATTGTCGCGACGCGGGTTGCTGTTCGGGTCGAGATAACGACGCAGCAGATGGATCGCCAATGCCTGGGCCAGGCTGTGCACCAGCAGTGCGCTGGGCTGGCGTTGCTCGGTCAGTTCGATGCGCAGTTGTTCAAGGATGAAGCTGACCTGCTCGTCACGCGCACCGGACACGTCGATGAACGTCACTGTACCGGCCTGTTCGCCGAACGCTTCCCGCGCCGCTTGTTCGATCAGGCCCAGACCGAGGTACAGGTGCATGACTTCGAAAACCTCACAGCCTTCGGTCTGCCAGCGCATTTCGTAGGGTTCGCGGGTGTTGGTCAGGAAGAAATCGCCGGCCGTGACCTGGCTCGCCTGCCATTCGCCACCCAACGAACGTTCCTCGACCCGCGCGGTGCCGGCCAATACCAGCACCAGCAGCGGTTCGGCCACGCATGGCACGCGAATCGGTTCGAGCAGGGTTTGATGGCGGAACAGTTGCACCACTGCATCCTTGATCTGCGGGCGCGGCGTGGTGGTTTCCGCAACACCGGGCAAATGCTCTGGCATGGCCTCGGCGGCGATGCGCGCGGGCTGGCTGATTGTCGGTGTAGCGGGGCTGGCAGAGGGCACAGGACGCTCCATGAAAAGCTTCGGCTGCGGATGATTTCGAAGGTTAGGGCGGGCGAACGAGAAACTCCAGCGCAAAACTCCGACAGTCCCGGCAATCGCCCGAAAGCCCGGCGGCGGACAGTGCGCGACAGTGAAGCCGTGTTAACGACCGCGCCATCAGGCGCAACACCGATTCGCTATCGAGGAGTTAAAACCATGACTGATTTCAATCACACCCTGCCACAAGAAGTCGCCGGTAAAGTTGCCCTGGTCACTGGCGCGGCCAGTGGCATCGGCAAGGCGATTGCGCTGATGCTGCACGCTCGCGGCGCCAAGGTAATTGCCGAAGATCTCAACCCGGCTGTTGAAGAGCTGGCTCGTCCCGATCTGCTGCCGCTGGTGGCGGACATCACCGAGGACGGCGCCGCCGAACGCGCAGTAGGCCTTGCCGTCGAGAAGTTCGGTCGCCTGGATATTCTGGTCAACAACGCCGGGATCATCATCAACAAAGCGGTGATCGACATGAGTCGCGACGATTGGGAAAAAATCCAGGCAGTGAATGCCACGGCGGCCTTCCTGCACTGCCGCGAAGCGGTCAAGGCGATGATCCCGAACAAGTCCGGCGCGATCGTCAATATCGCTTCCTATGCCTCGTACTTCGCGTTCCCGACGATTGCCGCCTACACCGCCTCGAAAGGTGCGCTGGCACAACTGACCCGCACGCTGGCGCTGGAAGTCATCGAGCATGGCATTCGCGTCAATGCCATCGGTGTCGGCGATGTGGTGACCAATATTCTCAATGATGTAGTCGAGGACGGCCCGGGATTCCTTGCGCAACACGGTGAAGCGGCACCGATCGGTCGGGCGGCGCAGCCGGAAGAGATCGCCGAAATCGTCACCTTTCTCGCTTCCGAGCGCGCCAGTTTCATGGTCGGCTCGGTGGTCATGGCCGATGGCGGCATGACGGTAACCGCAGGCTGATAGCGGGGCGGCAAGCCATGGGCACGTGCGATCACCTGCCCATGGCTTTACCAGAATCTGACCGACGCAGAATCAGGCAAATCTGCAGCATCTTTGATCTAGTCGTCGCTGGGTAAAACTGGCTACTCTTCCTCCGCAGTTGACCCACCTTCGTCTGCTTTCGAGGCCCTATGCATGGATAACCGCGACGCTTCCATCCTCCACGACACGGCGGTCTACCGCGCCGAACTGGTGCGCTTGCTGACCCAGCGCTTCGACGCGCCGGGCACCTACGAAACGGCGATTGCGCCGCTGCACGTGATCCGTCTCGATGGGCCGTCCGAGCTGATCCATGTCGTGCACCGTCCGGCGCTGTGCCTGATCGTGCAGGGGCGCAAGGAAGTCGGGCTGGGCGACGAACGTTTCCTGTATGACCCGCTGAATTACCTGGTGGTGTCGGTGACGTTGCCGGTATCGGGCCGGGTGATCGAAGCCTCGCCCGAGGCACCGTATTTTTGCGTTCGGCTGGATTTCGATCCGGCGCAACTGACACAACTGATTGCCGAATCGCCGCCGACCGGGGTGCCGCAGGAAGCCGGGCGCGGCATGTTTCTCGACAAGATCGACGTGACCCTGCTCGACACCATGCTGCGTCTGGTGCGCCTGCTGGATAACCCGCGCGACATCGGCATGCTCGCGCCAATGGCGTTGCGTGAGCTGTATTACCGCCTGCTGCGCGGTCAGCACGGGCATCTGCTGTATGAAATCGCGGTCAGCGATTCGCAGACCCACCGGGTCACCCGAGCCATCGACTGGCTGAACAGGAATTTCACCGAGCCGTTGCGCATCGACGCGCTGGCGCAGGTGGCCAACCTGAGCAATTCGGCGCTGCACCATCGCTTCAAAGCCGTCACCGCGATGAGCCCGCTGCAGTATCAAAAACAGCTGCGCCTGCAAGAGGCGCGTCGGCTGATCATCAACGAAGGGCTGGACGTCTCGAGCGCCTGCTACCGCGTCGGCTACGAAAGTGCCTCGCAGTTCAGCCGCGAATACAACCGCCAGTTCGGCTGCCCGCCATCGAAAGAACTCAGCCGCCTGCGCCAGACCGGTTGACGGCCTGACGCGCTGTTTAACGCGCGGGTTCCGCCCTCTCGTCACGAAACCCCAGGAGAAAATCCACAAATGCCCGCACCCGCTGTGGGACATAGCGGCCGTGCGGGTAGAGCAGGGTATACGGCCGCGAACGGCCGGTGTACGGCTGCAGCACTTCAATCAGGCGGCCATCCGCCAGTTCCTGTTCGACGATGAAGCGGTACGTCTGAAACAGCCCGGCGCCGTGCTTGGCCAGCGTCACACCGCCGAGCACATCGTCGGAGCAGGAGTAGCCACCGTCGGAGATCACTTCGCGGTCCCGGCCGTCTTCCTGAAACAGCCAGGAAATCCTCCGGCCACTGCTGGGTAGTTCGAACTGGATGCACTCATGCTCGATCAGATCGTCGAGGGTTTGCGGCGTGCCGGCTCTCTGCAGATATTCAGGGGAGGCGACCACCACCAGGCTGGCGTCTTCCAGCAGGCGAGCGATCAGGGTCGAGTCCGGTTGCGCGCGTACGCGTATCGCCAGGTCGTAGCCTTCCTCGACGAAGTCGATATTGCGATTGCCCAAGTGCACGTCCACCGTAACCTCGGGGTACAACGCCCGAAACTTCGGCAGCAGCGGCAGGATGCGGTGATGCCCGTAAGTGGTTGGCAGGCTGATGCGCAGTCGCCCCGACGGCGAAGTCTGCGCGCCCATGACTTCCTGCTGCGCTTCGACCAGTTGCGTCAGGGCCTGGCTGCATTGTTCGAAGAAGCTGCGGCCGGCGTCGGTGAGGCGGATGCTGCGCGTGGTGCGTGCGAACAGGCGTGAACCCAGGCGTTGCTCCAGACGCAGAATCGACCGGCTGACAGCCGCAGGCGTGACCCCGGCCAGTTGCGCGGCGGCGGTGAAGCTACCGGCTTCGGCAGCCAGGCAGAACAGTTCGATACTGCCTAATTGCAAGTCTTCAAAATGGCGTTTCATTGTGGCTCGCACCGAAGATCGACGGACGTTCATCCTCTGTGTACCACAACCCACGACGCCGCCGGTATCCACCGGCGGCGTCGCTGGGTTTCGATCAATGGCCGGCGCTCTGGCCACCGTCGACATGCAGGATCTCGCCAGTGACGAACTTCGCGCTGTCGAGGTAGAGGATCGCTTGCACGATGTCGTCGATTTCACCCATGTGGCCGACCGGGTGCAGGCTGCCCAGCGCCTGATGGGTTTCCTCGGCGTGCATCGGCGTCTTGATGATGCCCGGCGACACCGCGTTGACCCGAATGCCGCGCTTGGCGTACTCGATAGCCAGGGATTTGGTCGCCGCGTTGATGCCGCCCTTGGTCAGCGATGCCAATACCGAAGGCACGCCATCAACCGCATGATCGACCAGACTGGTGGTCACGCTGACGACGTGGCCGCTGCCGTGCTTTTCCATCTCGCCGATGGCCAGTTGCGAGATATGAAAGAAGCCACTCATGTTGGTCGCCACGACCTGGGCGTAGTCCGCCTGGCTGTAAGCGGTGAACGGCTTGGCCAGAAAGATCCCGGCATTGTTGACCAGCGTATCGACGCGACCGAACCGGGCCACTGCCGCGCTAATCACTCGCTCAGCGGTTTGTGGATCGGCGATGTCACCGGCGACGGCCAGAATATCCGGGTCGCTCGATTCTTTGATCGAACGCGAGGTCGCGACCACTTGATGGCCAAGGGCGCGAAAGCCTTCGACCAGACCTGCGCCAATGCCTTGCGAGGCGCCGGTGATGACAACTACTTTTTTCGATGTGCTCATGATGGTTTCCTCTGTCGCTTGCCCGTCGGGATGGCGGGTGGCTGTTGGAGGAGACTTTAGGAAGTTGCGAGGAGTTGATAAATGGGGGCGGAGGTACTTCATTTGTACTTCGGTGTATCTAATCGGGGATGCGTTTGTAGGAGTGAGCCTGCTCGCGATGGCGTCATTTCAATCGATAGAAATGTTGGCTGACATGACGCTATCGCGAGCAGGCTCACTCCTACAGGGGGCATCTTTCGATTGTCCTGTTCAGGTGGACGGTGAAACGCTTTTCAGCCGATTTATCCCTTTGCTGTGCGTCAGTAATCTGTACCCAACTTGAACGCAACAACAAAACTTCAAACTTGAAAAGGGACGCACACCATGACCACTCCAACCTACAACCGCCTGAACAAAGACGACGCTATCGTGCTGCTGGTTGACCACCAGACCGGTCTGATCTCGCTGGTACATGACTTCTCGCCGAACGAGTTCAAGAACAACGTGCTGGCGCTGGCGGATCTGGCCAAGTTCTTCGACCTGCCGACGATCCTCACCACCAGCTTCGAACAAGGCCCGAACGGCCCGCTGGTACCGGAGCTGAAAGAGATGTTCCCGGACGCGCCGTACATCGCTCGCCCTGGTCAGATCAACGCTTGGGACAACGAAGATTTCGTCAAGGCAATCAAGGCCACCGGCCGTAAGCAGATCATCATTGCCGGTGTGGTCACGGATGTGTGCGTAGCGTTCCCGACCCTGTCGGCACTGGCGGAAGGTTTTGATGTGTTTGTGGTGACTGATGCGTCCGGCACCTTCAACACCACCGTGCAGCAAGCCGCGTGGAGCCGCATGACTCAGGCCGGCGCACAAATGATGAACTGGTTCTCGGTGGCCTGTGAGCTGCACCGCGACTGGCGCAACGACATTGAAGGCCTGGGTAACCTGCTGTCGCAGCGCATCCCCAACTACCGCAACCTGATGAACAGCTACTCGGCGCTGACGCAGCAGAAGTGAGTCATCGCTAACTAAAAAGCCTGCTTGGAAAGCAGGCTTTTTTGCGTTCGCGAAATGAAACGTGGTCACTGTAGGTGTGAGCCTGCTCGCGATTGCATCCACACATTCAACATCTTCATTGACTGGTGTACCGCTATCGCGAGCAGGCTCACTCCTACAGGAAAACACCTTCAACTGTGGGAGCGAGCCTGCTCGCGAAGACGGCGGCACAGTCACCCGAGCAATTCGCTGATCCACTGCACCTCTTGCTTCAACGCGCGGATTTTGTCCTGCGGCAACACCTGTTGCGCTCTCGTAAACTGCCCCAACGTCTTCTGCCGCTGATTCAGCCTGCGTCGCCACTTTTGCACAAAGGCAGAGCTTTGCGTCTGCAGATGCAGCGGTCCGAAAAACAATTCCCGGGCATCGTAAGTCACCGGCTCAGAGGCTCGTTCGGCAACGATGATTTCGTAGTCGAAGCGGTTCTCGTGCAGCACCTCTTCACAGATGATCCGGTAGCCGTTGTCCATCAGCCACCGGCGCAACGCCTGCTCGCCGCCGTTGGGCTGCAGGATCAGCCGTTCGTTGCCATTAAGGTGGGATTTGCCGCCATCGAAAATATCGCGAATGGTTTCGCCGCCCATACCACAGAGGGTGATGGCGGTGACTGCATCGTCGGGTCTGATCGCCGCCAGACCGTCGGCCAGGCGCACGCTGATCTGGCCGTGCAGGTCGTTGTCATTGACGGTGCGCTGCGCCGCGAGGAACGGCGTGCGCGCGACCTCGCCAGCCACCGCCGTAGCAATCAGGCCTCGACGCATCAGGGCTACCGGCAGATAAGCGTGGTCGGAGCCGATATCGGCCAGCCGTGCACCGAGCGGCACGTGGGCGGCGACGCGTTCAAGGCGCATGGACAATGTCTGTTGGTTCAACGGCGACCCCTGTTCACCCGACGGTGGAAAAAGGGGTGCGACTCTGGGGAGCAACGCTGGCGCTGTCAAATCGCGCCGATGGAATTCCCCGAGCCATCGGCAGCACAGCGCTGCCGATGGTGGCCTGCGTTTAGCCGGCGAGGGTTGCGTTGTCGATGACGAAGCGATATTTCACATCGCCCTTGAGCATGCGCTCGTAGGACTCGTTGATCTGGTCGGCGCGGATCAGTTCGATGTCGGAAACGATGCCGTGCTCGGCGCAGAAATCCAGCATTTCCTGGGTTTCAGGGATGCCGCCGATCATCGAACCGGCGATGGTGCGGCGCTTCATGATCAGGTTGAACACATTGGGCGATGGGTGCGGCGAGGCGGGCGCGCCGACCAGGGTCAGGGCACCGTCGCGCTTGAGCAGGACGAGGAAGGCGTCGAGATCGTGCGGCGCGGCGACGGTATTGAGGATCATGTCGAAGCTCTTGGCGTGTGCCGCCATTTCCTCGGCATTGCGCGACACCACCACTTCGTCCGCGCCCAGCGCCCTGGCCGCTTCGCGCTTGGATTCGGAGGTGGTGAAGGCGACGACATGGGCGCCCATGGCGTGAGCCAGTTTGATGCCCATGTGGCCCAGGCCACCGATGCCGACCACGCCGACTTTCTTGCCGGGGCCGGCGTTCCACTGACGCAGCGGCGAGTACGTGGTGATACCGGCGCAGAGCAGCGGAGCGACGGCGGCCAGTTGCGCTTCGGGGTGACGGATGCGCAACACATAGCGCTCGTGCACGACGATGTTTTGCGAGTAACCGCCGAGGGTCCAGCCCGGTGCGTCAGGGGTCGGAAAGTTGTAGGTGCCGATCATGCCGTCGCAGTAGTTTCCCAGGCCGGACTCGCAGTCATCGCGGTGTTTGCAGCTGTCGACGATGCAACCGACCCCGACCAGATCGCCAACCTTGTAGTCTTTGACGTGATCGCCAACCGCCGAGACGCGGCCGACGATTTCGTGGCCGGGCACGCAGGGGAATTGCGTGCCGGCCCATTCCGCGCGCACCTGGTGCAGGTCGGAATGGCAGATGCCGCAGAAGGCGATATCGATCTGCACGTCATGCGCCGCCGGCGCGCGGCGGTTGATCTGCATGGGCTCGAGGGGTTGGTCGCCAGCGTGGGCGCCGTAGGCTTGTACAAGCATGAAAGCATCCTCCATGGTTGGTTCGGACGCCCATTGTTGCGCCCGGGTCCGAACGCGAAGTAGTGCATTTCTGTGAAATGCTTGCCTGATTCTGCCGTTGACTGCAGGACCGAAAGGCAGCCGTATGGCGACGGCTGCCTGTTCAGGCTCAACGCGGATTGGGCTGATCGTCCATCTCGGCGTTATCGGTTTCCTGACGTACGCGTTCGGGATCCAGCCCGGCATCGTCATCATCCAGCGGGATTTCGCCTTCGTTGTCGGGCAGTTCGTCGATGCCGCGCTCCTTCATCGGATCGACCTCGGTGCGCCCTGGACTCAGCGGATCCGGTGTAGTTGGGAGCGGATCGTCACCTTGCTTGCCTTGATCATTATTCATCTCACACCTCGCTTTGGCCGTTTTCTACGGCGTGTGCAGGTTGGAGGTGCGGGCGATTTTCACCGTTCGATTTTTTTGCCTGCCGGTGGTCGCCTCGCAAAAAAGCGGAATTTCTCCGACGCGTGTGGCTCCATACAGCAACAAGCCAGAGGTGAGGAGGCAATGATGAGCAGCTCATTCAAGGTCGGTGACGCGGTGCGCTGGAATTCCGAGGCCGGCGAGATTCAAGGCAAAGTGGTCAAGGTGCACACCCGTGACACCGAGTTCATGGGCCGCCACCGCCCGGCCTCGAAAGACGCGCCGCAATACGAGGTCAAGAGCGACAAGACCGGCCACCTCGCCATGCATCACGGCGACGCGCTGAAGCACGCTTAAAAACGTTCCAGTCGGTAGGGCTCAATGTCGGGCAACGCGACGGTGGCGCCCGAGACCATCTGCCCGATCATCTCCGCCGTCACCGCCGCCTGGGTCAGCCCCAGATGTTGGTGACCGAAAGCAAGCAACACCTTGCCGTCGCAGACCTGATCGATCACCGGCAGCGAATCCGGTAGCGACGGGCGAAAGCCCATCCACGGTGTTGCGCCATCAGCGTTCAGGTCATGGCGAAACAGACCTTGGCTCAAGCGCTGCAACTGCCAGGCGCGCGCCATGTTGGCTGGTCGCTCCAGTCCGGCGAACTCGACCGTGCCGGCCAGGCGCAGGCCTTCGCGCATCGGCGTCATGATGAATTTGCGTTCCAGCGAGGTGACAGGGAAGGGCAGGCGATCATGCTCGTGCGGCAGCATCAGGTGATAGCCACGTTCGGTGTCCAGCGGCACCTGTTTGCCGGTCAACGCGGCGGTGAGTTTCGCCGAATGCGCGCCGCAGGCGAGCAGTACGCGGCGCGCCGTTACACCACCATTGCCGGTCACCAACAAAACACCGTTTTCCTGCACGTAGCCGCCCTGAACCTGCTGCCGGAGAAAACTCACGCCGCTGCTGCGAGCCGCCTCGACCAGTGCGCACACCACCCGATAGGGATCGAGGAAATGCCCGGTACGCGGGAAAAACAGTCCGCCCTGAAGCTGCTCGCTGAGCTGCGGCGCCGTCTCGCGGATTGCTCCGGCCTGCCAGTAATCCATCGGCACTTGCTGCAGCTTCAGGCGTGACTGCAAGGCTTCGATGGCCTGCCGGGATTCAGGCTTTTCAAACACCAGCAACGAGCCGTCAACCTTGAGCAGATCCGGGCGCTGGATATCACTCAGCAAGCGCTGCCACGCATCCAGGCTGCTTTCATTGAGCGCACGCAAACCTGCAACGGTTTGCTGAAAAGGCTCAGGCCGCAGGTTCAGCAACAATCGGGTAAACCACGGCAGGGCGCGCGGCAGGTACTTCCAGTCCAGACGCAACGGCCCCATCGGGTCCATCAACATGGCCGGCAAGCGCTTGAGGATCGACACGTCAGCGATTGGGAATACCTGCTCGGTGGCCAGATGCCCGGCGTTGCCGAACGAAGCGCCATGGCCCGGTTCCTGCTGATCGATGACCACCACGCGCAGGCCCTGGCGCGCCAGACGCACTGCGCAAGCGACGCCGATGATCCCCGCGCCGACCACGGCGATGTCGTGCGAAGGATTATTCGCCATGGCGTGTCGTTTCCCGTTGACCATCGAGCAGCCGCCGCAGGTGCAGCGGATTGGTCTGTTGCAGTTCCGTCGGCAGCAGGCTGTCGGGGAAATCCTGATAGCACACCGGCCGTAGGAAACGCAGGATCGCTGCGGTGCCCACCGAGGTGCTGCGCGCATCCGAGGTCGCCGGGTAAGGCCCGCCATGCACCATCGCCTCGCAGACTTCCACGCCGGTCGGCCAGCCGTTGACCAGCAGGCGTCCGGCCTTGCGCTCCAGGGTTGGCAGCAACGCGCGCGCCAGTGCAAGGTCGGCGTCGTCCACGTGCAGGGTCGCGGTCAGTTGGCCTTCGAGGTGTGCGCAGACCTCACGGATTTCTTCGTCGCTGCTGCATTGCACGATCAGCGATGCAGCGCCGAACACCTCAGCCTGCAAACGTTGATCGGCAAGAAAATCCGCCGCCTCGGTGCTGAACACCTGTGCCTGACATTGATTCGGGCCGTTGCCGATCTCTCCAGCCGCCACGGCGCGTGCACGGGGATTGTCTTGCAACGCCGTCACGCCTGCTTGGTAAGCGCTGAAGATGCCGGGCGTCAGCATGGTTTGCACCGGACTGCTTGCGATCAGCTTCGCAACGGCGCCGAGAAACCTGTCGAGCGCCGGACCTTTGCGGGCAATCAGCAACCCTGGGTTGGTGCAGAACTGCCCGGCGCCCAGCGTCAGCGACGCGACAAACCCTTCGGCCAGCGCCTGCGTGCGATTTTCCAGCGCAGCAGGAAACAGCAATACCGGGTTGATCGAACTCATTTCCGCATACACCGGAATCGGCTCCGGCCGCGCCTGCGCGGCTTTCATCAAGGCCAGACCGCCATTGCGTGAACCGGTGAAACCAGCGGCTTTGATGCGCCAGTCGCTGACCAGTGCAATACCCACTTCATAGCCCGAATCGAACAACAACGAAAACACGCCTTCGGGCAAATTGCAGGCCTTGACCGCTTGCGCCACCGCGCGGCCGACCAGTTCGCTGGTGCCTGGATGCGCACTGTGCGCTTTGACGATCACCGGGCAACCGCCCGCCAGTGCCGCAGCGGTATCGCCGCCGGCGACGGAAAATGCCAGCGGGAAGTTGCTCGAACCAAACACCGCGACCGGCCCCAAGGCAATCTGTCGCTGGCGCAGGTCCGAACGCGGCAGCGGTTGGCGTTGCGGTTGCGCAGTGTCGACGCGCACGTCCAGCCATTCACCGGCGCGCACCGTGCGGGCGAACAGGCGCAATTGCGAGCAGGTGCGGCCGCGTTCGCCCTGGAGGCGTGCGCGCGGCAATCCGGTTTCTGCGTGGGCGCGTTCGATCAGTTCATCGCCAAGTTTTTCGATGTGCTCGGCAATGCATTCGAGAAATGCTGCGCGGTCACGCAGGCTGGTTTCGCGATATTCGTCTTGTGCTGCCCAGGCCAGGGCGCAGGCCTGTTCCACCTGCTCGGCCGACGCGCCGGCGTACTCTGGTTCAAGTGCCTGGTTGGTCGCCGGATTGATCCCGCGAAAGGCTGGACGATTGCCCGCCACGGACTGTTGGCCGATCAGCATGTTGCCCGTCAGAGTCATGGTGTCTTCCTGTGAAATGAGCGAGGCCTGCCGCGAGTCGTGTCGATCCGCGGCAGGTGGCGGTCAGGCGAAGTTCTGCTCGGCGGACCAGTTTTCATACCAGTGACGGAACAGCGAATACTGCTTCTCGGCATAGCGGCGTTGCGAGTCGCTCAGCACATCGGTTTCGTTGAAGTGCAGGGTGTATTCCTTGTCGCCGTTGAGCACCATGAGGTGTTTGTAATACAGCACCAGATCACAGCCTTCGTCGAATGACGACAGCACCGCCAGCGCCGATTCCAGCTCCCGCGCCTGACGCCGAGCCTTGGCATCGCCCTGCGCCGCCTGCTTGCTCAGCGCCACCAGTTGCAGCACTTCGCGGGGCAGGGCGTTGCCGATGCCGGTGATGGCGCCGGTGGCGTTGCAGTTGACGAAACCATGGACGACTTGCGTATCGACGCCGACCATCAACGTCACGTCATCGTCCTTGGAGGTGATGTTCTCGGCTGCATAGCGCAGGTCCGCGCCGCCGCCGAACTCCTTGAAGCCGATCAGGTTCGGGTATTCTCGACGCAATTCGAAAAACAGCTCGGCGCGGGTGGCGAAGCCGGAGTAAGGACTGTTGTAGATCACCGCCGGCAGATTCGGCGCGGCTTGCAGGATGGCGGCGAAGTGCGCCTTTTGCGCGGTCGCCGAGGCGCCTCGGGACAGTACGCGCGGAATGACCATCAGGCCTTGCGCGCCGACTTTCGCCGCGTGTGCTGCGTGGGAAACCGCCTCACGGGAGTTCACCGCACCGGTGCCGACAATGGTCGGAACCCCGGCAGCGACCAGCCGTGCCACGCCTTCCTGGCGCTCGGCTTCGGTGAGCAGCGGCCAGTCGCCCATCGAGCCGCAATAGACCACGGCGCTCATGCCGATATCGATCAGCTCGCGCCCCTTGGCCACCAGCGCATCGAAGTCCGGTTTGCGCTGGGCGGTGCACGGGGTCATCAGGGCCGGCATGCAACCGGTGAAGATATTGTCGCTCATGGTTCAACTCCTTGGCATTGCGTTTGATTCGGGGTGGAAAATCGGCGTGGCGGCTCAGATGCCCCACGCGAACGGGTCGCTGTCATCGATCAGCAGGGTGCTGTCGGCGGTCATGTAGGCGCGGCCGGTGATGAACGGGCGAATGCGTTCACCTTCCCATTCGAAACGGCCTCCGAACTGGCTGCCGGTGATGCTCGCCTGGATCCACGGCGCGCCGGGTTGCAATTTTTCGTCGGCGGCCAGACAGGCGAGTTTGGCGCTGGTGCCGGTGCCGCACGGCGATCGGTCGTAAGCTTTGCCGGGGCACATGACGAAGTTGCGGCTGTCGGCATTGGCGTCGTCGGCGAACAGTTCAATGTGGTCGATGACCGCGCCGTCTTCGCCAAAGATGCCCTGATCTTCCAGCGCTTTGAGCATCGCCCAGGTGTACGCCGTAAGGTGTTCGACGTTGTCCATGGTCAGTGTCTGGCCATGTTCGGAGACGAGGTAAAACCAGTTGCCGCCATAGGCGATATCACCGACTACGCGACCAAAACCGGGCACGTCCACCGGCACCTGCTTGCGGTACCGGTAAGCGGGTACGTTGCCGAGGGTGACCGAGCCATCGTCGTGCAGCGTCGCGCTGACTTGCCCCACCGGGGTGTCGATCTTGTGCACGCCCGGCTGGATTTTTCCCAGATGCTGCAACGAATTGATCAGGCCAATGGTGCCGTGGCCGCACATGCCCAGATATCCGGCATTGTTGAAGAAAATCACCCCGCAGGTGGCGTCCGTCGACACCGGCGGGCAATACAGCGCGCCGACCAACACATCGTTACCGCGCGGTTCGAGCAGACAGGCGCGCCGCCACTGGTCGTGCTGGCTGCGCAGGGCATCGCGTTTCTCGGCCATGCTGTTGCCGGACAGCTCGGGGAAGCCGCTCATCACCAGCCGCGTCGGTTCGCCGCCGGTGTGGGAGTCAATGACGTGTACTCGTTTCATGAAGAGATCCCGTTGGATGATTTCAGTAGGCGCCGGCAGGGCGGGCGTTGACGGTGGGCGAGGGTGCAGGGCTTTCGCTTTCCTCGTCCTCGTCGTCCAGACGCAGCAGATGCGCCGGCACGCCGGTCGCCGCGCCCCAGTAGTAAATGCCCGTGGCGCAAGCGGCGACGACGATCGTGTCGAATGGGTGAGCGAGGATGCCCAGGCCGCCGAAGGTGCCGAGTTTCGACAGCACGATGGTCACCGCGTAGAACGCGATCAGCCACGCCGATGAACGCACCTGACGCGTCAGACTCAGGTGCGCCGTCGGCACGAAACGGCCGCAGAGCAGGTAGATGACAAACATCAGGATTTGCAGGCCGAGCAGCCACGACACGGTGTTCCAGCCCGACCAGTAGACGATCAGCGCGGCGATGATGAACGACACCGGCCCGAGCAGGCCCATGCTCTTGACCCGGAACGGGCGCGGCATGTCCGGCGCATTGCGACGTAGTGCAGCGACCGACACGGGCGCTACCGCATAACTCAATACCAGCGCCGCGGAGACCACGTTGATCAGCGCTTCCCACGATGGAAACGGCAGGGTCCAGAACACCGACAGGGCGAAGGTCAGCCACAGCGCCGGACGCGGAATGCCGGACTTTTCGTCGATGTGGGTGAAGACCTTGAAGAAGGTACCGGTTTGCGCCCAGCCGTAGATCACTCGCGGAGTGGCGTTCATGTAGATGTTGCCGCAGCCGCTCGGCGAGATCACCGCATCGGCGACCACCAGCCAGGCCAGCCAGCCAACACCGAGCGCCAGGGCGATGTCGCGATAAGGCAGGGCGAACTCCTTGCTGATGCCGGCCCAGCCGTTGGCGAGCATTTCCGTGGGAATGCTGCCGAGAAAGGCCATTTGCAGCAGCACGTAGATCAGGGTCGACAGCAGCACCGAGAGAATCAGTGCGATGGGAATGGTGCGCTGTGGATTCTTCACTTCGCTGGCCACGGAAATGATCGGCGTCAGGCCCAGGTAGGCAAAGATGATCCCGCCAGCGGAGACCGCCATCTCCACGCCAGACAGTCCGAACGGGGCGAATCCCTGAACCTGGAAATTCTCCGGTCTGAAGAAGGTGAACAGCACGCCGATCACCAGCAGCGGCACGATGAATTTGAACACGCTGACCAGATTGTTGGCCTTGGCGAAGGTCTTCACGCTGCGGTAGTTGAGCAGGAAAAACACGCAGAGCAGGCCGAACTGCACCAGCCAGCCGAGGATTGTCGGATCGCCGCTGCCAGCCTTGGTCAGGCCGGGAAACCACGCCGCCGCGTATTGGCGCGAGGCAACCACTTCGATCGCCACCAGACTGGAAAACGCGATCAGCGTGATGAAACCCATCAGGTAGCCGAGCAGCGGGCCGTGGGAGTAAACCGGGTAGCGCACCACCCCGCCGGCACGGGGCAATGCGGCGCCCAGTTCGCAGTAGACGATGCCCAGCAGCAACACGGCGAAACCGCCCAGCAACCAGGAGAAGATCCCCGCCGGACCGGCAATCGCCGAGACATGGCTGGCGGCGAACAACCAGCCGGAACCGAAGATTGCTCCGAGTCCGATAAAGGTGAGGTCGATCAATGAAAGCTGTTTTTTGAACTTGCCTTGGCCTGACATGGCATCGCCTTCTTGTGAGTTATTGGATAGGCAGTTGTGTCACGGGGGACGACCAGACTTTGCACCGGTCGACGGCGGCGGCGATTGATGTTTTTGCCGGTATCGATGACGAATTCAGCACAATGGCGCCAATGAATGCGCGGCCTCGACAGGGCCGCAACGTTGCTGCAATCTGCTCGCGAATGGCTTTTCTGGCGGTTCATTTCGAGGAGGAAGTCTTTGATGCAGTCTGCGTTTTCGATCCTGTGCCAGAGCACTGACGGCTTGCGTCCGCAGACGCTGGAAGAGATGGTCGCCGCTGCCGCGCAGCTGTTGCCGATACTCGATGTGATCCCCAATGCGGCGATCTTCATCAAGGACCTGCAAGCGCGCTATGTGCTGGCCAATCGCACGCTGGTGCAGCGTTGTGGCTTGAAGGACCTGCGCCCGTTGCTCGGCAAGACCAGTGCGCAGGTGTTCCCGGCGCAGTTGGGCCCGGGGTACACCGAGCAGGATCGCAAGGTGCTGGAGGAAGGTTTCGTGCTGGAGGATCAGCTCGAACTGCACCTGTACGGCAGTCGCGAACCGGGCTGGTGCCTGACCCACAAACGACCCATCTACGATCGCGAAGGGCTGATCATCGGCCTGGTGGGGATCTCGGTGGATTTGCAGTCAGCCAGCGAAACCCACCCGGCGTTCGAGCGCCTGGCGGCTGTAGACGAATACATTCGTGGCAACTTCCATCGGCGGGTGACGCTGGCTGAACTGACGCGGATCGCCGGGATTTCCGTGGCGCAACTGGAGCGCTACTGCAAGCGGGTTTTTCACCTGACGCCACGGCAGATGATTCAGAAAGTCCGCCTGGAACACGCGCATCGCTTGTTGCACAGCGACTTGCCGATCACTGAGGTTGCGCTGCAATGCGGTTATACCGATCACAGCGCTTTTACCCGCCAGTTCAAGGCCTCGACCGGGTTTACCCCGCGCGAATTCCGTCAGGCGACCGGGCATTAGACCAACACCGTCAGCCAGGCCGAGAGCAGCAGGAGAAAGGCCAGTGCCGCGTTCATCCGCTTGAATGCCTGCGGTGAACCGAGCAGCCGTGCGCTGCCGACGCCGAGCAACGCCCAGAGAGTCATGCACGGCAACGACACCAGCAGAAACGCCACTGACAACACCAGCAGGCGCAACGTCTTGTCGCCGCCGCCTACAAATACGCTGACCACGGCCACCGCCATCATCCACACCTTGGGATTGACCAGTTGCAGCAGCGCCGCGCCGAATACGCTCAAGCCTTGTTCTTGTGGCGCATTCGGGTCCAGCGACGGCGGCGGACTGCGAAAGATCTGCCACGCCAGCCAGCTCAACCAGAGCACACCCGCCCAGGCCATCGCTTGCTGCACACGGGGAAAGCGCAACAGGGTTTCGCCAGCGCCCAGCCCGACCACCAGGACGATCAACGCCGCCGCCCCACAGGCGCCAAAAATGATCGGCAACGTCGCGATCAGCCCACGTCGAGAGCTGTGGCTCAACACCAGAATATTGGTCGGCCCCGGCGTGATCGAGGCGACGAAAGCAAACAGCAGAAAGGGCAGTAAAGAAGCCATGGTGCAGATTCCTGAAAGTCGAAACAGGACACCATGATCGTCAGGGGCGGAGCATCAGTCTGGAAGATTTGAGCAGCGTTTGCGGTAGTCCGCCGGGGTCAGTTGATAGGCGCGGCGGAACCAGCGCCCCAAGTGACTCTGGTCGGCAAAACCGAGCACGCTGGCGACCTGCGCCGGGGTCTCACCGCGTGCAAGCAATTGCCGCGCCTTGGCCAGTCGCAACTGGATCAGGTAAGCGTGGGGGGCCAGGCCGAAAGCGGCCTTGAATGCGCGGGTCAGGCGAAAACGGTCTACGCCACAGGCTTGCGCAAGATCATCGAGGCCGATGTCTTCATAGGTGTGGGCATGCAGATAGTCCCGCGCGACCTGTGCAACCAGTGGCAGGCGCGGATCGAAGGCCTGACGCTTGCGCCAGTCGAGGTGGCGGGTGAGGGACGCCAGCAGGCCATCGATGGCGGTCTGGCGGACGATGCGCAGGTCACCGTCGTGCAATGCGTGGAAGGCTTGTCCGATCGCAGTCGATAGGCGCGGGTCGTGGCTCAAGGTGTCGGCAAAGCCTGGCTGACTGTCGGCGGGCGCCTCTTCGAACAGCGCGTGCAGTTCGCGCTCCAGCCAGCACGGATCGAGGTACAGCATCGAGTAGGTAAAGCCATCGTCGGTCGGTGCGTGGCCATCGTGGATTTCACCCGGTTCGAGCAGGAACACATGCCCCGGCGTGCTGCGATGACGCACACGGCGACAATTGAATTGCTGCACGCCTTGCTCGGTGACCCCGACGAGAAAGCTGTCATGCCAGTGCGGATCGTAGGCATGCCCACGGAAATGCGCACGAATCGACTCGATCCCGGTATCGACATCCTGGGACAGGGAGATCCAGTTGCGTTTGTCCATGGGAGTACTCCAGGGGCGGTTGAGCAGGGGCGTTTTTACAATACCGCGCGGGGGAGGAGAAGGTTTAGAAGATTTGTGCAAGTGAGGAGGGGGTTCGGTTCAGACAGGGTGTCTTGAATCGGGCGTTACCAGAAAATGCAGGCGAAAAAAAAACCGCCTTCGCGGGGCGGTTTTTTTGTAGGCCTCGGTTTGCGATCGAAGCCATGTGCTTCACCAGCCACCCTAACCAGGATTGCAATGGTATGGAGTTTTACCGTTCCTTGCAACGGTTGAACAGACGTTAGAAACAAGCGCGTCTTCAGCCCTGCTAAGAAATTCGTATGTTTATGTTTGTTGAAGTTAACTGGCAGAAATAACATTTAACAAAGGCGTACCGATGTTTGATGAATAACGGTGTGAGTGGCGTTTTTGTCTTGGGGTTTTCAGGTTAACATGGCCGCGCTCAACTGATAGAGCGGCTGAGAGGTTTGACCGGGGGCGCAAAAGGTTTTACGCCCTTCGACGCGGATTCGCACCCGTGCCGGAATGATGTCTCGAAGGGACTTCAACCGGCCGCCTCATCCGCCACCCTAACCAGTCGGCTGAAGGCACGCATGGTCCGGTAAGTTTGCTGGAGGTTTGGCCGCCAGCCTGGAGGCCAAAACGTATGAAGCTTTTGCTGCGTACGCTGAGCCTTGTATGGAGATTGTTGAAAGCCTTGCGCTTTTACGAGTTCCTGCGAGACCACTTTGACGACCTGAAATAAGGGTCGTCTGAGTGGGGAAAGACCCGTTTCGGTTTTGATCGATTCGGGTCTTTTTTTGCTTGCGTAAAGCTGTCAGAAATACGATTTGTCAGTCTTGCGCTATCGACGTTGTAGGGCGTTTCGCTTGAACACGTAAGCAGCAGCTTGTCGGGTGGGTAAACAATGGCCTTCCTTTCTTTAATCATTGATCGCGTCAATAACAACCATTAAGTCAATGAAGTTCTCATATCCGCGGCGCGGCGTAAGATCGGCTCCATACCCAACCACTGCACCTCGGAGCACATCATCATGAAACGCCAGACTATCCTCGGTATCGCTTTCTCGGTTTTTGCACTGAATGCCTTCGCCGCCACTGAAACCGACCCGCTGTTCAGCGACGCGGTCGCCGCTACTCAAACCGACCGTCTGTTCAGCGACGCCGTTGCGGCCACCGAAACTGACCCGTTGTTCAGCGACGCCGTAGCTGCTACCGAAACCGATCCACTGTTCAGCGACGCAGTAGCCTCTGACGGTTCCGATCATCTGCAAGGCAATCGGGTCGCTGAAGGCGGTGCCGATCGCTTGCTAGAACGCCGCACTGCTTGAGCGCAACAATGAGCGTCGACAGCGAATGCCGCCTCAACTACGGGCGGCATTCGTATTACTCAAGCACACCCTCAGTCAAACCGCCGTCGGCAGCACAGCTTTGTCGCGATCGCGGCCCCTGAATGTCGCCCAGAAACACAGCAGCACCGCCACAGAAAAACCGGCGGGAAACAGCCAGATACTTGTCCAGTCATGACCCGCACTTGAAGTGAAGTGGTCAGTGATCCGCCCTGCAATCCAGAACCCGATCAACATGCCCAATCCGTACGTGGCCAAGGTGATCAGCCCTTGCGCCGAACTGCGGAAGCGTTCCGGTGCCTTGGCATCGGTGTAGATCTGTCCGGAAACGAAGAAGAAGTCATAGCAGACACCGTGCAGGGCAATACCGATCAGCAGCATGAACGCTTGATCATCGTTATTGCCGAAGGCAAACAGCACGTACCGCAGCGCCCAGGCAGCCATGCCCACCAGCAGGGCGATCTTGATGCCGAAACGATGAATGAATAGTGGTAACAGCAGCATGAACAGCACTTCCGAGACCTGACCGATGGCCATCTTCGCCGTCGGGTTGGTCACGCCAATCTCAGCCAGAAACGGGTTGGCATTCTGGTAATAGAAAGCCAGCGGAATGCAGATCAGGATCGAGGCGAGGAAGAACACCAGATAGCTGCGATCCTTGAGCAATGCCAACGCATCGACGCCGAGCATCTGTTTCAGGCTAGATGCCCCTGCTGCAGTTTTCAGCGGCGCAGTGTTCGGCAGGCTGAAGCTGTAAAGCCCCAACAGCAGCGACGCCACAGCGGACATCAGAAACGTATTGCGCAAGCCACCCGCCGCGATGCTTTGTTGCGAGTCCCAGGCAAACACGAAGCTGATAACCACGCCGGCGACAATCCAGCCCACCGTGCCCCACACGCGAATGCGCGAGAACTCCAGCGCCGGGTCTTTGATCTGCCGGAACGCTACGGCGTTGACCAATGCCAGCGTCGGCATGTAGGCCATCATGTAAGCGAGCACATAGGGATAAAACCCGCTGAAATCCGCCGCGCGATAAAGCTGATAAAGCAATACCGCGCCGAGCAGATGCAGCACCGCCAGAATGCGCTCGGCATTGAAGAATCGATCGGCAATCAGGCCGATGACAAATGGCGCCAGAATCGCGCCCCAGGATTGCGTGGCGAAGGCCATGCCGATCTGGCCACCGCTGGCAGCGAGCGTTGTCGCCAGAAAGGTGCCGAGGGTGACGAACCAGCCACCCCAGATAAAAAACTGCAAAAACATCATCACGCTGAGTCGCGCATTCATTACGTTCATTTCAGATCACCGTATTGTTTTTATGTCGGTAACGCGGATGAAATCAGTCGTCAGCCAGACCGAGCAGGTGTCGGTTGGAAGCAACATCGGCGCTGACCCCGGCGAAATCGTCAAAGGCTTTGGTGGTCTTGCGGATCATGTGCCGCTCGATGAACGCCGCACCTTCGGCCGCACCCTGCGCGGCGTCTTTGAGGCAGCATTCCCATTCCAGCACCGCCCAGCCGTTGAAGTCGTATTGGCACAATTTGCTGAAGATCGATTTGAAATCGATCTGGCCGTCGCCCAGCGAGCGGAAGCGCCCCGGACGGTCGACCCAGCCCTGATAACCGCCATAGACGCCGGAGCGCGCATCGGGGCGGAACTCGGCGTCCTTGACGTGAAACATGCGGATGCGTTGGTGGTAGCGATCAATGAAGCCGAGGTAATCCATTTGCTGCAGGAGCAGATGACTCGGGTCATAGAGGATTGCCGCGCGAGGGTGATGATTCACCGCTTCGAGAAACTGCTCGAACGACGCGCCGTCATGCAGGTCTTCGCCAGGGTGGATTTCGTAGCACAGATCAACGCCAGCCTCTTCGAAGCAGTCGAGGATCGGCAACCAGCGCTTGCCCAGCTCGGCGAAGCCTTGCTCCACGAGCCCGGCAGGACGTTGCGGCCACGGATAGACGTACGGCCAGAGCAGGGCGCCGGAAAAGGTGGCGTGAGCGGTAAGGCCCAGACGCTGGCTGGCGCGGGCAGCAAGTTTCAACTGCTCAATGGCCCACTCGGTGCGCTCGCGCGGTTTGCCGCGCAGCGCGGGCGGGGCGAAGTCGTCGAACAGGCTGTCGAACGCCGGATGTACCGCGACCAGTTGGCCTTGCAGGTGCGTCGACAACTCGCTGATGACTACACCGGCGCGGGCGCAGACGGCGAGGAGTTCGTCGCAATATTCCTGGCTATGCGCCGCGCGCTGCAGATCGATGAAGCGGGTGCCGAGGGTCGGTAACTGAATAGCTTTGTAGCCTTGCGACGCGGCCCATTCGGCGATGTTGGCGAGCGAGTCGAATGGCGCCTCGTCGGCGATGAATTGCGCAAGGAAAATCCCCGGACCTTTCAGGCCTGTCGCGTTCTGCTGATTACTGTTCATTCTGCGGGGCTCCTGTGAGTTGGCCGGGGATCTCGCTCCACTTCTCGGTGCCAAGGTGATTGGCGATGGCAGTTTCGACAAACGCCATGCCGCGCAAGCCGATCTCGATGCCCGGCACGCCCGGAGCTTGATGACCGTGGGTGTCCTGGAGAATCGCCTCGGCGAGGTCGCCGTACAGATTGGCCATGGCTTCCAGATAACCCTCGGGATGCCCGGCGGGCAGGCGCATGCGCTGGTTTGCGGCGGCGCACAACCACGGCTGACCGACCCCGGATCGCAGAACGCGCATCGGCTCGTTCAACGGTCGATGAATCAGACTGGCCGGCTCCTCCTGACGCCATTCAAGCCCACCCTTGTCGCCGTAGACGCGAATCTTCAGCGGGTTCTCTTCACCGGCGCAGACCTGGCTGGCAAGCAATACACCGCTGGCGCCGTCGTTCATCTTGAACAACATCGCCACATCGTCATCCAGTTGCCGGCCCACGACATGCGCACCGAGCATTGCGCTGATGAACTGGATCGATTGCCCGGCGACGAACTCTGCGAGGGAAAACGCATGGGTGCCGATATCGCCGATGCAGCCGCCGATCCCGGATTGCGCCGGGTCGTCGCGCCAGCCGGCCTGTTTGTTGCCTAGCCCGGCAATGTCGGTGCTGAGCCAGCCTTGCGGATACTCGACGATGACTTTGCGCACGTGCCCGAGCACGCCGCTGGCGACCATCTCGCGGGCCTGCCAGACCATCGCGTAACCCAAGTAAGTGTGCGCAAGGCCATAAATGCGCTGACTGTTAACGACCACCGAATGCAGCGCCTGCACCTCGGCCAGGTTCAGCGCCGCGGGTTTCTCGCTGAACACATGAAAACCGGCGCTCAATGCCTCACGGGCAATCGATGCGTGCAGATGATTGGGCGTAACGATGATCAGCAGTTGCATGCGCTGCTCGGCAGGCAGGGCGGCCTCGCGGGCGAGCAGGGTTTGCCAATCGTCGTAACAGCGCTCGGTGGCCAGACCCAGCGCGGCCGCGGTGCGCTGATTGTTCTCGGAGTCGCGGCTGAACGCGCCGCAGACCAGTTCGAAGCGTCCATCGAGGCCGGCGGCTTGCCGGTGGGCGCGGGCGATGAAGGAGCCTTCACCGCCTCCGACAAAACCCATTCTTATTTTTTTTGCGGCAGCGTACATGGCAGTCGTCTCGGTTGCTGGGTGCAATTCTGATGAGTGATGTAACCGGTTACATCGTGGGCGAAATCTAGGCGTGAATTAGCCGAGTGTCAAATGCCAGCGGATGATCGACAGCGTTTCGATCCCTCGTCGCCTGCGGTAAGCTCCGCGGCTGATCGACATGAACAACGAGGTGGTTTTGTCCAATATTCGCGAAGTGGCTCGGCTCGCCGGCGTTTCCGTGGCGACGGTGTCTCGTACGTTGAAATCGCCCGAGCGCGTCCTCGCGCCAACCCGTGAGCGCGTCATGGCCGCCGTGGAGCAGGCCGGCTATCGGCCTAATCTGATGGCCGTGCAGTTCCGTTCGCGGCGCACCGGCAATCTGGTGATTCTGGTGCCGACCATCGCCAACACCTTTTTCGCCCGGGTCATCAGCGGCGCGCAGCAAGCGGCGCAGGCGGCCGGTTATCGCTTGCTGCTCTGCGACACCCAGGGCAGGGAAGAACTGGAGCGGCAATTCGCCGAGCTGGTCTACGCCTATCAGGCCGACGGCGTGATCCAGTTGCGCGCCTACGACCCGTTCGAAAACGCCCCGGCCGACGCCGATCTGCCGCCCATCGTCAACGCTTGCGAAGTGATCAAGGCCGGGCGTTATCCGACCATCAGCCTGGACAACGTCGCCGCTGCCAAAGCCATGACCGATCACCTGATTGCATTGGGACACCGACGCATCGGCCTGATCAAGGGCTCGAAGAACAGCCCGCTGACCCGAGATCGCCTGGCTGGCTACGAAGCGGCATTGCGCGAAGCCGATATCGCCTTCGACGAGGCACTGATCTGCCATGGCAACTTCACCCTCGAGGCCGGCTTCGCAGGCGCGGAAAAAATGCTCGCAATGGCTGAGCGACCCACGGCGCTGTTCTGTGAAAACGATGAAATGGCCATCGGTGCGCTCAAGCGCATCCGCCAAGCGGGATTGCGTGTGCCTGATGACATTTCCCTGGTGGGCTTCGACGACATTCCAATGGCTGCCTATTGCGATCCGCCGCTGACCACTATTTCGCAACCGGCCGAATCCTTCGGTGAGAAAGCCGTCGAGATGCTGATCGCCCTGATCGAAAAACAGCCGCTGCCAGAGAGGCATGTCATCCTGCCGTTCGAGCTGACACCTCGTGGCAGCACGGCGACTCTCGATGAACAGGGACAATCACTGAAGAACTAAGGTAATGCGAAAAAGATATTGGATCGGTTTTTTTAAGATCGTTTAGTTTTGTCTCTCGACGAATCAACGCATCAAACCGATTGACCCCCGATTGCCATGACGGCACACGCTGAATCGATCAAAGGCTCATCAGGTTTGGTTCACACGGGAGTGAATCATGCCGCATACCCTCGACATCAGCACATTGCCAACCCTCGACCTGTCCCTGTTCGAAGGCACAGCGCAACAGCGCTACGAATTTCTTGAAAGCCTGCGCCATGCCGCGCGTGACGTGGGTTTTTTCTATCTCACCGGCCACGGCATCGACAGTAGCTTGCTCAAGCAGGTACAGGCGCTCGCCCGGCAATTCTTTGCCTTGCCCGAGAGTGAAAAACACGCCGTCGGCATGCTCAATTCGCCGCACTTTCGCGGCTACAACCGCGCCGCTTCCGAGATCACCCGTGGCCAGCCCGATTTGCGCGAGCAGTTCGATCTGGGCGCCGAGCGCGAAGCCCTGCCGCTGACTGCCGACAGTCCATATTGGGCTCGTCTGCAAGGCCCCAACCAATGGCCGGCAGGGTTGCCCGAACTCAAGCCGTTGCTCCTCGAATGGCAGCAGGCGATGACCCGCATGTCCCTGCGTCTGTTGCGCGCATTTGCTCAGGCGTTGTCATTGCGCGCCGATGCGTTCGACCAGCTCTACGGTGACAAGCCCAACGAACACGTGAAGCTGATGCGCTACCCCGGCCAGGCCGCCGACGCCAGCCAGCAAGGTGTCGGAGCGCACAAAGATTCCGGCTTTCTCAGTTTTCTCCTGCAAGACCAGCAGGCCGGTCTGCAAGTCGAAATCGAGGAGGGGCGCTGGATCGACGCGCTACCCCGTGAGAACACCCTGGTGGTGAACATCGGCGAATTGCTTGAGCTGGCCAGCAACGGATATCTGCGCGCCACTGTGCATCGCGTAGTCAGTCCGCCCGAGGGCAGCGAGCGCCTGTCCATCGCCTTCTTTCTCGGTGCGCAACTCGACGCCGTGGTGCCGCTGTATCCGCTGCCCACCGCGCTGCTTCGCAAGGCGCGGGGGCCGGCCAGCGATCCGCTCAATCCGCTGTTTCGCGATGTCGGCTGGAACTACCTCAAGGGCCGTCTGCGCTCACATCCGGATGTTGCGCAAAAGTTCTACGCCGACGCGCTGCTGCCTCCCGCGGCGGTTCGCAAAACTGCCTGATGCACCCCTCGATCAAGGACTGCGCTCATGATTAAAAAAGCAAGTTTGACCCTGACCGTGCTCGGCGCGCTGATGACGTCATGGGGCGCTCAGGCGCTGGAACCGTTGCGGGTTGCCGTGGACCCGGTGCCTCATGCGCAGATTCTCGCCTACATCCAGAAAATCGATCCGCAGCTCAAGCTCGACATCATCGAAATTCCCAACGGCGTGAACTCCAACGAGTTGCTGGTGCACGGCGATGTCGACGCCAATTATTTCCAGCATCTGCCATATCTGAAATCCCAGGAACAGGCCCTTGGCGAAAAACTGGCGGTGGCCGCTACGGTGCATATCGAACCGCTGGGCATTTACTCTCGGCGGCATAAAAACTTCGCTGACGTGCCGGAGAAAGGCACGGTCGCCGTTCCCAACAACGTCACCAATCTCAGTCGCGCCCTGTACCTGTTGCAGGACAACGGATTGATCAGGCTCAAGCCCGGTTTCAGCGACCCCGCCGCCGACCAGGCCTCGCCCAAGGACATTGCCGAGAACCCGAAACAGCTGAAAATCCTCGAAATCGAATCGCCGCAACTGCCGCGCTCGCTCGACGATGTTGACCTCGCCGTGATCAACGGCAACTACGCGCTCGACGCCGGGCTGGTGCCGGCCAGGGATGCGCTGGGGTTGGAGAAGGCGGAGCACAATCCCTACGCCAATATTCTGGTGACCACGCCCAAGCTGCAGAACGATCCACGCATCGTGCAACTGGCCAAAGACCTGACCTCGCCGCAGGTCGCCAAATACATCACCGAGCACTTTGCCGGTTCGGTGATTCCGGTGGCGGGCGGCAAGCCATGATCGCCGTCGAGCAGTTGAGCAAAACCTACCCTTCGGCCTCGGCACCGGCGCTGGATCAGGTGTCGCTGAATATCCCCGACGGCGCGGTGTACGGCATTCTCGGACGCAGCGGCGCAGGCAAATCGACGTTGCTGCGCTGCCTCAATCTGCTCGAACGCCCGGACAGCGGGCGGGTTGTGCTGGATGGCGTGGATCTGCTGACGCTGTCCGATAGCGAACTGCGCCAGCAACGCCAGCGCATCGGCATGATATTTCAGGGTTTCAACCTGCTGCATTCGCGCACGGTATTCGACAACATCGCGGTGCCGCTGGAGATCGCCAAGGTCGGCAAACCGTGGCGGCATGTGCGGGTTCGCGAGCTGTTGGAACTGGTCGGCCTGAGCGACAAGGCGCAAGCGTTTCCTTCGCAATTGTCAGGCGGCCAGAAGCAGCGCGTCGGTATCGCCCGCGCCTTGGCAGCGGAGCCGGCCTATCTGCTATCGGACGAAGCGACCAGCGCCCTCGATCCGCAAACCACCGAGTCGATTCTTCAACTGCTGCGCGACATCAACCGCCAGTTGGGCGTGACCATCGTGCTGATCACCCACGAGCTGGAGGTGGTCAAAGCGATCTGCGACCACGCCGCCTACATGGCCAACGGGCGCATCGTCGAAGCCGGGCCGGTGCCGCGTCTGCTGGCGGATACGCAATCGTCTCTCGGTCAATCGCTACGCCCGACCTGTGGCTTGCCGCTGGGTCACGATGCGCCCGGGCTGAGCTTTCTCAGGCAATACGGCGTGCGGGCGGCCCAGTCATGAACCGCTCGATCAACTGGGATGAAATCCTTCAATTGCTGCTCACCGCCACGGGCGAAACGGTCTACATGGTCTTGCTCGCCGGGCTGTTCACGTTGCTGATCGGCTTGCCGCTGGGCGTGCTGCTGTTCATCAGCCGTCGCCACGGATTGATGCCGCTGCCGCGTTTCAATGCGGCGGTGAGCGGTCTGGTCAACCTTGGTCGTTCGTTGCCATTTGTGGTGATGCTGATCGCCTTGATCCCGCTGACCCGGTTGGTGGTCGGCACGACCCTGGGCAGCACCGCGGCCGTGGTGCCGATCACCATCGGTGCCTTTCCGTTTTTTGCACGTATCGTCGAGAACGCGCTGGACGAAGTCGACGGCGGGCGCATCGAAGCCATCCTCGCCATGGGCGGCGATATTCGCGACGTGATTTTCAAAGTGCTGCTGCCCGAAGCGTTGCCGGCCTTGCTCGCCGGCATCACCTTGACGCTGGTGATGCTGATCGGCTTTTCCTCCATGGCCGGGGTGATCGGTGGCGGCGGGCTGGGCGATCTGGCCATTCGTTATGGCTACCAGCGCTTCAACAACGAGGTGATGGTGGCGACGGTGGTGGTGCTGGTGATTCTGGTCCAGGGCGTGCAAAGCCTCGGTGATCGATGGGTGCGTTCGCTGGCGCATCGGCGATGAGCAAACACAGGAGTGAGCCGGTCGCCATGCTCCGTGAACCGCTGATTCGCGTGCGGGAATTGAGCAAGCGTTTTGGCGCGCAGCGCGCGCTGGATCGAGTCAGCCTCGATATCCATCCCGGCGAAGTGGTCGCCTTGCTCGGTGCCAACGGTGCGGGCAAGTCGACGCTGGTGAAAATACTCGCCGGCAGTCAGCCAGCGGACAGCGGCGAAATCCTCGTCGAGGGTGAACGGCGACAGTTCAGTTCACCGCTGTCGGCGCGGCGTGTCGGCATCGTTGCGGTGCATCAGCAGATCAACGAAGGCATTGCGCCGGGCTTGAGCGTGGCGGAGAACCTGCTGCTCGATGAGCTGTGCAGGCCTGAGACGGACTTCTGGCTCAATCGTCAGCGTCTGCTGACCCGCGCCGGGAACATTGCTGCAGGCCTCGGGCTGACATTGCCGCTGGAGCAGCCCGTCGAGCAACTCGGCCAGGCGGAACGGCAACTCGTAGTGTTGGCGCGGGCCTTTGCGTTACAGCCGCGCCTGCTGATTCTCGATGAACCGACGGCGGCGTTATCGGATGCGGAAGCGCAGCGACTGTTCGGGGTGATCGACACCTTGCGTGGTCGAGGCGTAGCGATCGTGTACATCTCCCATCGTCTTTCAGACCTGCAGCGGGTCGCCGATCGCGCCATTGTCTTGCGTGACGGGCGACTGGCCGGTGAGTTCACTGCGCAGCAGTTGCCCGCAGCGGTGCACGTCATGTTCGGTCAGGCGCTGGCTGCGCATCGCTACACCCCGCGTCTGCCGGGGCGCGCGGTGCTGGAAGTGCACGGGATGAAAATCCTCCCGCAGTCGCAACCCTTCGATCTGACCCTGCGCGAAAACGAAGTGGTGGTACTGAGCGGATTGCTGGGTGCCGGTAAAAGCGAGATCGCCGAGGTGTTATTCGGCCTGCGCAAACCGGCTGCGGGCGGGGTCAAGCTCAATGGTGCCGAGTGGCTGCCGCGCTCGCCCCGCGAGTCCATTCGCAGCGGCGTGTTTTACGCAGCCGAAGACCGTGCCAATCAATCGCTGGTGGCGGATTTTTCCTTGCGGCGCACGCTGACCCTGCCATTTCTCGAACGCTTCACTCGCGCCGGTTTCATCCGCAATCGCGCCGAAGCGGCCGCGGTGCAAGCGCAGGTCGCAGCGTTGGGCATCAATACCGTCGGCATCGACGTGCCGATGGCGGCGCTGTCCGGTGGCAACCAGCAGAAAGTCATCCTCGGTCGCTGGCTGATGGGCGAGGGCAGGGTATTGATCCTCGATGAGCCGTTTCAAGGCGTCGACGTGCGCGCTCGCCGCGAGATCGGCCAACTGCTGCGCGACAGCCCCCAGGGCAGGGCGACGCTGGTGATTTGCGCCGATGTCGATGAAGCGCTGGAAATCGCCGATCGCGTCCTGCTCGTGCGTGATCACACGGTGGTTGCCGAATACTCGCGAGCCGCTCTGAATCGCGCCACCCTGGTCGCCGCATTGGCCGGCTCCGGGATCCGTCAACATTCTCCTCAAACCGCGCCAAGGAGCACCGTCAGTGCCTGATCCACATTCACTGCTCGCGCACGCGCCGGCACCCGCCGAGCGCTTTTTACAAGCACTGATCCGCTATGGCCTGTTGTGGCTGCTCGCGCTGATCGTGGTGGTTTTCAGCGTCGCGGAGCCAGCGTTTCTACGGGTTGGCAATCTGTTCAGCATCCTGCAATCGGTATCGATCGTCGCGCTGCTGGCATTGGGTGTGACGTTGACCATGGCCGTCGGCGGACTGGATCTGTCGATCGGCGCAGTGGCCGCCATGAGTTTGATGATTGCCAGTTACGTCATGGTGGTGCTCGGCTGGGGGGCGCTGCCGGCAGTGCTGATCAGCCTGGCGGGCGGCGCGCTGGTCGGACTGCTCAACGGCTGGCTGATCGTCAGACTGCGGGTGCCGGACATTCTGGCGACGCTGGGCAGCATGTTTCTGGTGATCGGCGTGCAACTGATTCCCACTGGGGGGCGTTCTATTGCCGTGGGCATGACGCTTCCCAACGGTGCGGAAGCCGAAGGCAGCTTCAGTGCCGGGTTTCTCGCCTTGGGACGCGGACGTTTGTGGGAGGTGGTGCCGATTCCGGTGTTGATCAGCGCGCTGGTCGCACTGGCCGTCTGGCTGTTTCTCGAGCGCACGCGCATCGGTCGGCTGTTCTACGCCATCGGCGGCAACGAGCAGGCGGCGCGACTGGCGGGTGCGCCGGTGCAGCGGTTCAAACTGCTGGCGTACGTGCTCTCAGCGTTGCTGGCTGCGCTTGGCGGTCTGTTACTCGCGGCGCGGCTCGGGCGTGGCGATGTCAGCTCAGGCAATGGTTTGGTGCTCGATGCGCTGGGCGCCGCATTGATTGGTTTTGCCGTGCTCGGCGCGAAGAAGCCGAACGCTTTTGGCACCCTGGTCGGTGCGCTGCTGGTGGCCTCGCTGCTGAATGGCCTGACCATGCTCAACGCGCCGTATTACGCGCAGGATTTCGTCAAGGGCCTGGTGCTGGTGCTCGCCCTGATGTTCACTTTCGGCCTCGCGCATCGGGTGCGATGAGCCGCTTTCAGCCAAGGAAGTTGTATGCACGGTTCAATCACCCCATTCGTCCGCCGTTGCTTTGCCGTCGCTGTGTTTTCGGCGGTGACATTGAGCGCACAGGCCAAAGCCCTGCCCGGCGCACCGGCGCCGTTCGACCAGGGCCAGGTGCAGATCGCGCTGGTGGGTTATCTGTTTTCCGGGGATTTTCCTGAGGCCTATCTGCGTGGGGTGGAGCAGCAGAGCGCAGCGCTGGGCGCCAGTCTGCGGGTGTTCGATGCGCGGCAGCAGGCGGCGAGTCAGGGCGAGATGATCGATCAGGCGACGGCGCTGGGAGTCGACGGGATCATCGTCCAGCTCGGGTTGGCGGAGACCCTCAAGGCACCCATCGAGCGAGCCATTGCCAAGGGCATCAAGGTTGTTGCGTTCGATGTCGACCTGGACACACCGCAGGTGACTCAAGTCGAACAGGATCACCATGCACTGGCACGCCTGGCGCTGGATCAGGCGGTCAAGGACAACGGCACGCGCTTCGATGCCGGTTACGTCTACATCAGCGGCTTTACACCGATGGAGCGGCGCGACGAGATCTGGAGTCAGGTCAAAAAAGCCAATCCGGGCATCGTGGAAAAGGCCCGGTTCGGTACGTTGAATCCGCCGATTGCCAATTCCGTGGCGGATCAGGCCAGCGCCGTACTGCGCGCCAATCCAGACATCAGCGTGATCTTTGCGCCGTTCGACGAGTTCGCCAAGGGCGCGAAAATCGCCGTCGATGAAGCCGGGCTGGCCAGTCGAGTGAAGATCTACAGTGCCGACATTTCCACTGCCGACATCCAGATCATGAAAGAACCGGGCAGCGCCTGGGCGGCGACGGCAGCGGTCAATCCGCAGGTCGCCGGGGCGATCAGCGTACGCAGCCTGGCGATGCTGATCGCCGGTGAGGATCCGGGTCACCAGGTACTTGTGCCTCCGACGCTGATCACCCGCCAGCAGTTGCTGGATCTGGACGTGAACAATGTCCGTGATCTGGCGCAAAAGCTCCCGGCGTTCGGCGATACCGCGAATGTGGCGCGGGCGTCGTGGATTCCGGTCGCGAATTAGAACATCGCCGCCACATTGTTCTGGTGGCAGCGAGCCTGCTCGCTCCCACAGGGATGGGTGACCTTCGGACAAGGAGTGAAGATGCACACTAAGGCTTCACGCTTACGCAAAAGCCGTTCTCCGAAAGTGGATCCGGCGTCCGGCAATCGCCTGCCGCCGGGGCAGGTGCTGACGGAGCGCTTTCCGATTCTGCATGAAGGTGCGGTGCCCGAATACGATACGGGCGACTGGTCATTACGTCTGTTCGGCACGCTCGACCGGCCAATCGAATTGCGTTACGCCGATTTGCAGGCGCTGCCGCAACGGGTCTTGCGCTGCGATATCCATTGCGTGACGCGTTGGTCGAAGTTCGATACCGAGTGGGGCGGAGTACACCTGCAGGATTTGTTGCAGGCTTTCGATATCCAGCCGACGTCGTCGTATGTCATGGCCCATGCCGACCCCGATTACCAGACCAACTTGTTACTCGACGATTTATTGCACCCGCAAAGTTTGCTGGCCACCCACTACGCCGGCCAACCGCTGACTGCGCAACATGGCTGGCCACTGCGGCTGGTAATAGCGGGACGATACTTCTGGAAAAGCGCGAAATGGTTACGCGGCCTTGAATTTGTGGCGCAGGAACAACCGGGTTTTTGGGAACAAAACGGCTTTCATTTATATGCTGACCCGTTTGCCGAACAGCGTTTCAGTGGTGAAGAACTGGATATCGCCGAAGATGCCTGGCTGGAAAAGGAGTTCGATTAAGCATTATCCAACACAGATCGACATGTGGGCCTTCGCCTGCTGGGGATAGCGTTATATCTGTCGACATCATTGTCCGATTCTAGACCGCTATCGCGAGCAGGCTCACTCCTACACGGACATCTGCAATCAGAGACTGGTGTTTAGATAATTAACCGATGTAATAAAACCCAAACTACAGCAGCCATTACTACGCATTCATTGCCGTCCTTTTAGTGTCGGCAAACGGCCAGGTATTAACTGCAATTCAAGGAGCTGATACATGCATTACCGTTCCCGTTCATTACTGGCCGCTGCTGTTGTGACAGCGATCTGGCAACTTCCTGCTCAAGCTGAAGAGACTTCTGCCGAAGATGAATCCCGCCTCGGAACCGTGCTGGTCACCGGTACCCGCGGTACATCGCGTACGGTGCTGGATTCGCCGGTGCCGGTGGACGTGCTGACCGCCGAAGATCTCAAGTCCGCCGGCGCTGCGGGCGGTGAACTGGGGGCGGCATTGCAGACGCTGCTGCCGTCCTTCAGCCTGCCGCGTCAGTCCAACTCGGGCGGTGCTGACCACGTGCGCGCCGCGCAACTGCGAGGCATGAGCCCCGATCAGGTGCTTGTGCTGGTCAACGGCAAGCGTCGGCATACCTCGGCGGTGGTCAACGATTCGTCGAAAATCGGTCGTGGTACTGCGCCAGTGGATTTCAACTCGATTCCGCTCAGCGCGATCAAGCGCATCGAGGTACTGCGTGACGGTGCCGGTGCGCAGTACGGCTCCGATGCGATCGCCGGGGTGATCAACATCATCCTCGACGACGCCCCCGAAGGCGGCGAAGTCTCGACCAGTTACGGCGCTTATCACACCCGTCAGGACGCGATCGACAAAACCACCACCGACGGCCAGAACAGCGTGACCACGGCCAAGATCGGCACACGCCTGGGGGAGGAGGGCGGTTTCATTCGCGGCGGCACGGAATACAAGAATCGCAACCCGACCAACCGGGCCGGCTTCGATGGCTTCGCCGATACCCCGGGACAGCGCAACTATGTGATGGGCGACGGCCTCGCGCGCGACGTCAACGCCTGGTTCAACGGAGAACTGCCGCTGGCCGCTGGCAAGCTCTACAGCTTCGGTACCTACAACCAGCGCCACACCACGGGCGCCGCGTTCTATCGCTACCCGTACGAGCAACCGCAGTTCTACCCCAACGGTTACCTGCCGCAGTCGTTGGGCGACAACAAGGACATCTCTGCCACCGCCGGCTTCAAGGGCTTGATCGGGGAAGAATGGGACTTCGACAGCAGTGTCACCCATGGCCGCAACCGCTTCGAAGGCTCGACCCGGCGCACCCTCAACGTCAGCCTTGGCGAGGACTCGCCGACCAGGTTCGATACCGGCGACTACGAACTGCGCCAGACTACTGGCAACCTCGATTTCAGCCGTGAGTTGCGTCTTGGCGAGCGCTCGTTCGTCTTGGCAGTCGGTGGCGAATACCGCTACGAAAACTACCTGACCTACGCGGGTGATGCAGCATCCTATGTCGGTGCCGGCGCGGATGGTGCCAACGGTCTGCGCCCGAGCGAAGAGTCGGATCTGGATCGCAACGTGTTCGGCACCTATGCCGAATTGTCCGGCGATCTCACCGAGCGCTTCTTCATCGACGCTGCCACACGCTGGGAACATTACGATGACGCCGGCAGCAAATTGACCGGCAAGCTCAGTGGCCGCTACAAACTGACGCAACAGTGGGCCTTGCGTGGCGCAGTGTCGAACAACTTCCGCGCACCTTCGCTGGCGCAAAGTGGCTTCCAGCACACCACCAGCAACTTCGGCGATGGCGGTACGCTGACGGACATCCGCGTGCTCTCGGTCAACGACCCGATCGCCCGCGCCCTCGGCGCTGAAAAGCTTGATCCGGAAACCTCGAAGAACTTCAGCCTCGGTCTGACTTTTCAGTTGAACGAACGCTTCGACGCGTCGCTGGACGTGTTCCGCATCGACGTCAAAGACCGCATCACCCTGTCGCAGCGGATCGGCAACGATGCGCTTGAAAGTTACATCGACGACAACTTTGGCGTGGCCGGCGTCCACGACGTCAACTTCTTCACCAACGCCGCCGACACCCGCACCGATGGCGCCGAACTGGTGCTCAACTATCACCAGCCGTTGTATGAAGGGCAACTCGGCCTGACCACCGCGTATACCTACAACCACACCAAAGTCACCAGCACCAAGGGCACGCCGTCGCAACTGACCGCACTGGGCATCGGCAATGATGCTCTGGTTGGCGTCGAGGAGACCAACACCCTGACCGATGCCGCGCCGAAGGATCGCGTCGTGTTTTCCGCCAACTGGACAAGCGAACACTGGGGCCTGCTCGGACGCCTGACCCGCCAGGGCGAGACCACCCGCGTGTTCGATTTCGGTGATTCGCAACCCGAGCAGACCTACGGCGCGGTGTGGCAGCTGGATGCGGAGGTGGCATACAAATTCACCCCGACATTCAACCTCGCTGTGGGCGGCAACAACCTCACCGATAACTACCCTGAGCGCTCGGGCTCAGCGATCAATTATGGCGGCAACCTGCCGTACGACGTGCTGTCACCCATCGGTACCAACGGCGCGTATTACTACGCCCGGGTTACTTATGGTTTCTGATGCCGCCGGCTTGGGGCTCCAGCCTGAAATCGGCGTCAAACCCCGCCCCTCACCCCAGCCCTCTCCCAAAGGGAGAGGGGGCCGACCGAGGTTTCTTGCGTCATCCATCGACCTGAAGAACCGGGTCGATTGTGGATTCACTGAAGTCTTTTCAGGTCGGTGCAGATGCTGAATATCCCCCAATCAGTCCCCTCTCCCTCTGGGAGAGGGCTAGGGTGAGGGGCTTTTCAGAACGACACCTGTGCCGGTTGCGACAGCCGCAGTACCGACAAATCGCCAGTGATCCGCTTGTACGCCAACCTGATGGCTTCGATATCACTCGAACGCTTTGCGCTGTTCTCATGCAGGATCACGATCACCTTGGTGCTCAGCCGCTCTGGTTCCTTCGCGCCCTTGTCGCGCCATTGCCCGTATGCATCGAACACGCTGAAGCCATCAGGGAAGCGCGGCGTGACTTGCTGATCGAGAAACTCGCGCCAGCGCGCGGGGCTGACAGCGCCTTCCTGGCCCTCCAGCGAACCGACGGAAAAGTACAGTTCAGTGCGAATCCACTGTGCCTGCGCCGGCCGTGAGGCATCGCCTTGCAGGGTCGAACTGGCGGGATCGAACGTGTGGACGGACGCAGGAGGAGGGCTGGCGCAACCGCCGAGCGTGAGCAAAAGCGTCGCCATTAACAGACGTCGAGGCATGAAGCATCCTTATCGAAAGTGGGGTAAGCCGCTGGAGTATAAGGTTGCGGCCCAAGCGCCAATAAAGACCGAAAAAGCAGCTTGATAGGTGCGTGGGGAATAACCTGATCAAGACGCCGCCGGCGGCTTCGCCAGCGCAATGCCCGCAGCGCCCAGGCGCTTGAGCACTTCGAACAACAGATCACTTTTGGTCAGCCCGACGATCCTCGGACTGCCGACGTAACCGGTGACCGTGAGCGTTATGCCGTCCGGCGACAACTTGCTGAAGCGCACGAACGGCGCCGGTTTATCGAGGATGGTTTCATTTTCGTGATAAGCGTCGAGCAGCAGCTGTTTGACCTCCTCAGGATCGATATCCAGTGGAAACATCAGCTCCAGCGACGCCACGCCCTGAGCACTGCCGCCGAGGGTGACATTGCGCAGGTTCTGCGAGATCAACTGCGAGTTGGGCACGATCACGATCGAGCGGTCGCTGAGCTGGATTTCCGTGGCGCGCACGTTGATCCGGCGGATGTCGCCCTCCACGCCACTGATGCTGATCAAGTCGCCGACCTTGACCGGGCGCTCGGTGAGCAGAATCAGGCCGGAAACGAAGTTCTTGACGATCTCCTGCAGGCCAAAGCCAATGCCCACCGATAGCGCACTGACGATCCAGGCAAGGTTGGTCCACTGCACGCCCAACGACGACAGCGTCAGCAGAATCACAAAGGCGTAGCCGATATTGGAAAACAGCGTGCTCAGCGACGCGCACATCCCGGGATCCATGTCGGTCTTGGGCAGGAACTCTTCGTCGAGCCAGCGGCTCAATGCGCGGATCAGCCAGATGCCGATCATCAGCGCCAGCAGCGCGTTGAGCAGATGCCCCGGGACGATGTTCAGCTTGCGCAAACCGGCGCCGCCAAGGATCGACATGATGTTGGTCAGCAACTGGCCCAACGTGGTGCCGATGCCGCCGACGAACAACGAAATCAGCGCCATCAACATCAGTCCCGCGCGGCTGAAACCGGACAGCAGAATGGAAATCTGATCCAGACGCCGATCACTGATGCCGAGCAACTGCTTGAGCGCCTTGCCGCTGGCGTGTTTCGGTGAAAACAGGTGCTCGCAGGCGTCCTTGACCAACTGAATCAGCAGGTAGAAGCCCGACAGCACGATGTAGCTCCACACCAGTTCATAACTGATGAAGCGCGCCAGCGACACGTAACCGGCAAGCAGTGCAATGGCCGTGACAAACATCGAAACGCTGGCGACGCTGTAGATCAGCCCGGCGAACACGCTGTTTGTCGCCGAGGCGTCATTGGCCGCGACCAGTGCCTTGCGCACTTTGCCGACGCGCAACAGCAGGGTGCCGATGATCGCCAGCACCACGATTGAAATCACGCCGCGCCCGGCCATGACGATCTGGCTGCTCATGCCCGTGGCGTTGCCGACCTGCACCAGCGTTACCAACACCAGTAAGGAGCAGGCGAGAATTCGCGGATATGGCCTGAGGGCCAGCGCCACCGGATCGGCAATGCCCGGCAAGCGCCACGACGGATGCTCGGTCGACAGTAACGCCCGGCTGAGCCCGGTGATCAGCACGCAGGCATACACGACTTTTTCGAACTCTTCGGAGAAGGTTTCCAGCACCGGCGGCAGGGCGTCGTGGCGGGTGCAGGCGTAGAACAGCAGTTTCAGGGCGATGGCGGTGGTGATGAAGGTCGCGGCGGCCGAGGCGAACGCCAAGGCACTGCGGCGCAAGCGACCCTCCGCTACACGATGAATGCAAAACCAGGTCAGCCCGCGTTCAGCCAGACGCCGGCCGAACGTCCACACCAGCAGCGCCAACAGCACCAGCACGCAGGTGTAAAAACGCTCGCCCGGCGCCCAGACCGTGGCCCACACGTCACCTACCTGTGTAACGAACAGGCGCAGCCGCTGGCGGTCGTCCTCGCTCGGATTGACCAGCGGCGCCCAGAAATGCGGACTCAGTACGCTGCGGGTACTCAGGGTCAGTTCGCTTTCCAGCAATGTGCGGCGGATGCCGGCAATCTGCGTGATCAGATCGGCGGCGTTCTGTTTCAGTGCCGCGAGGCTTTTCAGGGTGCCATCGACCTTGCTTTTCTGCTCCGCCAGCGCGGCCCGCTGCGCGACTATATCGGCTTGCTCGGCGGCCACCTCGGCGTCTGGCGCCGTGCCCAGTACGCCCAGTTGCACCGCCAGTTGCGCCTGTTGCGGCAACAGCGCAGCCGACAACCGATCGACATCGAGAATGAACGCCTGGACCCGATCCTGCGGGCCTTCGAGCTGGTTGTAATTGTTCGCCGCCGAAATCTGCTGCTTGAGCCCGTCGAGCCGTTGTTGCAAGGCTTGCAGATCGCTTTGCGAAATCACCGGCAGCGGCGCCGCGCTTGATTGGGCCGGCGTCGGCAGGTCTGCCGCCCACAGCGAAGCACTGGCCGGAATCAGCAGCAGGAACAAGGCCAAAAACAACGACTTGAATGAACAGCGCATGACGGCGGCGGGCTCGAGTGGATCACACAGTCTATGAGGGTAGGTGATCGCGCCGAATGGGGCGGAAAACTTTCTCGGCGTGGACCATCTGCACACGCGTCAAATCCAGCGGAATGATCAGCGCAGCGCACGGTCAACCGGCAATAAAAGCTTCGAGAGCACGCCATGTCCATCGCCAACGATACGATTGAATCCCTGCGCCAACATTCATTGATCATCCCCACCGCCGAGTCCTGTACGGCGGGGGAAATCGTCATGCTGTTGTCGGCAGTGCCCGGCAGCGGCGAGCTGATCGAGTGCGGCTACGTGGTCTATTCGCCGCAGGCCAAGCAGCGCCTGCTGCACGTCCGCCCGGCGACCATGGAGACCTTCAACCTGACCAGCGTGGAAGTCGCCAGTGAAATGGCCATCGGTGCGCTGCGCGACAGTACCGCCAACGTCGCGGTCGCCACCACCGGGATTCTTGGCCCCGACGATATGGATGGGATCAAGGCCGGTACGGTGTGTTTCGCCTGGGCATTTCAGTTCGATGACCGGCATTTTCTGTTCAGTACGCAGCAATGGTTTCCCGGCTCGCGCTGCGAAGTGCAGACCCGCGCCTCGGAATTCGCCTTGCAGCAATTGCCTGATTTCCACCGTCGCGCCTTGCGCGGTGAAGGAGGGTGGAGTCAATGAAGGATGATGCTGATCATCCCGATCTGCGCAGCAGGCAGTTCCCGGTACAGGAAGACATGGCCTATCAGCTGGAACTGGACATCGGCGGTGAAATGCTCGACAGCTTCAGCATTGAAACGATGCAACCGGCGCCCGTGCGTATGCGCAGCGCATGCGGTCGCAATTTTTTTGAACGCTCAAAAGGCGTCGCAGCCCAATGCTTACCAGTCATTGGAGGATCGCGAAATGAACGAGGCAGCGAGTTATTTTTCCATCGCCGTGGCGGTGATCATTCTGCTGGTTGACCTGTGGGCGATCGTCAGCGTGTTTCGCAGCAACAAAAGCGTCGGCGTCAAAGCCGCCTGGGCGATCGGCTTGATCGTGTTCCCGGTGCTCGGCCTGATCGTATGGGGCATCGCCGGCCCGCGCGGCATCAAGGAAGGGCCTTCGTCGCCGGAGCACAGCAAGGGCTGATATTTGATGCAACCTGACCACTGCTTTAAGGAGATCGTCATGAAATCTGTGTATGCCTTGGCTTCTGCTCAATGTTCCTGTTGCACGGCTGCTTCGATTCGAACAAAGCCACCAGCAAGGACGAAGACAACAGCAAGGCCTCCGTGCAAATGGAGCAGAAGAAGGCGGATTAACCCGAATAACACGACACACGCGAGCGAGCTTGCTCGCGAAGGCAGTCCATGGTGGACCGCCTCCTTACGCGCCGGTGTCAGGCCCCCACGGTTTCGATGGGGGCCTGCCCTCTGGCGAAGCGCGTGGCTGAAGTCTGGAGCAGCAGCCCCACGGATAGACACACCAATGCGAAGGGCAACAGCCAGGCGTTTTCGATAATCGCCAGTTGCAGCGTCAGTATCAGGAACAGCACGGGCGTCGCCAGCGCATTGGCCTTGCTGACGTAGAGTCCGACGGCGGCTTCACTGTATCGGCAGGCAATCGCAGCACGGATGTGTACCCGCGCGCCACCGAACGCCATCCCAAGAATCAACAGGCTCAGTGCTTTGAGTACGAGGGTGTCGGGCATCAGCACCCACATTGCGGTGGCGATCAGCGCCAGCGCAATCAGGGCAAACAGATACGCCAGCAGATTGCGCCCGGTGTTGGCAACGATCACCAGCACCCCGATCAGCGCCATGCCCAGGCCAAACACCGCGTCGAGTACGCCGAGCTCCAATAATGACCAGCCATGGTTGGATACATAAACCGGCAGCATGAAGTTGAACGCCCCGAGGATGGGCCAGATCAGCAGCATCGGCACAAACAGGGTCAGCGGCAGCGGGGCCGGAACTGCTCGCGTGCTGGCAGGCTCGATGACGGTCGGCACGCTGTCACGGGTATGGCAGATGCCGGCAACCAGGAGGAAGCCGCCGCTGAGCACCAGAGCAAAACCGATACCGCTCAAAATCGGCATCAGCCCCGCCGCGAGCAGCGGGCCGATCATCAATGCGGCCTGGCTGGTGGCGGTAGTGGCGCCACTGATGCGGCGCACGCTGACTTCGTTCATCCCCCGTTGCAGCTGGGTAAACCACATGTCCAGGCTGGCCTCCAGTGACATCACCATCAACCAGACGAAGAGGTTGGTGATCAGCAGCCCGACGGTGTAGTTCCTCGAAAGTCCGGAGATCATGGCAAGACCGGCCAGGCACAGAATGAACAAGCTGCTCATCTGCCGGCCATTCATCTTGCGCGACAGGCGTTTGATCATCATCGGGGTGATGAAAGCGGGTATGAACGAGCAGAAGATCGCCAGTGCCAACGGCAGGTAATCGTCGTTGCTCTGTTTGAGAATTGTCCAGGTCAGCGACACCAGCAATGCCCCGGAAAACAGCCGGTAGACCGTCGAGCAGAACAGGAAAATCGCCAGTTCTCCGGGAGTCTCGTTGTTTTTATTCATGTCATTGTTCCTGCCCATGGAAAGGCGCGCTTCAATCATTCGAATAGCCGAGGTCAGCCGCAGCCTGCGCAAAAAACCTGGCTGGAGGCTGACTTCGGTCCAGGCCGGTTCAGGCGAAAGTGCGCATGACCCTGAGGGTTTGCTCGATGTCCTGCGGGGTGTTGATAATCCCTGCGGAGAATCGAACCGTGGAGTGCCGATACGGTGTGGCACTGGCGATGATGTTCTGCGTTTTCAACTTCGCCACCACATCCTTCGGCGTCCAGCCCTGGACATCGCAACAGACGATGCCGGCGGAGAACTCGGCGGAGCGGGGCGTGTGCAGGTGCACGTTGGGCAGCTTCGCCAGGCCTTCTTTCAATTGTCCGTTGAGTTCGGCGACACGATCGGCAATGCGCTTGCGGCCGATTTTCTTGATGAAGTCGAAGGCTTCGATCACACCCCACTGGTTTTCAAATGCGAGGAAGCCGCCGGGACTGACCCAGGCTGCTTGCGTTTGTCCTTGCGGGTCGCGCTCCTGGCGCCAGGCGTTGGCGGGCTCGGCAGCCATGATGGTCGGTATGGTCGGAATCACCTGTGGCCACTGACCCTCGCGAGCCCAGACCAGCCCGGTGCCATGAGGGCCAAGAATCCATTTGTGTGTTCCGGCGCTGAAAAAGTCGCAACCCAGGCTGGCGACTTGCGCCTCGGAACAGCCGAAGCCGTGCACACCATCGATCACATAGATGATCCGGTCAGCCTCTGAGCGGTCCCGGTTGAGGCGCGTGACCAAAGCGCCGATGTCCTTGACCGGCAAGCGCACGCCTGTGCCGGAATGCACCCAGGTCATGGCGAGGATGCGGGTCGATGGCCGGATGGCGGCTTCGATGCGCGAGACAATGGCATCGGTACTGACATCCTCGGGACCCTGGTAGAGGTCGATGCGGCGGATGCTGCCGCCCCACTTGAGCACCGCCAGGCGCATGGCCTCGTCGTGGGTATACCATTCGTGATGGGTGGTGAGGATTTCCTGGTCCGGTGTCAGTTTGAGGCCGTTGTAGACCATCGCCAGACCCTGCGTGGTGCTGGTGGTCAGGGCGATGTCTTCGGCTCGGCCACCGGTATAGTCCGCCGCAGCGGCGCAGACTTTGCGCCAGACCATGTCCTCGGGCCTGGCAAACATGTTGTCCTCGAGATAAGTGTAGGGATTTTCATCGAAAGCCTGACGGTGACGGGCCATCGCCTCGCGCACGGGTCTGGGATTGGATGCCAGAAAAAAGTTGGAAATGTGCACGAACTGCGGCGCCAGATTGAACTGCGCACGCACCGATGCCCAGTCGCCCGGATCAAATATCGCCGCGGTTTCATCCTGCGCGGGAGCTTGCCCCGCCTGTGCACTGGCAATCCCTGCAATCATGCTGCCTCCAATCAGGGTCGCTCCTACAGTGGCGCCCATGAAATCACGTCTTCCCAGACCCATACCGATTCCCTGTCGATTCATAGTGAAGTGCGCGCAGGGCGCGCGAACATAGCATTGAAAATCCGCTGACCATAGAGGCCGACCGCCAGACCGACCACGATCAGTACCACCGCCAGCACTTTGTTCAGTGGCACGCTTTCGTTGAACACCACGACCGAGCCGAGCATGCCGAAAATCGGCACCAGCAACGACAGCGGAGCGACGGTCGAAACCGGATAGGTCTTGAGCAACGAGTTCCAGATCCAGTACGCGAACAACGTATTGGGGTAGACCTGGAACAGGATCGACAAGACAGCCGTGGTATCGATCTGATTGACCAGTGTGGTGTAACCGACGCTACCGTTGACGGCGTAATCCAGCGCAAACAGCGGGATCGGTGCGAAAGCGCTCGACCAGACCAGAAAACCGAAGACATCACGGGTGCTGGCTTTCTTGTTGATGATGTTGGCAACGCTCCACGACGCCGCACCCACCAGGACCAGCAATACCCCGGAAAGGCTTACCGATCCGTCGCTGATGCTGATGATGCACAGCAGGCCGGCCAGCGCGATCAACATTCCCAGAACCTGAAAGCGCGTCAGGGCTTCCTTGAACACCCAGCCACCGAGCAGGATGGTGAAGAACGCGCTGAACTGCAGCACCAGCGAAGCGATGCCCGCAGACAGCCCCGCCTTGATGCCCAGGTTGACCACGCCCCACAGTCCGATGCCGAACACCAGGCCGTAGCCGATGATGTAGCGCCACGGGACATCGGGTTTGCGAATGAAAAAGATCGCCGGCAAGGCGCACAGGCTGAAGCGGATACCCGCCAGAATGAACGGATCTACCGTCGCCAGCCCCAGTTTTATCACCGAGAAATTCACACCCCAGATCGCCGTTATCAATACAGCCAACACTACGTGCAGTGGTTTCATGGTTATTTGCCTTGTGGAGAAGTAGGTCGGCTCACGCTACGGAAGTCAGGTTGCGGGCGAGGCTCACGCGGTCGAACAACGTGCGCATCCAGTCTCGGGTCTGTTGCGGTTCGCTTGTCTTGACGATACCGGCCAGCGGCGCCTCGAACGCGGAGTAGGTCACATGCTCGGGCAGCAAGGCACCTGGCGGCAGTTCGTTCCATTGCACGATGAACGGGCTCGCGCGTAATTCCTCGGCACCGTCCAGCCCTTGATACAACCGCTGTGAATGCGTGTGACCGGGGAAAACGAACCAGCCGTAGCCCAGATCCGGCTGGCGGTCGGGCAGATGCGCAGTGTTCAATTCGCCGTCCACATGAATACGCAGTTCCAGCGATGGCAGGTGAATGCCGGTGGCCAGTTCATAGGTCGCCACCACGTCAGCGCCGCCGACGCGATTACCCACCTCCAGGAACACCGGTTCGTCAGCATCCATGATCGCTTCCAGATGGAATGCGCCGTTGTGAATCTGCACGGCCTGCAACGCCGTGCTGACCCAGGCCTGCATCCCGGCGCTGACCTGCAGGTGCCAGGAACCGAGTGGATGTCCGCGCTCCATGTAATCCAGACAGGTGCCGACGTACTCGCTGGCCAGCAGGGTGACGATTTGCCCGTTCAGCACCAGTCCGTCGAAATGACGAATAGAGCCGCTGATGTATTCCTCAACCTGAAAGTCCGCGATGGGCAATGAGAGGTCGCTGATCGTTTGCCGGATCGCATCAAAGGCGCCCGCTGCTGGGTGGATGCTGACATCCATGCTGGACGCGCCGCTGTGGGGTTTGAGCACGGTCGCACCGTTCCAGGGAACCCGGCCCTGAAATGCCAGATAACGCTCAAGCGACATGAAGCGCGGCACGCGCAACCCACTGGCCTGAACGGCCGCTTTCATCGCCAGCTTGTTGCGCGCCAGGGTGACCGCTTGCAGCGAGGCCCCTTCGACATTCAGCGCTTCACGCAGGCGCGCCGCGTCGAGCAGTTCGTATTCGGACATGGAAATGATCCGATCGAACTTTTGCGGATATTGCGCCAGCCAGGCCAGTGTCTCCTCGAATGCGCTGCCCAGTCCGGCCCTCGTTACGGCTGTGCAACGCAGGTCTGCAGGCAGCGTATCGATGGCCGATTGTTTGCCCAGATACGTGACCTCATGCAGATCGTGATCGATGCCGCGGTGATATTCGATGCGTGGATAGGGCACACGGTGAAGGATGAGAATTTTCATGCCAGAGTCTCGAAGCGAATAAGTGAGGGGTCAGGAGGCGACCTTGAGTGGCTGCGCGGCGGCCAGATGACCCTGCAGAATCTCAAGCCATTGTTCGCGCAGGACCGTCACCAGATCGCGGATGTCCACGCTGGCGTCATGCAAGGCAACGCAGGCGTGGGCAACAAAGTCGCTGTTGTCTCTGGGAATCGCGTGGATGAGGCGCGAGTGTCCGGCGATCCATGCACACTCAAGCAGCACGAGGTCTTTCCTGACGAGGTCGAGCGCGTGGGCCGTTCGAGCCAGCGTCTCGTCGACCATGCTGTGGATCTCGCCGAGGTCAGCCACATCCAGAGTCATGTCATGGGGCACGCCGAACATGACGGTCGCGGCACTGCAGGTCGCGGGCGGCAAATCGGCCGGGATTGTTGCGGCAAACACCGAATCGACCCACGCGGCATACAGGTCCAGGCCATGAACGGCCTGCGCCAGGGTCCATATTTTCATGCCACCGGGGCGGCGATTGGGTTCGATCACGGCGGTGCGGCAGTCGCTGTCACTGAGCTTGATCTCATTATGAAATGGCCCGATGCGCTGGCCGACGAGGCGATTGACCTGCTCGCCAGCCAGGCGAATGGCCTGACGTTCGTGCTCGTCGAGGCGAGCGGGCAGGATCTGTGCCACCTCCACCGGATAACGCCCGGTGGCGCTGACTTTCTCAGTGATGAACCACAGCTCGCCCAGCCCGTCATAGGAGTATTCGCGAGTGAAGGTAATGAATGCCTCTGCCAGCACACCCCCGTCCAGGTAGGGCGCCACTTCGTTGAATGCCTGCTCGCAGTCGCCTCCGGGCGTGACCATGACCACACCGCGATTGTTACCTTCACACGCTGGTTTGATGACGAAACCACGCTCCTGACGCACGGCAAAATTGCGCACATCGTTGAGGCATTCGATGGCCTGGAAGTCTGGAAGCATGACGCCCGACTGGTTGAGGAGGGCGCGCTGTTCGTCCTCGGCGATGCGGTACGCCAGTTTGTCAAAAGCGCCCAGTGCCAGTTCGGCATCATCCACGGGCAGCCCGAGACGTTCGAGCAACGCGGCGCCGCTGGCTACCGCGTTATCGGAAAAAACCATCCCGGCACTGATTCTGGCGGCGTCGTCACCCAGCTGTGCCAACGCCTGGCGTATGAAATCATCTGCCAGAGGATCGGCATCGATCACCCGGTCACTGATCGCCAGGTCATGATCCTGAGGATCGCTGCGTACCAGCCACGTCTCGGCACCCCAACGCGCGCGAGCGTAGTTGCGCATGTGCAGAACGTCACCGATCCGGCTCAGGTTGTAATCCACTATCAACAATACAGGCGCACGCTGCGGCATGTCGGACATCCTCGAATACTTGCAGTTGTTCAGAGAGGCAAGGCTGTTTCAGGCAGTGGTTCGGCGGCCGCTCAAGGGCTTTCCGGCTGATACTGAATGTCCAGCGCCGTGGCGCTGAGTTGGGCCAGTTGGTGCAATTGCGCCGCCTGATCGGCGCGCTCGAAGGTCCACAGCAACTGGCCGAGGAACACCTCACGCGCATGCGCGGGCACTACGTCGCCGGCCTTGAGCAGGATGTGCTGAACCACCGGTGCGAGCGGTAACGCGTTCAAGGTGACGGAACTCAGCGTTCCCGGCCTGGCGAAATACACGCGAAAAAAAGTCGCCGCCGACTGCGTGCTCGTGCCGTCCGATCGCCAGCCGTAATCAACCAGTCGCTGCACCAGTAACGCACGGGTCGAGGTATCGTCCTGACTGGCCAACAGCAGATCGATCCACAGCGACAGCATGCTGTGCCCGCCAGTGACGGCCTCGACGCTGTGGGAAATCAGGCTGCCACCGACCCGCGGGTTGATCTCGATCAGGTCCCAGTACTGGCCAGTGAACCGCGCTTCGACGTGGTAGCAGCCCCATTTGAGCGCCATGCGCCCCAGCACTTTTTCCAGCCATTGCAGGCCCGCCGCGATCTGTGCCTGATCAAGGCTGGCTGGCGGGGTGGTGCAGCTGTCTTCCAGCACCGTGTCGGCGGTCTCGGTGACTTCATATTTCTCGTGAATGGCCACGACATGCATTTCGCCATCCACCAACAACGTTTCGAAACTGAATTCCTGGCCCGGGATGTAATCTTCAGCCATGAACTGCAGGCCGTCGTGGAATGCCGAGGCATAGACGGTGTCTTCGGTCGAGGCCAGACGCAATGCCTCCAGCGCCTGCCAGTCCGTGTCCTGGCGCATCGGAAATGCAGCATAGGAAGCGATGCCGTGGATCGGTTTGATGAAGTAGCGTTGGCTGCTGGCCTTCAGTGTTTCGAGGACAGGGGCGGTCAGCGCATGGGCCTGGGCGCTGGACAGGCCCGCCTCGGCAAGCTGGTTGCGCACATTGAGCTTGTTGCGCAGTGCCAGCGCCTGCCGGGCATCAATGTCATAGGTGCCGAGTGATGCGTTGGCTGCCGCCATCAAGTGCCGGTAACCTTCCCAGACGCTGATGCAGCAGGTGACCTGCTCACCGGACTTGCGCAGGGTCTGCAGCGCATTGCTCACATCCTCCTGCTTCAACTGGTGCGAGTCGGAAATGTACAACCGGTCCGCCCAGGTCTGGATCTGCTCCAGGCGGGCCGGCACATGTTCTGGAAGCGGCAATGAAGACAGCACGAAACAGCGAAGCTGGCGTCGCTGCAGCTCCTCCTTCAGGTCTTCCAGGAAAGAAAAGCCGCAGTGGCTCAGGATCAGAACACCGGGTCGGTTTGACTTCATTGCCTGCTCCATGGCTTAAGCAGCCTTGTCTTGCGGCTTGGCCAGGGTGTCGATGTACAGCTCGCTGAAATACATGGCGAGAATTTTCTGATGCTCGGCCAGGTAGCGTTTCAGCGCGCTGATGTCCTGCTCACCCTTGATCAGGAAACGCAGGGCCGCCCAGACTTCACCCGGATGGTCATCGTTGATGTCAGTGTGAGAGTGGGAGATCTGCCCGACAATTTTGGTCTCGCCAACCGAAGTCTTCAGCGCTTCTAGTTTGCGCGGCTCAAGCTTCACGTTCACGTACTCGACCAGATAGGAGTAGGCGATGACGCCCAGCGGGCCTTCGTGGTCCAGCAGGTAGGAGAAGAAGCCGGTCAGCAGTTTGGTGGACAGGTACGGTTCGGTGGCGAGGAACTCTTCGCGGCTGACGCCGACACGCTCCAGATCCTGAATGAACAGATCGTCGTGGAGCATTTCTTCCTGCTCGTAATGCGCCCAGATCTGTGCCGCTTCCGGACTGACCTTGGCCACTTCGACCAGTGCTTTGGCTTCCGCTACGCGCAGCAGGCGGATGCGCCATGCGGTTTCGATCAGGTGACGCTTGTAATAGGCACTGTTGACGTCTTTGCCTTCCAGGTGCGCGGCCTGAGGTACGGTTTCGTACCACTGCTCTACTTGAGCGTCGATTATCCGATCGATTTCTCCACGCAGATTCAGCGAAGCGGCAGCGTTGAGAAAAGGAGTGCGGTCACCATAGCCAACATTCTTTACACGGTTCAGCATATCAAGCCTCTTTTTTGGGTTTGTTTTAACGCGTTGTTTATCAGTGGATTCAATTGCAACTATCAGCCAATAACTTCAATGGCCAATTCACCTCTTATCAAACACTGGCAGGCCAGGCGATATTCTTCGCCGGTGTAACCCAGTACTTCGATAAACGCTTGTTCATCGTCATCCCGAGGATTCAAGGCCTCGAGACCTGATTCAACCTTGATCAGGCAAGCGCCGCAGGCACCTACACGGCAGCCCAGCGGGATCAGATTCTTGCCGCCGGCTTCCCATTCGATATCGGTAATCGCAGAGTTGCTCGGTAGTTGGAACTCATGCGCAGAGTCAGACTTTTGCGAAGTAATGGTGAGTGTGTGCAACGCCATACTTACCTCGATTCCTTATTAAAGTTTGTGTGGCAGGCACACAGTTGCACGCTGCGTATCACTACGCACTCGAGCAGTTAGTTTGTCTGGCGGTAAGTTATCTGCTGGTCAGTTGAAGATATAACCAATAGAGCAGGGCGACGACGCTGATGCCTGCGCCCAATAGGCACACGGCAACCCAGCCGAAGTGCGCGTAGGTATAAGTAGCCGCGATCGCACCCAGGCCGCTGCCCACCGAGTAGAAACACATGTAGGCACCGACGAGGCGGCTTTGGGCATCGGGTCGTGCGGCAAAGATCAGACTCTGGTTGGTCACATGCACCGCCTGCACGGCGAAATCCAGCAGGACGACCCCGACGACCATCGCCAGCAGCGAGCTTTCGACGAACGCGGTGGGCAACCAGGACAGCGTCAACAGCGCCAGCGCTACGCCCGTGGTGCGATTACCCAGTCCTTGATCCGCCAGGCGTCCCGCCCGGGCCGCCGCCAGTGCTCCCGCTACGCCGGCCAGGCCGAACAGCCCGATCTGCGTGTGCGAAAGCGACAGGGGCGGAGCGCTCAGCGGCAAGACCATCGACGTCCACAACACGCTGAAAGCGGCGAAGATCAGCAGCGCGAAAGTGCCTCTGACACGCAGTGTGCGCTCAGTCAGATACAGCTCGAACACCGACCCCAGCAGTTTCCAGTAGCTGCCTTGCGCAGGCGGCTTGGCCGAGGCGGGCATGGTTCGAAACAGCACCAGGGCCATCGCCACCATCAATGCTGCCGAGACGAAGTAAACGCCGCGCCAGCCCGCCAGATCGGCAACGGCTCCGGAAACGAAGCGAGCCAGCAGGATACCCAGCACGACACCACTGGTGACGGTGCCGACGGCTTCGCCGCGTTGTTCGGGGCTGGCCAAAGTAGCAGCGTAGGCGACCACCACTTGCACGACGACGGCCATCAATCCGACCAGGACCATCGCGCCGAGCAGCATGCCCCAATCCTGAGCAAGGCCAACAGCGCACAGCGCCACGGCTGAAAGCAACATTTGTGTAAGGATAAGTTTCTTGCGATTCAGCAGGTCGCCGAGGGGCACGATGAACAGCAAACCGACCGCATAACCGGCCTGAGTGGCGGTGACGACAATGCCGATCGTGCCGGGTGATACAGAAAGGCTGGCCGCCATGGACTCCAGCAAAGGCTGGGCGAAGTAGACGTTTGCTACCGCCATGGCGCAGGTAATTGCAAAGAGAAAAGTCTGGTAGCGGCTTAAAGTCGAAGGCGCTGTACCTGGAGACGTCCGGGTGTAGCCACCGGCCGCTTTGTCGCCCTCGACGTCCATTTTTACCGGGGCATGAGGCTTGTACGGCATCATTCCATCCTTGGATTGTGGTTTCGAATAGAAACCGATGCGTTGATTTTTAGCAAATCAGGTTGTTAAATACAACCACATTTCAAAAACATTTTCGTCTGACGTTAGATCATTCTATTCATCAGACTTGCAGCCCTGGAGAGACATGGCCAGACAGCAACTACTGGCACAGAGCGAATGCCCCGTGGCCCGTACACTCGAGGCAATCGGCGATCGCTGGGTTCTGATGATCATTCGTGACGCGTTTGATGATGTTCGTCGCTTCAGTGAGTTTCAGAAGCGCCTTGGCCTGGCCAAGAACATCCTGACGGTCAAACTCAAGATGCTGGTCGAACTGGGTGTATTCGAAATACAGCCCGCGTCCGACGGCAGCGCTTACAAGGAATACGTCCTGACCGAGATGGGACGCGCGGTGTTTCCTATCGTTATCAGCATGCGCCAGTGGGGCGAGCGCTACCTGTTCCGCAAGGGCGAGAGTTATTCGGTGTTGCTGGATAACGAAGAGTCGGCACCTGTCGAGACCATCGTCGTGCGCTCCCGAGCGGGCAAGGTACTGACCCCCGCCGATTGCCATCGCCGGGTGGTCACGCGGGAAAGCTGACGACCGATCGGGCAGAGCCTGCTTGAACATACCCGAGCCAGCGTGGGGCGCTGATCAACCGGCATGGCGGTTGAAGTCATTCGCCCGCACTTGCTGATCGAAAGACAGCTGCTCGCCAGATCATCACAGCGTGGTGATCTGCCCATTGCGATCACGCTCATACACTTTGTTGGCCTGCAGCTTTTCTTTCAGCCAGCGCTCGGCCGTGCCCAGCGGCCGTTGGCGTGCCCACACCAGATCGACGCCGATCTGCCAGTCGGTGTGGGGATATGCAGACAGCTGCAGTTCGACCAGTTCGCCGTTGCCCAATTCGCGCTGGATCAGTTGGCGCGGCAGGGTCGCCCAGCCGAGGCCGGCGCGGACCATTTCCAGCAGGGCCAGATAACTTTCCGCTTGCCACAGCTGCGTCGCCCGCAGGTACTCGCTGCTTGGCAGTTTGCTGGCATGCGCACTGAACGCCAGGCGCCGGTGCACGTGCAAATCGTCGAATGTGACATTGTCCAGCTGTGCCAGCGGATGCTCGGGGTGGCAGACGTGCAGCATGATCAGCTTGCCCAGTTGCTGGAACGCCAGTTCCTTGGGATAGCCCGGCTGCGAAAACGCCACGCCCAGCACCGCTTCGCCACTGCTGACCAGTTCGCTGACATCGCCGTGCACTGGGTGACGAATGATCAGATCGACAAACGGAAAGGCCTGCTCGAACGCTTGCAGCACCGGCATGATCGGGCCGTACGGCGTTTCAATCGCCAGGGTCAGGCTCGGTTCGACGTTGTCCGAGAGGCAATCGGCGTGGGCCTCGAAGGTCATGCAGCGCTCCAGTACCGCCTCTGCCTGCACCAGCAATTTATGGCCGCTGGCGGTGAGGGCGGGGCTGCGATTGCTGCGGTCGAACAGCTCGACGCCGAGATCGGTTTCCAGGTTGGCAATCGCCGCGCTGATGGTCGACTGGGTCTTGCCCAGCTTGCGCCCGGCGGCGGAGAACGAGCCGCTTTTCACTACCTGGACGAACATCAGCAATTGATCGAGTGAGAAGCGCACGCGGTGTACTCCGGGTTGAAGGTAAGGGCGATTGTGCCCCGTGTTAGCCATCGAAAAAAGCGATGGTTGCCAATTTGTTTCATCGCTAGAAACATTCAAGGATGACCTCGCGTCTTCAAACGCCGGGGCTGATCCTCTCTGTGCATCTGCCCCTGAGCGCCAACGGTTACCACCCACGCTGCCCCCTCAGGAGCTTGTGCCATGACTACACAACGCGTTCACCCGGTGGACGAAGTGCTGCCGCTGCGGCAGCTGTTCACCTTCGGCCTGCAGCATGTTCTGGTGATGTATGCCGGAGCGGTGGCGGTGCCGCTGATTCTCGGCAGTGCGATGGGGCTGACATCGGCCCAAGTGGTTTTACTGATCAATGCCAACTTGTTGACGTCGGGTGTGGCGACGCTGATTCAGACCCTTGGCTTCTGGAAATTTGGCGCGCGTTTGCCATTGATTCAGGGCTGCTCGTTCATTGCCTTGGCGCCGATGATCATGATCGGCAAGGAGTTCGGTCTCAGCCAGATCTTTGGTGCGGTGATTGCTGCCGGTTTTCTCACCATTGCGCTGGCGCCGGTATTCAGCCGCTTGCTGCGATTCTTTCCGCCCGTGGTGATTGGCAGCCTGATCACCATCATCGGCATTTCACTGATGCCGGCGGCGGCGATCTGGCTCGGTGGTGGCAATCCCGATTCGCCCGACTTCGGCCGTCCGGCCAACCTGCTGCTGGGCCTGGCCACGGTCAGTGTGACGCTGGTGATCTACGCCAGATTCAGCGGTTTCATCGGCAATCTCAGCGTGCTCATCGGCTTGTTGGTCGGCAGCCTGATCGCTGCCGCCTGCGGCATGACGCACTTCAGTCGGGTCAGCGAAGCAGCGTGGTTCGAGTTCAGCGCACCGATGGCGTTCGGTGCGCCGGAATTCTCTCTGATGCCAATTCTGATCATGACCCTGGCGATGCTGGTGATCATGGCCGAGACCACCGGCAACTGCCTGGCCATTGGCAAACTGGTTGGCAAACCGACTACCCAGCAGACCCTCGGCAATGCTTTCCGCGCCGACGGGCTGTCGACCATGCTCGGCGGCCTGTTCAACAGTTTTCCGTACAACGCCTTCACGCAAAACACCGGCCTGATTGCGCTTTCCAGCATCAAGAGCCGCTTCGTCGTCGCCGCTGCTGGCGCGATCATGGTGTTGATGGGCTTGTTTCCCAAGCTCGGCGCGCTGATTGCAGCAGTGCCGACGCCGGTGCTGGGGGGCTGCGCGGTCGTCATGTTCGGCATGACCACGGTAGCGGGCATTCAGGTGCTGTCACGGGTGCAGTTCGAAGGCACACGCAACGCCATTATTGTTGCGGTGTCGGTCAGCGTCGGCGTCCTGCCGATGTCCTTTCCGGCGCTGTTCGAACACGTCGGCCCAACGCTGAAACTGGTGCTCGACAGCGGGATTTTCCTCGGCGCGATCACCGCCATCCTGCTCAATCTACTGCTCAACAAACAAAAAACATCGACCGACGCCGTCGGCGCATCGGCGGCCGAACTGGCCGACTGACCTTTGTCTTTTCTCACTGCCCAGGAGTTACCCATGAATCAATTCACTCAGCCTGTTCCGGCCGCCGTCAGCGAACTGGACCTTGCATTGCTGCGCCAGACCATCGCTCTGTCGCAAGCGTCGAAGCAGCGTGGCCGGCATCCGTTTGCAGCGCTGGTGGCGGACCGCGACGGCAAGGTCATCGCCGAGGCGGGCAACAATTCGATGCCGCCGGAAGGTGATCCCACCCAGCACGCCGAACTGGTCGCGGTGGCTGCGGCGGCGAAGCTGTTGTCACCCACGGAGCTGGAGGCCTGCACGCTGTACACCAGCGCCGAGCCTTGCTGCATGTGTGCCGGCGCGGTGTATTGGACCGGGGTAGGGCGGGTGGTGTATGCGTTGTCGGAGCATGCATTGCTCGGATTGACCGGCGATCATCCGGAGAACCCGACGTTCTCGCTGCCGTGTCGTGAAGTCTTTGCCAGAGGGCAACGCACGGTCAGTGTTTTCGGGCCGATGCTGGAGGCGGAGGCGGCTGAGCCGCATAAAGGGTTCTGGTCGTAAACCTGGGCTGACTTGATCGTTCCCACGCTCCCCTGAGGCTCTGCGTCACAGCGAAAGCAGGGCGTGGGAACGAGCAGTTTCACGCGGTCAGAACCTTTTTGCTTTCCGGCCAATTCGACAAAATCAGTTGAACAATTCGGTTTGTCTAAGCCTCCGTCCAGTCCAGCGCTGCCGTCTCGCGCCACTTCACCTCAGTAATCCCATAGCGCTCGGCTTGGGGTTTGGAGACGACCTTCAACGGTGGTTTGCCCGGTTTTGGAATCGGCGCAATACCGGCGTCACAGCTCGCCCAATGCCATGCGTCGGCGTTGCGCATACTCTTGGCGCGGATGACGAATGATTTTGGCTGGTCGTGCAGTTTGTATTCGATGACGAAAATATCGGTGCTACGCATGAGTTCCTCCTTACGCTCATACGTAAATGATTTTGTCCGACAAAAAAAATTCAAAGGATTTTCTGGCCAGATGATCAGCGACACGCAGCGCTCTGGAACGCGGTTCTTCGAGGTTCATCAGGTACAGGCGAACCTGCGGCATGATCAGCGTATAAGCGCCGACGCGAACGAACCAGATCACCCCCCAACAGCTTCGCCCGACAATTGCCGGGCGAAGGCTTTTCAAGCGCGCAATCAGTAGTCCCAGATCGCCGGAATCCAGCGGAAAGCCTCGCCGTTGACGGCGACCCGACCCACCGAAGGGAAGGCCAGATGGGTGGCGACGAACAGCTCGCCGCTGGCGGCGGCTTCCTTGAGCAGGCGTACGCGCACCTCCACCGATTTGGCCGGGTCGTGTTCGAAACCGTTGTGCCAATCAGGATGATCGAACGCGACCGGGAACAGCGCATCGCCGGCAAAGGTCAGGCGCTCGCCGCCAGAGTCGACGTAGACCACGCAGTGTCCTGGCGTATGCCCGCCGGTGAGTCTGGCGACCACGCCGGATGCCACCTGACATTCGTCGTCGAAGATCCGCAGCTTGCTTTCATAGTGATCGATGAACGCGTTGGCGGTGCTGCGCAGGACGTCTGGCACCGGCGCTGGCATGTCGGTGTAAGTGAAATCCGGCGTGGTCCAGAAATTCACTTCGGCGGCGGTGACGTGGATGCGCACGTCGTCGCGCAAACGGCTTTTCACCGAGTCGACCAGCAGGCCGCCGATGTGGTCCATGTGCATGTGGGTGATGACGATGTCGGTGATGTCGGCGAGGTCGACACCGGCAGCGGCCAGGCGCTTGGGGAACTGCCCGGCGCGCGGGAAACCGGGGAATTGGCCACCGAGTCCAGCGTCGACGAGGATGACTTGCTCGCCGCTGCGCACCACCAGCACGTTGAGCGCCCAGTCGAAGGCATCGGGGCCCAGGTACATGTCCTTGAACCAGGCGGCACGGTCGGCGGGATCGGCGTTGGTCGACATGGTCTGGGTCGGCAGCGGCAAAACGCCGTCGCTGATCACCATCACATCGATGTCGCCCAGGCGCAGGGCGTAGCGCGACGGCACCAGTTCTTCGCTGGGGGTTGGCAGGGTCACGCCGCGATTGGCGGTGAAGGAATCCAGATGCAGGGTCATGGTGTTCTCCTTGTTCTCAGGGCAAAAGCGGAGGGCGAAATCAGGCTACCGGGATCAACGGGTCGGCGGCCGCGAGGGCGGTGCGACGATCGGCGGCCGGCGGGTAGATCCACACGGTGTTGATCTGCGTCTTCAGCTCTTTGGCTTCGGCCTTGACCAGCTTCAGCTGACGATCCCAACCCTCGGTGTACACCGCGCCCCAGGCACCGAGATCCAGGCAAGTCACATACTTCGGCTGGCGATACATTGTCGGAGCGACGCCGAGCAGATCGGCGGCGGCGTTGTTGCCGGCGTAGCGACCGAGGCTGATCGCGTGCTGGCAGGACATTGCCGCGTAGTTGCCGAGGTCATCAGTGGCGGCGCGAGCGACATCACCGGCGGCAAATACATGATCGATGCCTTGTACTTTGAGATTGCCGTCGACATGCAGGCGGCCCTGAGTATCGCGTTCGGCGTCGAGCTGTTCAGTGAGCGGGCTGGCGCGGAAACCCACGGTCCAGATGACGGTGTGGCTTTCGATGTGGCGGCCATCGGCGAGGGTGACGCCATTGGCATCCACGGCGGCAACGCTGGCGTCGACGATCCATTCGATACCCAGTTCGTTTGACGCTTCGATGATCGATGGACGAATGCCGTCGCCCATGGTCGCGGCGATGTCCTTGCTGCGATCAACAATGACCACGCGCAGGTCTTGATCCTCTCCGAGAATTGCGCGAAGACGGGCCGGCATTTCCGTCGCAGTTTCAATCCCGGTGAAACCGCCACCGGCGACCACCACGGTGTTGCGCCCAACGCTGGTCGGTTGGTTGGCGAGCGCGATGAGATGGCGTTCCAGACGCGCCGAGGATTCGATCTGATCGACGTCGAACGCATGCTCCTTGAGGCCGGGGACCGGAGGCCGGGCAAGCTGGCTGCCGCTGGCGAGAATCAGCCGATCGTAAGCCAGTTCACCCGGACGCCCGGCCTCGTCGCGATAACCGACGCGGCGCGCCGCAGCATCGATGCTTTCAGCAGTGCCTTTGACGAAACGCACGCCCACCGCATCGAACAACGCGTCCAGCGGCGCGTACATGCTGTGCACGTCCGGCTCATAAAAGCGCGGACGAATGCGCAGTTCAGCTTGCGGGGCGAGCAGTGTGATCTCCACGTCCTGACGGTCATGCATGTCCAGCAAACGCGCGGCGCTCAACGCACTCCACAGCCCGCCGAACCCCGCACCGATCACCAATAATTGCTGTTTCATAATGTGCTCCCTGACGCTGATGGATGGATGACACCCGAGCCCGATCCGGACTCGCGCGTGACGATCACTGGCCGCCGCACCTGCTTGCCGTACTGCCTGGCGCTCAATCGTTCGCTGTCGAAAGCCATGCTAGGGCGCGGAGGCTGCGGGCGCAGTTGTCCATCGGTGTACGTGGGGTACGCATGGGTGGGAGGGGGGTATACGAAGGTATGGGGTTAACGTGGGAATATCGGGCCAGGTGTTGTTCGAAACGAACATCGCCGCGCAGGGTGCCAGCACGCCTGCACGGCCGATGGGTTGTTCAGTCGGTGGGCACTACGTTATCCAACGCTTTATTCACGGCCAATTCCCCCAGCATGACCACCTGCGCGATGCCCAACAGGGTATTGCGCCGTGAGCCCTCCAGCATTCCGGCGAAATCACCGAGCATCACCGTGGCCGAGGCCAGGGATTCGCAGGCATTGACCAGCAGGGATTCGGTGTCGGATTCCGGGTTGACCATAAACAGGGTGTTTGGACTGTAGGGCGCGGCATTAACCTTGGCCGGCGCGAGGTAATGATCGAGCGCGCGCTCTGCGGCGTCGTGCAGTTTTTTTGAATTAAAGGATTCGTAAGGCGAAACCGGGTCGGTGACCGGCGGATGGGACGGTGTCTGTGACATCAGCTGAAACTCCGATGAGCGCCGCTTGAGCGTCTGAGTATGAGAATGCCGCGCCACGGCTGTGGCGCGTCCGCTGGCAGAGGGAGCGTGCCCCCTTCTGCCTGGGTTGCCGGCTAGTTCGACACGCGTCGGCTGTCGAGCACGCGATTGACGATCAGCTCACTCAACATGATCACCTGCTGCAACATCAGCAGCGATCGACGCTGTGGGTGGTCGATCACCCCACTGATTTCGCGGGCCATGTCGTTGGCGGCGGCCAGCGATTCACAGGCTTCGACGAGCAGCGTTTCCTCGTCCACCGTGGGATCGATGAGAAAGATCTTGCCCGGCTGGCGCTTGGGAATGGTGGTTTTGAGCGTCTGAGGGTCGAGGTAAAAGTTGATGGCACGAGCGGCCGCATCTTTTATTCGCTGGGGTTCCAGAGCGGGGTCGTACGGGATTGAATCGGCTTCTGGCGGGTTTGGCGTTACTTTGAACATTGATGAAGCTCCTAACACATTTAAGGGAGGCTTCACCCTTTCGCTACCAAACGAAGGGTGGCGGCCATGCACAGGTTGGTAGACCGGGTGTTAGGATCCGGCGCGCCCTAGGACGCCCTATACATGGCCACCGCAAATCCGAGACAGAAATCTCGACGGCAGACCTGTATATCTAACACTGCGGGCTACCAAACCCGATCACCTATTTCAGTGACCGACAAACGATAGGACCCGCAGCCTAGACGCACAAGCCGGCGGATTCTGAAGTACCCGTAGGCAGCGGCGCAAGGCGTTGTAGGCTTTTTGGAGTAACAGTCGGTGTAATTTAAACGTGATTGCCAAGTCGTGTTTATGCCCTGCACGCCCCTGACTCATCTCATCTCTTTGGGATGTAGCAGATTCCAGATCTTGCGGCTGTCGAGTCGCGTTGTTGCGGGCGCGTATGAACGCAGGGGATGAGCAAAAAAGTTCGCCGTTCGGCCAAGAAAACGGGAGCTGAATGCCCGCGGGGGGGCCTTGATGAGTTGGCCGTTTGATGACCGATTATGAAAGGCGGCAGCTGCGCGCAGGTTAGTAGGCCGGCAGGAATTAGGGAGACCGGCGCGCCCGAAAGCGCCCTGCGCACAGCCACCAAACACGGAAGTGACCGAAAAGAGGCAACTGCAAACCAACGATCAAGCCTCGGATCTGCTCAATCCGAAGGCCTTCACATCGGCCAGCAATCGCCATAAAGGTCAGTCAGGGACAACCTGTTCAATCAGGAGGTCGAATCTTGACGCCACAGGTTGCCCTGCCTGGTCACATGGGCGGTGACAGGACATACGATACCGCTGAGCTGACAGATGCGCTGCAGGGGGATTCGCCATTAACTGTAGGCAATGTGGATAGGGTCTGTAGCCCTGCTCACTCGTATCACACCCAATCTTGCGTTGTTGCAAAAAAATTAATGAGCAAAATTGTTGTGGTGCCTTTGCCAAATGGGGACCTAGCTCTCCATTTAAGCTCACAACGAACCGCAGAGCATCAAGGCTACGGTCCTTCCCAGCTGCGCTGGGTTGCCTAAAACTCACGAAATCAAAGATCAAGTCGATACTTTTCTGAGCTTTGAAAAAATCCTGTCTCTACCTCGCATAGATGTGATCAATGAAAACAGTTATTTCCTCCCTTGAGTCTACTGCCGAAAGCCTTCTGAAGCTTGCCGGCGTTGCGCTTAAATTCAGTATTGGCCTAGGCAGTGCGTGCGTAATAATTTACGCACTGCGCGTTGGTCACTTCCCCCAAGGCTTAACCCTTGGCGATGGGCTTTTATTTCTTCTAGCAGCGAGTTGCTTTGGTGTTGTGTACGCGATGTTTGTAGGTTGCTTGGTTTCCTTGGGAGTATGCTTCGCGATAGTGATACGTCCTGTTTTCAATTTTATTTATAGTTTTGTAAAAAGAAAAACAGGCTCTAAAAAAAACATGCCATACGAGTTGGCCGCATTCCATTGGGGAGCAATCCCTTTTGCATTACTGGCCGCTCTATTGATTTGGGGATTGGGCCGCCACGATAACGTGGCTTACTGGAATCTACCGCTACTCTCCGTTGTATTGTATTTCTTCTATTCTGTGGTGAAGGATGCAGGCGCTAAGTACCGGAGCCATGAGCGCTTTCTGAATACGGTAATTGAGACCCCGGAAAAGGATGCATTACGTCGTTCAGGCGACGCAGGGAAGGCCAAAAACGCTTACCTTATTTGCCTTTCATTAGTGATGGTGACACCTCTGTTGATGGGTGGTGTTTCAGGGCAACTCATGGACGGTGCAATGCGCATGGCTCAGGTCCGTATTGAACATGCTACGGTTTATATTAAATCGCCCTACAATGCCCTCATGCCTGACGCTTCCATAGCGAAGGAAATAAAAGCGCCGGACGGTTTTAAAGCATATTCTGATGTAATCGTCCAATTTAAAGGTTTCGGCAGTACGACTGTTATTGCTTTCATGGATGCCAAGCTAAGGCGTCAACTAGACATACCTAATGATCACATTATTGTAGAAAAAGATATTAACAAATAGTGCCATATCCAAAATTCAGCGCCGCGAGCTTTTTGGCTGATGCATATTAGAGTTCGGTTAGCTGCCGGCGCACGTAAGGTACCGTACCGAGCAAGCCATACTTCGCTCTCGGCACGGTTATGGATGGCGAACGGCTGGACCGCTTTAGAAATTAAGTGTTACGTTGAGCGTGTATGCACTTTCAGAATGCTCTGAAACTTGCCAGACACATTGCTCAAACGTCTGTAGCCTACCGAGCAGGCTTAGATGTGGATGCTTATCACGTCCAGTGGCGGCGCAGGCGATCATTACAGAGCCTTTCATCCTTGTGATGACATCGTTATGTATGCTTGTATTGCTTCCATGATGAGGCAAAGTAAAAACCTCGACTTCGTCAAGTAAATAATGAAATCTCGTTAACCATGGTGTCCTTGTTCTGAGTTTTTTCAGATTCGCGTCTCCGGTACAGAGCCAAGCTGCGCCTTTGTTAGGGTATGAAGCGCCTAGAGGTGGAAGTCTAAAATGTGGAGAGTGCAGAAAAGGCCAATGGCGTTCATCAGTACGTGAAATATGCCTTGTTCCAGATAGAGCCGGATTGGGGCCGGAGTACAAGCTTAATGAGGGCTTGTTGTTGTCCTTGGATAAAAGCGCATAGCAAGATTTAAGAGTGTCACGTGTCGACTCGTCACGCAGCAGTTCAAGAAGCTTCCTCGCAAACACTTTTGATGCCATGTCGCGACTGGCGAAGTTCGATGAGAACACTCTTCCTGCAGCCTTACGAAATAACGCTACATCTTCGCTTGGAAAAGGGTGAACATAAGGAAGCAAGAACCAACCTGTCTTTCGTTTTGCGTTGCCGACTAAAATCGATGAGTGCTCACCGATTGTATTTATAATGACAGTCCCCGATCTTATTGTTTTCGCCTCACCAACTCTTTCGCTAATAATAGTATAAGGGCGTCTTTCATTATCATCACCTCCATCTTGTACGATCTCGTTTCCGTTTGACTGGTCTTGATCCGGAACGAATGGTTGAGTCTCAGCTTCGCTATCACCTCGTTGCACATGAAATATTCGTTTAACGCCGCGATCAGCTAACCAAGCCGAGGAATCTGCTAGGAATGACTGCACTGACATCCGGACGCCAGCATCACCGACCGCTTCGCAAGCGATCATCGTCATATGCAATGCATCCAAACACGGTAGAATGACAGTGTCGATCTGCGTATGTGCAGCGAGTGCGTCGATACCGTTGATATGGTCTGCATCTAAGTGAGAAATGAACAATATATCGATCTTTCCCGGAGAACAAAAAGTCAAGCCCTGTTCAAAATGCTCGCGATTCACTGACCCGCAATCGAACGCGTAAGTAAACACTTCAGAATATTCATTCGTAATCGTTCCGATTAGGAACCCACCCTGCCCAACAGGGATCTGTTTGATGGATGCACGCAGCGTGTTTTTTTTCAAAAGCTTATTCCTTGTCTTTTGGTGCCGAACAAAATAGATGTTATCGTCCAGATGTGGCACATTGACACGATGAGCCGAGCAAGTAAATCCTAACTCTAGGGCAGCCCAGCAGCGGGATCACTTTCCGACCACCCAGCGAGCTAATCGATAAACTGTATAGGTTGAACGATGCATCCACTATCCGAAGAAGCAGAAGCACTCCAAGGAATTTTGGTATCTCAGGCCACTGGTGGTAACGAGGATGACGTCGCTTATCTCAGGCTACGACAACTGATCATGGCTGACCCTACACTCGCTGCGCTCCTTCCACGTTTTGTCCGAACCTGTAGAAGTCTGAGTCAATTTTGGCAATTCATTAAGGGCAAGTACGGGACGTATGCGGAGCGTCGAACCTACATTTGGGACGAATTTCGACCTTTATTAGATTATGCAGAAAAAATGACCTATCGCCGGCCGATCAAGCTATTACTGGCGCTATAGTCAGGTTCGATTCTGAGCATGTGCGAGTTGCTTGGACTAAGTCTTTGGATCGACGAGCAACTGATCCCGAGGGAGCAATAACAATGGCCAGGACTTTATTGGAATCGGTCTGCAAACACATCCTTGAGGCTGCCGGATCTGAATTTTCAGACAGTCCAGATTTAAATAAACTTTATCGCCAAACGGCGGAATTATTGAATCTCGCACCGTCTCAGCACACTGAGCCAGTCTTCAAGCAAATATTAGGTGGTTGCACTGCGGTCGTTGAAGGCCTCGGTGCGCTGCGAAATCGTCTTAGCGATTCTCACGGCACCGGCAAATCCGCTATTAAACCCGCGCCGCGACACGCGGAACTGGCCGTGAATCTTGCCGGTGCACTTTCTCTGTATCTACTCGATACATGGGAAGCTAAATCCGGCGTTAAGTCATAATCGCGAACCGTATATAAAAATATTTGGGAGAACCTATGGCAATTAAAAAAAACGCGGCGGATACGTCTTGCCTTCCGCAATATGCTCTTTCAGAAGCATTCATGGAGCGCTTTTTAGATGCAGCTCATGATAAGGACGCTTCGATTGTTCGAAGTGCAAATAGCGAAGCATTTAAATTGGTGGATGCGAGTGAGCTTGAATTGGATTTCCTGCGCTATTTTTTCGACAATCAAGATGCGTTTCGCGCAGAATTTACTAGTGACGTTTTAGAAAGTGTGCCTATTGGAGCGTTCAATGATTTTTGCGACGTACTTCGTACTGAGTGGATTGATGGTAAGGGAAAGCGCAATAGCGGACGCTGCCTTAGACTAAAACGCTCCATTCATGAATATCTCATATCATCAGATGACTATTGTGCGGAGTTTGCCCCACCTGCTGATACTGTCGATGTAGAGCCATTGATCAGCGTTGAAGAGCTTTCCGCGATTTTAACCGTTAATAATTATATGATAGTCCGGCATATCGAAGCGTGGAAGCAAAACCATCCTAATCACGATCTAATCAGCGACAGCGATATTTTTCTTCGCAGAGGTTTGTCGGTTAGTGAATCCTTCAACAAGGAACAATACGTCGAGCATGATTTTTTGAGTTCCTACTCTCTTGCTTTCAGTGTGCCAGAAAAATTTACTCAGATTGCAAGAGAAACGCCTGCGTTGATAAATGGCGAGTTAACGTTGTTCGTCGATCGCGTTCTGTTTTTTTCCCCGTTCATTCCTAGAATGAAGTCTGCGCAATTGGAATTTGGAGTTATTCCATCCAGCAAACCGCTGCCATTATATCACCAAGGAAGCCATGGTGGAGTTGATGAATACATTCTTGATCCAGCGCCATTCCACAAGTAGCGTGGAATTTTGCACCCAAAAATTCACCCCAGTTCTAGCTTCGTTACATTAGCGAAGCTATTGGGTTACTACGAAATCCCCAAATTCCTGTTATATCGTCCCAACTGATCCTCCCCACCCACCCGATAAATATTCGCCAAATAATCCAGCAACACCACCTCTTCACCATTGATCATCTGCCGCACGTACGTCGCAGAAAATGGCGTTTCATACTTCGTCGGGTCCCGTGGTTTATGCGTGCCCAACTGGTACTCCTTACCCGTGATCGTCATGGTCGTCACCAACGGCACCTCATTCACCAGCCCGCCGTTATTGAACACCTGCACGTTCGAGCGGCACTGCAACTGCACGCTCTTGAATGGGGTGACAAGCTTCCTCGCTGCTTCGATGTAGAGGCTGTTCCAGGTGATCTTGCCTTCCAGCTTGTCGATGCCATCGGGCAGTTCGATCAACCCGACCATGCCCAATCCCCGGAAGTCACTCATGACGGTTTTGATCGTGCCCAGATCGATCTCTTCGCACTTGCCGAAGAAGCTGGCGCCGTCCAGGTAGAGGTTGGCGTTGGAGATGCGGTGTGCGCTAAAGCCTGCCATTTATAGAGCCCCCAGGTTGACGAGGTAGTCGCCGGTGATTTCGGTTTCGAAGGTGCCGCGTTCGAACGGTGGCGGCACGCTGAGTTAGTAGTTGAACAGTGCGTGCCCCTGCGCCAGTTGGGTGCTGAGGTTGCGCGCCGGGTCGTACCAGCATTCGCCGCCGAGCAAGGCGCCGTCGCCGATGAGTTTGCGCAGGAACAGGTTGACGCTTTCGGTGACGCTGGTGATCAGCGCGGTGGTGATCGGCTGGTCAACAAATTGCAGCGCGCTGTAGCGGATGGATTCGTCGACGACGTCTTTGGTGCGGCGTACGTTTTCGAAGTTGCGCAGGTGGGTGACGCTGGGCCATGCGGCGGTGCGATTGCCCCACAGGCGCAGGCCGGTGCCGAAGGCGTTGGAGACGGTGGTGATGCCGTTTTCGTTGAGCAGGTTGGGCGCAGTTTGGGGTGGTGGTTTTGATGAGGCTTTCAATCGGGTTTAGGTAGTTGTGCGTATTGGTCGCGCTATGTGAAAGCTGAATGGGTAGGAGCGCCTCTATCGAGGTCAACCCATCCAGCTATGGCTACGATTTCAAGTTATCCCTGTTGGTCAGATGGTGTAGTTCACAGGTGCGAACTCTGCTCTGACGAAATATGTTTTCTCTTCGGTCCCGAGGTTGGAGATTCCAGCTTGGGCGCCAACTTCTACCATTTTCGCCCTTACAGACAGCTCGAAGTCTTTATCGGAAGAGAAGGAAGTATTCTCTTTGATCTCGAGTGACGCTGTCAGGCAGCCGCCGACTTCGCGGGCGAATACGACCGCTTTCCAAGAAGGCTCGTAGGAAAGCCAGTAGAAATTTTTGCGGTCGACTTTGCTGTCTGTGTTCCAAGGCTTTCCGGATAGCACGAATTCACGAGTGTCCAGCGTATCTGCGTCGCGCTCAGTTTTGCCTGTGTAACTGACGTCGCCCCCGCCCATTGGGCCTACTTGCATCGACGCCTCTGCGGTAACGGTGCTGCGGGTTTTATCGGAGGCTTTCTTGGTGATGCTGATTTTGGTCGCGCCGAGATGAACCAATAGCTTGATCAGTTCCGACTCGCGCTCTTCCAAAAGGATTGCATCATAGCTATCGCTTGGGATGTAGAGGTTGCCGTTATCTGGCGTTGAATGCTCGGACAGTGGATGCCGGCGGTAGGCCTTGCCAACGACTGGATGGCCTGGTTGGAACCGGTAACCTGCTTCTTTCGCTTGGCGGGGCGACAAGGAGTGGTGTTGTAGATAGGCCGTTAATAATCGCGCCTCTTCTGCAACAACCGGGGCCGCAGAGTTGGGTTCGTCGGAGGCGGGGCTGCGGTCCTTCGCAGCGAATGTCGCACCAACTCCCGCAGCGCTGGCGGCAACCGCAGCGCCAGCGACAACAGCAAACGGAAGAAAAGGAATGAAGAGCGAAGCTGCCGTTGCAGCCGCAGTCATTGCGACTCCAGGTACCGTAGATTTGGCGATAGCAGTTGATGCGTCTTGGCCTGCAATCACGAAATTTGGCGTATAGCCGTTGTCATCTATCGTGGAGGGGCCTGGTGTAAGACGGTCTTCGACGATATAGATAAGATCCAGCATTGGTAACGCTCCTTGTAGGCCAGACGCTCGATTGCCAAGCCGTAATTGTTCATCGTTTTTTGTTGCGCCAGCGAGTTCATTCATCTGTGTCGGCTTTGCGCAGCGAATCTTGATGTTGTTGCCGCAGGAACTGATTTACGCGACCTCGGGAGATGGATGTCGAGGGAGAGCATGGCCATGCACGGTGACCTATCTATAAGCAGTGCTCTAGCAGGATTTATAAAACGTTTAGAGCTCGCATCATGGATCCGCGCCAACCTACGTGAGGACTGATGTTCAATCCTCGGAGGTCGAGCTAATAGGATCGCCCCCTTGAGAAAATATAGGAGCTTGATTGGTATGGATTTAGGAAGCACAGATGCTTACATCAGTTTGGCGACAGGTCTTGTAGGTGCATTGATTGGTGGACTATTTACGTTACGCGGGACGACCAGAGCCCATGGATTGGCGTTGAAAAAGGAGGAAGCCGCGGACAGGGAAAGAATGATCACGACGTTAATGCTACTGCGCCTCGAGATTGTCGGTTCATGGGAACTGTTCGATGAAGAATGCGGCGATGACTTGTTAGCGCAATCTGAGGGCAGCCCATTTTTAAACATTTTGCCAATCGGCTCGAATCCATTCCCTATCTATGACTCCGGGCCGCCAGCGCTGAACCTTTTGCCGCGGGAGCTTGCAAAGGATGTAGTTCACTTTTACATGCGCGCAAAGGGATTGGTCGCTGCGATTGAGATGAACAACCGCGATTATGAGCAAGCGCTTCAACATGCTCGAGCACGGTTACTTAGCCAAGCAGAGCGTGCTCACGAAGCTGGAGAAACGCTCTCTGATGAAGCACACGACGAGGTGTTTAGTCATAGCGTGGACTTTATGGCCGGCCAACTGGGGATGGGCGATACCGCTGACTCTATCAGGTCGCTCGCACAGGAACTGGCACCTATCGTTCAGCGCATCACGAAGCAGGTCGATGAGCTCTTTATCCCTGTTTTGGATAAAAGCAAGCGGTTGAGCTGATGGTCCAAACTCCTTTTGATGCGGCTTCGCGTTAGCAAGGTAGATTGTCATGAGCGCTTTATTAATCTTGCTTGAGTACGAATTCGAATCCTATGCCCACTTCCTTCAGCGTCTCGGCAACGCGATCAACGAATATTTCGCCTTGCTCTGGCAATTCGTACTTGCCGTGCACTCGGATAACGGGTGATTTACCGAGGGCACCGGGGATCTCGGTGTAGATCTCACCGCTTTCGATGAAGGCAATGTAGGTGTTTATCTTCTCTTGAAGTGTTAGCAGGTGTTCACCTTGTTCGGCTTTGTCACCCCATTCAAGATGATCAGCGATACCCAAGATGATCTTATTGGGATCCCACTTCGGAATGCCCCACATGTCGATGATTTTGGCGTCTGTTACGGACATTTCAGTTCCTTGGTTTCGTTATTTTTGCGGCGGCCGCAAGATTTCCACTCGGGTGGGCGGGATTTGGGTGCCGCCGGGGAAGCCGGGTTTGCCCTTGCCCATGATTCGGCCACCGCTCTGTTCGATTTCCGGAAACGCGCGCTTCTGATTCCGGGTCAGCGGTGCCGTTTCAGAGGCTTTGCATTCGACGCATGCGATGTCGCCATTTGCGTCTCGGCCTATCATATCGAGACGGGTTCGAGTGCCGCTCTGTGTTTTTATCGTGACTTGTTGGCCGGACTCTTCCATCTCTTCGGAAAAGCCGCTGTACGCTACTTCCTCGAAGGCGGCGCCCGCCGCCTTGTTCTTCTCTAGCTGCGTGCTGAGCACGATGTAGATGGGCTCAACCCCCGCATCCTCCGGGAACCAGATGATCGCATCCTGGAACTCAGGTGGGTGCGCGGGGTTGACCAGCAACGTGTCCGACTGTGGTGTCGGCGGATAGACCCAGACGGGAGGTAGCTGAGGTGCACCTTCCAGCGCAGGGATCCCCAGCACTCCATCGGGACTCGCACCCGGTGTCCAGGTCAGACCGATGCCGTTGCCGATGTCGGCGATGAATTTTTCGCCGTCTTTCTGCGCTTTGATGACCGGTACATTTTCCCAGTCCTTCTTGCCGCCGGTGTAAAAGCCGTAGGCGTTCACGGAGCCGTCCGGCAACGTTTTTACGTTGACACGAACACGCGTTCGGCCGGTTTCAAGCGTGGCGTATTGCTCGTCCTTATAGAAGGCACTGTCCGGGGCGATGCTGGTGTTGGGCATCAATAGCGCGACGGTGCCCACGGCAGCGCCTGCTGCAACGGCGCCTGCACCGTCGAGTAGGCCTAGCGCGAGTGAGCCGCCCAGCCGTTGGGCAACGGCACTGCCAGTTGCGGAGCCGCCGACAAACTGGAGGGACGTGCCTTCGGCGCTAATCGCTGCGCCAGTGGCCAAAACGGCCCATAGCCCGTAGTCCGCCAGTTTTTCAACGGGGACGAACCCTGTCGGGTTGCTGTGGTTGATTTCGCCATCGGGCAGGTTGCAGCTTTTGGCGAAGACGCAGCCCTTGAGGTCGGGTTTTGCGTCTGGCGCGGGCGAGAGTTCTTTATATTGCGCCCAGTGCTGGGCGTTCAGGTCAATGGGTTCGACGCCGGTGTTGCGGTAACCCTTGGGTGGGTTTGGGACGTAGCCGCTCAATCCTTGGTTCCTTGTTCTGGTCCTTTTGAACGGGGAGAAGGGTGACAGGCGGAGTTTGCAGTGGCAATTAGTGGCGCTTTGATTCTAGATTTTGAGGTGCCTCTCATTTCCGTGTGATCAAGTCAGCGCTGGAGGGAAACGGGATAGCTCAACTACTTCGGTCATCTCTGAGCTTCCCCTCTCCCCAACGAGAGGGAGCCGACCGTGTTGTCTTCTGTCAGACATCGACATGATCGACCAAGTCGATTATGGGTCGATAAATCCAGGCGACAGGCAATTCAATGCGCTGACGGCCTTATCAAGTGTTTTCAGATTTACGCAGTGCAACCTCGACCCAGGCAATTAACTCGTGCGCCGCAAAGGGTTTACGCAGGCAGGCAACGACATCAGTCGCTCGGGACTTGTCGCAAGGCAAATCGCCCGCATGCGCCGACACGAAAATCACCGGCATCCTCCAGCCTTGCGCCCGCAGTGCATCCAGCATCTGCAAACCCGTCATGCCCGGCATCTGAATATCGGAAATCAGACAATCAGTCTGCTCCGGCCCATCCGATTCAAGGTAATCCGACGGCCCCGCATAGCCGAGCACTCGATAACCCGACGCTCGCAGCAAACTGCTCAGCGACGTGCGCATGGCCTCGTCGTCGTCCACCACCGCGATGACATACGTCTTGTGCATAACGCTCCCGGGCCGGGCGGCCGAGCTGGGTGACTCCTGTCGTTCTTGCACCATACGCCAATGGCCAGCGGGCAAAACTATACCTAGGTATAGCGGTTCAGCCTTCGCGGCTGAATCGGCTGCGGTAGTCGCGGGGGGAAATCGACAGATGGCGCTGGAAGCAGGCGCGCAGACGTTCTTCGTCGCTGAAGCCGCAGAGGCGGGCGATTCGATCGATTTTGTGCGGGGAGTTTTCCAGCAGGCGTTTGGCGGCTTCGAGGCGGAACAGTTCAAGCGCTTTCGACGGTGTGCGCCCGGTGCGTGCTTTGTAGACCCGCGTGAAGTTGCGCAGGCTCATCGCGGCTTGCTCGGCCAGACGTTGCACGGTCAGGTTGGGATCGCCGAGGCGGTCCATCAGCCACAGATGCAGATCATCGAACAGCGAACCGTCCTGCGCCTGCGATTGCAGCAGCGTGCTGTATTGCGCCTGACCGCCGGGGCGTTTGATGTAAACCACTAACTCGCGCGCTACTTGCAAGGTCACTTCGCGGCCACAATCGGCCTCGACCAGCGCCAGGGCGAGATCGATCCCGGCGGTGACTCCGGCGGAGGTCCAGACCTGGCCTTGCTGAATGAAAATCGCATCGGCATCCACCTCGATCGCTGGGAATCGATCACGCAAGGCATCGCACATCGCCCAGTGGGTGGCGGCGCGACGGCCATCGAGCAAACCGGCTTGGGCCAGCAGAAACGCACCGCTGCACACCGAAACCACGCGGCGGGCGAGGTGGGCATGATCCCGTAGCCAGTCGCTCAGTTCGCGGTGCTCGTCGAGGCTCTGGCAGATGTCCGGCGCGCCAGGCACGACCAGCGTGTCCAGTGCGGCGGTGTTCAGTGTGCTCAACGCCCGGGTATCGATGGGCAGGCCTTCGACAGTTTGGGTCAAGCCGCCGGTGAGGCTAGAGGTGTGCAGTTGATAACCGGGCTGCCCGCGTTCAGCCAAGGCTTTGCCCGCCGCCCAGAACACGGTCTGCGCACCGCTGAGATCGAGCAGGCTCAGGCGTGGGTAGGCGATGAACACCACGTCGCGCGGGGCAGAGGGAAAAGCGGGAAGGGTGGACATCGCGGGCCTGCCTGTTTGCAGTGCTGAAGGCGGGACTGCCTCAGCCTGGCCGATTTTCAGGGGTTTCTGGCCGGCCGGCAATGGCGACGACTGTTAGCCTGATCGCTGACCGTCCGGCCGGTGTCTGGCTGCGGTCGGCATCCTGAACTAGATTTATTGACCAGCCCAATGCGTGCTGCGATCTCGCCGAGGAGACACCATGACCCTGTGGTCGCAATCCAGTCCTGCGCAAAGTTCCGGTGTGCCCAGCGAACCGGTGGTGTATGTGGTCGATGACGATGCCTCGATGCGCCAGGCCCTCGACAGCTTGCTGCGTTCGATCGGCCTGCGAGTGCAGACCTTCGACAGTGCCGCGGATTTCCTCGCGCAAGCGCAACGTGAGGTACCCGGTTGTCTGGTGCTCGACGTGCGCCTGCGCGGCGAAAGCGGCCTGACCTTTCAGGAGCAGATGGAAAAAAACGGTTTGCGCATCCCCGTGGTGTTCATGACCGGCCACGGTGACATCGCCATGAGCGTCAAGGCGATGAAGGCCGGTGCGGTGGATTTTCTGGCCAAGCCGTTTCGCGATCAGGACATGCTCGATGCGGTGGCCAGTGCGTTGGCCCGCGACCGCGCGCGGCTGGCCGCCGAACACTCCGGCGCCGTCCTGCGTCGCGCTTACGAAACCCTGACCACCCGTGAGCGCGAAGTGCTCGGCTTCGTCATTGCCGGGCTGATGAACAAGCAGATTGCCGGACAACTCAACCTCAGCGAGGTCACGGTCAAGGTCCATCGCGGCCAGGTCAAGCGCAAACTGGCTGCGCGTTCGGTGGCCGATCTGGTGCGTATCGCTGAAGCGCTGGGCATCGAACCCGTGTTGCGCAGCCCCTGAGCATCACACGCATCGTTTGAGCAACCGCAGGTCTTGCCACCGTGCGGCAGAAAAAACCTTGAGCAGTGTCGACGCAGATGGCCAGCAAAAAACAGATTTTGTGGGACGACGGCGAGCGGGTGTTTTGCCGCGAGCGCGGGTCGGGAGAGGGCAGCGTACTGGCGATGCGTCCGGCGCTGGGTCAGCCTTCGCCGGCGACCCTGGAGCGGCTCGCGCACGAATACAGCCTCAGGGAAGACCTCGATCCTGCCTGGGCATTGCGGCCGACTGCTTTCGAGCGCGCGGGCACGCGGGTTCGTCTGCTGTTCGATGATCCGGGCGGCGAGCCGTTGTCGCGATTGCTGGTCGCACCACTGGCTATCGAAACCTGCCTGGAAATGGCCGTGAACATTGCCAAAGCGCTGGGCCATCTGCATCAGCGTGGTCTGGTGCACAAAGACCTGAAACCGCAGCACATCTTAGTCCTTTGCCGAGATGGCGCCGCGCGGTTGACCGGCTTCGGCCTGACCTCGCGCGTGCCCCGCGAACGGCAGGCACCCACGCCGCCGGAGACCATCGCCGGCACGCTGGCCTACATGGCCCCGGAGCAGACCGGGCGGATGAACCGTTCGATCGATTCGCGCAGCGACCTGTATGCCTTTGGCGTGAGCCTTTACCAGATGCTCACCGGCTCGCTGCCGTTCAGCGCCAATGAGCCGATGGAGTGGGTGCATTGCCACATCGCACGGCTGCCGATGCCGGCGTGTGAACGCGTGGCGACGGTGCCGCCGATGCTGTCGCGAGTGGTCATGAAGTTGCTGGCCAAGACCGCCGAGGAACGCTATCAGACGGCGGCCGGCGTCGAGCATGACTTGCGCCGGTGCCTCGACGACTGGCGCCGGGCAGGGCTGATCGAGACGTTTACGCTGAACGAGCAGGGCGCCTTCGAGCGCTTGCTGATCCCGGAAAAACTCTACGGCCGCGAACACGAAGTGCAAACGTTGATCGATGCCTTCACCGGCGTGGTGCAAACAGGCACTCCGGCGCTGGTGCTGGTTTCAGGGTACTCCGGCATCGGCAAATCGTCGGTGGTCAGTGAACTGCACAAAGTGCTGGTGCCGACCCGTGGTTTGTTTGCCGCCGGCAAGTTCGACCAGTACCAGCGCGACGTGCCTTATTCGACGCTGGTCCAGGCCTTTCAGGGGCTGGTGCGCACGCTTTTGGGCAAGCGTGCCGAAGTGCTGGCGCAATGGCGCGAAGCGCTATTGCGGGCGCTGGAACCGAATGCGCGGCTGATCACCGACCTGATCCCCGAACTGAAGCTGATCATCGGCGAGCCGCCAGCCGTGCCAGAGCTGGAACCGCAGCAGGCGCAGCAACGGTTCCTGCTGGTCTTGCAGCGGTTCATCGGTGTGTTCGCCCAAGCCGAGCATCCGCTGGCGCTGTTCCTTGACGACCTGCAGTGGCTCGACGCGGCCACCCTCGATCTGCTCGAAAACTTGCTGACCCGTGCCGAGATTCCTCATCTGCTGCTGGTAGGCGCCTATCGCGACAACGAGGTGGATCGCGATCATCCACTCAGCCGTACCCTCAACACGCTGTGTAGCGCTGGCGTACGGATTGACGAGATTCGCCTCGCACCCCTGGCCGGCGCGCACATCGAACAACTGATCAGCGAGTCACTGCGCTGCCCGCCGGCGAGCATCGTCGCGCTGGCGCGGCTGGTGCTGGACAAGACTGCCGGCAATCCGTTTTTCGTCATCCAGTTTCTCCACGCCCTGGCCGAGGAAAAGCTGCTGACCTACGAGCCGGCGCGCAATCGCTGGCGCTGGGATGTGCACCTGATCAACGGCAAGGGCTATACCGACAATGTCGTCGATTTGATGGTTGGCAAACTGGCGCGGCTGCCGCTGCAAACGCGCCAGGCGCTGCAACAACTCGCCTGTTTGGGTAACGTTGCACGTTTCGACACGCTGGCGACTGTCCTCGGTGTGCCGGTGCCTCACGTCCACGCGGCGGTATGGCCGGCAGTGCGGTTGGAGCTGGTCGAGCGTCAGGACGGTGCCTACCGGTTTGTGCATGACCGCATCCATGAAGCGGCGTATTCGCTGATCGCTGAGACCGAACGGGCGCAAATGCATCTGCGCATCGGCCGGCTGCTCGCGCTGCAAACCCAGGGTGAGCGGCGCGAGGAAGCGATCTTCGAAATTGTCGGCCAGCTCAATCGCGGCGCGCACCTGATCAGCTTGCGCGCCGAACGTGAGCAACTTGCCGAATTCAACCTGCTCGCTGGTCAGCGCGCCAAGGCCTCGACCGCCTACACCTCGGCGCTGACCTACCTGGGGGCCGGGGCGGAGTTGTTGGGCGAGCAGGGCTATGACAGTCGGCATGAACTGGGTTTTGCGCTGGAGCTGAACCGCGCCGAATGCGAGTTTCTCACTGGCCAACTGGCGCAGGCCGACACGCGCCTGGCCGCATTGGCCGAGCGCGCCGTGACCACCGTCGAGCGCGCGGCGGTGGCGTGCCTGCAAATGGATGTCTATCTGCTGCTCGATCGCAGTGACCGTGCGGTGGCAGTATGTCTGGCCTATCTGCGTCGGGTCGGCATCGATTGGCCAGCGCATCCGAACGATGCCCAGGTGCGCGACGAATATCAGCAGGTCTGGACCAACCTGCGCGGGCGCACCATTGAGCAGATGATCGACTTGCCGCCAATGGAAGACCCCGCCGCACGGGTGACCCTCGATGCGCTGGGCAAACTCTTCGCGCCGGCTGTGCAATCGAACTTGAACCTCGCCAGCCTGACCATCTGCAAAGCGATCAGCCTGAGCCTGCAATATGGCAACTGCGACGCTTCCTGCTTGCTCTACGCCAACTTCGGACGCGTGTCGGGCCCACGTTTTGGCGACTATGCCGCCGGTTATCGGTTTGGCCGCCTGGGCTGCGATCTGGTTGATCGACGCGGCCTCACGCGTTACGAGGCGAGCACCTATCTGTGCTTTTCGATCTTCGTGGTGCGCTGGATGCGGCCCGTACGCGAGTGCCGCGAACTGCTGCGTCGGGCGCTCAACGCGGCCCATCGCACCGGGGATCTGCCGTATGCGGCGTTTGCCGGTAACAGCCTGATTTCCGATCTGCTATTTATCGGCGAGCCGTTGGCAGAGGTGCAGGCGCAAACCGAATCAGGCCTGGGCTATGCAGAGAAGGTCGGTTTCGGTCTGGTGGCCGATTTCATGCGCTGCCAGTTGGCGCTGATCCGCATGCTGCGTGGACAGACGCCGCAGTTTGGCTGTCTCAACGACGACGGATTCGACGAGACAGCTGTCGAGGCGCATTTGACCAGCTCGCCGGACCTGGCGCTGGCACGCGGCAAGTATTGGGTGCGCAAGTTGCAGGCGCGCTATCTGGCGGGGGATTACGCGGGCGCCGCTGAATGCGCGACCCAAGTTCAGGGATTGTTGTGGGTGATTTCGGCATTTTTCGAGGAGGCCGAATACCATTTTTATGCGGCGTTGACCTTGGCCGCTCACGGCGAAACCGATGTCGATGCGTTGCAGCGCCTGGGCCAACACCACGCGCAATTGCAGACGTGGGCGCGCTTGTGTGCGGAAACCTTCGCCAGTCAGGTGGCGCTGGTCACGGCGGAAATGGCGCGCGTCACTGGCCAGTTACTTGAGGCCGAATCGCTGTACGAACAGGCCATTCAATTGGCCCAGGACAACGATTTGGTCCATATAGAGGCGCTGGCCAACGAACTGGCCGCGCAGTTCTATCGTGCTCGCGGTCTTGCCAAGATCGCCCGTGTTTATCTGCGTGACGCGCGTTATGCCTATGTGCGTTGGGGCGCCGATGGCAAGGTGCGGGAGCTGGATCGCAAACATCGTTTTCTGCGCTCCGAAGTCGCGCAGCCAGAGCCGACCGCCACCCTCGTTACGGCGGTTGAACACCTGGATCTGACGACGGTGCTCAAGGTCTCTCAAGCAGTCTCCGGCGAAATCGTCCTCGACCGCTTGATTGAAACGGTCATGCGCACCGCGATCGAACAGGCCGGAGCCGAACAGGGCCTGCTCATCCTGCTCAATGCCGACACACCGTATATCGCCGCGCAAACCCGCATTGGCGACGATGCCACGCAGCTGTGCAACGAGCCGTTGCACGCGGTGGCGCTGGCCGAGTCGGTGCTGTATCAGACGCTGCGCACCGGCGTCCACCTGTGTTTGGACGACGCCGCGGCCGATCCGCTGTTCGTCGCTGATCCGTACATCCAGCAGCGTGGCGCGCGCTCGATCCTGTGCCTGGCGCTGATGAACCAGGCGCGGGTGGTCGGGGCGTTGTATCTGGAAAACAACCTGTCCGCCGGGGTGTTCAGCCCCGCGCGTCTGGCCGTGCTGCGGCTGGTGGCGTCGCAGGCAGCGATCTCGCTGGACAACGCGCGCCTGTACCGCGACCTCGCCGAGCGCGAAGCGAAGATCCGTCGGCTGGTCGATGCGAACATTATCGGCATCATCGTGTGGAGCGCGGAGGGGAAAATCATCGAGGCCAACGACGCGTTCCTGCGCATGGTCGGTTACGCCCGTGATGAGCTGCTATCGGGCCTCGTACACTGGCGCGACATGACCCCGTCGTCGATGCGCGCCAACAGCGACGCCGCACTGGCAACCGCCATCCGCACCGGCCGCGCGCAGCCATTCGAAAAGGAATACATCCGCAAGGACGGCAGTCGGCTGCCGGTGATCGTCGGTCTGGCTGCATTCGAAGCCAGTCAGCAGCAGGGCCTGGCCTTCGTGCTGGATATCAGCGAACGCAAGCTCGCCGAAGAGCAAGTGCGCGAAGGCGAGCGCCGTTATCGCCAGGTGCAAACGGAACTGGCCCACGCCAATCGCGTGGCAACCATGGGCCAGTTGGCGGCGTCGATCGCTCACGAAGTCAATCAACCGATCGCCGCCACGGTCACCAATGCCAACGCCGCGCTACGCTGGCTCGGTGCGCAGCCGCCGAACCTCGACGAGGTGGAGCAGGGCCTGCGGCATATCATTGTCGATGGCAACCGGGCGGCAGACGTTCTCGGACGCATCCGCGCGCTGATTCACAAAACCCCACCGCAGCGCCAGCCTGTCAGCCTCAATCCACTGATCGAAGAAATGGTCGGTTTCAGCCGTGGCGAAGCGCTCAAGCACGGCGCCGAGGTCAGCGTTGAGCTGGCGGCAGATTTGCCTTTAGTAGTGGCGGACAGGGTCGAACTGCAGCAGGTGTTGCTCAATCTGATCATCAACAGCCTCGAAGCCATGACGATCATGGCAGAGGGGCAGCGACGTCTGCTGATTCGCAGTGAAGCGCTGGGCGATAACGTGCACATCAGCGTCAGCGATTCGGGGCCAGGCTTTGCCTGCGAGCGGGCGGAGCAAGTGTTCACAGCGTTCTACACGACCAAATCCACCGGGCTGGGCATGGGCCTGTCGATTTGCCGCACGATCATTGAAGGACACGGCGGCAAATTGTGGGCCGAGCGCAATGAGCCGAGCGGGGCGCGGGTGGTGTTCCAGTTGCCGTGTTTTGAATCTGCGTGATCAGTAACAAAGCTACCCGGGTATCGAACCCGGGTGTTGTTGTCGGTGAGTTCACGCCACTTGGATGGGATTCTGCAGCAGTGACAAGTTGAACTGCTCAATCTACGAAAAAAAATTGAGCCCCATCCTGCCTATCAGGAATACGAGCAGGATCAGGAAAAAAACTCTGATGAAGCTGCTTCCATAACGTAATGCCAGAAAGACACCGGTCAAAGCGCCGGCCATATTGCATAAAGCAACTATGCCGCCAATCGCCCACAAGACATTACCGGAGGGGATAAAAAATATGAGCGCAGCGCTGAACGTCCCCAGATTGACCAGTTTTGCAGAGGCTGACGCATTGAGGAAATCAAAGCCAAAGACCTTGACGAAGATAAACAGCAACAGGCTGCCACTGCCCGGGCCGAACACACCATCGTAAAAACCGATCAGGCTGCCAAAGAAAACTCCAAGGCAAATGTCTTTCGTTCCGAAGTGGCGGTCTTTGCCTGCCAAACCAAGTTTTTTATTCATAAAGGTGTAGATAGTCATGACTATCAATATGAAAAAGACAACGATCTCCATCAATCTTTTAGGGACAAGGGATACTGAGAGCGCTCCGAGAAAAGAAAATAAAAAAGCGGCGAGCATGGTCGGAAGCATTAAATTCCAGCGGATTTTAATGCGCTTCAGGTAACCCGATATTGATGAAATATTGCCCGCCAGAACAGCTAGTTTATTGGTGCCGAAAATGGTGGCAAGGCTGTACTGGGGTAGAGCATGTAGAAGTGCAGGCACCTGTACCAGGCCTCCGCCCCCGACCGCAGCATCTATCAGGCCACCACAAAACGCGAAGAAACCCAGTGCAAGAACAGCGTGTTCAACATCCATGCATTGAATCCTCGTAGAACTTCGATTTTTTGGGGGTGAAGGCATGGTTGCTCATAGGGCGCAGGCGACGACCAGTCAGGAAAATAAACCTCATTGAGGGCATACAACAACTGATTTACATTGATTCGATTGTTCACTTTCAATGAGTATTGGGATGGAATTGTCGCAGCTCGTCATGTTCAAAAAGGTCGCTGATCGAGGCAGTATTATTCGTGCTTCTGAAGAGCTGCACTGTGTGCCGTCCAATATCACCAATCGAATCAGACTATTGGAGCGAGAACTCGGGGTTGATCTTTTTATAAGGAAAGGCAGGGGATTGATCATCAGCCCCTCCGGTCGGATTTTTCTCGGCTATACCAACAAAATCCTGTCTTTGTGCGAGGAGTCGCACCGAGCGCTTGATCCGTCGTCAGCGCCGTCGGGAGATCTCAGGATTGGTGCCATAGAATCGTCTGCTACGGGCAGATTACCCAAGCTGTTGTCCAGGTATCATCAACTTTACCCAGCAGTGCAGATGCAATTCAGCACTGGCGACTGGTCGCAATTATCCGCTGAGGTAGTCAGTCATAAACTGGATGGGGCAATCATTGCCGTGAGGCCGGAACACCCGGATATTGAGAGTATCGAGATCTATGAGGAGGATCTGGTCCTGATTGCTTCGCCGTCCGCAGGGCCGCTAAACCATCCAGAAGATTTGCATGGCGTGGATTTATTCATGTGGCCTGAAGGATGCCCCTACAGGAGGGCGTTGGTTGCCTGGCTGGAGCGGCACAACCTATCCAGCCCGATAACAAGCATAGCCAGTTATGGCACCATCCTTGGGTGCGTCAGTGCGGGCGCGGGGGTATCGTTGGTGCCGAAAGGGATATTTGAACAGTTCCAGCAAATCGGCGGTATTCAAGGATTCTTTTTCAAAGATCTAACGCCCGTGCAAAATTATTTTATCTGGAACAAGCACGTTGAATCTCATCGTGCAAAAGACAAGTTTGCCGATTTGCTCAAGGAAGAGTTCAAGGTTTGAGCAGTGAGCGGCAGTTGGCACTTTCCTGCAAAGCTCGCCTGCGCGAGTCATTCATCACAAGGGACTTGTCCGGATAGCGAATTGTGGGCGACGGAGTGAGGAAGCAGGGCAACGCCGGCGTCGCTGAGCTCTTACCGAGACGCCTGATAGGCTCTTGCAATCAAAGGCAATGGATTGAACAAATTGAATCTTGAAGCGCAACTGCGGGATCTTATTACTCGAGATCCCCTCCGGATGCACATCCTGCGCACAGTCAGGGATCTGAACTTGCCGGACAGCTGGGTTGCCGCCGGTTTTGTGCGCAGCCTGGTCTGGGATCATCTGCACCAGCGCGAACCCTCGCGATTGCCCGGGGACATTGATCTCATCTGGTTCGACAAAACACGTCACAGTGCGCAAACGGACTTCGCCTTGGAGGCCGAGCTTGCAACACGGTGCAGTGGCCTGAACTGGTCGGTGAAGAACCAGGCTCGCATGCACAAGCGAAACGCCGATGCACCTTATCAATCTTCTGCCGACGCCATGACCCGTTGGCCCGAGACAGCTACGGCGGTTGGGGTCAGGCTTGATCAGCAGGGTGCTATAGAGGTTTCGGCGCCGTTGGGACTGGAGGATTTGTTTGCGCTGAAAGTGCGACCAACCGCCCGATTTGAGAGTGATAGATACGCGGTGTTTGTGGAACGCGTTCAGTCGAAGAGATGGCTCGAGATTTGGCCGCGGTTGACGCTTGTTACGCAGGGTTGATATCCCAAGGGCAGCGAGCTGCCAGGCGACTTGGGTGGCCCAAACACCAGTGATCTTGGACTAGCCCCCAATCCTTGTAGGAGTGAGCCTGCTCGCGATGACCCCAGCCCATTCACCACCACATAAACAGAAAGCACCCAGCCCGTTTAAACAGTTATTCAAGACACAAGCAAACGGCTACAACGCCTTGCGCCATTCCCTACGACTACGCCAGAATCCGCCGACTTGTGCGTCTAGGTCGCGGGTTCTATCGTCTGTCGGTCGCTGCAGAACAGCGATCGGGTTTGGTAGCCCGCCATAACTAGTCGCATCGCGCGCCGTTCGCGGACCTGCTTCAGGTCTCTGCTCAATGGTGGCCATGCGCAGGACACCTTAGGGTGTGCCGGTTCCTAGTTACCGGTCTACCAACCCGCGTATGGCCGCCACCTTCGTTTGGTAGCGACTGTGAAGGCTCCTTTTCCTAACTAGGAGTTTCACCATGTTCAAAGTCACACCCAATCCGCCAGCCACCGACCCCGCATCGCCCTACGAATCCAGCGCCTCGAAAAAACTCCACGAAGCCGCCGAACGCGCCCTCGATCACTACCTCGGCCCGGCGGACATACTGGCCAGCACCAACATCCCGGAACAGATGTTCCTCGCCAACCCGAAATACGACACCGAATCTCTGCTGGCCAACGCGAGCGAATCCCTCGGCTCGGCCACCACCATGCTCTACGACTTCGCCGCGCTGCTCGACAACCCGCGCCGCAAAACCCTGCTGGGCATCGCCCAGGTCGTCATGCTCGGCGAAATCGCCGTGAACCAAGCTTTGGATAAAGTCGAAATAGCCAAATAACCCCCAACGCGACGAGAGCTAAACCTCGTCGCATCCCACGGTCGTGCCATGGCTGGCACACCGCCACGGCTTGCACCACCCGGCCCCGACTGTCACCCTTCGGGCCGTTCTTCAAGGATCAGAACAAGGAATCAAGGATTGAGTGGCTACGTTCCAAACCCGCCGAAAAACTACCGCTACGAACAAGCCAAACCCGTCGACATACACGCCCAGCACTGGGCCGAGTATGAGAAGCATGGGAAGGAGCCTGCGCGCGAGCCAGAGAAGATTGGCATCGCGTTGAGGATCGGGGTGTTCTTTGATGGCACGGGCAACAATGCCAATAACTCTGCTGCGGGGTTGTTGTGTGGTGCTCAGCATCCGATTGCGCCGGAGGACATTCCAGCTAGCTGTATCCTTACATGAGTGATCCGGACAGTAGTTATGGTAACGATGTAAGCAATGTGAAAAAGCTGAGTGACCTGTACGACGCCATGCCTGGGGCAGTAGGAGAGGGCGCTCATAAGAGCGCTTCTCGCGTCGTTTATGTCGAGGGTATCGGAACGCGGTCCGGCGAAGAAGACAGCAAGTTCGGTGCAGGCACTGGTCGGGGAGAAACCGGTGTAGCCAACAGAGTCGAATCCACATTCCCGAGCATTCAACAAGCGATCAGCCGAGCTCTGTTCGATAATCCAGGCAGTGAAATCACATCTTTGAAATTTGATGTGTTTGGCTTCAGTCGCGGCGCGGCTGCTGCGCGCCATTTTGCCAATGAGGTCGTCCGCACTAGCCGCGGCCCACTTGGCACTGTTCTAAGAAACCTGCCACGGGCTTTCAGTCCAAAATTCAACGACCGATACCAAGGCGACATCGATATAGGCTTCATTGGCTTGTTCGACACAGTCCCGTCGATAGCTGGTTGGTCCAATCTCGGAAACATCAAGAGCCCAATCGCGACCGGCATAAAACTCTATCTCGACCGTCGTTTCTTTACCGATGTCGTCCAACTATCAGCGCGCGATGAATGCAGGGCTAACTTCGCGCTGAGTCGTGTCAAAGCTGATCATTTGGAAATTACGCTACCCGGGGTACATTCGGATATCGGCGGAGGCTATCTCGAGAGCGCCCAAGAGTGTGTACTGGTAAGCCCCATGCAAACGCTCGTTGTGTCCTTGAGCACTGACGTCAAAGCGACTTCAATCTATCGCGATGCACTTGATGCACAAAGCCAATGGGTGGCCAAAGGTTGGCCTAAAGACATGCTGGAAATAGTAACGCCTGAAGCCTCATTCATCCCTGATGAACCACAAGATCGGCTCAGTCGTAATCAAAAGCGTGTTTACGCTGCTCTTCAGCTTAAGCGCCCGGTGAGCGGCATGCTGTCCAGGGTTTACCTGCGGCTGATGCATCGCTTGGCTAAAGAAAAGGGTGCTCGCTTCAACGACATTCCAGATACTCCTGATTTAACGATTCCGGCAGAGCTACAAGCCATGTGCGATAGATTTCTCGCTGGAAACTACAGCGTCACGCCGCAGGAGAACGAGTTGCTGAAATTGAAATACATTCACACATCCGCCAACTGGAACCATCCATTAGGACGAGCAGACGGAAGCGGAATAAAAGCTGTGTACATCAACGCACCAACTCAAGACTCCATCCGAGTGCAACATCCACACGTACCTGACTGGACGCTTTGGTAATGAAGATTTTCGTGACCATCTTGCTTGCACTGTTTATGTCAGGCTGCCAATCCGCTGATCCGCTGTCCGCCGGTTCCGACCCCAGATCGGGTTCATGGGAGCTCGCATTCACCGAACCCTACTACATGAAGGTATGGGTTGAAGACAGCGCCGTTGAAGACATCAACGGCAAGCTATTCAGGCGCACCGGATCAGGAACAGCAGCGGGCGGTGAGCCGGAAACCGGTGAAGAGTCCGCGCGAGGCTGGCATGCGGTTGGCGCTGCTGCAAAACCGGTGATTGGTGCCGACTTGCCCAAGCGCATTTATGTGCGCTGGCAATCTATCGCTGAATCACAGACATATCGCGTCTGGATAGACGTACCGGAAGAAGCCAGACAGCTGATGTTGGCATCGGTTAATCAGAGGTGCCCCGAAACTCCGGATGAACAAGCCAGCTATAGCGCCTCCATTTATTTGGGACTGGCTCCCGGAGGCGTGGTGCAGGTGTTTGTGCGCGATTCCTGTCACCGTCCCGTCAAAGTAGCCAGAGCCAAGGCTGAGATTGAGCCGTTGGGGCCTGGCCAAGGGAAGAACCAAGGACGCTATGCCTATCCGGTGAGTGAAAAGGCAAAACGGTATATCGACAAGTTCGGCATCCCGTACGGTAGTTGGTAAGTGGCGTGCCTTGGAGTGCAATTGCCACTCAAGCAGCCAATTCGATCTGCTGGCCCGGCATCGAGGGGGAGCGCTAGTCGGGGCGTCCTCCTATAACTCACGCTACCACAACCCTCAAACCTCAGCCTTCACCCCAACCTTCACCGCCGCTTTCCGATACGTCAGCAAAACAATCCCGCTCACCACAATCACGCCACCTACGATCTGCCCCCTGCTGAGCATCTGATCCAGCACAATCCAGCCCATCAGCAACGTCGCCAGTGGCTCGATATTCATCACCGGTGCGTTGCGCGGCATGTCCAGTCGGGGCACGGAGATGAACAGGACGATGAAACCGGTGCCGTACAGCACGACCAGCGTGGCGAGGGCCAGCCAGCCGGTTGAGGTGGCGGGGAGGTTGAGTCCGCCGGGCAGGGCGCCGGTCATTCCGGCAAGGTTGACGCTGCTGAACACGATGAAGATGGTCAGCAGGCTGCGCACCGAGCCGCGCACTTGCGACAGTTTGTGGTCGGTGATCCACAGCGCGCAGGCGAAGACGCTGGCGGCGCAGAAGGCGAGTGCGACGCCCATTAGCCATTCCGGGCCGACGCTGGCGCTGTCTGACAGACGTCCGGGGACATCCAGCACAAACACCAGCCCGACAAGGATCAACCCCATCAACATGGCGGTTCGAGCGCTCGGTCGTGGCCCGCCCAACACCCAGGTCAGCAAGGCGAGCAGGATCGGAAATACGTTGGCTACCAGCAGCGCCAAAGCGACCGGCACCCGTGCGACAGCGGAGTACAGACACAGGCTCTGCGCGGTAATCAGCAGGCCCAACAACAATTGCCAGCGCCAGGCGCCTGCTGGCAGACGCAAACTCTGCCGTTGCCACAGCACCAGAATGGCCAGCACCAGCAAGGTCCCGCCAGAACGCATCAGGATCGCCAGCAGCACACCCGCGCCGTCATCAAAAGCCACCCGCGCCGCGACGTGGTTGCCGGCGAACGCACAACCCATGCACAACAGAATGATCACGGCGAGATAGCGAGGGAAGGGCGGCGGTACGGTTGGGGCAAATTCAGGGCGGGACATGGCAGATCTCAAAAATGATAGCCACTCAGGGTGGCTCAGGTTTTTATTATGTTGTCGTACAACTGCCCGATTTGTACCGTAATCGAGCAGGAGCGGCAAGCTTGAAAGGCTTCATAAAGCGCTTAGGCATGATGCTGATTAAGTTTAAGAGGTCGTATAACTTGTTTACTAAGCCCGAGCGCCGAGTCGAGTCGCCCATCCATCCTCTCGAGCCTGACCCACCAGAAAATCCACAAAAGCCCGGGTTTTCGCCGGCAACAGCTTCTGACTGGAAAAATACAAATAGATCTGCCCCGCATCGACATACCACTCCGGCAATACCCTCTCCAGCGTGCCGTCCTGCAGATACGGCAGCACATCCGGAACTGCCAACAGCGCAACCCCCAATCCCAGCCGCGCGCACTGACACAGCGCTTGCGGATCGTTGACCAACAGGCGCGGCGCCAACTCCAGCGGTGCTCGTTGTCCATCGGGCCCTTGCAGCATCCAGCTGCGCACCTTGCCGGTCTGTACCGAGCGCATGGCCAGATGATCCAGCGTCGACAGCTCTTCAATGCGCCGGATGCGCTTGTGTCCCGAGAGATATTCCTTCGATGCCACCAGAATCAGATGCGCCGGCGCGATGGCTCTGGCGACCACGCCCTGCGCCAGCTCGATGCCGCCGCCGATGGCCGCATCAAATCCATCCGCGATGAGATCGACCTGGCGATTATCGAGGTGCCATTCGGGGATTACGGCGGGGTATCGCTTAAGAAACTCGGGCATCAGCGGCAACAGAAAATCCCTAGCGAACCCTGGCGCTGCGTTCAGACGCAGAACGCCTGAAGGCTCGCCAGCGTTGCCCGCGACATCGGCGATTGCCGCCTGAACGGTTTCCAGTCCCGAACCGACGTTGGCCAGAAAGCGCTCTCCAGCCTCGGTGAGGGTGAGTTTGCGTGTGCTGCGCTGGAACAAACGCACGCCGAGGTTGGCCTCCAGTTGCGCGACATTGCGGCTGACCGCCGCGGGCGTAAGGCCCAGGCGTCGCGCGGCGGCAGAGAAGCTGCCCGCCTCGGCGCTGCGCACGAATGACAGCAAATTGCCTAACGTCTCCATCTGCGCACCTTCAACGAATGATTGAAAGTGATTCTATTGGTCTTCCACTACTGGTGGAAGATCAAAAAGCGTCTCATGGCCTCATCAACTACTTGAGGAAACAGACATGAACATCAGCATCATTGGTACAGGCTCCATCGGCACCGCCATCGCTCGGTTGCTCGTCAACGCTGGCCTTTCGGTCAGCCTGGCCAACAGTCGTGGGCCGCAGAGCCTTGCCGATCTGGTCGGCGAATTGGGCCCACTCGCGCAAGCCGTAACTGCTCAGCAGGCGAGTCAGGCGGACATCGTCTTTCTGGCGGTGAACTGGTCGAAAATTCCCGATGCCGTGCGCGATCTCGGGCCTTGGGAGGGGCGTATCGTGATCGACGCCAACAACCCGATTGAGGCGCCATTGTTCAAACCGGTCGATCTGGGCGGCCAGCCGTCTTCACAATTGTTGGCGCAGATGCTGCCCGGCGCGCACGTGGTCAAGGCCTTCAATCATTTGCTCGCGGCTCTGCTGACCGATCCCACCACCGAGGGCGGCAAGCGTGTGCTGTTTTATTCCGGTGAGGATGCGGCCAGCAAAGCCAGGGTTGCAGAGCTGATAGACCGATTGGGTTTTTACGGCATCGATCTGGGCGGTGTGCAGCAGGGCGTGCTTGCGCAATTCCCGGGCGGACCGTTGCCGGCATTGAATCTCGTGAAACATGGCTGACGAATGAGTCCGGGAAGCACAACGTGAGTAGGGCGGACGGGTCGCAGATCCTGATGTCCTGCCGCCCGTCGCCGACTGCGAATCGCCTCAATATCGCGCATTGACATATCTAAGAATCTCGATATCCTCGGCGCATGGAACTGATCGAAATCTTCAAAGCCCTCTCGAACCCGACGCGCCTCAAGATCCTTGAAGGCCTGAAGGATCCCGTCAAGAACTTCCCCCCGCAGGATGAGGGTGACGTTCTCGTTGAGGGTGTCTGCGTCAGCAGCATCCAGGAAGGCATCGGCCTGTCGCAGTCGACGGTGTCGAGTTATCTGGCCACGTTGCAGCGGGTGGGGCTGGTTGAAGTGCGGCGCATCGGTCAATGGACCTACTACAAACGCAATGAGGCTGCTATCAGCGCGCTTGCAGAGATCATAGGGAAAGAGCTGTAAATTTTTTTACCGCAGGATATCGATAAATCTCGATATCCCTCTTTATCGATACGAGGTGTTCCCATGAAAGCGATGATTCTGAAATCTTTCGGCGGTCCTGATTCGTTCGAACTGAGCGACGTTGCCAAACCGGTTCCGCAAGCGGGCCAGGTGCTGGTCCGGGTGCACGCCACTTCCATCAATCCCCTGGATTACCAGGTGCGCCGCGGTGACTATCCCGATCTAGTGCCGCTGCCAGCCATTACCGGTCACGACGTATCGGGCGTGGTTGAAGCTGTCGGGCCGGGCGTCAGCGCCTTCGCGCCGGGCGACGAAGTCTGGTACACCCCGCAGATATTCGACGGGCAGGGCAGTTATGCCGAGTACCACGTCGCAGCCGAAAGCATCATCGCCCGAAAGCCTTCCTCGCTGAGTCACCTCGAGGCGGCGAGTCTGAGTCTGGTCGGCGGTACGGTGTGGGAAGCGCTGACCGTGCGCGCTGTGCTGCGAGTCGGCGAGAGCATTCTGATCCACGGCGGCGCGGGCGGTGTCGGCCATGTGGCGATTCAGGTGGCGAAAGCCATGGGCGCCAGGGTGTTCACCACCGTGCGCGAAGACAACGCCGAGTTCGCCCGCAGCCTGGGCGCCGATGTGGTGATCGATTACACCCAAGAGGATTACGTTGAAGCGATCATGCGCGAAACCGCCGGGCATGGCGTTGATGTGGTGTTCGACACCATCGGTGGCGATACCCTGTCTCGCAGTGCCGACGCGCTCGCCCAGCTTGGCCGCGTTGTCTCGATCGTCGACATCGCGCAGCCACAAAACCTCGTCCAGGCCTGGGGCAAGAACGCCAGCTATCACTTCGTCTTTACCCGGCAGAACCGCGGCAAGCTCGATGAACTGACCGCGCTGGTCGAGCGCGGCCAGCTGCGGCCGCATGTTGGCGCCGTCTATTCGCTCGCCGACATCCCGCTCGCCCACGCAAGACTGGAGAGTGCCAACAACGGACTCATAGGAAAAATCGCCATCGCCGTTGAGCCTTCGCTCATCGTCTGAACGCGTTCAACTCATTCTGGAGAAACGTCATGGTTTATGAAATCGCTGTCCTGCCCGTTCACCCGCAACAGACTGAAGCCTTCCGACGCGCATTTGCCGAAGTCGAACCGCTGCTCACCCGCGCCAAGGGATACGGCGGGCACTTGCTGGCGCAAGGTATCGAAACGCCCGAGCAATTCAATTTGATCGTGCGCTGGCGCTCGCTTGAGGATCACTCGCCGGGGTTTGAGGAGAGTGACGACCACCAGCGGTTCATGCTGGGGCTGGAGGATTATTTTTCCGCAGAACCGAAGGTCTACCACATTGAGGGTGGTGCTTTTCCGGATGGCGACTTGAGCGTTCCGGGCAGCAGCGCAAGCACAGGTAGTCAAGTGTTCTGATGGCTTTCGTCACAAGCGGCTGTTGCCGATTTTCCTCCGGCGTTGAACCACCGCATTGATGGTAGGCTGCACGAGGTCAGCCGTACCTTCTGTACTCCTGAGTTTGTTCTTTCACTGTCTGCGCCGGCTCGCCTGCCGGCGCAGATGGATTTCCTCTATGGACTACAGCCATGCGCCTGCCAGATTTCATTCTCGAAAACCTAGAGCCGATCCTGCAGGCCTGGGAAGATTTCGCCCGCACCATCGAGACGCCGGGGGTGGAGCTCGATAACGTCGCGCTGCGCGATCACGCCGAGCAGATGTTGCGCGCCATTGTCATCGATCTGCGGACCAAGCAGACCATGAGCGAACAAATCGCCAAAGCCCAGGGCCAAGCGCCGCGCGACGATGAAGAAACGGCTGCGGAAACCCACGCGGTGACGCGATTGATGGCCGGTTTCACCATTGATCAGATGGTTTCCGAATACCGCGCGCTACGCACCAGTGTGCTGAGCCAGTGGCTGCGTCAGGTCAAGGATGGCAAATCGGTGAATGTCGACGACATGACGCGTTTTCACGAAGCCATCGATCAGGCGCTGGCGGAGTCGATTGCCAGCTATTCACGCGCGGTTGAGGCTTCGCGCAATGTGTTTCTGGGAATTCTCGGCCACGACTTGCGCACGCCGCTGGGGGCGATTCTGCTCGGTGCCGACAGGTTGCGCCGTACGGAATCCACCGACCCGCATACCGGCAAAGTGGCCCGGCAGATCTACGCCAGCGTGCAGCGCGCCACTCAGATCGTTGGCGACCTGCTCGATCTCACGCGGTGCCAGATGGGCCCGGGCATTCCGGTGAAAAAAGCCCTTATCGATCTCAGCCCCTTGTGCGAGCGGGTTATCGAGGAAATCCGCGCCTTTCACCCGCAGGCCAACGTTGTGTTCGAGGCGAAGCAGCCGGTGATGGGAGCGTTCGATGGCGCCAGAATGGAACAGGTCTTTTCCAACATCATCAGCAATGCGGTGACCCACGGCGACAATCAGTTTCCGGTCACGGTCGAGTTGCAGGCGTTGGAGGAGGGTGCGGTCTTTACGGTACACAACGGCGGTGAGCCGATCCCGGAGGATGTACTGCCGTTCATTTTCAACCCAATGGGGCGTTTCTCTCAGCGCTCCGTGGTGGATCACGGGCCCGTCGCTGGGCTTGGACTCGGCCTGTTTATCGCCTCGGAAATCGTCGCCTCGCATGCCGGCTCCATTGAGGTGAGCTCTGATCTGCCAGGCGGAACCGTATTTTGCGTCAAGCTTCCGGTGGATGCCGACAGCCTCTTCACCCTGTAGGCGAATCGATGAAGGGCCGGCTCCGGCCCTCCAGCCTGATTACTCCTCCATCACCTCAACCAAACCGCGATCCTCACCGAGGAACCCGCCGCTCTGGTGCTGCCACAGCCGCGCGTAGGTGCCGTTCTTCTCAAGCAATTGCGCGTGGGTGCCTTGTTCGATGATGCGGCCTTCGTCCATGACGATCAGGCGGTCCATTGCCGCGATGGTCGACAAGCGGTGGGCGATGGCGATCACGGTTTTGCCCTGCATCATTTCGTCGAGGCTTTCCTGGATCGCCACTTCGACTTCGGAATCCAGCGCGCTGGTGGCTTCGTCGAGCAGCAGGATCGGCGCGTTCTTCAGCATCACCCGGGCGATGGCGATGCGTTGGCGCTGGCCGCCGGAGAGTTTGATGCCGCGTTCGCCGACCAGCGTGTCGTAGCCGCTGTGGCCCTGCTTGTCGCTCAACTGGCTGATGAAACCATCGGCCTGGGCGTTCACCGCGGCGCGGTGGATGTCCGCGTCGGTGGCGTCCGGTCGACCGTAGGCGATGTTGTCGCGAATCGAGCGGTGCAGCAGCGACGTATCCTGAGTGACCATGCCGATCACACTGCGCAGGCTGTCCTGCGTGACCTTGGCGATGTTCTGCCCATCGATGCGAATCTCGCCGCGATCGACGTCATAGAAACGCAGCAGCAGGTTGATCAGCGTCGACTTGCCCGCACCGGAGCGGCCAACCAGGCCGATTTTTTCGCCGGGGCGAATGTGCAGCGTCAGGCCGTCGAGCACCTGGCGCTCGCCGTTGTAATTGAAGCTGACATTGTCGAAAACCACTTCGCCGCCGGCCGGCTCCAGCACTTTGGCATCCGGCGCGTCCTGGACTTTCGGGCCACTGGTCAGGGTCGCCATGCCGTCCTGCACGGTGCCGATGTTTTCGAACAGTGAGGTCATCTGCCACATGATCCAGTGCGACATGCCATTGATGCGCAACGCCATCGCAGTGATCGCCGCAACAGCACCGGTGCCGACCTCGCCCTGATGCCACAGCCACAACGCATAACCACCGGCACCGAGAATCAGCGCGACCACCAGCGCCTGGTTGACGATTTCGAACTGGCTGACCAGACGCATCTGGCGGAAGCCGGTGAGCTTGAAATCTTCCATCGCCGCGCGAGCAAAATGCGCCTCACGCTTGGAGTGCGAGAACAGTTTGACCGTGGTGATGTTGGTGTAGGCGTCGGCAATCCGTCCGGTCATCGACGAGCGTGCATCGGCCTGCTCCTGGCCGACCTTGCCCAGACGCGGGACGAAATACACCATTGCCAGCCCGAACAGAACGATCCACGCCAGAAACGGCAGCATCAGCTTCAGCGCAAAGCCACCGGCCAGCGCAATGATGGCGATGAAGTAGACGCCGATGCCGGGGAGGATTTCGATCAGGGTGAACAGCACTTCACGCACCGACAACGCGGTTTGCATGACTTTGGTGGTGACCCGGCCGGAGAATTCATCGGAGAAGAACGACAGGCTTTGCCGCAGCATCAGCCGATGGAAGTCCCAGCGCAGCCGCAGCGGCAGATTGATCGCGAGGATCTGGTGCTGGACCATGGTGCGCAGCGCCACCAGGCCAATGCTGACCACCAGCACAATGCCGATGCCCCACAATACGCGGCTTTCCTCGGCACCGGCGGCGCCCCCGGATTGCCAGGTCGAAAGCAGATCCACCACTTGCCCGAGGAAGGAAAACAGCCACGCCTCGTAGATCGACACGCTGGCGCTGAGCAACGCAAAGGCAAGGATGTAACCGCGTGCGCCTCGGGTGCAGGCCCACAGGAATCGCATGAGGCCGACTGGCGGTGGCGGCGCCTCATCGGGTGGGAAAGGGTCGAGCCTTTGTTCGAACAGGCGAAGCATTGCGGTCTCCGAAGTGATCAGGGTAGGGGGATTCTGCCATCTATCGGCGGCGTTGCGGGTTTCACTGGCGTGATCAGGATGAACCCCCGTGCCATGTCTTGACCGCAGACAGGCGCAGAAGCTCAACGCAATCTCTCAAGGCGCAACCTTTCGTCGGTGATCCCGGCCATACGTTGCACGCTCATCAACCTCTTTGAACTCTCGCGCAAGCCGCTCCGTCCTCATCTATGTGGGGGCTCGAGGCATTGTTGCCGTGTAGTCCCGTTTTTGCGTTTTCAGTGAGAAGGCGAGGGGCGACATGAATACGTCAGACAGCAGGGCAGGGTATGAATCAGGTGATCCAAACGGCAAGCCTGAGCAAGGTTTCGATCATCTGAAAGACAACGTCAGCGAAGCATTGGGCGGCGCGCGCGAACAGGCCGATGCGCAATTCGGTCAGTATCGCGACACGGCGGCCGAGCAGATCGAAGCGTTGGCGCAAGGCGCGAAAAGCTTCGTTTCGGAACTGCAGGACAAAGACACGTTAGGCATGTCCGATTACATCAACGACATGGCGGAATCCATGACCGGGCTGGCGGACAATCTGCGCGGCAAGAGTGCCGAACAGTTGCTGCACGATGCGGCGGATCTGGCGCGCAACAATCCGGGCCTGTTTATCGCCGGCAGCATTGCCATCGGTTTCGGCCTGTCGCGGTTTCTCAAGGCAGGCACGGCTGCGGCGGCAACTGTCAGCGCCGAACACGATCCAGCGGCAGGCACGACTTCGACGCCACCATCAGGCGATTACGGTGCGCAGCGACCCTATGAATCGTCAGTGCCGTCCTCGTCCCCAACCAATCCGGGACTGGCCACTGGCATCACTCCCACCTCACCTAATGAGCATGATCACCCCTCTGATTTCGCAGCGGCTTCCGTACCGCATGCACCCGACGCCAAAGGAGAACTGTGATGAACAGAGATGAATCTGATCTGAGCGGGGCAAGGCCCCTCGGCCAAACGGATGATGCTTCGGTGGTGGGCTTGTTGCGGCAGCTGTCCCGCGAAGTACCGGCGTTGTTCACCAAGGAATTGGCGCTGGCCAAAGCCGAATTGCACAACAGCCTCAGCACGCTGAAGGCTGGCATCGGCGCGGTGGCCGGCGGTGCGATTGTGTTCCTCGCCGGCTTCATCATTCTGCTGATGTCGGCGGTCTATGGCTTGAGCCTGTTCATGGCGCCGTGGCTGGCCGCGTTGATCGTTGGCGTGGTGGTAATGATCATCGGCTTCGCCATGCTGCAATCCGGGAAAAAGCAATTCGAGCCGTCTCACTTCAAACCTGATCGCACCCTCGACGCCTTGAACAAGGATCAGGAAGCGCTGCGGAGGAAAGTCTCATGAAAAGCGAACTGGATATCGAAGCGGAAAAAAGCCCGGAACAGATCGAGCGCGAAATCGATGCGCAACGCGCGAGCATCGGCAATATCGTCGATCAACTGGAGAGCAAATTCACCCCCGGGCAGATGATTGATCAGGCCTGGGGGATGATGCAGAGCAATGGCTCGACGTTCTTCACCAACCTCGGCACCAGCGTGCGCAATAACCCGGTGCCGGCGGTGCTGACATCGGTGGGCCTGCTCTGGCTGATGATCAGCCAGAATCGCCCGCCCGTGCCGCAACCGACCTATCGCAGCGGACCGGATCAGGACAAGGCCGGCGAGTGGGCCGATGGTTTGGCCGACGGCGTCGACAGTGCGCGCGCGCATCTGCACTCGACCACCGACTCGCTGAAGGACGGGTACCAGACGCTGAAAGGCAAGGCCAGCCACCTCGGTGAAAATGTCGGTGCAGCCAAGGAAAATCTGAGCCATGCGATGCATGACGCCAGTGACCGCTTGTCGCGCAATTCGCAAGTGCTCGGCCAACAGTTCAGTCACCTGCTCAAAGAGCAACCGCTGATGGTGGCTGCCGCTGGAGTCGCGCTCGGTGCGTTGCTCGGCGCGGCGTTGCCGACCACCTCCACTGAGCAGCGCTACATGGGCCGCACCAGCGCCGGCATGGTCGACAAGGCCAAGCAGAAAGCGCAGGAAGGTTATGAAGCGGTGCGCGACACGGTGACCCGGACCACCGAGCAGACCGAGGGTGAAACCAGACCGGATCCGGCGCGGCCGTCGTCCTCGGATCTGTCGCAGGGGCTGGGTACATCCTGAAGGTGAAAGACCAAGGGAGGCCTGTAACAGGCCTCCCTTTTTGTTGGGCGGCGGTGATTCGGTACGGCGCTATCGCGAGCAGGCTCACTCCTACAGGGGTATGAGTGGCGAAGAAGATTGTCGATCTGCCCCGATCCTTGTAGGAGTGAGCCTGCTCGCGATAGCAGCGTGTCAGGCGATGCAGGGTTGTCTGACCGGACGCAATCGCGAGCAGGCTCACTCCTACAGGGGGATGAGTGGCGAAGAAGATGGTCGATCTGCCCCGATCCTTGTGGGAGCGAGCCTGCTCGCGATAGCGGTGTGTCATTCAACGTGGATGTATCTGATCTGGCCTCTTCGCGAGCAGGCTCGCTCCCACAGGGGTAAGAGTGGCGAAGAGGATTATCGATCTGCCCCGATCCTTGTAGGAGTGAGCCTGCTCGCGATAGCAGCGTGTCAGGCGATGCAGGGTTGTCTGACCGGACGCAATCGCGAGCAGGCTCACTCCTACAGGGGAGCGGTGTTCAGCTTCAGTGCTTCGACAAACGCTGCGAACGCTGCCGAGCCCTGGCGCCGGTTCGGGTAATACAGGTGGTAACCCTGAAACGTCGGGCACCACTCTTCCAGGACTTCCACCAATCGGCCGTCCGCCAGATACGGTGCGACCAATTGCTCGGGCACGTACGCCACGCCGATGCCATCCACGGCGGCATTGAGTACATGCATGATGCTGTTGAACACCAATTGCCCGTCGACCTTGACGCTGAAATCCTGGCCCTTGTGCGCAAACTCCCAGGCGTAAATCGCGCCGGCCGGTTGATGGCGGATGTTGATGCAGGTGTGCTCCATCAACTGATGCGGCGTGACGGGTGCCGGGTGGCGCGCGAAGTAATCGGGCGCGGCGACCACCGCCAGGCGCCAGTCCGGGCCGATGCGCACCGCGATCATGTCTTTGCTGATCGATTCACCGAGACGAATCCCGGCGTCGAAGCGCTCCTTGACCACATTGGTGAATCCGTAATCGACGTAGAACTCCAGCGTGATGTCCGGGTAGTCCTTCAGGAACCCGGCGAGCATCGGCCGAATGCACAATTCAATCTGATCGTCCGTGCAAGAAATCCGCAGCGTGCCGCTGGGCTTGTCGCGCAATTCGCCCAAGGCCTCGAGTTCGGCGCTGATCTGCTCGAACAGCGGCGCAATCGATCGCATCAGGCGCTCACCCGCTTCGGTCGGCGAAACATTGCGCGTGGTCCGGGCCAGCAGGCGAATACCCAAGCGCTGCTCCAGCGCGCGGACGGTATGGCTCAACGCAGACGGCGTGACGCCGAGACGGGCGGCGGCTTTGGTGAAGCTCTGCTCCTGCGCCACCGCCAGAAAGGCCTGCAGGTCGTTGATTTTTGCGTTACTCATTGCTGAATTTATCTCAAAAGCACATGAAGATTACCGCTACTAATCAAGTTAACCGCAATCCGTCAAGCTTTGCAGCCTGAGTAGCGGGGCAAAAATTGCTCCGATCAAGTCTTTTCCAAAACAGGTTCTGCATGACGGCCCAAGTAATCGATAACCCGACAGCCCAGTCCATGGACGCCTCCACCGCTGGCGAGCAACCGGCTTACTGGAGCGGCGTTTTCGCGATGACGTTGTGTGTCTTCGCGCTGATCGCTTCCGAGTTCATGCCGGTCAGTCTGCTCACGCCGATGGCGACGGACCTGCACATCAGCGAAGGCCTAGCCGGCTACGGCATCGCCATCTCCGGCGCGTTCGCGGTGCTGACCAGCCTGACGATCGCCAGGCTCGCTGGTTCGATGGATCGCAAAAATCTGTTGCTGCTGTTGACGGCGCTGATGTGCGCGTCCGGGCTAGTGGTCGGACTGGCGCCCAACTACACGGTGTACATGATCGGTCGCGCATTGATCGGCGTGGTCATTGGCGGCTTCTGGTCGATGTCGGCGGCGCTGGCCATGCGTCTGGTGCCGTCCGCCAGCGTGCCCAAGGCACTGGCGATTTTTAACAGCGGCAACGCCCTGGCGACCGTCGTGGCGGCGCCGTTGGGCAGTTATCTCGGTAGCGTGATTGGCTGGCGCGGGGCGTTTTTCTGCCTGATACCGGTGGCGCTCATTGCGCTGCTCTGGCAGTGGATCAGCTTGCCTGCGCTCCCTGCCGCGCCACGCAAAGCCAGCGCGGGCAATGTCTTCGCGTTGTTCAAAAGCCGCCGGGTGGCCTTCGGCATGCTCGGCGCAGGTCTGTTCTTCATGGGCCAGTTCGTTCTGTTCACTTACCTGCGGCCGTTTCTCGAAACCGTGACCCGGGTCGACGTTTCAGTGCTGTCGATGATTTTGCTGGTCATTGGTGTGGCCGGGTTCATCGGCACCGTGGTCATCGGTTCGGTGCTGAACAAAGGCCTGTATCGCGTGCTGATCGCCATCCCACTGTTGATGGCGGTGATCGCCGTGGCGCTGATCGGGCTGGGTAGTTCGCTGGTCGCGGCCTTCGTGTTGCTGGGCTTGTGGGGATTGATCGCGACCGCCGCGCCGGTCGGCTGGTGGTCGTGGCTGGCGCGCACGCTGCCCGACGATGCCGAAGCGGGCGGGGGGCTGATGGTGGCGGTGGTGCAGTTGTCGATCGCTTCGGGGTCGACCGTTGGTGGTCTGCTGTTCGACGGCAGCGGCTATCGGCTGACCTTCTTCGCCAGCGCGGCATTGCTGGTGCTGGCGGCGCTGATGACGTGGCTGACGTCGCGGCAGAAAGCCTGACTCAGCTTTCGACGTTCTCGACCTGCGCCTGCGCGGCTTCGGCTTCCAGCTTCAGGCGATCAGCCTTGCAGATGTACTTGGGCTTTTTCGGCGCCAGTTTGGCGTTGGCCTTTTTGGCCTTTTCCTTGAACAACTGCTGCAGCTTCTTTTGACGATTCATGAATTTTCGATCGCGGGTGGAAAGGACGGGAATCCTGACGCAAGGCCGAGTGGTCAGCAAGGGGAAATCCACTAAGCTGAGCACATTGCTTCAGAACCAAAAGCCGCGCGAACCGAAGGAACCGTCCATGAGAAAAGCTCGCAGATTGATCGCCGCATTGTCCTGCCTCGCGCTGGTGGTGGGCAGCACGACTGCACTGGCCGACCCCGGCAATGGCAAGGGCCAGGGTGGTCAAGGTGGCCAGGGCAATGGCAAGGGTAAGCCGCAGAACATGCAGGATCACGGGAAACCGGGTGGGGGCGCTCAGGGCAATGGCAACAAAGGCCAGCCATCCTCCGGCAATCGCGGCGGCGGGCCGAGCGTTGATCGCGGCAATATTCTCGGCATCGTCGGCGGCTATCGCGGCGAATACTGGAATCCGGGGCCGCCGCTGCCGCCGGGCATTCAAAAGAATCTGGCGCGTGGCAAGCCGCTGCCACCGGGTATTGCCAAGAAGCTGGACGGGCGCCTGCTTGGCCATTTGCCTCACTATGACGGCTACGAATGGCAACAGGTGGGCACCGACCTGATCCTCGTTGCGCTGGCCACCGGGTTGATCTACGAGGTGCTCAACGGCGCGTTCGATTAGCGTTTCCATGGGGAGTGGCATCAGTGCCGCTCCTTTTTTATGATCGGATAGCTGCATGATGTGCAGCAATGAACTGCATCCAACCCGGCTTGTTCATCTGAACCTAAGCTTTCACAGTGAGCTCAACGGTTAATGACTGGACGGAGATGAACATGGTCAACGCAATCCGCTTCACCGAAACTGGCGCTCCGGACGTCCTGCAACTGCAAACGGTCAGCGAGCAACCCCCCGGGCCTGGCGAAGTCTGGCTGGAGCAAGAGGCGGTGGGCGTCAATTACCTCGATGTCAGCCAACGCAAAGGCGCGGTGCCGGTGGCATTGCCGTCGGGGCTGGGTCTGGAGGGCGCGGGGCGGGTCGCGGCTGTCGGCGCCGGCGTGAGCAATGTGCGGGTCGGTGATCGGGTCGCTTATGCTACCGGTCCTTTGGGCGGCTACGCCTCGGCGCGGCTGTTTCCGGCGGAGCGTCTGGTGAAAATCCCCGATGAACTGTCGTTCGAAGACGCGGCAGCGGTGCTGTTCAAGGGCATCACCGCGCAATACCTGCTGAAAGCGACTTACCCGGTCGGGCCGGGCACGACAATGTTGCTTTATGGCGTCGCAGGTGGTCTGGGGGAAATCATGGTGCCGTGGGCCAAACACCTTGGCGCGACGGTGATCGGTGTGGTGTCGAAACAGGCCAGTGTCGACAAGGCTCGCGCGTCGGGCTGTGACGAAGTGCTGGTGTTCAATGCCGAGACCCTCGCCGCCGATGTGATGCGTATCACCGAGGGGCGCAAGGTCGACGTGGTGTATGACCCGATTGGCCGGGTGTCTTTTCAGGCGTCGCTGGACAGCTTGCGTCCACGTGGGCTGATGGTCTCGTTTGGCGCGCAGACCGGCGCGCCGGCAGCGGTGGAAATCGCCACCCTGAATGCCAAGGGCTCGCTGTTCCTAACCCGTCCATCGCTGGCAGCGCATACCGCTACAACAGCCGAATACCAGGAACGTGCGCAAGATGTGTTGGCCGCTGTTGCTGCCAGTATCATCACGCCGCAGATCCGTGCGCGTTATCCACTGGCCGACGCGGCACAAGCGCATGCCGATCTGGAGTCGGGGCGGTCATCAGGGGCGATCATTCTAAAACCATGAATCTGGATGTTCTGAGCAATCCGCACAGCGATGAGATCGCTGCCTTTCTCGCCGTCGCCGCACAAGGCTCGTTCGTCGCGGCGGGGCGTTTGTTGCAGCGCCATCCGACCATCGTTTCCAAGCGCCTTGCTGCGATGGAAAAACGTCTGGGTGTGCGGCTGGTCGAGCGCTCGACGCGACACGTGCGCATCACCGAGCCCGGCCTGCAACTCGAACAACGCCTGCGCGCAGCCGTCGAGCTGATGAACGAGGCGCAGCAACAAGCGGTGCAGGGCGCCAGCGAAGTGCGCGGCACGTTGCGTCTGGCCTTGCCGGCTGCGATGGGGCGCCTGTGGCTGGGGCCGATGTTGCCGGAGTTTCTCAAGGCCCATCCGCACGTCTCAGTGGTCGCCGATTACAGCGAAGGCCTCGTCGATATCATTGAGCAAGGCTTCGACGCGGCCATCCGCATCGGCGAACTGGACGACAATCGGCTGATCGCGAAAAAGCTCAGTGACCATCGCCGGATTCTCTGCGCATCGCCAGCCTACATCGAGGCGCACGGCATGCCGCAAACACCGCAGGATTTATTGCAGCACAATTGCCTGCGCTTCAGCGGGCTGGCGTCGTTCCCGTTGTGGCGCCTGCATCGCGGCGATGAACTGCAGACCATCACGCCACGCGGCAACCTGACCGCCAGCGACAGCGAATCCCTCCTCGCCGCCGCCCGCGCCGACGCCGGCATACTCGGTGCCGGCGACTGGCTGATGAGCCGCGATCTGGCGGCAGGGCGGTTGATCCAGGTACTGCCCGACTGGCAGCTGGATTCGGCGGGAGGGGTCTATCTGGTCAGACCTTCATCGCGGTTTCCAGCGGCGGCAGTGGTGGCGTTCAAGGAATGGATCGAAGCGAAATTCGATCCGGCGCCACCTTGGGCCGTTTGAACACCCCAGCCTTCAGCGCCACCCCCGTCCCTGTAGGAGTGAGCCTGCTCGCGAAAGCGGAGTGTCAGTCATAGATGCTCTGGCTGACCTGACGCTATCGCGAGCAGGCTCACTCCTACAGGGATTGCGCCTATATAGGAAATCCAGTGTAGGCGGCACAGAAAAAAGCCCGGCATTGCTGCCGGGCCTCGGTAACTTCAGCGCTTTACGCGGCGATGTTGTTGGCCGCCATTTGCTTTTTGTGGCTCGCCTTCATGGCTTCCATTTGTGCGCCCAGTTCCTCGAGCTTGGCCTTGCCCAGCAGCTTCTGCGCTTTGGGGAACATCTCTTCTTCTTCCTCTTTGATGTGGTGTTCCAGCAGTTCCTTGACCACTTTGACCCGGCCGGCAAATTCCGGGGTGCCTGGATCCGTCTCTTTCAGATCAGGCAGCACCAGCGAATCCACGGTGCGGTGCTCTTCCTTGGCTTCGTAGTACATGATGTCTTCTTCCTTGCTGCCGGCTTCCTTGAACGCGGGATACAGGATTTCCTCTTCCAGGCGAGTATGGATGGTGATTTCCATTTCCAGTTTGCCCAGCAACTCGGCGCGTTTTTTCAGCGCACGGTCGGTGGATTCACTCAGTTGGCTGAGGATGGCTTTGACTTTTTCATGGTCGGCTTTGAGAAGGTCGATGGCATTCATTTTTTGTCGCCTCTGCTTTTCACGGATTGAACACAGCGTTCTTTTTTTTGCGCTGCTGTGTATTCAGTAAGAGGCTATCGCAGGACTCATGCCAACTCGGCGATAAAGCGCAACCCGTGTAAATCAAGGGCTGGCGCAGAAGCAGGCAGAACGCCTTCGTGCAGCCTGCAAGATATCCGCTCGGCGGACATTGCATATAACAAGCCCGGCAAATGCCGGGCTGTGGATGATGCTTGAGACAGGCCTGCGCTCGTGCTTCAGCGGTTGGCCTGTGAAGGCGAAATCCGCCCGACATGCTTGGGTCCCGCCAGTGCCCAGGCGATCAGGCCGAACAGCGGCACGAACACGATCAGCACGATCCACACGCCTTTACTACTGGATTTCCCCTGGCTTTTGCGCACCCGGTTGATGGCCCAAAGCTCGATCAGCACGAGAATGACCGCCAACACGATCCACACGGTTTCGATTTGCATAGGCTTAACTCCTGATGGTCTGTGCGTTAGGCGACGAGAGGGGCGTTGGGTTCATTCTTTTTGCCCGGCGGCGCTCGCCTGAAAATACCGACTAGAGTTGTTAGCGCGGACACCGCACGTTCCTGTGGGAGCGAGCCTGCTCGCGAAAACGCAGTGTCAGGCGCCATCATTTGAAACTGGCACACCGCTTTCGCGAGCAGGCTCGCTCCCACAGTTTACGCAGGCATTCAGCGTGAGACAGGGAGGTTTTCAATGGACGGTATTCATGGGCATGGCACCCCGCGCCTCATGCGCAGCGCCTTGCTGGTCGGCATGGCCAATGCCCTGCTGTTGAGTGACGCACAGGCCGCTTGCGGGCCACTGGCGGCCGGGGCTTATAGCGTTTCGCAAACCTGCCTTCCCGCTGCCGGTGTCGACGCGTCCATCGCCACCCAACCCGGCACGACCATAACCACCACCGCTGGTTCTTCGCTGTTGAGCAGAGGCAACAACGCCAACTCGACGCTGAGCCTCAGCGGTACCACGATCAACAGCACACCGCCGACGGCGGCCAATGCCGTGTTCGCCAACGTGATCGGCAGCAGCGGCAATGCCAGCCTGACGCTCGATGGTGGAACCAATACGGTCAATGTCGGTGGCAACGGGCTGGACGCTCTGGCAATCACCAACGCCGGCACAGGTTCGTCGACGTTCTCGGTCACCCCTGGCACCACCCTGAATATCCTCAACACCGTGGTCGGCAACGAGCACGACGGCATCGACATCAATGGCAGCGGCGGCGGGGTGATCAACCTCAACCATCAGGGCAGCGGTCAGATCACCTTGCTCGGTGGCAACGGCATCTGGACCAAGGCCACTGGCAGCGGCGCGACCAACGTCAATGTCGGCGCCGGGGTGAGCATTCTGGTCAACAACGACGATGCGCTCTCCGCCGGGCCGCCGATCGGTGATGAAACCTTGCCGACCGCTGGCATCGGCAACCACGCCGGCGTGCACACCCGCGCAGTCAGTGGCAACACTACCGTGGTCAGCGCGGCCAACGTGCAGAGTGTCGGCATGAACGCTTTCGGGATCTTCACCGAGGGCGGCAGCGGCAACACCAGCCTGACGAATAACGGGACGATCAGCACCAATGGCTTGAACGGATTCGGCATTCGTTCGTTCTCGACAGTCGGCAGCATCGCCATCGTCAATAACGGCGCAATCACCACCACCGGTGGCGCTGCTCACGGCATCTACGCCAATGACAACGTCGGCGCGACCGGTTCGATCAGTATCGAAAACAACGCCGAACTCAACGTTGGCAGCACCGCCAATACCGCCGGCTCGCGGGCGATCTACATCATCAAGCGCGGAACCGGCGATGCCAGCGTCACCGGCAGCGGCAACATCAATGTCTTCGGTAGCCCCGACACCACCCGCGCCTACGCAATCCTCGTCAGTGCCGAGCGCAATAACGTTCTGATCGATTATTCCGGCGACCTGTTTGCCAGCGGCTTCGGCGCCGGCGGCATCCGTGTGGACTCGACCGGTGGCAACGTTCAGGTCAACTATCGCGGCGATCGCATCGAAACCCTGCACAGCAATGGCAACGGCATCTACGCTTCGACGCAGTTACCCACCGGCACGGTGAACGTCGATGCTGGCGGCACGATCATCACCCATTCGGACGCCGGAGCAGGCGATGGCAGCGGTATCGGTGCGTTCGGGATCCAAGCGCTGACCCTCGGCGGCGATGTCGGCATCCGCTTCACCGGCCCGCTGATCGACGTCAACGGCGCGGGCGCGGCGCTGCTGGCCGGTAACGCCTTCAACGGCGGCAGCGGCCTCGGCACGATCAATATCAGCAACAGCGGTGAACTGGTCGCGCGTGGCGATCAGCAGCGTGGCGTTCGCACGCTGTCGGTCAGTGGCGCACAGAACATCGTCAACACCGGGGCGATCCAGACGCTCGGGGCCAGCAACAGTCAGGGCATTGTCGCCCAGGCCAGCGGCGCGGCGGATGTGACGGTGAGCAACAGCGGCGCGATCAGCGCACGCGGGACCGGCTCCTCGGCCATTGATGCGCTGACCGAGGGCGGCAACGTCAGCGTCAGCAACAGTGCGAGCCTGCAAGGTGGCTGGGCCGACAGCAGCGGGGTTGCCCTGGGCGGCGCCACGCAAACCCTGACCAACGCCGGAGCCATCGGTGCACTCAGCGATTCGGCGGTGCGCGCCGATGCGACCACGCCGGGCAGCACCTTCGCGTTGAACAACACCGGGCAGATCACCGGCTCAGTGAGTGCCGTCAGCGCCAGTAGCACAATCGCCAACAGCGGCACATGGATTCTGCGCGACTTCTTCGACAGCACTGGCAGCGGCATTCGCGACAGCTGGAACGTCGCCATAAGCAACCTCGGCACGGCCGGCTCCAGCAGCATCGACAACAGCGGCCTGATTCAACTGGCGGCGCAACCGGCCAGCGGCATCGTCAACTTCAGCAGCAGCGGCGCTTATCTGCCGTTGGGGCAAAGCGCCAACGCGCCGACACCGGGCGGCGCCGTGCAGGGGCAGATACTCGGCGTCAGTCGTTTCAGCAACAGCGGCACGCTGGATCTGGCGGCGGGCGGCAGCACGGTCGGCAATGTCTTGCTGATCAGTGGCGCCGACAGCGCTGGCACCGATGGCGGCGGGGTATTTGTCTCGAACGGCGGGCGGGTGCTGCTCAACACCACGCTCAACGGCGGCGGAACCAATAGCCTGTCCGACTTGCTGGTGGTGGACTCGACGGCAACCGCCAGCGGCGGCGCCACCGGTGTCGTCGTGCGCAATGTCGGTGGGCAGGGCGATCTGACCCAGGGCAATGGCATTGCTGTGGTCGAGTTGCTGAATAAAACCGAAGCCGCGAGCGACGCCAACGCCTTCCGCCTCGCCCGCCGTGTGGTCGCCGGGCCGTATGAATATCGTCTGCAACAAGGCGCCGAGGATGGCAGCGCCCGGGATACCTGGTTCTTGCGTTCGGATGCGCTGACACCGCCGAGCCCGCCGGCTCCACCCGGTCCACCCGGCCCGGGCCCTGATCCAGCCCCCGATCCCGGCCCGGCGCCGGTACCCAATTATCGGCCCGAGGTGTCGCTCTACGGCGCCGTGCCCGCGCTGGCGCTGGTTTACGGCCGGACCATGGTCGACACACTTCACGAACGGGTTGGCGAAGAACGCCTGAACCGTGGCGAGCCGTTGCCCAAACAAGATGAGTCGACGTTGGCGCCATCGATGGGCTGGGGCCGGGTGATTTATCGCAGCGGCAAACAGGACGGCGATCGCAAAAACGCCTTGGGCAATACCCCGGAATACAACTACGACCTGACCGCATTCCAGGTCGGCACCGACCTCTATCGCAAAGTCCGCGCCGATGGCAGTCACGAACAGGCGGGCCTGTCGCTGTCGGCGGGCACCATCAATGCCGGCGTCAGCCATTACACGCGCCGCGCCGCCGGCGAAGACACGCTGCGTGCCTACGGTGTCGGCGCCTACTGGACGCACTTCGGCCCGTCCGGCTGGTATCTGGACGGCGTGGTGCAGGTCAATCGCTTCGACATCGAAGCCAAGCCCAATGACCTGGAAAAACTGAAAACCCGTGGCTGGGGCTACACCGCCTCGCTGGAAAACGGCTATCCCTATGAGTTCGATAAAAACTGGTATGTCGAGCCGCAATTGCAGGCTATCTACAGCTACGTCGACCTGGACAGCAGCGACGACGCCGGCGCCAAGGTGCGTTTCAAGGACGTCGATTCGCTGGTTGGCCGCGCCGGCGTGCGCATCGCCAGGGACTGGGAAACCGAGGGCGTCGACAAAACCGCACGGCGCACCAACGCGTGGATTCGGCCCAGCGTCTGGCATGAATTCAAAGGCCAGCCGAAGACTGAATTTTCCTCTGAGTCGGGTTACATCCCGTTCGAGTCGGACATTCAGGGCACGTGGGGCGAGGTCAATCTCGGGGTCGATTATCAGGCCAACCAACGCACTACATTGACCGCGTCCGCCGGTTATCGGCAGGGCTTTGATGGCGACAGCCATGGCTATGACGCAATGCTGGGTTTCAAAATAAATTTCTGAGTGCCGCTGCGGCCTATATTCTCTGCGCCACATGTTTAGGCTGGAACAGGGACAGGGCAATGGGATTCAGGGTGATGGTCGTCGGTGGTTACGGCAATTTCGGCAGTATCGTTTGTCGGCATCTGGCGCAGATGCCAGAGATTGAGTTGGTGTTGTCGGGCCGCGATGCGCGCAAGTTGCAGCGCAAGGTCGAAGAGCTGCAAGCGCAATCGGGCCGTACCAGCCAAGGCTGGTGCGGCGATGCGCTGGGCGCGGGGTTTCAATCGGCGTTGCGCGAGCTGAACATTCAATTGGTCGTGCACACCGGCGGGCCGTTTCAGGGGCAGTCCTACGCGGTTGCGGAAAGCTGCATCAGCGCCGGTGTGAATTATTGCGATCTGGCTGACTGCCGCACCTTCGTCAACGGCATCGATGTGCTTGACGCCCGCGCCAAGGAGGCTGGGGTGGCGCTGCTCAGCGGCTGCAGCTCGGTGCCGACCTTGTCTTCGGCGATCATCGATCAGCAGCGCTCGCGTTTTGCACGGATCGATTCGATCGAGCATGGCATTTCTTCTTCGGCGAAGATGCCTGGGCTGTCCACGGTCGAAGGCGTGCTCGCTTATGCCGGCAAACCGATCAGGCAGTTGGAGAATGGCCAGACTCACGAAGTATTGGGCTGGCTCGATCTGACCCTGCGCAGCATGCCGCAACTGGGCACGCGGGTGCTGGCCAATGTCGATGTGCCGGACATGGATATTTTCGCCCGCCGCTATGGAGCACAGACGCTGCGCTTCAAGGCCGGCGCCGGCCTGAAACTCGGCGGTGTCGCCAACGCCTGGCTGGCGCAGGCCTTGCGCTTCGGTCTGGTGCGCGATCATCGGCGCTGGGCGGCGCGCCTGCATCGACTGGGCACGTGGTTCGAGCGTTTCGGTGATGGCAAAAGCGCGATGTACATCGATGTTCGCGGCACTGGTGTCGACGGCCAGCCGCTGAGCATGACCGCGCAACTCACCGCGCTGAATGACAAAGGCCCGGAAATCCCCAGCTGCGCCGCCGTCGCCCTCGCCTGCAAAATGGCCCGGGGTTATGTACCGCAGGCCGGCGCGCGGCCGTGCGTTGGCGAGATCAGCGTCGAGGAATATCTGACGGCGATCAACGATCCCGCCAATCTGAGTCTGTCGGTGCAGTTCGCCGAAGGGCAGCGTTGAGATGCTCTATCTCTGTCTGAAATACCTGCATGTAATCGCGGCGATTTTCCTCTTTGGTTTCGGCATGGGCTCCTACCTCTACCTGATCGCCGCCAGCCGCAGCGGCAACCCGCAAGTGATCGCCCATGTCGCACGGATGGTGGTGCGCTTTGATACGTGGATCACCACGCCGGCGGGGTTTGTGCAGGTCATCACCGGCTATCTGCTGATGCGCCTTTCGGGGCTGTCGATGAGCACTGAATGGCTGCTGACTTCGCTGATCATTTTCTTCTGTGTGGGCGCGCTGTGGCTGCCGGTGCTGGTCTTGCAAAAGCGTTTGCAGAGCATGGCGTTGAGCGCGGGCGAGGGTGGCCAGCTTCTGGATGATCGCTACGCGAGCACGTACCGCTGGTGGTTCTGGATGGGCATCGCCGGGTTCGCCGGAATGTTTGTCATCGTGCTGATGATGGTGACGAAGATGACGCCGCTGCAACTGATCGGATCAGCCGTGGGCCTTTAGAAAACGGCTTTCATGATCCGCTGTTGGTAGCAGGCAGGTGTCGTACTTGCCGAACAGCCGATAGCGATTCAGGGCGATGCGATCATAAGCCCAGTCGCGCAGCCCGCGTGGGAGTATCCGCAGCAGTTTCAGTGGCTGCCAGCGCCCCGGCAATTGCCCGACCACTTCGAGAAACGCATCGGAACGCTCCCAGTAATGCCGGTCGCGAATCACCGCCATGGTGTCGAACTCATCCAGCGGCAAACCTGCCCACGCGAGCAAGGCCTGGCCCTCGGGCGATTGCACCGCCGCGAGACGCACGCGGCGCTGTTGATCATGGCGTATCAGAAAGCGCGCCCAGCCGTTGCAGAGCTTGCACACGCCGTCGAACAGCACCACGGTTTCGCCGGGCTTGAGCAATGGCGCGGGGGTAGGGCGGGTTTTCATGGCAGGCATGTCCTTGGCGGCGGTTGTCGCGATCATAACCCTGATCAACCGGCGCTTGTTCTATAGCGACGGATCGCGGCGGTATTGCCCCGGCGATATTCCATGCACCCGGCGGAAGGCGGCGCCAAAAGCCGCGTCGGACAAATAGCCCAGCGAAGCGGCGACAGTCGCCACATTGTCCCGACCATTGCGCAAGCGAAACGCGGCCACGCGCATCCGCCAGCGTGTGGCGTATTCGACCGGTGCCAGGCCCATGCGTGTCTTGAACAGCGCAGCGAAACCCGATCGCGACATGCAGGCTATTTCGGCCATTTGAGTCAGTCGCCAGGGTTGTTCCGGAGCCGCGTGAATGGCGCGCAACACGCCGGCAATCGCTGGCTCCCGCAGCCCGCCCAGCCAGGCCAGTTGTTCGGCATCGGCGCTGTTGATGTGATGACGCAGCGCATGGATGAAGATCAGCCGCAGCAGATCGTTGCACATTGCCTGCGAGCCGGCCTGCTGCGAAGGCCATTCGCGGCCCAGTTCATCGAGCAGCCAGCCGAACGACGAAGCACCCGCGGTCTCGGCGCGAATGATCAGCGAGGTTGGCAGCACCTCAAGCAGCTCCGTCGCGCCTGGACCCGACAACGACACGCTGCCTCCCAGCAACTCGACTCCCTCGCCGATGCCGAACGTCGCCGAGGCACCGTCATGGGCGAAAACATCCGCTGCATTCACCGCTTCGACATCGACGCCGCTGGCGAGAATGAACGGCGTGCGCGATACCACAAAACAGTCGCCGGCCTGCAGCAACTGCGCCGGCAGACCCTGCATGCGCAGCCAGCATTCGCCTCGTCGCACGACATTGAATTTCAGTTCGATGGGTTGAAAGCGCAGCGCCCAGATGCCTCCCGCCTGCAAACGAACCGAACAGGCTGCGCGCAGTTCAGAGAGCGCCAATACGGCAGAGAGTGGATCGCCAGCAGGATTTTGGATGATCACGACAGAAACCTGGATTTATCAGACTGGTTCGTCCGCAGAGCTTAGCCAAGAATGAAGGCCTTCGATAGCTCACTCAGGATTACGCCCATGGCTACCCTTCAACTACCTGTGCAATCACCGTTCAACGCCGCCAGCACAGCGGCCGAAGTCATGGCCGGCATCGACCTGCGCGGGCACCTTGCCGTGGTCACGGGCGGGTATTCCGGCCTGGGTCTGCTGACGGTGAAAAGCCTCGCTGCGGCCGGGGCGCAGGTCATTGTGCCGGCCAGAGATACCGCGCGGGCAGAGGCGGCATTGACCGGGATTGACGGCGTCAGGGTAATGCCCATGGATCTGATGCAGGCCGAGTCGGTGGCGGGGTTCAGCCGAAGTCTGGTCAGCGCGGGTCAGCCAGTGTCGTTGCTGATCAACTGCGCCGGAGTCATGGCCGCGCCGTTGCTGCGCGATGCCGACGGCCACGAGAGCCAGTTCGCGACCAATCATCTGGGCCACTATCGCCTGACCTGCGGCCTCTGGCCGGTGCTGGTCAAGTCTGGGCAGGCGCGGGTGCTGTCGGTGTCTTCACGCGGGCATCAGATTGCCGGGGTGGAGTTTGACGACATCGATTTCCTGCGGCGGCCTTATGACAAATGGCTCGCCTATGGCCAGTCGAAAACCGCCAATGCCTTGTTTGCCATCGCCCTCGATCAGCGTGGACGCAGCCATGGCGTTCGCGCATTTTCATTGCATCCGGGGCAGATTCTCACGGATCTGGCACGGCACTTGAGCACGGCGGAACTCGCCGCCTTCGATGCGCTGGATGAACAGGGTCGGCCACGGCTGGATCCGCACAACGGTTTGAAAACTGTCGAGCAGGGCGCCGCTACCGGGTTGTGGTGTGCGACCAGTGGAGTGCTTGCGGATTTGGGTGGTGTGTATTGCGAAGACTGCAATGTTGCGCCGATCAATGGCCCTGAAACAGGTCGCAAGGGTGTTGCGAAATGGGCGGCGGATGCCGGGTTGGCGGAGCGACTCTGGACGGTTTCGGAGCAATGGACGGGGCTCACGGTGGCATGAATCGAGTCAAAGGCCAAAAGCCCCTCACCCTAACCCTCTCCCGGAGGGAGAGGGGACTGACCGAGGTGTTCAGTAGCGGTACGCCGACCTGAAATACCGAGCCGAACGCAGGATTTGAACAGCGCCCAAATCGGCTCCCTCTCCCTCGGGAGAGGGGTGGGGTGGGTTGCCGCGTCAAGCACAGCGCTTCATTCAAGCCGAACCACAATAAATGACCGAAACACGCCGACCCTTTGCAACCGAGCCGAACGCAGGATTTGAACAGCACCCAAATCGGCTCCCTCTCCCTCGGGAGAGGGCTGGGGTGAGGGGCTGCCGCGCCGCCGTAACCCAGTCGTACCCAGACACAACATTTCGCCTGCGCTCGTCACGCCTGTGCACCGCCATCGCGCTTCAGCCCGGTCGGATCAATCCCCCAGCTTCGCCCAGAATTCCTCGGCCGAATGACTGATCGGTGCCGTCGGGCGAGTCAGATGGATTTCCAATGGAATGTCCCAACTTTCATCCAGTGCCCTGACCAGACGCCCATCGGCCATTTCCTGCTCGGTCAGGCTTTTCGGCAGCCAGGCCACGCCTTTGCTTTCCAGCGCCATCGACATCAGCACTGCCGCCAAGTGGCTGCTGAACAGCGGTTTCAAATGCAGATAATCAGCCTTGCCGTGCAGCCTGTGGGCGACGATTCGGCCCAGGCCCGATTCGTGGGTGTAGGCCAGATAGGGGAGGGTTTCGGGCGAAGTGCCGAATTGCGCCGAAGCGCTCGCCAGCGGCATGAGTACATCCTCGCCGACCTTCTTGCCAATGAACTGATCAGGTGCCAGCAACGGCGGTACGTCAGGGTGGCGATGGCACAGCAGGAACTGCACCTGGCCATGAATCAGCATCTGTTCGCACACGGCCATGCTGTCGGAATGCAGGCGAACCGCATCGATCGGCGCACCCCTTTCGGCACTGCGCAACCAGCGCGGGAAGAAGGTGAATGACAGCGAATGAGTGGCCGCGAACTGCAAGGTTTTTGCCGCCATGCCCGCCACTTCCTGGGCTTCGGAACGCATGCGGTACAGGCGTCTGGCCGCTTCCTGAGCACTGGGCAAAATCTGCCTGCCGGCCTCGGTCAACGTCGCGCCTTGCGGGGTGCGCACGAACAGTTCTACGCCCATCCAGTTCTCCAGCGAGCGCACTCGGCGACTGAACGCCGGCTGCGTCACATGGCGCGCTTCAGCGGCCCGGACAAAGCTGCCGTACTCGGCCAGCGCGGAAAAATCCTCAAGCCAAACCAGTTCCAAGGGCAATGCCTCCTGTGCATAGGGCGCGGCATTAATAGCATTGGGCGGGCGTCGTCGCAAAGCATAACGTTGGGCCACCACAACAAGAGGAACCCGTCATGCGTATCGTCGATATCCGTGAAAAAACCGTCTCCATCGCTTCCCCGATCGCCAATGCCTACATCGACTTTTCGAAGATGACCTGCTCGGTCGTCGCCGTTGTAACCGACGTGATTCGCGACGGTAAACCGGTCATCGGTTACGGCTTCAACTCCAATGGTCGCTACGGTCAGGGCGCGTTGATGCGCGATCGCTTTCTGGCGCGGATCACCGAAGCCGACCCGGAAACCCTGATCGATCATGAGAACAATAACCTCGATCCGTTCGCCATCTGGAAAACCCTGATGACCAACGAAAAACCCGGCGGGCATGGCGAGCGTTCGGTAGCGGTCGGCACCATCGACATGGCGGTGTGGGACGCGGTGGCGAAGATCGAAGGCAAACCGCTGTATCGCCTGCTTGCCGATCGTTATCGCGATGGCGTGGCCGATGACAAGGTCTGGGTGTATGCGGCGGGTGGCTATTACTACCCGGGCAAGGACCAGAGCAAACTCAAGGCCGAAATGCAGGGCTATCTGGATCGTGGCTACGACGTGGTCAAGATGAAGATCGGCGCGGTGCCGCTGGACGAAGATATCCGCCGCATCGAAGCGGTGCTGGAGGTGGTGGGCGACGGCCAGCGCCTGGCGGTCGACGCCAACGGCCGCTTCGATCTGCAGACCGGTATCGCGTATGCCGAAGCGATCAAGAAGTACAACCTGTTCTGGTACGAAGAAGTCGGCGACCCGCTGGATTACGCGCTCCAGGCCGAGCTGGCCAATCACTACGAACTGCCGATGGCCACCGGCGAAAACCTGTTCTCTCACCAGGATGCCCGCAACCTGTTGCGCCACGGCGGCATGCGTCCTGACCGCGACTACCTGCAATTCGACTGCGCGCTGTCCTACGGGCTCGTCGAGTACATGCGCACCCTCAAAGTCATGGAAGAGCTGGGTTGGTCTTCGCGTCGTGTCGTGCCGCATGGCGGTCACCAGATGTCGCTGAACATTGCCGCCGGTCTGCACTTGGGCGGCAACGAATCGTACCCGGACGTGTTCCAGCCCTTCGGTGGTTTTGCCGACGGTATCCGCGTGGAGAACGGCTATGTCGGGCTGCCGGAGATCCCGGGTGTCGGCTTCGAAGCCAAGTCTGCGCTGTATGCCGTCATGCGTGAATTGGGCGAGGGCTGATTCAGTTTCATCTGCGGCCTCGTTTGCCGAGGCCGCACTTTCAAGCGTCATCCTCGACGCCAAAGCCACATGCCCACCACAACAATAAAATGAGGTGCTTCCGTGGAAACTTCAAAATCGCGCTGGTATAGCCAGCTCTATGTGCAGGTGCTGATCGGCATCGTCATTGGTGCTGCCATCGGTTACTTCGTGCCGGACATCGGCGCCAAGCTGCAGCCGTTCGCCGACGGTTTCATCAAGCTGATCAAAATGCTCCTGGCGCCGATCATTTTCGGCACGGTGGTGGTCGGTATCGCCAAGATGGGCAGTATCAAGGAGGTCGGTCGCATCGGTGTGAAAGCGCTGATCTACTTCGAGATTCTTTCCACCATCGCTCTGGTGGTCGGCCTGATCGTAGTCAACGTGGTCAAGCCCGGCGCCGGCATGAACATCAACGCCGGCACACTCGATGGCAGTGCTGTCAACAAATACAGCCAGGCGGCGAGCGAGCAGGGCGGTCTCGTCGAATTTTTCCTCAATATCATTCCGCACACCTTCCTCGGCGCCTTCTCCAACGGCGTCATGCTGCAGGTGATTCTGTTGTCGGTGCTGATGGGCGTCGCCTTGGTGCAAATGGGCGAAACCAGCAAGCCGCTGATCAACACCATCGACCTGTTCCTGCAAGGCCTGTTCAAGATCGTGGCGATGGTCATGCGCCTGGCGCCGCTGGGTGCCGGAGCTGGCATGGCGTTCACCATCGGCAAATATGGGATCGGCACTTTGCTGTCGCTGGGGCAGTTGCTGGTCGCGCTGTACATCACCACGTTGATTTTCATTGTTGTGGTGCTGGGTGCGGTGGCGCGATGGTCGGGCATGCCGTTGATGCAGTTTCTGCGCTACTTCAAGGATGAAATTCTGATCACCCTGGGCACCTGCTCGACCGAAGCGGTACTGCCGCGAATGATGGTCAAACTGGAAAAGCTCGGCTGCAAGAAATCAGTGGTCGGCATGGTCCTGCCGACGGGCTACACCTTCAACGCAGACGGCACCTGCATCTACCTGACCATGGCGGCGATTTTCATTGCCCAGGCGACCAATACGCCGCTGACCTTCATGGATCAGATGATTCTGCTCGGCGTATTTCTACTCACGTCCAAGGGCTCGGCCGGAGTGGCGGGAGCAGGTTTTGTGACACTCGCGGCCACCCTCACCACCATTCACTCGATACCGCTGGTGGGCCTGGTGTTGCTGCTGGGCATCGACCGCTTCCTCAACGAGGCGCGAGCCGTGACCAACCTGATCGGTAACGGCATAGGCACCATCGCCATCGCCAAATGGGACAAGTCGTTCGATGTCGAAGCGTGCGAGCGGGAAATCGCCGCCATGAAGCAGGACAAGGCAGCGCGCAAGTCGCTGCTGGTGCACAAGTAATTCGCCAAGCGTGCGGTGTTCCTCTGTTGGCGATCCGGATCGCTGACAGAGGCACTGATCGATACCGTATTGGGTTGCCTAGGTTGACACTCGAATCGTTCTCATGAAATATATAGTGCACTATACAATAGCGAACTATGAAATGAGCTCGAACCGAAACCAAGTGGGAACGCAGCTGTCGTTTTCCCTCTACGCCGCCGCCAATCGGGTCGTGCGTTTGCACAAGCCGTATCTGGAACCGCTGGGCTTAACCTTTCCGCAGTACCTGGTGATCCTGCAGCTTCTGGATGGCGCTCCATTGTCTGTGGGCGAACTCGGTACTTACCTGGCGATGGACGCCGGAACCATCACGCCGCTGCTCAAACGGCTGGAAAGCGCCGGGTTGGTCACGCGCAAGCGCGATCCGGCAGATGAGCGCCGCGTGCTGATCGACCTGACGCCCGAAAGCCGGGCTATGGAAGACGACATCAGAGCCATCACCGGCAAAATCAAGACGGCCTGCCAGCTTGATGAGCAGGGGATTGAGGCGCTGCGTCTGACGCTGGATGCGCTTGCCCATCCGGCGGCTGACTGAGCCATGACTGAAGACAAACGCGCGCTCCACAGGGCGATAACACACGTATCAGAGAGGGTATTGAAATGAACATCGGAATCATCGGCGCCGGCCACATCGGCGCGACGCTGGCGCGCAAGCTGGCTGCGTGCGGTCATCAGGTCAAACTGGCCAACTCGAAAGACCCGCAAAGCATTCAGGCGCTTGCTGACGAAGTCGGTGCCAAGGCTGTCACCAAAGAGCAGGCGGTGTCCGACGTCGATGTGATCATCCTGTCGATTCCCTTCGCCAAATACCCTGATCTGAAGCAGACGCTGAGCCAGGTTCCCGAGCAAGTCGTGGTCATCGACACCTCCAATTACTATCCGCAGCGTGACGGGGTGATCAAGGCAGTGGACGAGGGCAAACCTGAGAGCGTCTGGGTCAGCGAGCAGATCGGCCGCCCGCTGATCAAAGCGTGGAATGCCGTACTCGCCGCTACGCTGGCCGATCAAGGTCAACCTGCTGAATCCGCAACTCGCATCGCCTTGCCAGTCGCCGGCGATGATGTGCGTGCCGAGGCGATCGCGCAGGATCTGGTCGAAGAAAGCGGATTCACCGCGCTCGCTGCGGGCAGCCTTCAGGACTCATGGCGTCAACAACCCGGGACCCCGGCTTACTGCACCGAACTGACCTTGCCGGAACTGAAGCAGGCGCTCGAAGCTGCCGACAAGGCCCGCGCGCCGCTGAACCGTGATGCCTTGATGGCCCGATTCATGGCGCCAAACAGTGAGTTCACCCGCGAGCAGATGGTTGCGATCAATCGGGAAATGACTGCCTGATTAGCGAGCCGACACCTTCAGGTCTGAAGTCGATGAACTTCAACGACCAACCCCTCCGAAACATCCGGGGCACGAAAGTAGCTGGTGATCAGATCGAATTCGGCGTCGGTCGCCGCGAACTCATGTTCGGCGCGTGCATTGCGCTGATGCAGTCGGCGCCGGCAGGTGTCATCGTCGACTTCGAGGTAGTGCAGCCGATGAGCAACCTGCGCCGCGTCTGCGAGGCCGCGCAGCCATTGCCGGTCGGTCGGGGTGTTGGCCGGGAAATCCAGCACCACGGCAACTCCCGCAGCGAGCATGTCCGTTACCAGCGGGCCGAGAACCTGACGGATCTGCTTCGCATGGCGGACGTAGTCGGCAACCGAATTGATCTGCTCAGGGTAAAGCCTGGCCAGCCAGTGATCTTCGCTGAGCAGGATGGCTGAGTGTTCAGCCTGTAATGATCGGGCCAGCGTGGATTTTCCGGCAGCGATTTTGCCGCACAAGAGATGGAGCACAGGTGTTGGCATCGGACAGGTCCTTCTTCCGAGGTGGGTATCACACAGATACAGGCTTGGCGAAATGGGGTGACTGGCCGAACGATTCAATCAACAGTTCGGCCAGGGCGTGAATCTTGCGCGCCGGATGCGGCCCGGGTGGGCGGACCACGTAGGCGCCGGCGGGCGGCGGTGGGAATCGAGTCATGATCGGCACCAGCGCACCGGAGATGACATGTTCATAAGTCAGGCAATCCGGCAGATAGGCGACACCCAGACCCGCTCTTGCCGCCGCGACCAGCGCCACCCCGTTGTCCGCCTTGAAGCGGCCTTGCGGACGCACCGAGATAACCTTGTCGCCATCCATGAATTGCCACGTTTCGGTCGCTTGCATCAGCGCCTCGTGGTCGCCCAGCGCCTGCGGCGATTCGGGTTCGCCGTGGGCTTTTAGGTAATCGGGGCTGGCGACGAGTTTGGTGAAAATCGGCCCGATGCCTCTGGCGATCAGGTTGGAGTCGGGTAGATAGCCAACGCGGATCGCACAGTCATAACCTTCGGCAATCAGGTCAACGAAGCGATCGCTGTAGCAGGTCTGTATTTGCAGCTGCGGATGACGACGAGCCATTTCCGCGAGCATGGGCGCGAAGTGAGTCGGCCCGAAGGATAGCGGCGCGGCGATTCTCAAACGCCCACGGAGAGCGCCGGAAGGCAATATCGTTTCCTTCGCCAGGTCGATTTCGGCACAGACCCGGGCGGCATGCTCGCGAAAGGTTGTTCCGGCCTCGGTAAGCGCCGCGCCACGTGTCGTGCGCGCCAGCAATTGAATGCCCAACTCCGTTTCCAGCCTCGCGAGCCTGCGGCTGACGATCGATTTGGACACGCCCAGCCGGATCGCGGCAGACGATATACCGCCCGCATCAGCGACCTCTACAAAGGTTTGCAGCTCTTCGATATCCAAATCGGCGTTCCTCAAAGTGCGACACAGCAACGCACGCGATGCTACTACTGCGACGAGTCCCGCAACAGCACAATCCTGCTTCCGGACAACTCGGCCAACGGCCGTGCTCCGGAATGAAGTGATCCTCCCGCGCCAGCGAAAGCAGTGAGCGCCCGCCAAGCCATCAAGCGGACTCTCACGCTTCGCTACGCGTAAAAAGACAACTAGAAGCAGGAGCAACACATGACAAGCGAAAAGATCCGCAACCCGCTCACCGATCAACTCCTGTCGCCGGAAAACGCGGCGCTGATCATCATCGACTACCAACCGATCCAGGTGTCCTCGATCCGCTCCATGCCGCGCGATGAGTTGGTGTTCAACATCACCAGCGTGGCCAAGGCGGCCGTCAACTACAACCTGCCCATCGTGCACTCGACGGTCAACGTTGCGACCGGGCGCAACAAGCCGCCAATTCAGCCATTGCAGGATGTGCTGGGGCATCTGCCGACCTACGACCGCACTTCGATCAACAGCTGGGAAGACGTCGAGTTCAAACAAGCGGTCAAGGCCATGGGCCGACGCAAATTGATCATGACCGCGCTGTGGACTGAGGCGTGCCTGACCTTCCCGGTGCTGGATGCGATCCAGGAAGGTTATGAAGTCTACGTGCCGGTCGATGCGGTCGGTGGTACCTCGGTTGCCGCGCATGAAGCCGCGTTGCGGCGGATGGAACAGGCCGGGGCAAAACTGATCAGCCGGGTGCAGATGTATTGCGAACTGCAGCGTGATTGGGCGCGTGAGGCCACTGTTCCGGGCTTCATGGGGGTGTTTGAAAACGCCGATGGTTTCAACGCAGAAAAGCACGCTTAAGCCAGTCGCAAGAGACAGTTCACGCCGTTGATAGGAAAAAGTGAGGCCTGTGATCAGGCCTCATTGGCGTTTTACCAACTCACCTGCAACGTTTCAACGCCGCGCCGTGCGCGTGCTCACATCCACCCAGACCGCGAGCACCAGAATGCTGCCCTTGACGATCATCTGCCAGTAACTGTCGACGTCGAGCATCGACATGCCGTTATCCAGGCTGGTGATCACCAATGCGCCGAGGAGGGCGCCGTAGACGGTGCCGGAGCCGCCGCGCATGGAGGTGCCGCCGATGAAGCAGGCGGCGATGGCGTCGAGTTCGCCCATGCTCCCGGCCGACGGTGAGCCCGCTGCGAGGCGTGCGGTGTTGACCACGCCGGCTAGGGCGCACATCACGCCCATGATGCCGAAGATCCACAGCTTGACCGCCTGCACGTTGATCCCGGACAGGCGCGTCGCTTCCATGTTGCTGCCGACCGAATAGACCCGGCGGCCGAACACGGTCTGGCTGGTGACGTAGCTGAACACGCCGAGCAGAATCAGCAACAGCAGGACCGGCACCGGAATGCCGTCATAGCTGTTGAGGGTCTGGACGAAGCCGGCCAGCACCGCGCCGATCACCAGCACGCGCACAACATCACGCACCAGCGAATGCGCCGCCAGGCCATGCAGGGCGCGGTTGCGGCGCTGTCTCCAGGTCAGAAAAATCGTCAGCACGAACAGCACAATACCCAGGCCGGTGCCGATCGCGTGGGGCAGATAACCCTGGCCGACATACACCAGCTCCGGCGATACCGGGGCGATGGTAGTGCCGCCGGTGATCCCCAGCAGAATGCCGCGAAACGCGAGCATGCCACCGAGGCCGACGATAAATGACGGTATGCGCAGATACGCAGCCATGTAGCCGTTGGCAAGCCCGATGACCAACCCGCACAGGGCTACCAGACTCAGATTCGCCAGCAGCGGAATGTGATAGACCACGTCGAGGATCGCCGCGAGTCCACCGAGCAGGCCGAGCAATGAGCCGACCGACAAATCGATCTCGCCGCTGATGATCACCAGCACCATGCCGCAGGCGAGAATTCCGGTAATCGACATCTGCCGCAGCAGGTTGGAGAGGTTGCGCGGGGTGAGGAAACCGCCCTCGGTCTGCCAGCTGAAGAACAGCCAGATCAGCACCACGGCAAATACCAGCGCGAGCATCTTGTAGCGGGTGAACAGTTGTTTGACCTGATTCATTTACGCGGTTTTCCGATCATTATTGTTATGGCTGCCCGGCTGGCTGAGGGCGGCGGCGAGCACCTGTTCCTGGGTCAGTTCATGGTTGACGAAATCGCCGCGCAGTTGGCCTTCGCCGATCACCAGCACGCGGTCGGACACGCCGAGCACTTCGGCCAGTTCCGACGAAACCATGATGATCGACACGCCCTCGGCGGCCAGCGCGCCCATCAACTTGTAGATCTCATACTTGGCGCCGACGTCCACGCCTCGGGTCGGTTCGTCGAGAATCAGCACGCGCGGTTTCGCCAGGAGCATCTTGGCAAGTACGGCTTTCTGCTGGTTACCGCCAGAGAGGCTGGTGATCGGCAGGGACGGACTTGCGGTCTTCAGATGCAGGCGGGAGATTTCCCGGTCGATGCAGCCCAGTTCGGCTTCGGCATCGATGCGGGTCATTTTCGAATAGCTTTCGAGTACGGCGAGGGTGATGTTCTGGCCGACACCGAGGTCGGGAATGATGCCCTGGCGCTTGCGATCCTCGGGCACCAGGCACAGGCCGGCGCGGATCGCTTTCAGCGGCGTGCGCGTGTCGATCGGTTGGCCGTGCAGCCAGACTTCGCCTTCATGGCGGCCGGGATAGGCACCGAACAGTGCGGTGACCAGTTCGGTCCGGCCGGCACCGACCAGCCCGGCAATGCCGAGAATCTCGCCGCGTTTGAGGCTGAAGGAAATGTCGTCGACCCGTTTGCGCTTGGGGTTGTCGACGTCGTAGCAGGTAATGTGGCGCGCCTCGAAAATCACCTCGCCAATCTCGTGCGGCTCGCTGGGGTAGAGGTTGCTCATCTCGCGACCGACCATCTGCGTGATGATCTGCGGGATGTCCATGTCGGCCATGGCGGTGGTGGCGATGTGTTTGCCGTCGCGGATCACCGAAATGGTGTCGCACACGGCGGCAACTTCATCGAGCTTGTGCGAGATATAAACGCAGGCCACACCCTTGGCCTTAAGGTCGCGGATGATGTCCAGCAGCACCTCGATTTCCGAACGGCTCAAGGCGGAGGAAGGCTCATCGAGGATCAGCAGACGCGCCTGTTTGTTCAGCGCCTTGGCGATTTCCACCAGTTGCTGATAACCGCCGCCGTATTGCGAAACCGGCAGCGAGACATTCATGTCCGGCACTTTCAGCTCACGCATCAAGGCTTCGGCACGGTGGATCATTGCCGGGTAGTTCATGCGCCCGCCGGGCAGCGTCAGCTCATGGCCCATGAAGATGTTCTCGGCCACCGACAGGTCGGGAACCAGGGTCAGTTCCTGATGAATGATGACGATGCCGGCGGTTTCGGTTTCGCTGATCGATTGCGCCCTGAGCGGTTGCCCGTCCCAGAGGATTTCACCGTCCCAGGTGCCATGGGGATAGACCGCCGAGAGGATCTTCATCAGCGTCGACTTGCCGGCGCCATTCTCGCCACACAGGCCCACGCATTCACCGGGCCTGACCTTGATGTCGATGCCGTTGAGCGCTTTGACACCGCCGAAGGTTTTGACGATGCCGTTCATTTGCAGCAGATAGTCGGACATGGAAAAGGCTCGTATACCAAGGACTCAAACACCAGACCTGTAGGAGTGAGCCTGCTCGCGATAGCGTCAGTTCAGATACTGCTCGGCTGGCTGACCCGCCGCCATCGCGAGCAGGCTCACTCCTACAAGGGTTTCGGACAAACCGTCCGGATCACTGCCCGGCGATCTGCGCCTTGGTGTAGAAACCGTCCTGTTCGAGCAAGTCGATGTTGTCCTTGGTCAGCGGGGTTGGCGTGAGCAGGATGGTGTCGACTTTTTTGCTGCCGTTGTCGTACTGCGAGGTGTAGGCCGGTTTCTCGTTGCGCGCCAGTTGCACGGAGAGCTTGGCTGCCTCGGAAGCGATGAGTTTCAGCGGCTTGTACACGGTCATGGTTTGCGTGCCGGCGATCACTCGTTTGACGGCTGCGAGGTCGGCGTCCTGACCGGAAATCGGCACTTTGCCGGCCAGTTGCTGCGCCGCCAATGCCTGAATCGCGCCGCCGGCGGTGGCGTCGTTGGAGGCGACGATGCCGTCGATTTTGTTGTTGTTCCGGGTCAGGGCGTTTTCAACGATGCTCAGCGCTTCGGTCGGGTTCCACTCCTTGACCCACTGTTGGCCGACGATCTTGATATCGCCCTTGTCGATGGCCGGTTGCAGCACTTTCATCTGGCCTTCACGGAGGATCTTGGCGTTGTTGTCGGTGGGCGCACCACCTAACAGAAAGTAATTGCCCTTGGGCGCGGCCTTCAGCACGCCACCGGCCTGCATCTCACCGACCTTTTCGTTATCGAAGGAAATGTAGGCGTCGACGTCGGCGTTGAGGATCAGCCGGTCATAAGACACCACTTTGATCCCGGCCTTCTTCGCCTCGGCCACGGCGTTGGTCAACACGGTGGCGTTGAACGGCACGATGACGATCACGTCGACGCGGCGAGAGATGAGGTTTTCGATCTGCGAAATCTGCTTCTGCTCGTTGGCATCGGCTGATTGTACAAAGACCTTGGCGTCCATTTTTTCCGCCGCCGCGACGAAGTAATCGCGATCGCGCGACCAGCGTTCCAGACGCAGGTCATCAATGGAGAAACCGATTTTCGGGTGGGTAGCGTCAGCCATTACCGGCAGGGCCAACAACGCCAGAGCACTGGCCAACAGCGTACGTTTCAAGTTCTTCATGGTGGTGCGTCCTTTTATTTTTGTTGGAAAGACACGGCCTGACGATGAATCGGGCTGGTAGAACTGTAGAGAATCTGCCGACGCCGCAGGCACAGAATTGTCGTGCAATTGTCACAGCGTCGTGGCGTCGGCAGCGCTCCTTGGCGATCAGCGATAGAGGTAGCGATTGACGATGTTTTCCAGCATTTCCTGACGGCCACTGACGGCTTGCGGGTTCAACTCGTTGGTGAACGCGTGCTCGGCCAAAGACTCGAGATTGAAGTCGCCCGCCATGACCGCTTGCCCGAACGGCTGACGCCAGCCGGCGTAGCGTTGGTCCTTGAGGGTTTGCAGGTGATCGTTCTCAATCATCGCAGCGGCGCGTTCCAGCGACAGGGCGAGGACGTCCATAGCACCGACGTGGCCGTGGAACAGGTCGATCTCGTCGAGACTCTGACGGCGCACTTTGGAGTCGAAATTGAAGCCGCCATTCTTGAACCCGCCGGCCTTGAGGATTTCATAGGTGGCCAGGGTCATTTCCTCGACGCTGTTGGGGAACTGGTCGGTGTCCCAGCCGTTCTGCGGATCGCCACGGTTGGCATCGATGCTGCCGAAAATCCCCAGCGAGGCAGCCGTGGCGATTTCGTGATGGAAGCTGTGACCGGCGAGGGTCGCGTGGTTGGCTTCGATGTTGACCTTGATTTCCTTTTCCAGACCGTACTGCTGGAGAAAGCCGAATACCGTGGCGCTGTCGTAATCGTACTGGTGCTTGGTCGGCTCCTGCGGCTTGGGCTCGATCAACAGGTCACCGGTGAAACCGATCTTGTGCTTGTGCTCGACCACCATGCGCATGAAGCGCCCGAGTTGTTCGCGCTCGCGTTTCAGGTCGGTGTTGAGCAGGGTTTCGTAACCTTCGCGGCCACCCCACAGAACGTAGTTGGAACCCTTGAGGCGATGGGTCGCGTTCATCGCGCTGAACACTTGCGCGGCGGCGCAGGCGAACACTTCCGGATCCGGATTGCTCGCGGCACCGGCAGCAAAGCGTGGGTTGCTGAAGCAGTTGGCGGTGCCCCAGAGCAGCTTGATGCCACTCTGTTCCTGATGCTGTTCGAGGCGATCGACCATTTGCGCGAAGTGTTCGCGGTACTCCTTCAGCGAGTTGCCCTCGGGGGCGACGTCCGTGTCGTGAAAGCAGTAGTAATCGATGCCCAGTTTGCTGAAGAACTCGAACGCTGCTTCAGCCTTGCCGATCGCCAGTTGCATCGGCTCGCCGCTGCCATGCCATGGGCGTTTGAAGGTGCCGGCGCCAAACACATCGGAGCCCGGCCAGACGAAGGTGTGCCAGTAGCAGGCGGCCATGCGCAGGTGTTCGCGCATCGGCTTGCCGAGGATCAGTTTATTGGCGTCGTAGTGACGGAAAGCGAGGGGCGAATCACTGTTCGGGCCTTCGTAGCGAACCGGCTCGATATTGGGGAAGTACTGCATTGACCTTGTCCTTGTTGTTCTTGGCGGTGTCTCGATACTAGCAACGGCCCCGTGCCTGCTGATTATGAAAAGCCTCAACAGCGAGTGCGATTTTGCGTATTGAGCTTCGGCGGCTTCGCGCCTAGGCTGTGTCCATCGTCGCCGCGACAAGGCGGCCCGGAACAGTACAAAAAAATTTGAGACCGCTTTCGCGAGCAGGCTCGCTCCCACACTGAATGTGTGTCGTTCATAAAACCGTGGGAGCGAACCTGCTCGCGAATGGCCTGACGCAAACTCCGGATCCTGAATGAAAAGCCTACCGCCCGTGCACCGCATCGCCCTGTTGTTCAACGGCAGCAAGATCTATGACCGTGGGATCATCAGCGGCATCGGCAACTACCTGAGCAGCACCCGCGCTTCCTGGGACTTGTTTCTGGAAGAGGATTTTCTCTGCCGCTTGAAGGGCATCGAACGCTGGCAGGGTGACGGCATCATTGCCGACTTTGACGATCCGCTGATCGGCGAGGCGCTGGCCGACATTCACTTGCCGGTGGTGGCGGTGGGCGGCTCCTACGAGGATGCGCGCGCCTATCCGAAAGCGATTCCCTACGTCGCCACTGACAACAACGCTTTGATCACTCTGGCTTACTCGCATCTGGTCGAGGCGGGGTTGCAGCGCTTTGCCTGTTTCAGTCTGCCGCAGGCGCAGGCCAATCGCTGGGCGCAGGAGCGGGAAAAAGCCTTCCGCAAACTGATGCAGCGCGACGGCCTGCACGCCGAGATCTATCGCGGCATGGGCACCAGCGCACCGCTGTGGGACAGCGCCGTCGAACAACTGATCGCCTGGCTGCACAGCCTGCCCAAACCGATCGGCATCATCGCCGTCAGCGACGCCCGCGCCCGGCAATTGCTGCAAGCCTGCCTGACCGCCGGCATTGCCGTGCCCGAGCAGGTCGCGCTGATCGGCATCGACAACGACCCGCTGACCCGCAGCCTGACTCGCGTGCCGCTGAGTTCGGTGATTCAGGGCACCGAAACCATGGGCCGCACCGCCGCGCAGTTGCTGCACCAGATGCTCCACGGCATGCCGTCCACCGGCACGCAAATCCTGATTCCGCCGGACGCGGTCAACGTACAGGTATCGAGCCTGCATCAACCGCTGGGCAATCCCTACGTCATGCAAGCGCTGTTGTTCATCCGTCAATACGCCTGTCAGGGCATCAAGACCGCGCAAGTGGCGGCGTATGTCGGCGTGTCGCGCTCATCGCTGGAAGCGCATTTCCGCGCCGAGCGCGGTTGCAGCGTGCATGACGAGATACTGCGTTTCAAACTCGCAGCGGCCACCAGCGGCTTGAAGAATACCGATGCGGCGATTGCCGACATTGCCCAGGCCTGCGGCTTCAAATCGGCGCAATACCTGCACACGGTGTTCCGTCGCGAGTTCGGCTGCACGCCCCGCGAGTATCAGCAGGGCGGGGCGTAGTGCTGCAAATGGCTCACGCCAGCGCAGCGGCACTGGCTCTGGAGCGCCAGGCAAACGCCAGTACCATCAGCAGGCCCAGACCGGCCATCGCCGCGCCGGCCAGGGAAATCGCCGGGTAACCCAGGCCTGCGTTGATCACCGCGCCGCCCAGTGCTGCGCCGATAGCGTTGCCGAAGTTGAATGCACCGATGTTCACCGCCGAAGCCAGATTGGGCGCGTCCTTGGCCGCGTCCATCACGCGCATTTGCAGCGGTGGCACCAGGGCGAAGCTGGCGATGCCCCAGATCAGAATGGCCACGGCGGCCGGCAGTGGCCAGCGCATCAGCACAGTGAACGCCAGCAACACCACAATCAATGCGCTCAGCGACACAATCAGGGTGCGATCGATCGAACGGTCGGCAGCCTTGCCGCCCCACATATTGCCCAGCGTCAAGCCGATCCCGAACAGCACCAGCATCGCCGTGATGAACGCGGCGGAGGCGTGGGTCTCGCTGCTGAGGATCGGCGCGATGTAGGTAAATACCGTGAACATCGCACTTGAACCGACCACCGTCAGGGCCAGCGCAGCCAACACCGGACCTCGGCCCAATACACGAATTTCCGCCAGCGCACCCGCGCCTGGCTCTGCTTTCAGATTGGGCAGGGCGAACCACAAGGCGATCATGGTCAGCACGCCGAGACCGGTAATGCCCCAGAACGCTGTGCGCCAGCCAAGCAGCTCACCAAACCAGGCCGCCAGCGGCACACCGCCGATAGTCGCCAACGTCAGGCCCATGAACATTGCCGCCACGGCGCCGGCACGTTTCTCTGGCGCGACCACGCCGGCGGCAACCACCGAGCCAACCCCGAAGAACGCACCGCGATTGAGCGAGGTGATCACCCGGGCGACCATCAGGCTGGAGTAATCGGTGGCCAGCGCCGACATCAGATTGCCCAGGGTGAAAATCGCCATCAGCCCGATCAGCAGATAGCGCCGAGGGATTTTGCCGGTGGTCAGGGTCGTCAGCGGTGCGCCGAGCAGCACGCCCAAAGCGTAGGCACTGACCAACAACCCCGCAGCGGGAATGGACACGCCGAGATCGGCAGCGATGCCGGGCAACATGCCCATCGGCGCGAACTCGGTGACGCCGATGCCAAAGGCGCCGACGGCGAGTGCAACAAGGGGTGGATTGATACGCATGGAAAGTCTCCTCATCTATGCCGCCAATGCTACGATCCATCGTTTTCCGGCGGTAGATGGCGATTTTGGCAATCACCTTTGCGTAAGAGGCACGAATGGACTTCAACGGCAGATCAGGGGAAATGAGCGTGTTCGTCACCGTGGCGCAGGAGGGCAGCCTCTCAGCAGCGGCGCGTGCATTGGGGCTGACGCCTTCGGCGGTCAGTCGAATCATCGCCCGCGCCGAACAGCGACTCGGCACTCGTCTGTTGCTGCGCACCACCCGCGCGCTGACGTTTACCGCCGAGGGCGAGGCCTTCCTGCGCGGTGCCCGGCGGATTCTCGCCGACATGGACGAAGTGGAAGGGGCCATCACCGATCAAGGCGTACCCAAGGGCCGCTTGCGCGTCAGTGCCGCCCTTGGCCATGGACGGCTGGCCATTGTGCCGCTGGTCGCAGCCTTCACCACCCGTTACCCGAACATCGTCGTCGACCTCAGCCTCGGCGACGAAGTAGTCGACATCCTCGCTGGCCAGGCGGATGTCGCCATACGCTTCGGCCATCTGCCCGACAGCCCGTTGACCGCACGCCGGCTCGGCCACACCGGCCAGGTCGTGGTCGCATCGTCCGACTACCTGAAACGCCACGGCACACCTCTCGAACCGGAAGACCTGCTCAAGCACAACTGCCTGCGCTTCAACTTCCGCCGCGCCGAAGCCAACTGGCCGTTTATCCGCGACGGCAAGGAGTTCTCGCTGAAAGTCAGCGGCAACATCGAATGCAGCAGCGGCGAAGCACTGGCCCAGTTCGCCAGACTCGGTGCAGGCATTGCGCGGATTGGCGAGTTCACCGTCAGGGAAGACTTGCAGCGCGGGGATTTGATTGCGCTGCTGCAAACCTGGAACCCCGGTGATGAGGAACCGATTCATGCGGTGTTCGTCGGCGGCGCGGCGATGCCGGTGCGGGTGCGGTTGTTTGTGGATTTTTTGCTGGAGCAGCATCGGATGTAAGAGGTGACATCTTTTCATCGGATCTGATTCTGTGCACGCAAATGCAATCATATTGCTATCATTTGCAGCTCTTCATTTTTCAGTCTGAATACAGTGAGTACCGATGTTTGTGAAAACGCTGAATGGATTGCTTGTCTTAGTGGTTTGCGGCGTGCTGGGCGCTTGCGGAAAAACAGACCGTTTTGCCGACGGCTGGGATCAAGGCGGCAACCTGCATGACGTGAGTCTGCGCGAGTGGGCCTTTGCAACCGATGCCAACCGGCTTGCCAGTGCTGCCGATTTTGTCCGGGAATTTATTCCGTCGTTGCCAGCAGTGTCTTTGCCGCTCGCGAGCGCCCTGGTTGAAAAGTGCCTGACCGAGAGCGCGCAAATCGCCGCTATCGAGGAAATTCGAGTGCGAAGCAGAATTGAACCCTGTATTGAATATGCTCAACAAACCGCCCAGAGCCTCTCGCAGGAATATGCCAAGCGCCAAGGTGTTTCCAGCCAGTAAACGGTCGCCAGCGAAGTATTGTCGAGTGTCGGCTCCCAGCTACAAAGGGCCACCGCAGAATGATGGACCACGATGTTCTTTACTGGGCGCCGAGCGAGGCAGGTTGTTGTTTTCACTCGACGAATCTGAGGCATGCAAAAGCGGTTTTGATACGCAGTTGCTTGATGGGTTCGATGCTTTCCTGAGATCCGATTTTTTTGACTACGCCCAGGCCGCAGTATTGTTGATTGAAGGTGAAGATCGGGAGAAGGCCAGCCTTGGGTTCAGTCCAGTAGCCCGACTTCAACGTATAGCTGGCCCCAGCCTGAGGGGTGAAAGAGAAGGGTATCTGGCAAAACTTTCCACCAACTGTTTGCCGGTAAGTCAAAACCAGCTCTTTGTCCACAGCTACCGGCGATTGGATAAAACCCTCGGTATAGGGCAAAGGCGTGAAGCCCGCGTAACATCCCGATTCGTTGAAGGTCATCGCATCGAGGTTAGTGCCGCTTTCATATTTAAGCCTGACCGTCGCCGAGGGTTCATCCGGCCGGGGAAATTGATACTGTTTACCCTGAAACAGTGAAGTACAACCGCTCAGTGCCAATGCTCCAGCCAAAAGCGTCAAGCCAAATCTGCCATTCCCGTACATGTACTGCTCCTGGATACCATCGGACTTTTCAAAAGCAGATGATACCGAAAAGTGGCCACATGCTACTAAGCTTTACGAGGTTTCAGACAGCCCAAGATTTTCCCTCGCCCACTGCTCAGCCGTCGTGGCCTGAATCGCCCGCTGCTCATTGAACGTGCCCGCTTTCGGCCACGCCACACCTCGACCTTGGGCAAACACCGCGCGGTATTTTTTGATGTGGTGAGTGGGGTCTTTTTCCAGTTCCTGCATCAGGTGTGGCACTGTCCAGACGTTACGCTTGAAGGGCCGTCCGAGCACGCGTTCGAGAAGGCCCGCGACCTGTTCATAGGTCAGCGTGTCGCCCGACAGATACACGATCTCGTTGCGAAAACGCGGTTCGAAGAAAACGATTTTTGCGGTCAGCTTGCCGATGTCGTCCGGGGTCGTCAGCGTCACGCCGGTGTCCAGGCTGCCCAGGGCGTTAACGGTGTCGTTGTCGAAATCAACGACTTCAAATACTGGCTCAAACAGGAAGCTGGTAAACATGCCGGTCGAGATGATCACCCATTCGGTTTTGTCCTGCGCGCGCAGCAGTTCGCGCACGTCGAGCTGAGCATCGAACAGATCCTGCGGACTGCCCCGGCCGATCACTTCGAAGTCCACGCCAAACTGCCAGGGAAAGTAGCGTTTGATGCCCGACTTGAGCGCAGCAGTCGCCAGCTTCATCGGCGTCTCGCGACCAGCGACCATGCCGGCGCAGCCAATGACGGTATCGAACGGTGCGAAGACTTCGGCCAGTTCGTCGATTGAATCGTTGACCAGATCTGCCGCCACCATCTGCACGCCGAGACTGCGCAGTTCATCGATTTCGGCTTTCTTTTCCGGCACCTGACTGTTGATCGTCGAGGCCCTGAGCAGGACGCTGATCGTGCTGCCGGGCAAGCGCTTTGCTGCTCGCGCAAGGTTGCGCAAAACCGGCAGGCCGAGCTCGCCTGCGCCCAGGACGAGAATGGATTGCGCGGAAGGGTGGTTCGATTCGGTCATGATGTCTCCTGAGATCTGCATGTAAGATCGGCAAATGCTGGCACGATCGGGCAGCACTCAGAAGAAGGCACACGCGTGATACCAAGTGAAGAAATGACTGATCAGCAAGCGCTCAGTGAGGCAGAAGCGATCTGCCAGACGCTCAGACGAGACGATGATGGCGTGCGCCGCGAAGTGCTTGCACACGCCGGTAGTCGCTGGTCTTTGGGCATCCTGCATGCCTTGGGTGTCTACGGCACCATGCGTCACGCCGAGATCAAACGGCAGATGACCGGCGTGACTCAGCGCATGTTGACCAAAACCCTGCGTGCGCTTGAACGCGACGGCCTGCTGACCCGGCGCGAGCTCGACCAGGTGCCGCCGCACGTCGAGTACGAACTGACGCCATTGGGCATGGGATTGCTGGTGCGGATGTCGCCGATCTGGACTTGGGTGGTGGAAAACGTCGAGGGTTTCCGCGAAGCGCGACGCACCTTCGATAGCCAGATCGGCAAGAAACCCTCGTGGCAAATCCCTGTGCCGGCGCGGGACGATCCTGAAGCCTCAGACTGAGGTTTCGCGCTTCAGCTCAGCGGCACCGCGAATACGGCACTGGCGCGCGCGACCGTTCGCTCTCCGATGTGCAGACTGACGCCAGCAAACGCCAGTTGACGTCCCTTTTTGGAGTGTTCAAGACGCACTTCGAGCCATTCGTTGATTTGCACCGCACCGAGATAATCCAGGGTCATGCTCGCCGTGATCAACGGCTGCGGCGGATCGCTGGCAAAGGCCATGGCGTAACCCATCCCCACATCGGCCAAAGTCGCCAATACACCACCATGCAAAGTACCGCGTCCATTGGCGTGGCGGGAGTCGGTCAGTAAACCCAGTTCCAATTGCAGCCCCTGACCCCTGGCGTAGATCGGGCCGAGCAGATCCAGCAACGGACTGCTGCGGGTGAATGGAGTGAAGCCTTCGGGAATGGCCGTGGTGTTCATGATCCCATCCTGATGCAGGTGGCTGACCTGTGTGATTGGGCGAGGAAACACAGAAGGGGGCAAGCACTATGCGGATGGGGAATTTGCTGCGATAAGTGCTGTACACGGAACTGACAAGCAAGGAGCTACTGGGTGGATATTCAAATTCACATCGCGAGCGATGCGGATGCATCGGCTATCAGTGAAACGATCATCAAGACGCTCCGTGAGAGCAATGCCCGCGACTATCCTCCCGAAATCATTGATCGAGTGATTGAAAGTTTTTCGCCCTCGAAGATCCTTCGTTTTTTGACTGAGCGTCAGGTGCTGGTCGCTACGCTCGACAGTCAAATCGTCGCAACGGCAAGTCTCGATCGAGACGTTGTTCGAAGCGTTTTTGTCGACCCGGGCTTTCAAGGAATGGGTGTCGGAAGACAGCTGATGAAGAGCATTCAATCACTCGCCATGGACACAGGTTTCAATCTGCTGCGCGTTCCTTCTTCAGTCACCGCAGAAGGCTTCTATGCTTCCCTCGGCTTCAAGAAAATCAGAGATGAGTTTCATCAGACGGAGCGCACGATCATCATGGCGAAGAAGTTGAAACGATAGCGTTCACCTAACGTTTAAGCCTGCCGAATGTGGCTTCCATCGCTGCCCGGTCATGGTCGAGCAACCAGGCATGATGTCGTTGATAAAGCTGCAAAAGTAGTTCGGCGTTGGCTCCAACCACGTCCATGCCTCTGTCGTCATAGGGAAAGACCATGACTCGCTTGGGCAGATTGAACAGGTAGACAGCACAGTTCGCACGCGGTTGGATAGCACCGAAGTCCTTGGCCAATGCGCACCAGAGTAATGCTTGAATGCTCGCGACAGACGCTTCGAAGGCGACGTTGACCCAATATTCCGGCTCTTCCTCACTGAACCATTCCTCGTTATCTATTTCTTCGCTCCAGATGCAAAGCGCTGATGGAGTATCGATGCCAGAAGATTTAAGGGCGCGAAGAGTGCTGCGATGGGCGAATCGATTGCGACCGGAATGAATGCGCAGGCATGCGACAAACGATGCGTCCCCCTGGAAAATGTCGCCGCAGATGGTTATGGATTTGCACATAGCGGTCAAAAATTGCTCGATCATTCCGCCCGTTTCGGAGAGTTCGAAACGCAATCCTCCGGGCCAGGAATAGAAAAGCGGACGGGCGAATGCCTGGGGGCCAAATGCGTTTTCGATCTCAGCTCTCAGATTCACTTTCTTCCCTTCAATGTGGATTTCTGTGTGTTCAAGACGCGGGTGAAGTCAGTGCGACGACACAAACGGCGAAGCAGTCGTCGGTGCCGGCAGCGCATAGGCCTGTTTCATCCACGCCACTTCCGCCAACGGTGTGCGGCCGAAGAGGCGTTTGAAGTCGCGGCTGAATTGCGAGGCGCTTTCGTAGCCGACCAGAAATGCAGTTTTTGCCGCAGTCAGCTCGTTACGCAGCATCAGCAATCGCGCCTGGTGCAGCCGCGTCGACTTGAGATACTGCATCGGCGAGGAATCGGTAACCTTGCGAAAGTGCAGATAAAAATTCGGCACGCTCATCTGCGCTTCTTCCGCCAAGGCTTCTACGTCCAGATGCTGGTGATAGCAACTGTGAATCTTGTGGATGGCACGGGTCACTTTGCCGAACTGGCCTTGCTGGGCGATGGCGGCGCGCAGGGTGCCGCCCTGTTCGCCGGTGAGGATGCGGTAGTAGAGCTCACGCAGCATCGCCGGGCCGAGGATTCGCGCGTCGGCATCGTTGCTCATCACTTGAAGAAAGCGCAGGGTCGATTGGCGTAGCGGGTTGTCGAGCGGCGAGGCGTACATGCCCGTCGGCTGGGCTGTGGGGAAATCCCACAGCTCATCCACTTGCTGAATCAGCTCGGCAGCCAGGGCGAAATCCAGACGCACGTACACCGCGAGCATCGGCTCCTCTTCGCTGGCGTCGGTTTCCATGGTGAAGGGTACCGGCACCGACACCACCAGATAGTGCTGAGCGTCGTAGACGTAGACTTCATCGCCGAGATAACCGCGTTTACGCCCCTGACAAAGGATCACGATGCCCGGCTCGTACAACACCGGCGTACGTGTCAGCGGTCGGTTGGAACGCAGGAAACGCACATCGTCCAGCGGGCTGAGGTTGTAGCCTTCCAGTGGTGCGAGCTGGCTCATCAACTGGACCATGCGCGTTGTGGGCGGGTCTTTCGGTTTCGGCATGGGTTGTGGGTCTCCCCTTGTGAAAAGGCGCGTTTGAACCTGTCTGGCTAATTGGCGGGGTGTCAGACAGAGCCCTCACCCTAGCCCTCTCCCAGAGGGAGAGGGGACTGACCGTGGTGTTTGGTCGGGATATGCTGACCTGAAAAATCGCGCCGAATGCTGACCGCGCTGATCTGGCGCAATAAGCCCTGCGGAAATCGTCCAGGCAGGCTCAGGATTTGAATCCACCCGAGATCGGCTCCGTCTCCCTCCGGGAGAGGGCTGGGGTGAGGGGCTCTTGATCTTCGTGCCTTCAGCCATCCGTCGAGCGGCTAAGGTCTTCCCATTGCTCAATACTCTCCGCCGTCTGCTGCAACTTGTCACGCACCAACGCCAGAGCATCACTGCCCAACAGCAGGTGAGCCGGCGGGTTTGGACTGTCGATTACCGTCAGCATGGCGCGTGCAGCTTTCTGCGGATCGCCCAGTTGGCGGCCGTTTTTCTCCTCCCGGGCCTTGCGCACCGGATCGAAGCTTGCGTCGTAATCACTGATACTGCGCGGCGTGCGCTGCATCGAACGGCCTGCCCAGTCGGTGCGAAATGACCCCGGCGCTACGGCGGTGACATAAATACCGAAGGGCGCAAGCTCCTTGCTCAAGGTGTCGGAAATGCCCTCCAGGGCAAATTTGCTGCCGCAATAATAGGCGATCCCCGGCATGGTGATATGGCCGCCCATGGAGGTGATATTGAGGATATGTCCCGCACGGCGCTGGCGAAAATATGGGACGAATGCCTTGGTCACCGCCACTGCGCCAAACACGTTGACGTCGAACTGCCGGCGCATTTCCTCCAGTGAGGACTCTTCGAAAATCCCCTCATGACCGTAACCTGCGTTATTGACCAGCACATCCACCGGGCCGTGACGATCCTCCACCGCCGCAACCACCGCATCGATGGCAGCGAAATCGGTGACGTCCAGCAGCACGCCATGTGCGCGCTCGGGCGACAGCGCCTCGAAGTCTGCCAGCGCGGATTCACTGCGTACTGTGCCGATCACGCGATGGCCCTGGGCGAGTGCTTCCGCGGCCAGCGCTTGGCCGAAGCCGCTGCTGACACCAGTGATGAAAAGGGTCTTCATGGATCTTTACTCCTGCAGGCGATGAGAGAGGCCATGCTAGGGCGGATATCGCTGGCGGACGATGCCGAATCGGATCTGAGTATTGCCTGTTCCTATCAGTTTGGTTGTGATCAAGTGGTTCAGCGCTGGTCCCAAAAAGCGGAAAAGTCCTGCAGGTTTCAAACCCGCAGGACTTTTCTGTTCTGGGCATCACGCGCTTAGGCTGCGCGACGACCCGGGGTGCGGTCCGATCCGTCAGCGGCGAGTGCCTCACCCAGTGGGGTGCGGTCTGAACCGTCGGCGGCAACAGTCTGCTGTGGCTCGCTGACCTGGGTAAAGAAACGATCTTCCTGATTGCTCGGTACGGCGAATGCGCTGGCGCTGAGGGCGAAAGTGGCGACGGCGATCAGTTGGCTTACAGTTTTCATGGCGGTGACTCCGGTCAAATCGAGATTGAGGTCCGGGTCGTTCAGATCAGTATCTGGTTAACCCGTTGCAGAGGTGTGTTCTGCATGGGTTCAGATTAGGGGGCAGGGTGGTGTTGGCGTTAGGCAGATCCTGTTGGCGATTTGCCTGATTCTGTTGCGCTGAAGGGGGGCTCGTCAGCGTTCACTGAACGAGCCCAGCGCGCTTTCTATCGACGCAACAAGTCATCGACCGCCCGTATCGCCAGCGCATAACCGTCGGCGCCCATGCCGCAGATCACGGCATTGACCACCCCGGACATGATCGAGTGGCGATGCAATTCATCCCGTGCGTGGATGTTCGACAGATGCAGTTCGATCAGCGGTGTGCTGAGCAACTTCAGCGCGTCGAGTACCGGGATGGAATGAAACGACAGGCCGGCCGGGTTGATGATCACTGCTGCGCCTTGTTCGAAAGCTTCCTGAATCCAGTCGACCATCACGCCTTCATGGTTGGTCTGGCGAAACACGCAGAGCAGATCAAGTTCCTCGGCCAGTCGCTCACTGCCCAGACGAATCTGCTCGAGGGTGGTGTGCCCGTAAATATGCGGCTCACGGCGGCCCAATAGATTCAGATTCGGGCCGTTGAGGATAAAGACTGTGCGGTTCATGGTCGTACTGCAGCGTTATTTGGAGAAAGGGTGGGTGTGGCCGTGGTGTCGGCGTTGTCTGGCGTCACGGCGTTCAGGTCGATGCCGCGGGTTTCCGGGCCGATGAGGATCATCGCCAGCGAAATCAGATTGATCACCGCGCACAGCGTCACCAGGGGCCATGGCGAATTGTCGGACTGGCTCATCAGCCACACGGCAATCATCGGCATCGGGCCGCCGATCACTAGGTTGGCGCCGGTGTAAGCGAGGGCCGAGCCGGAATAGCGCACCTGGGTGGGAAAGGCTTCGGCAAACGCCACTGGCTGGATGCCGCTTTGAAACTGGGTGAAGCCGAGGAACAGACCCATGATTGCCATGATGGCGGCAACGTTCAGCGTGTTGAGAATCGGGAAGTAGATGAACAGGATCAGCAGGGTCATGCACGAGCCGAACGCCAGCGCTTTCTTGCGCCCCCAGCGATCAGACAGATAGCCGCCGGCCAACGCCCCGACAATCGCGAACACGTTGGCGACCATCAGCGACATGAAGCCTGTCGACTGGCTGAAGTCCAGATGCTTGGTCAGGTAGCTGAGGGAAAAAATCACGATCAGGTAGAACAGCGCCGCGGGCGAGCAGAAGAACAGCATCAGACGCAGGATGGTCTTGTAGTGGCTGCCCATGGCCGATTTGAGCGGGCTTCTTTCCTGTTTGACCGGGTTCTGCTTCAACGCGACGAAGGCCGGGGTTTCATCGACCTTCAGGCGGATATAGATCGCGACGATCACCAGCACGAAGCTGAGCAGGAAAGGAATCCTCCAGCCGAAACTTTCAAACTGTTCGCTTGAGGGGGTAGCAGCCAGACCCATCAGCACGCCGTTGGCCAATATCTGACTCAGCGGTGAACACAGACCGAGCAGCCCGGAATAGCGCCCGCGACGATCGGGCGTGGCATGTTCCAGCGCCATCAATTGCGCCCCGGTGGATTCACCGCCGAGCGCGAAGCCCTGGATGATGCGCAGCAGCACCCACAGAATCGGCGCGAGAATCCCCACTTGCGCATAGGTGGGCAACAGCCCCATCAACACCGACGCCAGGCCCATCAGGGTGACCGTGGCGAGCATCAGGTTGCGTCGGCCGAGTTTGTCGCCGAGGTAGCCACAGGTAATCGCGCCCAGTGGTCGGGCGGCGAGTCCGACCCCGAATGTGGCAAGCGATGCCAGCAGCCCGGCGGTCGGCTCCATGGCCGGGAAAAACAGCTTGGGCAGGATGGTTGCCGACACCGCGCCGTACAGGGTGAAGTCAAACCATTCCAGCGCAGTGCCGATGGTCGCAGCGGTCACCGCTTTGCGAGGCATGCGCAAATCGTGTGTCTCGTGACTGATTGTGCTCATTGAGGGGCTCGTCATTATTTTTATGGTTACGGGGTCCCCGTACGATTGCGCTCAGCGCTGGCCTGGGCAGATCGTCGAAGTCAGTAGACAGTAGCCCATCCGGTCTAGAGAATAATTATCGAAATCACGATAAATAGATAAGCCAGCCTTATGGATCATTGAAATGGAATTGCGTCATCTGAAGGCCTTCGTGGTCGCCGCCGAGCTTCAGCATTTCAGCCGGGCAGCCGAACAACTGGACATCGCGCAACCGGCGCTGAGCCAATTGATGCGTACGCTGGAAGCTGAATTGGGGCTGGCATTGTTCCGCCGGGAAAACCGTAGCGTGGTGTTGACGGCCGCCGGCGAGGCATTCCTGCCACACGCGCGGCAGTCCATAGAGGCCAGTGAGCGGGCGACGGCGGCCGCACGACGTGCACGGCGCGGTGAGGTAGGCGAAATCAACATCGGTTATCACTCGGCGTTGTTCGAGGCCAACCTGCCGCAATTGCTGCGGCATTACTTCAGCACATTCCCTGAAGTCAAAGTGTCGCTGGTGGATGCCGGGATCCGAGCGCAGTTCGACATGTTGCTTGATCACAAGCTCGATCTGGCATTTGCCCGCGTGTTCAAGGATCACTTGCCGGATCGTCTGCGCACCCATCATTTCAGCCAGTCACGGCTGGTCTTGTTGATCCCTGATAACCATGAACTGGCGGACAGCTTCAGCGGTGAGCTGGCGACACTGCGCCACGAGAAGTTCGTGCTGTTGCAGGACAGCGCCGGCATCGGCCTGACCTCGCATACACTGCAGGCGTGCCGACAGAACCAGCTGCATCCCGAGAACATCATGTACGTACCGTCACTGATGAGCATCCCGGGCCTGGTGGCGGCGGGCATCGGTTTGAGTATCGTGCCTGAGGCCGTCACTCGTTTGAGCATGCCGGGCATTCGGATCATCCCGCTGAATCAGGCGGAAATGGTCAGTGAGCTGTCGCTGATTTCGCGCATCGATGAGCGCTCCAGTGCAGTGCTGCACTTTATCGAAGAGGCGCAAGGCTGGGAGTGAGGGGGCAGGTCTTCAGTCCTGCACCCACGCTGCGTGCAACTGCACAAACCGCACCTGCAACCATTCGATGAACACTTGCACCTGCGCCGGCAGATGCGTGCGGCTCGGATACAGCAGCGACACCGGCCGAGGCAGCGGGCGCAGCGGTTGCAGAATTTCCACCAGCGCACCACTGGCCAAATGCTCGGCCACCGCAATACCCGGCGCCTGAATAATGCCGAAGCCTGATACGCCGCACTGCACATAGGCGTTCGACTCGGTGACGGTAATACCCTTGCGGCTGACGTAGGTTTTCTGTTTGCCCTCAACTGAAAACTGCCAGGGCAAGGTGCGGTTGTTCTGGCCCGAGAGAAAGTTCACGCCTTGATGGTTCGCCAAGTCTGCAAGCGTCTGCGGTGTGCCGTGCTCGCGCAAATACTCGGGCGCAGCGCAGGTGACCATGGTCGCGAGAGCGATGGGGCGGGCGATCAGGGTTGAGTCGGGCAGTTCGCCGATGCGCAGCGCACAGTCGATGCCTTCTCCGACCAGATCAACCGCGCGATCAGTGACGCCCAGCACCATGTTAATGCCGGGGTAGGTGTCGGTGAATTCGCGCAGGCTTTTGATGAATTCCAGCTGCGCGAACGCCGTGGGAATGTCGATGCGCAGGCGGCCGGATAGTGTCGCCCCGGTGCGATCGAACATGGTGGTGGCGGCGGTGATCTCGGCCAGAATTTCCTGGACCCGCTGATAGAAAAGCTCACCCTCGGCAGTGAGTGCCACTTTCCTTGTCGTGCGCTGGAACAGGCGCACGCCCAGCGACGTTTCCAGTTCCTGAATATAGCGAGTGACCTGCGGCCGGCCGATGTCCAGCGACTCGGCGGCTTTGGTGAAACTGCCCAGCTCCGCGAGTCGGGCGAACAGGCGCATCGATTGCAGTAACTCCATGACTTTCCCGGTGAGCTTCAGTGTCTGGCTTTGTTGCCTGAGAATAGAACAATCCTGTCTGTTTCCAAGTATTTATTGCGCTGCTGTGAAAGCCAATCATAAGCCCAAGGCAAACCTGCTGAGGGTTTGCGGCCAATAAACGCATTTGGAGATCACCATGAAAGCGTGGTTACTGAAAGATTTCGGGCTCGACAATCTGCAACTGGGCGAGACGCAAACGCCGCAGCCCAAGGCTGGCGAGCTGCTGGTCAAGGTCGGCGCGGTCTCTCTGAATTTTCGCGACAAGGCCATCGTTGACGGTATCTATGAGCCGCACCTGGTGCCGAAACCGCTGATTCCGGTCAGCGATGCCGCCGGTACCGTGGTCGCCATCGGTGACGGTGTGACTCGTTTCAAAGTTGGCGACCGGGTTAATTCGCATCTGTACTCGCGCTGGCTCGACGGCGAGCCGGGGCCGAACGAACCGGATTATTGCTTCGGTTCGCCGTTGCCGGGCGGCTTGGCCGAGTACATGATCATCCACCAGGACAGCGCCGTCGGCGCGCCGGCCAATATGAGCGATGAAGAGGCGGCGACGCTGCCAATCGCTGCGCTCACCGCGTGGTACTCGCTGGTGGATTTCGGCGCGATTCAACCGGGCCAGACCGTGTTGGTGCAGGGCACCGGCGGCGTATCGATCTTCGCCGTGCAGATCGCCACCGCGCTGGGCGCCAAAGTCATCGCAACCTCAAGCAGCGATGACAATCTGCACGCGGTAAAACGGCTGGGCGCGGTCGCCGGCATCAACTACCGCAGCACGCCGAACTGGGCGGACGAGGTGCTCAAACTCACCGAAGGCAAGGGTGTGGATCTGCTGCTCGATGTGGCGGGAGGCAACGGCATCAATCAATCAGTCGCGGCGACCAAGGCCTCGGGGCGGATTGCGCAGATTGGCTTTCTGACAGGGCAGACCGTCGAGTTGAACCTGATGCCGCTGATCTTTCGCCAGACCACTATTCGCGGCATTGCGGTGGCACCGCGCTCATCGTTCGACCGGATGAACGTGTTCCTCGCCGAGCACGACATTCGCCCGGTGATCGACCATGTGTATCCGTTTGAACAGGCGCGTGAGGCCTATGAGCATCTGGCGAAAGGGGCGTTTGGCAAGGTAGTGATCAAGGTGAGCTGATCAGCGAAAACGTCAGACAAACCAAAGCCAGTCAGCTCAACTGACTGGCCTTTTTTACGTCTGTCTTAGTGCAAATCCTCCGGCCGCATCGTCAGAATAATCTTTCCGACATTCTGCGAAGACTCCATCCGCCGATGGGCATCGGCTGCGCGGGACAGCGGGAAGGTGCTGTCCACCACCGGTTCCAGGCTCGCAGCACCGGCGAAGCGATTCAGCCAGTGGTCGCGAAAGCGCTGGATCATCGCGTGCTTCTCCGGCTGAGTGCGTGACTTCATCACCGTGCCGATGATTTGCAGGTGCCGGTAGAGGATGTGCTCCAGCTCCATGTCGACCCTGCCGCCGCCGCCAAGAATGCCTACCTGCACCAGGCGGCCGCCGTGGGCCAGCGAGGCGATGTTGCGCGCGAAGTAGGGCGCGCCGACGAAGTCGATGATCACATCGACGCCGCGCCCTTGGGTTTTGTCGGCGATGACTGCGGCGAAATCCTCGGTCTTGTAGTCGATGGCCACGTCGGCGCCCAGGTGTTCGACGCGCGACAACTTGCTGCCTTCGGTGGTCGCATACACCGTGGCGCCTGTAGCGTAGGCCAGTTGCACGGCAGCGGAACCGACGCCACCGGCGGCGGCATGGATCAGCACCGAGTCACCTGACTTGAGTCGGGCCAGGTGCAGCATCGCTTCGTGGGCAGTGACGAACACTTCGGGAATCGCCGCTGCGTGCACATAGTCGAGCTGCGCTGGAATCGGCATGGCCATGCGGTAGTCGATGCGCGCCAGTTCGGCGTAGGCGCCGCCGCCGACCACGCCCATCACCCTGTCGCCGACGGCGAATCCGCTGACCTCGCTGCCGGTCTCCAGCACTTCCCCGGCAATCTCCAGGCCGATGATCAACGAGTCGCCGAAGTTCGCATGGCCGTAGCCGCCGGTTCGGTGGGTCAGGTCGGCACGGTTCACGCCGGCCGCGTAGACGCGCACCAGCAGATCGGTCGGGCGCACTTCAGGGTTGGGAGCTTCGCCAAGTTGCAGCACTTCTGCCGGGCCGAACTCTTTCAGGTTGATGCCTTTCATCTCAGCGTTGCTCCGTGTCGGCAAGGGTGGCATTGGCGATCGCCGAGGCAGTGATGGCGCCCGGGAATCCGACGTAAAAGGCCAGGTGAGTGATCGCCGCCGACAACTCTTCATGGCTCACGCCATTGCTTACGGCACGGCGCAGGTGCGCGGGTAATTCTTCGCAGTGGCCGCCGGCAATCAGCGCGGCGACAGTGATCAGGCTGCGCTCGCGGGGTGCCAATGCGGGGTCACTCCAGATCTGCGGGTACAGCGTTGAGTCAACGAATTGCGCCAGTTTCGGGGTGAAGGCGCGGGCGGCTTCGCGTGGGCTGCTGAAATCGATAGTCGACATGGAAATCCCCTTAAACCTGGCTGATGAATTTGTTGGTGAGGTAGTGCTCGATGCCTTCGATGCCGCCTTCAGAACCGTGGCCGCTTTCCTTCATGCCGCCGAACGGCAACTCAGTGGCGACGATGCGGTACTGGTTGATGCCGATCATTCCGGCTTCCAGGCCATCGGCCACGTCGATCGCGGTGCGCGCATTGGAGGTGAACGCGTAGGCCGAGAGGCCATAGGGCAGGCGGTTGGCTTCTTGCAGCCCGTCGCTCAGTTCATCGAAAGGCATCAGTATCGCGATGGGGCCAAAGGGTTCTTCGTGCATGACTCGCGCATTCATCGGCACATCGGCCAATACGGTGGGCTGAAAGAAGAAACCCGCGCCCGGCAACGCTTCGCCACCGGCCAGCACTCGCGCGCCTTTCTCGACGGCGTCGGCGATCAGTTGCTCCATCTTCGCCAGTTGCCGTGGGTTGGCCAGCGGCCCGACCTGGGTTTGCGGATCCATGCCATCGCCGATTTTCAACGCCTGGGTGGCCGCAACGAAGTGCTCGACAAACTCGGCATAGGCCTCGCGCTGGATCAGGAAGCGAGTCGAGGAAATACACACCTGACCGGTGCCGCGAAAGCGATTGGCGACCCCTTCCACAGCAGCCTTTTCGATGTCGGCGTCAGCAAACACCAGCACCGGGCCGTGGCCGCCCAGTTCCAGTGTGATCGGCTTGACGCCTTCGGCGGCACGGGCCGAGAGCAGGCGACCGATTGGCACCGAACCGGTGAAGGTCACTTTGCGAATGATCGGTGAGGCAATCAAATGGCTGGACACTTGATCCGGCACGCCGAACACCACTTGCAGCACGCCTTTGGGCAGGCCGGCATCGTCCAGAGCCCGGGCCAGGGCCAGCGCGGTGGAAGGGCTTTCCTCGCCGGGCTTGAGCACCACACTGCAACCGGCGGCCAGCGCTGCCGAGAGCTTGCGCGCCGGGGTGATGGCCGGGAAGTTCCACGGTGTGAATGCCGCGACCGGGCCAATCGCCTGGCGTTTGACCAGTTGCAGTACCCCCGGTCGATTGGCCGGCACGACACGGCCGTCGATGCGTCGTGCGCTTTCGGCGAACCACTCGAAATACTCCGCCGCACGGGTCACTTCATCGAGGCTTTCGCGCAGTGGCTTGCCTTCTTCCAGCGTCATTTGCGCAGCGATTTGCGGGGCGCGTTCGAGGATCAGGTCGGCGGCGCGCTTGAGGATTTTTGCGCGCTGGTCCGGCACGGTCTGGCGCCATTGGTCGAAGCTCAGTCGGGCCACTTCGAGGGCGTGATCCAGGTCTTCGGCGGTGGCCAGTGGCACCTGGCCGATTTCCTCGCCGGTCGCCGGGTTGACCACCGCAGCGGTCGCGCGGTCTTGGGCGGTGAGCCATTGACCATCGATGAAGAGATAGAGCGGATCGTAAGGAGTGTTCATGGAGGTCGCCTTCATGGTTTGAGGATTGAATTCGGCGCCTTGTGCGCAATGGTTCAGGCGGCCCGTGGAATCCAGTCTATGGAAGGCGTGCCGTTTGATTTAGCCGGCCAAGAGGGAATCATTGTTGTCCCAGAAGGTAATATCGAGCGCAGGAGCGAGCGTGTAGCATCCGACGTTATCCGCAGTGCTTGCAGGTCTACAGGACGATCAGGATGGACAAACTTTCAAACATGTCGGTGTACATCAAGGTGGTCGAGATGGGCAGTTTCACTGCCGTGGCCAACCATCTCGACTCCACCGTTGGTAACGTATCGCGTGCGGTTTCGGCGTTGGAAAACGTGCTCGACACCCGCCTGTTGCAGCGCTCCACACGGCGTCTCTCGGTGACCGACGCGGGCCGGCGGTTTTATGAGCGCTGCGTGAAGATTCTCGCTGACCTGGAAAGCGCCGAAGCCGAGGCGAGCAATGCCGCCTTGCAGCCACGAGGGACGTTACGCGTGCACTGCGTGCCCGGACTGGCCCGGCAACTGGTGACCGGCGCGGTGCTGGAATATCGCCAGGCCTTCCCAGAAGTGACCGTCGACCTGATGCTCTCCCAGCGCATGCCCAATCTGCTCGAGGATCAGTTGGATGTGTCGATCCTGATCGCGCGCACGCTACCGGATTCGGCGTATGTCAGCCAAAAGATCGGCGTCAGTCACTGCGTACTGGTGGCCTCCCCGGAATACCTGGCGCGGCACGGCGCACCCGAGACGCCGGAACAGCTTTGCGATCATCAATGCCTGCTGCTCGGTACCGTGGATTACGTACGCGATGAATGGCAGCTCAAAAGCAAGGCGGGCGACGCGACGTTCATCCCGACCGGGCCGAGTTTCAGCGTGAATGATATGGATGCAATGGCCGTGGCCATTCGCGAAGGGGCGGGGATTGGTCTGTTGGCAGGCTTCACGGCGATCGACGATTTGCGTGCCGGCAGGCTGGTGCGGGTACTGCCTGATTACCACACCTATGAGCGCAATGTTTATGCCGTCTACACGTCTCGCCAGTTTGTCGATGCGAAGATCACGCGATTCATCGATACGTTGAAAACCCGGGTTGGCGCGCAGCTGGCGAGCACTGCTGAGGAACTTGTCGATTGAAGCGGTAAAAGCATTTGCGTCTCAGCGAAGCCACTCTGAGACGCAATGGGGTGCGAGGTATTGGCTTGATCAGCCGTTGCTGCAGCCGCTGCCCATGACCTCGTATTGCAGGATGTGCTGCTTGCCTTGGGAATCCTGATAGGTCATGTGCACCGGCACTACGGCGCAGACATCCGGCACGGGATCTTCCGAGATGATTTTGGCGACGTCGAGGTGAGTGGCGTAGGTGTATTGCTCGACGGGAGGCGTGGTAGTCGATTCCTGAGCCATGACCACCGAGCTGAAGCCGAAGAGTGCGAGGACGAGCATTGAGACTTTCATGGAGGATGTTCCTTTGCTGAAGTTGAGTGTGCTGCTGGAACAAACTCTATGCGGCGGCTGGCGGGGGAAACAGGCGCGGATCGGGTAAAGACTGTTTACGGTTTGAGCCACAATCGGCATGGGGTGAACGATCGCGCAGGGTCCAGCGCAAACAAAAAAAGGCGCCGGTGAGGGCGCCTTTTGTTTGTCTCGGTTTTTTACGGCTCGCCAGGCAATTGGCAGCTACGAAAGCGCCGGGCTGATCTCGGCGGATTTCACTGAGTAGCTTGCCACTCGCGCCGAAATCCACTCCCGACTGTAAGCCAGCACATTCTCAGCAGTGGCCGTGGGAAAGTGAATAAACCCATGCGGACACTCCGGCAGCACATGCATTTCCACCGGCGCCGCGTGTCGCCAGCGCTCGGCGATGAGCCGCGTGTCATCCAGCAGCGGATCGAGCTCACCGGCAAACAGCAATGCTGGCGGCAGTCCGCTGAAATCGCCATACAGCGGCGACAGCGGTGGCTGGCGTCGTTGTTCGTCGCTGATATCCGGCGTAAGCAGGCGTAACGCTTCGACCATCCCGGGGCCGTCGAGCACCAGAGTATCGGCGGGTGCGGTGCGCACGCTGGGCGTGCCGGTCAGGTCGTAGACGCCGTAATACAGCAGCGCGCCGCAGATCCGTTGCAGCAGTTGCGGCGAAGATTCAAGGGCGAGCAGGGTGGCCGCCGCCAGATGCCCACCGGCCGATTCGCCGACGACTACTACGGGCAATCCGGCAAATTCAGCATTGTTCAAGATGCCGCGAGTGGCGCGCAGACAGTCTTCCAGCAAACCCTCGATTGGCGTCGACACCGCCAGCCGATAATCCCCCGACACCACCGCCACGTCGCAGGTGTTGACGATGGCGATGTTGAAGTGGTCGTTCATCTGCGCATTGCCGATCACCCAGCCGCCGCCGTGGAAATCCAGTACCACGCCTCTGGCTTTGCCCTTGGGGCGAATGATGCGCACGGGCACCGTATCGATGATCTTCCGCTCGGCGGTCAGCCCATGTTGGCGCAGCTTGCCAGCGCCGCCGATCTGACCCGCCCGCAGCAACGCCTGAATCAGCCGTGGGGTGACTCGATTGCGCACCTTGAAGCGCGGCAGCCAGGCGAGCTTTTTGTTGAACGCGCGCACCTGCGCCAGCTCGCGCTCGCCTTGCGGCCAGGGAAAATCGCTCACAGGCGATTTTTCATCAGGATCGAGCAGTTCAGCGCCAGTGCAACGCACAGCCACGCCAGGTATGGGAACAGAATCAGCCCGGTGACCACGTCCAGTTGCAGCGCGAGCACGACCATAACCGCGACGACCACCCACAGCACCGCCAGAATCACCAGCGCCGCCAGCACCTGATGCGCGCCGAAGAACACCGGCGTCCACAGCGTATTCAGAGCGATTTGCGCGGCCCACAAGGCCAGCACTGTTTGGCTGCCGGGGATCAGGCTCAGGCGATAACCGGCCCAGGCCAGCAGCAGGTAAATGATTGTCCAGGCCACGGGAAACGCCCAGTTGGGCGGGGTGAAAGAGGGTTTGGTCAGCGATTCATACCACGGGCCCGGTTTGAACATCACGCCAGTGGTTGCCGCCGCCGCGCAGGCCAAGAGGAAGATGAAAAAGGTCATTGCCAGTCCTTAGCTGTGATCAGCTGTTATGGAGAGTTAAGAAGAGGACGCTTCGCTGCGCAAAAAGTTTGTTTGCAAACGCAAAATGGCAGTCAGGCTGAACTAAAAGCTGACCGTCGCGTCAGGATAAACAGTGCCTTTTCCCACCGACGCGGACGACAACATGTACACCTATCACATCGAATACCGTTTCAACGGCGAGCCTCGTACTTATCTGCTCGAACTCAAGGACGCGCAACTGGCCGAGCACGACGCGGCGATGCATCTGCTGCAACTACATCTGGGCGATGCCGAAAACAGCCTGGTCATGCCCACGGCGGATTCGACGCCAGAGCAGATTCTCGAGCAGGCCGAGCGGGTAGGGATTACGGATATTCGAGTGGTCAGCCGGGCTAATTGACCTTCAACTGCGGCGCAGGCGGCGGCAGGACCTGACCTGGATTCACGCCATGCGCCGCAGTGCAAGCGCCATCCCCGCGCCCACGAGACCCATGCAAGCGATCAGCACCGGGAAAGACATCCACCATGGAACGCCGGACGTCATCATGCTGAACTCCGACATGCCGCCGATGCCGGCAATCAGGTTCAACGGAAGGAACACCACGTTGATCAGCGTCAGCTTGCGCAGCGCCCGGTTCATGCTGTTGTTGGCGAGATTGCCATGGGACTCGATCAGGTTGGCGAACACCTTGGCGTGAATTCTGGCCTGCTGGAAGCTTTGTTCGTTTTCCACGATCAGGTCGTTCAGCGATTCCAGTTGACCGTCACTGAAGCCTTGGCGCTGGCCGTGGTTGCGCAGCAAAGTCAGCACCGCGCCGTTACTTTGAATCGCGTTCACGTAGTACACGAGGCTTTCGCTCAGGTTGTACATCTGCGCCAGTTGCTGATTGTCCATCGCACGGGTGAATTGATGCTGAATCTCCCGGGCGATCTGTTTGACCACGCGCAGATGCCCGAGGTAGTGATGAACGCTTTCAGCGAGCAACGCCATCAGCACATCCAGTGGCCCGGTCATTTGCGCATCTTGCTCAAGGCTGGAGAGCAGCGAGTTGCTCGCACAAATAACCACCAGGCGCTTTTCGCTCAGCACCACTCCGAATGACGAGACGTTGAATGCTCGCCCGTCGAAGCTTTCCGGGCGCTTCCAGATCAGGAACAGGTGATCCGGTTTGATTTCGATTCGGGCCACCTCGTCCGGATCCAGTGACGACTCCAGCACTTGAGCGCCAATGCCCAGACTTGTTTGCAACGTCGATTGCTCGACGGCGTTCGGGGCGACGGCCAGCCAGACAGTCGCCTCGTCTTCGGTGCCCTGGCGCAGTGCGCCGCAATCAATGCAATAGCGTTCAATCATCGCTCACCACGCCTGGCCACGGTGTTTGAGCTCGAGCCTTTGCGTGAACGCTTGCAGCACACGCCGGTACAGTTCGTCGCCCAGCACCGCGTCTTCGATGCCGGCGTCGAGGTTGGGGTTGTCGTTCACCTCGATTACCAGAACCCGATCGCCCGCCTGCTTGAGGTCGACGCCGTAGAGGCCATCGCCGATCAGCCCTGCCGTCTGTACCGCGAGTTGCACGACGTCGGGCGGTGCTTGCTCGACGGGCACCGCCTCGCACATGCCGTTGATCTCGCCGGGCAGGGCCTTGTGGTTGTAAATCTGCCAATGCCCCTTGGACATGAAGTACCTGCAGGCATACAGCGCCTCGCCATTGAGCACCCCGACGCGCCAATCGTATTCGGTGTAGCAGTACTCCTGCGCCAGCAGCAGAACCGAGTGCTCGAATAATTCCTGCGCAGCCGTGGCCAGCGCTTGCGCATCGGTGACCTTGATAACCCCCCGTGAAAAACAGCCATCGGGGATTTTCAGTACCAAGGGAAAACCCAAGCGACGCCCGACATTTTCAAGTTCCTGCGGACGATCCTTGTAGAGGATTTCCGTTACGGGCATGCCCAGACCTCGGCGCTTCAACAGGTCGGCCAGATAAACCTTGTTGGTGCAGCGCAGGATGGACGACGGATCGTCAATCACCACAAGGCCTTCGCTTTCCGCCTTCTTGGCAAACCGATAGGTGTGATCATCCACTCGCGTGGTTTCGCGGATGAACAGCGCATCGAATTCGGCGAGCCGCGCATAGTCCTTTTTCTCGATCAGCTCGACATCGATGCCCAGCTGTTCGCCCGCTGCGATGAAACGCTGCAATGCCTCGGGGTTCGAGGGCGGTAGGGCTTCGTCAGGATCATGCAGGATGGCGAGGTCGTATCGGGCCACACGTTTGGAGGCTGGCTGACGCCACGTCCTGCGATTGAAAGCATCCAGTGCATCAGCGAAAACGTGCTGCTGTTCGTCGCGAAGCCTGTGCAGCGCCCCGGCTTTGATGCCCGCAATCTGCCAGGTCTCACCACGGCGAAACTCCACCAGCAGGATAGGGCAGGGGAACGCCTCGAACAGCTGACGGCCGATCTCTTGCAACGGCTCGATCGAGGCCTTGCCGAAGTACAGCGACAGCGTGAAAGCCTCGGTTTCGCCGTATGGATGGTTGGCCAGCGCCCGCTCCAGGGTGCGTTCCAGATCGTTCAGCCCGACCCCGTAAAGCGCTTTGCGCGCCAGCTCGCTGACGGTGCGAACCGAGGGGAACACCTTGTGCCCGCGCGCCTCGGCCAGCAGTGAGCAGTAATAGCCCTGACCGAGGTATTTGTAGTTGCGGCAGAGGTTGATGACTTGGGTGCGATGAGGAAAATCGTCGCTGTGTTCAAGGTAGTCCTGAGCGAGCATCAGGCTCTCGCTGGGCAAGTAATCAGCCCAGTCATCCTTGCGTTCGACCAGTATGAGCAATCGACTCCCCGAGGGCTTGATACTGGGAGGTTCCTCGCTGAGGGAGATTGTCGAATGCTCGGTTTTGTCTAATACTTCGTTCACGTTGGCTTGCACCGCTGACATGAGTAATGAATCCCTGTTGAAGAAGACGCCGCTTCAATAAATCACGGGCCACTGGGCCTGTCCCGGTTCGTTACTCAAACTTTACGGTGCGGTCATGTCTTTTGATTTTCGCTTTGCGTCGATGGACGATATCGACGATCTGCTCGAACTGGAGCGGGCGTGTTTTGCCCTCGACAGATTGAATCAGCGCAACTTCAGCTGGATGCTCAGTCGAGCCAATGCGGCGCTGATTGTCGCTACATCGGACGCAAGACTTGCCGGTTATGCCTTGGTGCTTTTTCACCGCGGCACTTCGCTGGGGCGCTTGTATTCCATCGCCGTCAGCCCTGTGTGGCGCGGACATGCGCTTGGCCAGCGTTTGCTGGAGGAAGCCCAGGCCTGCGCATTGGCGCGCAATTGCGCATGGCTGCGCCTGGAGGTGCGCGCGGACAACAGCGCTGCCATCCGCCTCTACGAAGCCAACGGCTATCAGCGCTTTGCCAGCGTCGAGGACTATTACGAAGACCACTGCGAGGCGTTGCGCTACGAGAAGCGCATCTTGTGCGAAGCGCCCGCACCCGCCCGCCAAGTGCCGTACTACCAGCAGACCACCGAATTCACCTGCGGCGCGGCGTGCCTGCTGATGGCGATGTCCGCCATCGATCCGACCCGTGCCATGACCCGAGCGGAGGAAATCCAGCTATGGCGCGAGGCAACCACCATTTTCATGACCGCGGGCCACGGTGGCTGCAGCCCTCAGGGCCTCGCATTGGCCGCCTGGCGGCGCGGTTTCGATGTGCGCCTGGAGGTCAGTCACCAGGGCTCGCTTTTTCTTCACGGCGTACGCAGCACAGAGAAAAAGTCGATCATGCAGCTGGTCGAGGATGGTTTTGCCCAAGATCTGGCTGCCACGCAAGTGCAGCAGGTGCTGGCGTCCAGTCTGGATGTCGGTGCGGCGTTGGCGGCCGGCTACAAACCGGTGGTGCTGATCAGCAGCTACCGATTCACCCGCTTGAAAGCGCCGCATTGGGTGATCATCACCGCGTGTGACCAGGACTTCGTCTATTTGCATGATCCGGATGTCGATCACAGCAAACTCAAGCGCGGCCTGGACTGCCAGCACTTGCCGGTCAGCCACGAAGAATTTCTGCGCATGACGGTATTTGGCGTACAGCGGGTTCGCGCAGCTGTGATGCTACGCTCCCGTTGAGGCGCGGCGGCTAAGCGCCGAGCCCTTCATCGCCGATACAGTAGCGATCCCTGCCTTTTTGCTTCGCTGCATAAAGCAGCTTGTCAGCCGACTCGATAAGAGTGGCGGGGGTCACTTCATGTTCGGCCGGTTTGCCAACCGCAATACCTGCACTGGCAGTGACGTGACCCTGCGGATGGGCTCTGTGCTCCAGCCGCAAGGAGCGAATAGCCTCAAGTATTTCCTGGGCCACAAGCGCGGCCCCGCGAATATCCGTGTTGGGCAGCAACACGGAGAATTCCTCGCCGCCATAACGCACGGCCAGATCACCGGGCCGTTTTACCGCTTGCGCAATCGCTTGGCCGACAGCGCTGAGGCAATCGTCACCCGCCGCATGGCCGTAGGTGTCGTTGTAGAGTTTGAAGTGATCAACATCGAGCATGATCAATGAAATGGACGACCCCTGACGTCTGGCCAGGCGAATCTCGTCGGCCAGCGCGGTGTCCAGGCGGCGGCGGTTGGCCAGCCCGGTCAGGCTGTCGGTCAACGCCATGTCCTTCATGGCCTGGTGGGCCTTGCGCAGGTCCTTTTCCATCACCATGCGTTGGCGCAATTGCTTCAAGACAATCAGCCCGAAGACCGTGAACGCCGTGATTACCGACATCAACACGAATCCGGTTTTGATCAGGTCCCAGCGCCACGGCGCAATGATCGATTCGCGGGAAAGTCCGGTTTCAACCACCAACGGGTACGTGGTCAAGGCGCGGTAACCGTACAAACGCTGGGTGCCGTCGACGATGGCTCGGACCTCGGCGATACCTTGATTGGAATAGGGCAGGTAGTTCTTGAAAACCTCACTGTCGGCCAAGCTCTGACCGATCACCGAGGCGATGAAGGGGCGGCGTACGAGGATCGTGCCGTTGCGTAGAGCCAAGACCAGCGCACCTTTGTCGTCGATCTTGAAATCTCCGTAATAGTCGACGAAGTAACTGACCTTGATCGTCCCCAGCAGCACGCCGGCGAAGGAGCCGTCCGGGTTATTCAAGCGACGCGAAATCGGGATGATCAGGTCATCGGTGGATTTGCTTTTGACGACATCGCCGATGCGCACGTTTCGATCGGTGTGGGTGCGGTGGTACTGGAAGTAATCGCGGTCGGCGTTGTTCGCCGGGTCCGGGATGATTTCCTTGTCGGTGACGATCCAGTGCCCGTCCGGGCCGTAAATGAACAGGCCGTGCAGTTGCGGCATCAGCTTGGCCTGCTGGACCAGTAACTTGTGGATGCGTGGCACATCGATGTTCTGCAAACCATCGCCTTCGACGCGCTCGCCCAGCGCGGCGGTCAATACGTCGACCTGGCGAATGGCGTCCTCGGCATGCTGTGCTGTCGCCCGAGCGAGGTTGGTGACCGAATCCCGGGCGGACGAAAACGCGGAGTGGTAGTCACGCCACGTCCGCCATCCTTCCACTCCCAGAAACGCCAGAATTACCGTCAGCATGAAGATCACGGTCAGGCGGAAAGCGGCTATCTCGCTGGCAGCTTTGATGGGAGCGGTTTCTGCGGCGTCATGCCCTTTGCTGTCGGGCAGTTTACGACCGAGCATTTGAAGGTCCTTATGCTTGTCATCTCTCATCTCCTGAAAGATGACCATCCGTTTCCACTGGGGATTCAATTTATTGCCTTGGGCAAGCGGCGGCCATTGGATCGTTCAAAGCGGTGCCGGGTCAACATCTGTAATTGAAACGCGCTTTAGGGTGAGACTTGTGAGTGAAATCATCACGGCCGGTGACTTGAACATCGATCTGCACACCGCCAGCGAAACCGGGCTGTTCAAATGGCTGCTTGCCAGTTTTCTGATGGGCAAAAGGATTCAGGGCGCCATCGCCGCCAAGGCGTACCAAGTCATAGTAGAGCAGCATCAGAAAGACACGCCGCAAAAACTCGCGCAGTGTACGCATCGGCAACTGGTGTCGATGCTGGGGCAGGCGCGTTACGTGCGCTACGACGAGAGCACGGCGGCGCGCTTACTCGCGTTGGCCAACAAGCTCAACAGCGAGTATGCCGGCAAGGTCAGTAACATCGTGGCAGCGAGTGCGGATCGTAAGGCGCTGGAGAAGCGCCTGTCCGAGTTCGAGGGGATAGGGCCGAAGACTGTCGAAATCTTCATGAGGGAAGCGGCTGCGGTGCTGTTTTGAGCTTGCGGTTTGCCGATGCACAAGGCAGCTACCAACCGCTCACATCGCAACAAACCTTCCCGCCAGTTCGCTCATCATGATCAGCGTTCCGCCGGCAAATATTGCACAACCCAGCAGAAACTGGACTCCAGGAGCGAAGGTCAGGCCAGAGGTGAAGCTCGGATTTTTATGCGTTCTCATGTCGCGCTCCTGTCACCGATGAAAACGTTCGGCCATGTCCACTGAGCGGCTTCGCTGCGCGGATGCGCGTTTGGCAACCATGGGCATCATGGCTGGGGTGTCATCGAGTGGTGGCTGCTCGTCCGATGGCTGGACGGTAGTCTCGTCGGCGAAATTATTCGGGAGCAGGGTGCCCAGACCGAATACATTCACCGCCATGCTGACTTTCAGCCCGCGACAGGCCTGTCGGCAGTCCAGTTCGAAACCCGCGGAGGCCTGCTCCATCAAGCGTTGAAAATGTTCAGAGGTCAGTGCCAGGACTTTGCTGCTTTTCATGTTGTTCTCCTTGAGCAAGTGGCGACCCCGGGACGGGGCCGCCGGGACTGGGTTCAGACATCTCTGCCTTGCACATAACCGGAACCCAGATCAGCACCGGTCACCGGTTCGCTGAGTGGGTCAGAGGCTGTGCGGGTCTTCATCGCTTCCAGCACTTGTTCGTCTTCAGCAGGAAGGTTGACGGCCGCCAGACCATCGCCGCCGTCGACCGCCGGCTCTGGGTTTTCCACGTACTCCCACGCACCGCCCTCGTTCCACGGGCCACGAACGTTGGGTTCGCCAGACATGTTGAAGTACTTGTTGGTGAACTCCGGCATGCCCGGCAGTTTGCCCTGGGGGAAGTTTGGCTGGATCGAATGCAGGGCTTTTTCGAACGACTGTTGATGGGCAATTTCCCGCGTCATCAAAAAGCCAAGCGCCTCTTTCACGCCAGGGTCATCGGTGATGTTGATCAAGCGTTCGTAGAGAATTTTCGCCCGCGCTTCAGCTGCGATATTGGAACGGAAATCGGCGGTCGGCTCGGTGATCGAATCCACATACGCCGCTGTCCACGGCACACCGGCCGAATTGACCAGAGGCGCGCCTGCGCCATAGAGCAGGCTGGTGATGTGCGAGTCATTGCCGGCGCCATTCAGCGCGCGATACAGCTCGCCTTCTTCCTGAACACCCTCGGCAAGTTGGCCTTTGGCACCTTTGTTGAGCATTACGATGATCGAACCGACCACCTCCAGGTGGCTCAACTCCTCGGTGGCAATGTCCAGCAGAAGATCTTTTCGCCCCGGATCTTCCTCGGCCAAGGCTTGAGTGAAGTAGCGCGCTGCCGCGGCCAATTCGCCATTGGCGCCCCCGAATTGTTCCAAAAGCAGATTGGCCAGACCCGGATTTGGCTCGGCCACTCGAACGGTGTACTGAAGTCGCTTGTTATGTATGAACATTCAAATTTTCCTCAGACCAGGCTATCGCGCAGTCACCCTTGTGGGTGTGAGCGCATGCATAGTTGTGAGGAGCGGGTGGGGCGGAAATTTCGTTTATTGCGAGGTGGCAGGACGGACGGCAGAGGGCGGAAAGTTCCGGAAACAGGACGGTTGGTTCAGGGTCAGGGTTCACCCGTGACATCTAGAATCAAAAGCCCCTCACCCCAGCCCTCTCCCGGAGGGAGAGGGAGCAGACCGGGTCGTTCTGTGGAAATAAGCAGACCCGATTTAAGCGTCAGGCGATCTTCAACGCTCTCAGCACCACCAGCGTTTGCTCGGCAAACACCTGCGCCTGTGCGGTCAGTGCGGCGATATTGGCTTCGGGCGTGAGCAGCGGCTGGCCGTTGTCGACCAGCACTTCACCTTGTTCGCTGATCACGCCCCATGCCAGTTGTGCCCATTCGGCCGGTTGCTGTTTGCCTTGTTTGATCGAGATCAGGAACAACTGCTGAAAGCGGCTGACCGTCACGCCGCCGCCGGTGACGGGACTGGCCAGGGTCTGGATGTTGGCGCCGTACAGCGAGCGTTTGCATAGTTGCAGATTGAGTGCGGCGCAGCGTCCGCTGACCTGCGACTCGGCAGCTTCGCTCTGGCACGGCGCCACAGCGCCCATGCCGATCAGCACCGCGAGGGCTTGTTCGAGGTCGTCGTAAGCCAGCGCAGCCTCGGACAGCAGCTGACGCATCGATTTGGCGGCATAGTCCTGCGCCGCCAGCGCATCGAGTACCGGGCCGTAAATCTCCGGTTGCAGGGTCGCTTCGCCGGCAGGACCGGTGACCGAGCCTGCCACGGTGTCCCAGGGTTGCAGCAGCACAAAACGCGTGTGGAGCATTCGCGCGCGGCGTTCGGCAGCGGACAGGCGGGTCGCGCCACGCACGTACAGATCGCGGCGGAAGTGCTGGTTGACGAAATAGTCACGCGCTTGCTCACGCATGACCGGGTGTTCGATGGTTTCCAGAAAGTCCATGCCTTCGGCGCTCAGGTTGAGCGGGTCGACCGAATCCAGCGGCACGGCGGTGGTGGCGTAGTCGAGCTTGGCCGGGGCCAGCGCGTCGACCATGTCGGCGAAGTACATGCAATTCCAGTCGCGGTTGAAGTATTCGTGGGCGACGTAATGACGATCCTGGCCTTTGATGCTCTGCAGCCGTGCGCCGAGACTCGGCGCCGCAGCAGCGTATTTCGGGTTGGCGGCGAGCAACGCTTCGGAAAATTGCAGCGCGGCGTCGATGCGCTGATCGGAGCGCGATGAGGCATTGGCAAAGCGGTCGTGCAGGCTGAACAGGTTGCGCAGGGGCGCCGACGGCGACCAGCCCGGAAAGCAGTTGTAGCTGACGTAGAGCATGCCGCCGGGTTTCAGGTGGCGGCGGGCGAATTCGACGATGAGTTTCTGGTTGTCGCGGCTGACCCAGGTCCAGATGCCGTGCAGGCTGATGCTGTCGAACTGTGGCAGGTCATTGCGCGCCAGCAGCTGTTCGAAACTGTCGTCATACAGACGGGCGCCGTTGTTGGCGGCAGTCGCGAGGTCGATGGCATGGGCCGCCATGCCCGGGTGAAAATCCGTGCCGACAAACGAGCCCGGGTTGGCCGTGGCATGGATGTTGATCGATACGCCCTGACCAAAGCCCAGTTCGCAGTGCACGCCGTCGTTGCTGTCCAGCGTGGCGAAACCGCGCAACAACAGGCAGTAACGCAGGAATACCGGATTGATCTCCCGGCTATAGCTGTAGGTGTAGCCTTCGTCGGTGAAATAACCTTCGTTCCAGGCGTTGCTCATGGGGGCGGTCTCTTGTTCTCGGAAGTGATGGCAGTCTTATAAGGGGTTGTCGCTGCGCGCGACAAGTACAAAAACCCGATAGTTGCCTGACACACCGAGATCCCCTGTAGGAGTGAGCCTGCTCGCGATAGCGGTGTTTCAGTCACCATCAATCAACCTGAACCACCGCTATCGCGAGCAGGCTCACTCCTACAGGGGATTTGTGCCGGATTCGAGATTCATGGACAAATCACGCACCCCACGGCCCATTCGCGCAGGCATTTCGTGGCCGCCCGAAACTGTCATATTGCCTCCCACTCGCCTGCCCATAGTGACCAGCCCAACGCTGATCTCATGAGGCTGCACTGTGTTCCAACGTCTTCTGTGTTCGTTGTCCGTTCTGAGCCTGTCCATCGCCGCTGCCAATGCGGCCACGCCTGTCGCACTCGACACGCCGCACTTGTCCGGCATCGACAACTTTCGCGACATTGCCGGCATCACTTCCGCCTATTCCACGACCCACGACGGGACCATGCGCAGCGGTGTGTTCTACCGCTCCAACGCATTGACGCCGTCGGCGGCGGATCTGGCAACGCTCAATGGTCTGGGCATCAAAGCCATCTACGACTTGCGCACGCCCAGCGAAATCGCCGCTACGCCGGACACGATGATCACGGGGGCGGCCTATCGCAATATCGACATCATTGGCAGCACCACCTCGGGTGCGGACATCACCAGCATCTCGTTTCGCAGCGCCGCCGAAGCCGTGGCGATGATGGAACAGACCAACCGTGCGTTCGTCAGCGATGCCGGCATGCGCGGGCAGTTCGGCCAGTTGTTCAATGAGCTGGCGAGCGTTGACGCCGCGCAGTTGTTCCACTGCACCGCCGGCAAGGATCGCACCGGCTGGACCGCCGCTGTGCTGCAGAGCATCGCTGGTGTCGATGAGGCGACCATCATGGCCAACTATCTGGCGACCAACGACTACACCGCCGCCCGTGTCGCTGCGACTCTGAAAGCCTTGCCGCCGAGCATGGCCGCCGTCTACGAGCCGCTGCTCGGCGTGCAGGCCAGTTACTTGCAGGCCGGGCTCGACCAGGTCGCCGCCGAGTACGGCAGCATGGACAACTACCTCAAGCAGGGCCTCGGTCTGTCCCAGGAAACCATCTATGTGCTGCGCGGCAAACTGGTCGAGTACAACAGCTTGCCGGGGCAGGCCGGGATGATCGGCAATGCCGCCGCTGGCGCTGAGTTGCTGCGGCAGTTGCAGAACTCTGAGCTGTCCGGCACCTACAGCGCCTACAACTATTACCTGCAATCGGCGATCGACGCCGGCACCTTGGGCGGTGTCGAAACGCAAGTCGGCGGTCAGGTGCATGCGGATGCGGCCAGCTATCTCTTGCGGCAGAACGCGATGATCGAACAAGCCGCCGCAGCTTTTGCCAGCGGCAGCGATCTGAAGGTCGGCCAGTACCGCCTCTGGAGCAGCGCACTCGCGAGTCACCTCGGCACCGACGGCTCGGCGCACGCCGACAGCAGTAACGAACACAGCCAGGGCCTGATGCTTGGCATTACCCAGCGCTTCAGCGAACAACTCAGCGCGCGGGCCGGTTTCGGCTACAGCAAGGGCAGCGTCGGCGGGGCGGGCGGCGAGGCCGATACTGATTTCACCTTCCTCAACCTCGGGGCGCGTTACGGCTTGACCAGCCTTGAGCGCGGCGTGTTTGTCGACGCTAGCGCCAGCGCCGGTTACGTCGACTACGACAGCAAACGCGAGCTTGGCGGTGGCCTCGGCACAGCCAAGGGCGACAGCCACGGCAATCTCACTGGCGCGACCTTGGCTTTGGGATACCGCGCACTGCTCAGCGGGGGGATTGTCGAACCGAGCCTGGGCTTTCGCGTCAGTCATCTCGACTTGCAAGGTTTCAAAGAGAAGGGCAGGGAGCTGGCGCTCGACGTCGATGGCATCGAGCAGACCCGCCATAGCGCGGTGGCCAATCTCGACGTTTCATTTGCCCCGGTAGCGATGAGTGCGTGGCAGTTGGTCCCGGGCGTCCGCGTGGGCTATGAACGTGCGCTCGGCGATCAGCAGGTCGACAGTCAAGGCCACTTGCTGGGGCTGGATATCGAGCAGCGCGCGGCGTTCGATAACCGCGATCAGTTCAGCGGCGGCGTTAACCTGATGGCCAACCTCGGCGCCCTGAGTGTGGGCGCTGAGGTTGGCGCCAACGGTGGCGGTGACAGCCACGGATTTAATGGCGGGCCCAAGGCCCGGTACGCGTTCTAACCCCGGCGAACATATCACTGTGGCGAGGGAGCTTGCTCCCGTTGGGTCGCGAAGCGGCCCTGTAAAAGACGGGGCTGCTGCGCAGTCCAGCGGGAGCAAGCTCCCTCGCCACAGGTTACTTTCCGCCTCAGGCATGCTGCGCACGCGACGATTGCTGGGTGCGTGCCGGCTGCGCGGCGGGCTCGGGCAGCGAGGCGACATGCACCGTGCGCGCCGGGAAGGCGAACGTCGCGTCCAGCTCGGCGACCGCTTCCATGATTGCCAGGTTGATCCGTTGCTGCACGTCCATGTAGACGTTGTAGCTGGCGTCCAGGACGATGTACACCGTCTCGAATTCCAGCGCGCTCTCACCAAAACTGCGGAAATGGCAGCGGTCGAAGCGCGCCTGTTTTTCGTTCTTGATGATGCTTTCAACGCGCTGGGTAATCTGGCGGATCTGTTCGGTGGTGCACTCGTAAGTCAGACGAAACTCGAATACCACCCGACGTTCCTGCAAGCGTTTGTAGTTCTGAATGGTGCTGCCGATCATGTCGGCGTTGGCCATGACAATCTGCTCACCGCCGAGACTGCGGATGCGTGTGGTCTTCAGGCCGACGTGCTCGACCGTACCGGCCAGCGTGCCGACGACGATGAAATCGCCCACCTCAAACGGCTTGTCCACGGCAATCGACAGCGAGGCGAACACGTCGCCAAGAATGTTCTGCACCGCCAGCGCCACGGCAATACCGCCGACACCGAGGCTGGCGACAAACGCAGTGATGTTGACGCCCAGGTTCGATAGCATCGCCAGCAGAATCACCGCCCACAGCAACACCTTGACGCCCCAAAGACTCAGGGTCGCCAGCGCGCTCGCCTGAAAGGTGCCGGTAGCGTTGTGCCGCGAGAAATAGCGATGCAGCCCCAGCGCCAGCGCGCGGTTGGTCCACAGGCCGACCTGCAACGCCGCGACTACGAACCACAAACTGCTCACGCGCCCGAGCCAGCGCTCCGGCAAATCCAGCAACCCGATGCCGACCAGGATCGACGCCAACAGCAGCAACGTGGTGCTGGTCGCCGCCAACACTTCGCTGGCCATGTACGTCAGATGCCCATTGCCGGCGCTGGCCCGCGCCTGCACCTTGCGGAAAACGAAACGGATCGCGGTGGTGGTCAGCAGATAACTGAGTGTCGCGGCGAGAAACGCCAAGACCCAGTTCGCCAATGAAATGCCTAAAATGGTGTGCGTCGTGAAAAAGCCGATGAAATCCTCGGTCATTGAAACCCCCTTGCGAAGCCTGCGACGACGCGGCACCGAAGCCCACCGCCGGCCGCAGCCAGGTAAACGCCGCTTGAATGGCTGTGCCGCCAAGCGACCTGTCTGGGGTTAGTCGCCCTGAGATGCCTGCTGTTCAATCAAATGCAGTTTTCACCGGAGCGAATGGTCAACGCCTGGCCTTCAACTCCGCCGGGCTTACGCCGTAAGCACTCTGAAAATACTGACAAAAGCGCCCGACATTGCTGAAGCCAAAGCGCAATGCCACCTCCGTCACGGAGCCCGCATGCCCGCGCGCTAACGCTTCATAAGCGCGCTGCAAACGCACTTGACGCTGATACGCCACGATCGACATCCCGACAAAACGCCGAAAGCCTTCCTGCAACGCGCGCTGGCTGACATGGCTCAACCGCGCCAGGTCCACACCACTGACCAGCTGCTGCGGATGCGCCTGGATAAACTCCATCGCCACCTTCACATGCCGCGGCGCCACACACGGCGCCGGCCCCCGTAATGCCTCGGTGAAATTGTGCGGCCACGCCTCCAGCACCGCATCGATCAACATCTCGCGCAAACGTGACGGCATCAGCGTGCCGCTGTTGATCAGCGCATCGAACTCAGTGCCCGTAGCCAGATCGATCAACGCCTTGAGGCCCTGGAATGCCGGCGTATTCAGATCCACGCTCGGCTCAAACACGATCTTCTGCACGATCGGTTTCTCCAGCAACGCAGACAAACGCTCGGTGAGCTGCTGACGATTGACCGAAATGCCGTGATGCGCGTGATCATCGACAAAGCGCATCGAACGGATATCCGCCTTGTCGATCGCCAGGCCGACGTGCGCCATACCGATGGACTCGGTGGCGTGGTTGAAAACGATCTTGCCGGCGGTGGGGATGACGAAAGTGATTTCGTTGTGCGGATCGGGGAGGGTGACGCTGAAGTCGCCGTGGTAATGCATACGTCGAAAACTCACGCCGTCGTGCCGCCCGTAGACCCCGCCGATGATGATGTTGGAGGGCGGTGGTGGAGTGTCGGCGTAACGATTGCCGAAAAGCCTGGAGAAGAGCGCGCCGAAGTCGGAGGAGGTGAGATTGTCGGAGCGCAGGATGATGTTTTGCCGGGTTGGGGATGCGATGGCGATTGGCGGCATGTTGGAGTGCGGGCTCGTGGGTCAACGGTAGAGATCGGTAGAGATCGGTAGAGCCTAGGGGGCAGGCGTGACGGTTGAGTGACAAGGCCGGGAGCATGGTGGGCTTTCGACGAAGCCACGTATTTACCTGAGACCTGTCGCATGAGTAGAATGCGATTCATTATCAATCATGTATGTCCCGGGATGCCGATGCGTAGCGACGAAACACTAGGTACTGCAGATCCAGGGCTGCTCTATCGCACCCACCACTCCTGGTTGCAGGGCTGGCTGATGCGACGCACTGGATGTCGCGATAATGCAGCAGATCTGGCCCAGGACACCTTCGTACGGGTGCTCAAGGCGCGTCAATCCAGCCCCTTGCGGGAACCACGCGCCTATTTGAGCAGCATCGCCCGTGGACTGATGATTGATCAGTATCGGCGTCGCGAACTCGAACGTGCCTACCTGGAAAGCGTCATGTCGCTGCCGCAACACGAGGTTCCCTCGGAAGAAAGCCGGCTGATGATTCTGGATGCGCTCGAGCGCATAGACCGCATGCTCGGTATGCTCAAACCGAGAGTTCGCCAAGCGTTTTTATTTGCCCGCCTCGACGGTCTGACGTGCGCGCAAATCGCCGAAAAACTGAGTGTTTCCCGCGCGACGGTGGAACGCGACCTGGCCACGGCCCTGCAACACTGCTATCGCTTGCGTTATGTCGAGTCGTGAGCCGCAGGCGCTGGATCCGGCCATTGTCGACGAAGCGATCCGATGGCAAGTGCGCCTTCGCTTCAATGAAGCCGATGAACAGACGCAGCGCGCTTTTGAGCACTGGCTCCAGCAGCGCCCAGAGCATGTGTTGGCGTGGCAGCGTGTGGAATCGCTAGGGGATGAGTTCGCAGGCGTACCCACTCAACTGGCCCGACAAACCCTTGAAGGCAGCAACCTTGGAATGCGCCGGCGGGAAAGCCTGAAGCTCCTGGGCGTATTGGCGACTGTCGGCGCGGCCGCCTGGCTTGGCCGGGACTACACGCCCGTACCGGCCATGCTTGCCCAGCAACGGAGCAGCACCGGCGAGCAACGACGCTTCCAGCTCGACGATGGCAGCCTTGTCCAGCTCAATAGCGATAGCGCCGTCGACAGCGAATTCGACGCCCAGCGACGCCTGATCATCCTGCGCCGTGGTGAAATCATCGTGAATGTCGGGGCGGATCAACACTCGCCTCAAGCGCGACCGTTCTGGGTGCAATCCCGTGACGGGCTCATGCGCGCCCATGGTTCGCGCTTTCTGGTACGCGAGCGTGACGATGGCACGCTGGTCGCGGCTCAGCAGGGATCAGTCACGGTTTTCCCCGGCTCCAGTCAAACCCCTGCGAGCGCCAGCGCCCAAGCGGGCAATCCCCTGCTGTTCACCTCAAGTGGCGCCCGAACGTACAGGGACAACGGTCTGGATCTATGGAGCTGGGGTGACGGGGTGATCAGTGCGCGCAACATGCGCCTCGATGATTTCATCGTGGAGTTGTCGCGTTATCGGCCCGGGGTATTGCGCTGCGCCGAAGAGGTCGCGGATCGCCGCGTTTCCGGCACCTTTCAGCTGGCTGACAACGATCAGGTCCTCGCATTGATCGCGCAATCACTGCGCTTGCACGTTGACTACCGAACCCGATATTGGGTGACCGTGTCCGCTGCGACCTGAGGCCATCAGGATTTTTGCGTGACGTGAAAAATAATGAGGTGGTTTCTCATTCTCGTTCGACCTCTAAGGAAGGCCGGAATACAGGCCAGTCTGCCGATGTCCTTTCTTGGAGCGAGAAAATGAGTTCGTCCCCGGTTTCACAGCGCCATCCATTGAATCGTGCCATGCACGCTGCGATTTTCGGTTTGATCGTGAGCAGCTACGCATTGCCATCGCTGGCGCAAACCTCGAGCGCTGACCACAGCAATGAGGTCAAGCAGTGGAACATTGCTGCCGGCCCATTGGCGCCGGCGCTCGACCGCTTTGCGCGCGAGGCCGGGATCAGTCTTTCCTTCGACGCGGCGAGTGTTGCGAACCGCACCACTGCTGGCGTGAATGGCACGCTCGAGACTTCGACAGCGCTGTCATCGTTGCTGCAGGGGAGCGAATTGCAGATCGAACAGCAAGGCCCGAATGCTTATCTGCTGGTCCCCCAAGCGAAGACCGCCGGCCCGCTGGAACTCGATGCAACAGATGTCGAGGATTACCGCCTCGCACCCCTCATCATCAATGCCAAGGTCAGGGTCAGTGCCGACGACGACACCAACTCGGTGGTCGCCAAGGAGCTTTGGGTCGGCGGCAAAGTAGCGACCAGCATTCTCAATACACCGGCATCGGTATCAGTCGTTACCAACAAGGAAATGCAACAGCGCAGCGTCAGCACCACGGAAGAGGCGCTGCAATACACGCCCGGCGTGGTCAGTGATTTCTACGGGACGGATGACCGCAACGACTACTTCCAGATCCGCGGCTTCCAGGCCACCACCTACCGTGACGGCTTGACCCTGAGTTCGATGCGTGGCGTACGCGAAGATCCATTCGCCTATGAGCGCATCGAGATTCTGCGTGGCGCCAACTCCACGCTGTTTGGTCCCGCGGACCCGGGCGGTTCGGTGAACTTCGTGACAAAACAGCCGCGCTTCGAAAAGTTTGGCCAGGGCTATGTGACCTACGGTTCGTTTGACCATGTCGAGACAGGCATCGATGTGGGGGATGCGCTGAACGACGAGAAAACCCTGGCTGGCCGCTTTACGGCCAAAGGCCAGAACAGCGATCGCGAGTACGATCACTCACAGGACGACAACCAGTTGTTTATGGGTGGTCTCACCTGGGCACCGACCGATTACACGTCGGCCACGGTGATCCTCGACTACCTGAAAACCGAAAGCTCGCCCAACAGTGGCGGCTATCCGCTGGACAAGGAATACGACCGCAGCAAGTTTTACGGTGAGCCCAGCTACAATTTCCACGATGTCGAGCGCACCAGCCTCAGCGGTAACGTCACCCATGACTTCGACAACGGCTTCGTATTGCGCAGCAATCTGCGTTACAGCAAGCTGACCGATGATTTTGGCTACGTGTACCTCAGCGACAGCGCCGCCCGTGTCGGTACTACTGTCGATCGATACCTGTTTGGCACGGACACTGATGCCGACCAGTTCAACGGCAATCTGATGCTGCAATACGATGCCCGTTTCGAGAACATCGACAGCAGCAGCCTGGTGGGCGTGGAGTATCTCGATTCGACCACCAAGGAGAGCTCGGTCTACGCCCTGACGACCCCGATCGACATCGCCAATCCCGTGTTTACCGGCGTTTCACGCTCGATCACGCCGTACGCCGTGAACAAGCGAGACGCGACCACCAAGGCCGTATTCCTGCAGCAGAACCTGTCGTTCTACGAGCGGTTCATCGTCACCGGCGGTGTGCGCAACGACTCGATGGACCTGACCAGCAAAGGCTTGCAATCCACCGAGAAAGACACCTTCTCAGAAACTTCTTACCGAGGTGCGTTGACCTATATCGTCAACGATGAAGTGTCCACCTACGTGAGCATGGTGGAATCGGTATCGCCGCCGCAGGTTGGCGTAACACCGCAGACGGGCAGGCAGTACGAGGTGGGCGTGAAGTATGCGCCGATGGGGATGGACGCACTGTTCTCCGCAGCCGTGTATGACCTGACCCAGGAAAACGTCACCATCGCCGTGGTGCTGCCGAGCGGCATCATTGAGCAGCAGACAGTGGGCGAGTCGCGGGCGCGTGGCCTCGACCTGGAGGCCAAGGCGCAGGTGACGCAAAACCTCAGCCTGATCGGTGGCTATTCCTATATGGAGTCCGAGGTACTGCGCGGTTCGTTGTACGACGGCAGTTCCCTCAAGGGGAACGAGTTCTCCACCGCGCCCAAGCATTCCGCTTCGCTCTGGAGTTACTACGATGTGCCCGCCACTGATGTCAGCGTGGGCTTGGGTGCGCGCTACGTCGGCTCGTATTACTTCGATGCAGCCAACTCCGGCAAAAGCGACGGCACCACGCTGTTCGACGCCGCTTTCAACTACAAGATCGCCAAGGGCACCGACCTCGCAGTGAACGTCAGCAACCTGCTGGATGAGCAGCATGTGGTCGGTTCCGGCACAGCGAACTTCTACAACCCGGGTCGCGAGATTACCGCCAAAGTGAGTTACAACTGGTAAGCAGGTACAGGATGCGGTGCCCGCTTTGTTGCGGGCACCTGGCATCTGCTTTCGGCCCGAAGCGCACTTCCTGCCAGCGTCATGGGTGAGTCGCTGAGCGTCGCCACTGACCGGGTGAAACATTTTCTCGCTGCCGGAAGGCCCGATAGTACGAGTTGACGTCTTCATAACCGAGAAGATAGGCCACCTCTTTAAGCTCCAGGCTTGTATCAGCCAGTAGCTGAAATCCCACTTGACGCCTCGCCTCGTTGAGCAGTGCATTGAAGGTCGTACCCTCGGATGCCAAGCGGCGTTGCAGTGTGCGCTCGCTCTGCAGCAGTTCTCGGGCGAGATGTTGCAGGCTGGGCCGTCCGTTCGCCAGTGCGCGTTTCAGTATTTCGATGACCTGCTCACAGAAGCCTGGCGGCGCTTCGATCGCGCGTAGTGCGGCATCGAGGCCGGGACTCATCATGTGCAGCACCTGCGGATTGTGTTGCAGAAACGGCCGATCAAGATCAGAGGCGCTTACGATCATCTCGTCATGGCTGGCGCCGTAGCGGATGGGACATGCGAAATAATCCGAGTGAGTTTCCAGCGGTGGCTTTGGCCGTCTCAAGCGTAATGACAGAGGCGCAATGTGTTCACCGCTGCCTCGTCGACCGAGCTCCAGTACCAAGGCAAAACACGCTTCCACAGAAAGACAGGGCGCCGGCCCCGTGCCGGAAGGCCACTGAATCGTGAATGACACACTCTCCTGGCGCTCGACCATGGATAACTTGTCGGGACTGCACAGGCGCTGCAAGCGCGCCAACCGCGCAAGTCCGTCGCGAAAATCAGCCGCATATAACGCCGTGATGAACGCCATTTTGTGCTTCGCACTGGGCGTGTCGCGAACCATTTTTATCGCAAAAGCGGGGTCTGCCGAAAGCGCCTCAATGGCGTTCCAGACAGCGAATAACTGCTGTGTGCTGACAAAGGTCGATTCGTTCAGGTGCAGGTCGCGGGGCAATTGAGCGTGTTGCTCAATCGACGAGGGATCCAGGCCCAGCTGCGCTATCGATTCCCAGAAGACCCTGGGCAATTTACACCGCTCGGTGCTGGTGTGATGGTGCGGCATTTCCAGGCTCCGAACCGCAGGATAGCGGTGATGCGTGATGCAACGCGCCGCCAATGGCGCGTTCTGCAAGTATTCTGGCGCAAGGCGCCCACAGGCTGATACCGCTTCGCTCTTACCATTGTCGTCAACACACCGAGCCAAAAGGAGCTCACGATGACAATGACGTTCTATACCAACCCCAATTCTCGCGGGCGTATGGTGCGCTGGATGCTCGAAGAAATCGGCTGCGCGTATGAGACGGTGGTCATGGATTACCAGTCGACCAGTCAGGCTGACCGTTGGGGTGGTGCCGCGCTGGCAGTGCCAACGATGGCCGACGCTGATGATCGGCGCGTCAGTTTTTTTCGCGACGTGAACCCGATGGGAAAGATCCCGGCCCTGGTGCATAACGGGCAAACCATAACAGAAACTGCCGCCATCTGTGCGTACCTCGCGGAGGCATTTCCCGACGCCGGGCTGGCCCCGGTGGCAGCGGAGCGCGCCGCTTATTTCCGGTGGATGTTTTTCGCTGCCGGGCCGCTGGAGCAGGCGGTCACCAACCACCGCGCCGGTTTCAACCCGACGCCGGATCAGGAGTTCTTCTTTGGCTACGGCAGCTATGAACGCACGGTCGATCAGCTCGAACGCGCGGTATCGGCGCATCCGTTTATTGCCGGCGAACGCTTCACCGCTGCAGACGTTTATGTTGGCTCGCACATTGGCTGGGGGTTAGGCTTGCAAACCTTGCCGCCCAGAGCTGCGTTTCTCGCCTATGCCGAGAGGTTGATCAGCCGCGACGCCTATCAACGTGCGGTGGCGAAGGATGAAGCGCTGCTGGGTGCCAGATGACTGACGTGCCTGCCATGATTTTTCGCAAAACTCAGGGAATTTGATAATGCCGCTCAACCGACTCGACTTCACCACACGCTTGCTGATCGACGCGGGCATCGGCAAAGAAATGCGGATCCTCGACGTAGGCTGCGGTTCGGGTGATGTTTCTTTGCTGCTGTGTGATCTAGTGGAAAACGGGGAAGTCATCGGAGTCGATCACGACGCCGCTGCGATTGCCATTGCACGCCAGCGCAGCGCAGGACATGCGCTGACTTTTCTCGAGGCAGACCTCCAGGAATTGCCAGACTCTGTCGGCACTTTCGACGCCATCGTCGGCAGGCGCGTCCTGATGTATCAACAGGACGCGGTGGCGACGATCCGAGCACTGTCGAAGTGTCTGCGCCCCGGCGGAATCATGGTCTTCCAGGAACACGATACGACGCTGGCGCCTGCCAGTGTCGAGCCGTTCCCTTTGCATGAAAGAGCGCAACGCTGGTTACAGCAAATGCTTGCTCGCGAAGGAGCGGATTTGCACATCGGGTTTAACCTGCACGGCATTTTCAGCCAGGCAGGCTTGACTGTTGAAAGCGTACGCGCCGAATGCCTGGTACAAACGCCTGATGCGCCCTACAACCTTGGCGCCATCGTTCGGGCATGCTTGCCGCGAATCATTGCGTTAGGGGTGGCCAGTGCAGAAGAGGTGGACATTGAAACGTTGCAGGCGCGTCTGGATCAGGAGCGTTCAGGCTCTTCAGGCGTCTATGTTGGGGATGTGATGTTTGGGAGTTGGGCTCGGAAAAATTGACTTCGGTCTTTTTTTATCTGATACGAAGAGCGGCAGTCGGCGAGAGTAATTGGCACTTTGTAAAGGCGATGTCATAAAGCTAATCATGAAACTGGCGATAACCTGTCGGGCGACTCGGCCCCGAGCGTTGTCCTCCCATTCATGAACGGATTCAAAATTGCGCAAGCTCTCGATTGCTCTATGCCTCAGCCTCTTGGCCTTTCTTCTTGTTACCTTCGTGATCGCACTATGGCGAAGCCCTTATAGCCTTACTGCCTTGATCGCCTCAGCCTATGAGGAGGGGCTGATAGTCAGCCGCAACCCTGGCAAAGCCGCAGACTGGTACTTGAGCGCTGCAGAAAAAGGCGACCCCGTTGCGCAATACAAGATTGGCATCATTGAATATTACGGTCGAGGCGTCGAAGTTGATCGACCAAAAGGTCTGCAATGGATAACTGAGTCGGCCGATCAGGGATACGCCGACGCACAATATTACATGGGGGTCGCAAGCATCGCGGGTGGAGAGGTGGCCAGTGATTTTGTTCAAGGCGCGCAATGGTTCAGCAAGGCAGCAGAACAAGGTCATACAAAGGCTCAACGACAACTCGCTATCTTTTATGACAAAGGTTACGGCGTTGAGGCAAACGACCAACAGGCGTTCAAATGGGCTAGCAAGGCAGCCGATCATGGAGATGCCGAGGCTCTGACGCTATTAGGCACACTCTATTTTTCCGGTAAAGGAATTCCAGCCGACCCTCAACACGCCGTCAAATTGCTCACCCAAGCGGCCAATGCTGGCGATAGCTTTGCATTTGAATTATTGGGGGCGGTCACTTTACAAGGCACTGGTACTCCTAAAGACGTACCCGCCGCATTGCGTTGGTATACCCGTGCCGCCGATCAGGGCCGGGTCAACGCCCAGTACGTCCTCGGCTATCTCTATAGCAGTGGCGGGGATGTACCGGTGAACTATCCACTTGCCAATCACTGGCTGTTGCAGGCGGCGGTTCAAGGTCACGCTGTGGCGCAGATTACTCTCGCCGTTCATTTCGATAATGGGCAGGGCGTCAGCCGTAACAAGCTCAAGGCTTGCGGATTGTTGCGTGTGGCGCTTAAACAGACGCTGCCGAGCGATATTGCAGACCCCATGCGCGAGCAGCTTGAGAAAGAAGAGAAAACACTTTCGCCGCAGCAACTGGCTGAGATATCGGCTCTGGAGACCCTCTATTCAAGCCCGTCGGGTCTCAGGGGACTCAAAGGTGATCTGACAAGCGAACAGTAAGCTGCAGGGGTGGCCCGCCTGGTATCGCGTTTTTCATTTATCATGCACGCCGCCTGTTCCGGCGGTTTCAGCCAGACGGCTGCATTGCGAATTTCAAATGGAAGGATTCCCGCGTCATGTCCAATACGTTGTTCCGCACACTGGCTTTGTCCAGCCTGTTCGTGCTCGCCAGCTGCACCACTGCAACGCCAACCGCACCGACACCTGTCACCTCCAAAGCGATTGAAGCTTTTATCGACATTTGTCTGAAAACCGCCCCGTCGTTCGCCGGCTCGGCTGAAGCGGCCAAGAGGAACGGCATCACCGAGCTTGTGGACATGGGCTTCACGCGCATCGGCTTCACCGCAGACAAAAATCTTTCCGTGCAACTCTCCGAAAAGGAATGCGTCGTCGCCACTGCCAGTCAGTCGGATGACAGCCTGACCCGACAATTGCTGAGTGCCGCGCAGATTTACTCGCAAACGCCGGTTGCTGATCGTGTGCCGTCGAAGGTGCGTATCCAGGACAACAACTTCATTCTTCAGCATGACCGCAAGGGCGGTGAGACTTATGTGTTGTTGAGGAACAAGTAAGCGGCATGCTTGGTCGATGCCTGAAGAAGCCCGCTTTGCGGGCTTTTTCGTATGGGAGATTGGCTGAGTTGGGCAGCCCCGCGCGACGGCGATTCAGTTCCTGAGTACACATTTCGTTTTAATCGTAAGCAAACTGATCAATCATTCCCAGACGAGGCACACGTGTGTGGGGCCGCAACAAAGCTCCAGGAGCGATCACGGCATTTGCGCCAATTTTGCAGCCGTCACCCACCAGCGCTCCGAATTTGCTGACGCCCGTTTCGATCACCTGATCTTCGTGGCGGATCTTGATATCGGCCCCGTCCAGTTCGTTCCGGTAGTTGGCGATGATCGCGCCGGCTTCAATATTCACCGCTTCGCCAATCACTGAGTCGCCGACGAAGTTGAAGTGGGCAAGTTTGCTGCCATCGAGCATGAAAGTACTCTTCAGCTCACAGCTGGGGCCAACGATGCAGTTTCTGCCGAGATACACACCACCACGAAGATAAGCGCCCGCGGCTACAAAACAGCCTTCGCCGATGATGATTGCGCCTTTGAGAACAGCGCCTTGCTCAACGATGGCGGTCTCATGAACGGCGCAATTGCCTTGACGCCGGTAGCCGGCGCCGAGCGTTTCAAGCAATTCGAGGATTCGGCTCTCGCAGTCCTGAGTCACCGCCCAAGGGGCAGTCGAGCCGACGGCCAGTAAAGGCCAACTGGCGATGTAGTCGTCGATTTTTGCTGATTTCATAAGCATCTTCCGAACAAGTGAGATTGGTATGCGATCTGCGTAACATCATGGGCGCGGTCAAACTGTCGACGGTTGGAACGACACGCTGTGCCTGCCAGTCGTACCTGTTTACGAGCATTCTTCAGGTACAGCGCAATGGATAAGACAATTACCGTGGACCAACTGGCTACCACTGATCTGGGATCAATCAACGAGATATGGCTCGGCGGAACTCATACCCAGTTATGCCTATGGCGTGCTGAACAGGTCTTCACCCACGAAATGCTCAGCGAGGGTACTCATGATCAGAACGTCCAACGCCTGTGCTTGCAACTGGTGGATCCTGACGATCAGGCCGCAGTGGCTCGCGTTGAAGTGATCGCGCGCGAACGACTGGAAGAACTTGGCAAGCAGGGTGAGTTTTATCCCGCCGAAGAGGCGGACACTTATCAATAATTGCTCTGCATCCGATGAAAAGCGCTGCGGCTAAAGCAGCGCCTCAAGCGGGCCTTCAAGCCTGCGCACATCACCCAAGGAATCACGCTGCATCGACTGCAAGTTCTTTTCAATGGTTTCGCACAGCGCTTCCATTTGAATCTGGTGTTCGCTGTGGCGGAACGGGCTTTGCAGATCGGTGCCGATGCGTTCGATGGCCAGCAGCATGAACCCGACCACGGTCGACGCCAGGGGCGTGAACCAGCCCAAAGATTCAACCAGTCCCACCGGTACGATCAGGCAGAACAGCGAAATGAACAGCCGTGGAAAATACACGTAAGGGTAGGGCAGCGGCGTGTTGGCGATCCGCTCCATGCCGCCCTGGCTGTTGGACAGGTCCACCAGCGTCGACTCAAGCCGCGCCAAGCGAATACTGTCCAGATGCCCGGCCTTGTATTCCTTGGCGAGTAACGTCGCCGAGCCGGTGAGGATATCGTTGGCAAAGTTATTGGTTGTGCCACTGCGGGCGAACTCTTCGGCGGGAATAAACGCCCGCACCTCGTCGGGACACGGCTGGCCCTGCAGATGCGCGGCGAGACAGTTCACATAGGCGACGTGGCGGCGCAACAGCGTGGATTTGACCGGATTTACCTCGCCACCCGCATCGTCCAGCAGCGTCAGCACCTGCCGGGCAAAGCTGCGGGAATTGTTGATCATCGACCCCCACAGCGTTCGGGCTTCCCACCAGCGGTTGTAGGCGCTGCTGTTGCGAAAACTGATCAACACGATTAACGCTGAACCGAGCAAGGTCAGCGGCATCAGCGGCAGATTCAGCTTGGCGTTGAGAAACAGCATGAAATCCACGGTGACGGCGATGTCCCAGAGCAGCAACCAGAACAAGGACCAGCCCACGTAGCCGAGGGTCTTGATGATCAGACGGTATTTTTTGACGATGGCAGCTTTCAAACGGAAACCTCGTGGCGAGCAGTTTGCTTAAACGCTTAAGCTCGGACGATGCCTGGCACCGGCAGTTCCCTGGTGAAGCGGTCAACCGTCAGTCAATCTGCGGAGCCGGGCTAGCTGAACGGCTGATATTTTCGAGAAAAATCCTTATGTGTCGACTTGACCGCGTTACGTATGGGGTTGCCGCGCTGCCGACGCACTGGATTGTCGGTCCGCCCGGTCGCCGAGCCGCCAACCCAGCAGACCCCATAGCAGTGCACACAGCGCGCCGACCAGCGCTGCCATGCCTGCACCTTGGCTGAGGGCGTCCAGCGCGCTTTTCGCCCAGGCACTGATGGCGTCGCCGGCGCGGTAGACCACGGTGTCGATGACGTTCTTCGCCTTGTACTTGCTTTCGGCATCGAGCGGGGCAAACAGCATCTCCCGGCCTGGGCGCACGAAGGCGTATTCACCGATGCGGCGCACGATCATCAGCGCCGCGATCAGGCCGAAGCTGGGCGCGAAAATCAGGCCGATGAACCCCGCGCACATGACCAGCGGCACCATAGCCAACAGCACGCCGACGCCGAGCTTTTGGGCGAGGCGTCCAGTGATGAACAGCTGGCAGAGCAGGGCGCCCGCCTGCACGACAAAGTCGATGATGCCGAACACCCGCACCTGCGCCTCGCGGTCCGGGAAGTGTTCGGCGACGACGCGTGCCTGCTCGAAGTAAAGGAAGGTGGAGACTGTCGCCAGCAGCACCACAAAGCCGCAGATGCCGAGCAGATAGGGTGATTTCAAAACGGCCGTCATACCGCTGAACGGATTGCCCGGCAACGGCCTGCGGGGGCTTTCGCTCGGCGCGGCATCGGGGCGTCCTGCGCCACCCCGTTCACGCCAGTGCATCAGCTGGCGCTTGAACCACATCGCAGCGGCCAGCAGAACAGCGGCCAGCAGCATCAGGCCGGACTCACCCAGCGGACCGATCAGCAAGGCGCTCAGCGCAGGGCCACTCAGGCCGCCGACGCTGGCGCCCGCCGCGATGAACGCGAACAGACGTTTGGCCTGGGCACTGTCGAAGACATCGGCCATCAGGCTCCAGGCGACCGATACGACAAACAGGTTGTAGACCGATATCCACACGTAAAACACGCGCGCCAGCCACGGGCTTTCCTCACCCACAAACAAGGCGGCGAACAACAGCAGGTTGGCGCAGAAAAAACCGTACACCCAGTCCACGAAATGCAGGCGCGGCACGCGTGCGCTGAGCCAGGCGAACAGCGGAACGGCCGCCAGCATGACCAGGAAGGTCGCGGTGAACAGCCACTGCAGGTTCTCGACGCCGGCAGTGATGCCCATCGATTCGCGGATCGGGCGGAGCATGAAATAGCCGGCGAACAGGCAAACGAACAGCAGAAAGCCATGGAGCGCAGGGCGCAGCTCGTGCGCCTCGGCATTGATGATAGTGCCCGCGCGGTGGGCGAGAAGGGACATATCCATGTTGCGCTCCTGTAGGAGTGGCGGGGCAATGGCACGGGGCTTGCCCGTGCCGGCGCGGTCAGCGGTAAGTGACGCCGGTGAGTCGCTCGGAGAGTTGCCACAGTGTGTCCGAATTCGAGCGATCGGCAGCGGCCGGTGGCATCCTGGCAAAGCCCAGCGGTCCGCGCTTCTCGTTGTCTCCGGTGGGCCCATAGTAGGCGCCGCCGACGGCCTCCAGCGCCGTCGCCGCATACAACGTCGGCAGCGCGCCCTGCGCTGCGGAATGATACAGGTCCCGCTCTACCGCCCATTGTTTGCCGAATTGACTGTCCAGGCCAGGCCCACGGGCGATCAGCTCGGTCACGGCAACGCCGGGGTGCGCGGCGATGCTGCGTATGCCCCAACCGGCAGCGTCGCTGCGCTGCTGCAGCTCAATACTCCACTTGAGTATCGCCAGTTTCGATTGGCTGTAGGTGGCGAAAGGGTCGTAAGCGCGCTCAGCCTGCAAATCGTCGAAGTTCAGGGTTGCGCGGCCTGCGGCGATGCTCGACAGGCTGACCACCCGAGCATCGTCGCTTTTGCGTAGCAGGGGCATCAGCAGGCCGGTCAGGGCGAAATGCCCCAGGTAATTGGTCGCCAGCTGCATCTCGTAGCCGTCGGCCGAAACGCCGCGAACCGGCGGCGACATGATCGCGGCATTGTTGATCAGCACGTCGAGCCTTGGCAGGCGCCCTTGCAGACGGTTGGCGAGGTCGCGCACCGATTGCAGATTGGCAAGATCCAGGGTTTCGAATTGCACGCGCGCCTCAGGCACGGCTTGTTTGATGTTGGCGATCGCTTCGCGGCCGCGCTCGGCGTTGCGTGCGGCGATGATCACCTCGGCACCGGCTCGTGCCAAGGCCAGCGCGTCCTCGTAGCCCATGCCGCTGGTCCCCCCGGTGACCAGCACGATGCGGCCTTTCTGGCTGGGCATGTCCTGGGTGGACCAGTCCGGCTTCGGCTCCGTTCGGGGAGTGGCCTCCGCAGCCAGTGTGCCGGTCAGTGCGGAAATGGCGAACAGCGTTCGGGCGGCCTTGAGGATGCGTTGGGTCGCGGTATTGCTCGGCGTAGCGGGTGAATGAATCATCGGGGAGTTCTCATTCGCGTCATAGGTTCCCGGTTGGCGGGGCGAGTGAGCAGTATCGGTGTACGAATGCGCGAGGATAAGCCGGGCATTGGTGGATGGCCCGTACGGTATGGCGTACAGTCAGGCGCCTGCGGAGGGAGCATCCATGCGTAAACCAAACCTTACCGATGTGTCGATATTTGCTGCGGTGGTCGAGGCGGGGGGGTTTCGTGCTGCGGCGCAGAAGCGCGGTTTGTCCGCCTCGTCGCTGAGCGACTGCATGCGTCGGCTGGAAGGCGATCTGGGCGTGCGCCTGCTCAATCGAACCACCCGCAGCGTCACGCCAACGGCAGCCGGCGAGCGACTGCTCGAGCGCCTGCGCCCGGCCTTGCAAGAAATTGACGCCGCTTTCAACGATCTCGACGACGACGCTCAGCGCCCGGTCGGCACGCTAAAGCTCAACGTGCCAGTGCCGGTGGCACGCTTTCTGTTGCCCGACCTGCTGGCGCGTTTTCTGCGCCTTTATCCAGGGGTCAGTGTCGAAGTCGTCATGGACAACACCTTCGTCGACGTCAACGCTGGAGGGTATGACGCCGGCGTGCGCTATGAAGAGAGCCTGGCCAAGGACATGATCGCCGTGCCCATCGGCCCGCGTCGCCAACGCTTCGTCGCGGCGGCCGCGCCGCGCTATCTGGCTGAACGTGGGACACCCACTCACCCCGAAGAACTGCCAGGCCATGACCTGCTTGGTCATCGATTCGAGAGTGGCAAAGTGGGCGTGTTCGAATTCCATCGAGACGGCCGCATTGTGCGTATCCCGCCTCAAGGGCCACTGCTGACGTCGTCCCACGATTTGACAGTTCGCTCGGCCATCAACGGGCTGGGCATCATCTATCCCTTCGAGGATTTTCTGCGCGAGCCGCTCTCCGATGGTCGACTGGTGCCGATCCTCGAGGCCTGGTGGCAGGCCTTCGACGGGCCGTTTCTTTACTATCACGGCCGCCGTCACATGCCTTCGCCGCTGAGGGCGTTTGTGGATTTTTTGCGGGGGGAAGGGGAGATTGCGGAGAGTTCAGGTGTTTGAAGCGCTGTTTCGTGAGGCTAATGCATGGTCTGCCAGCAGGGCGCGCATGGCGACGGGCAGCAATCGGCCAGAAGCGGCCCCTCACTCATATACTGGCGAGTACATTAAAAGTGCCTCTGTAGTCTAGTGACTGGCTGCTGCGAGATGCTCAAAGCCGAAATGCAAAAAAATCGAAAAACCTGATTGTGGTTCGACTGAGGTTCAGTTTCTGAAATTACTGATCGCGAAGCGACCGGGAATTGTCCAGCCACTTCAGGCAGCCCTTAAGGCACTAGTTTTTTTGCCCGAGGCGACGCGGGTATCAAATAACAATGCCAGAACGTGGAAGCGAACAAAACAAGTGACCGTGATTATTTTTATCACACACAATAAATAAATATTTTTGGGCTGTATAGCCTGCGCCCCCATTTACAGTGACGACCACACAACAACTCACTCAAAAAAAGCGCCAGAGAACTGGCGCAAGTAGAAATAAATATTTTTAAGAGATTAATGCAGAACCTTGGTGCCAGTAGTAAAAGTTTCTCATGTCGAAGGTCACTTTCATACCAGTCAAATTCGCAGCATCTGTGGCGATCTCAACCTCTCGACCGTCAATAAATTTTATATCCAATATATTAACCTTGGGATCACTAAATACAAAAGTCGTCTTACCGCTTTCAAACCAGGCATCTTTTATTATTTTAACAATAGCAATCCCGCCTACAGAGCTAGCAACAAGCTCTGGTTGCGGCAACGGCATATCCCATGTCTCGAGCCATAACGAATTTGAAAGGGGATCTCCATCATCATTACTTTCTAGAAACAAATAGTCCATACTTACCATGTTGGCGTTTTGAGCCCTAGTATAACAACACTCTGTAGCTCTAAATGCGAACATTTGAGTCATATCGTGATTCACTGCACGCTCCATGGGATAATGATAGCCTCCAGCCTGTGAGTTCGATATATAAAGCTTACCCTCCGATATAGTCGTAGCGATAATACCTATTCCATCTGTAACACCATCTCCTTTCCCTAGGATGTCTGTCGCTTTGGGCGACTTGGGAAATACCAGTAGGTTATACCCAAAGCCCCTCCCATCTAGAACCATTGCCTCAACAGCATCTCCGCCATGCACGTCGAAAAGATGCTGCCTTCCATCTTTCATTACGGCTATAGGTATATGAAAATTTCCATGATAATCCCTTGCTACCGGCGAAGACGTGGGTATTACCAAGTCCGGCTTGAACCCATTGAGATCGACAGGAGAAAAGGCGGAAAAATTATTCCCCTGATCAACAGATATCGCAAAATTCGGAATTAACTCACCATCAAACATCGAATCCACATGTAGCATCACCTGATTTTCATGGATTGAAAAATCAGCCCCACCCAAAACTAATTGATCGCTTAGTTCTCGCTCAGGAGCAACGCGTCCAGAAACATCCATAGAGCGAACAAACATCTTCCCACTTGAGCGACACTTGTATGTGATTAGGCCGAAAGACGGCTCTGCCATGGGGACATTTCCTTTTGGCTCTTGCGACCAAGCCATAAAAGGAAAATCCAAATCGCTTGATAATGTTTTCAGCTCAGCACTATCAAGATAAAGCCCGTAAGACCCATCACTTTTCTTCAAACAATAAAGACAGCTTACCTTCCCTGAGTAATTATTTAAGCAAATAGTCGCTCGCCGCACCTCCCCTTCCTGCACTACAAGCTTAGTCTTTATCACCCCAAGCTCAGTAGTTATCAAGTACAACGCATCAGATTCCATTACCAAAAAGTGAGACAACTGTCTAATATCATCCCGAGTTGCTACAATTTGGGGCCCCAGAAAAAATCTAGTATTTTCGATTCGGTGCGATAATGAAATCGCGTGATGGACATATTTCTCGCTAACCCAATGCGCAGGAATATCTTTTCTAGTAATTGATATTCCATCTAAAAGTTCATCCCTAAGCAGCGCAGAAGCAGATAGAGACAGTAGCCCAATTTGCGAAGCATCAACACGTTTTAGAGGCGAGAACGCGTCCCAAGGGCGATTTCCAATTTGACTACCTCGATTTATATATGCCATTTCATGCTCCTTTGTTTTTTTGGTTTTCACTCACGCTATGCGCTGAGGTGGGATTTAGAGTAGGCCAGCAATGACCTCACAGCGTTACTCCACCCCCCTAAAATACAAATCAAGCCGATAATATTTTGGAATTAACTCTCGCCCTAAAATTGCGAAATCAAATAATGCATCCTTCAAATCGTCTTAGACAGTTTATAGTGAGAGCGATCTAAGGACATCGGACTGAAAAAAAGCTACCGGTTGCCGGCTTTTAATCCGTTTCAATCGATTATTCGTGGCTAGTAGTGACCGACAGCTTTGGGTCGACCTCTGCCGGTCATAACCTAGGGATGCACAGGTCAAATTCGGTCCAAAGGAGCGTCAGATCGAATCCAAATAGCTGGGTAGATCTGGGAAAGGCAACGGCGAGATGAACTAGGCTTCCGGCATCATTACTCAAGGACGACCGTCATGCCCGATAACTCAAATTGCAAAATCGCCACAGCGGACGCTCTGACATTGCTCCTCCACATCCAGCACGCCCTATGTGCAGCGATAGAAGAAATAACCAAATGGCTGGCGGAAAATGGGGTAGGAACTGTCGCCGCTAATACGATATCGGCAATGGAAACGCTGGACACAAATGCTCAAGCCATCACAGATTCCATTATGAGGGTACGCCAGTCTTAGATCACTCAGTGAGGTCCAGGACTGCCCTCTGATTGGAATGGCCCCGTGACTTTGTAGACACAAGTGACTGATAGAGGGACGGATGGCGACGGTCAGGCACGACCGTCGCTGTGAATGGTCACACCTCCGTCTGCTCCGCCATTTCCAAGGCATCATCGACTTCGATTCCCAAGTACCTCACAGTGCTTTCAAGCTTCGTATGACCAAGCAGGAGTTGAACCGCTCTCAGGTTCTTCGTCCTGCGATAAATCAACGAAGCCTTGGTTCTCCGTAGCGTGTGAGTACCATACATGGTTGGGTCAAGGCCAATGGTCGTCACCCACGCTTTGACTATTCGAGCGTATTGCCTAGTGGATAAATGCTCTGAAGCGTGCAACCGGCTCGGGAACAAAAAATCCTCACTGCGAAGACGCGCCTGGCGCATCCACGCTTCCAGAACCGTACGGGTCTGTTCCGTGATTTCAAATTGCACTGGGTGTTGAGTTTTCTGCTGCATCACGATGGCCCGTTACGACACATGCTCCCCATGGGCAATGTCTCGGACCCGCAATTTGGTTAAGTCACAGGCACGCAGTTTGCTATCGATGGCCAAGTTGAAGAGCGCCAAATCACGCGTCTTCTCAGCAAGCTGAAGTCTTACACGGATAGCCCAGATATCTCTGACTCGGAGCGGGGCTTTCTGACCGACAAGCTTTCCCTTGTTCCAAGGCTGATGGCGGTATCTAGCAACAGTATTCATGGCTCGTCCTCCACGTTGAGGGAAGACAAGGGTGGATCAGTCACAATGGCTGGTGGTGGCTATCAGACCCATAGCTGCCTGTCAGCAAAGGCATAAATCGACCCAAAGCTGCCGGTGGCATCTGGTGGCAGAGGATTGAACGTAATCTAGCGAGCGATGCTGCAAGCAATGTTTTTTCTCTGGTTCTACCTCCTGCCCAGAAAGCAAGCGATGAGCAAGCCAGCCGCCCACAAAGCTTTACGTGTAGTCACTAGCTCATCATCAGGTGAGAGCCATATTCTAGTTCATCGGCTCCTATACGGAAGGATAGGCATTAGGCATTATCTCGACATCAGGAACTCGACATCAGGACCACTCGAACTGGGCTGACCTCTCACTATCACGGCTATAGGGAATTTAGAATATGGAAGATCATATCGGGGCTTGGATGCTGGATAAAATTGCGAAAGGCAAGGCTATCCTATTCTTAGGTGCAGGTGCTTCGTTTGGTGCATGCGGCCCAGAAAATGAGCGGCCTCTGTCGGGTGAGGGGCTGAGGGATAAAATTTCAGACCAGTTTCTAGGGGGTGACGAAAAGAAAAAAACGCTGGTACAAGTAGCAGACTATGCGAAGAATGAAGCTGGGCTGTTAGAGGTACAGCAATATATTAAGAAGTTATTCCACCCACTCCAGCCTGCCGATTTCCACAAAATCATTCCGACATTTCGTTGGCACTCAATATTTACAACTAATTACGATTTGATTGTCGAGCGCGCATATGCGTCTTCCCCTAATCGTCTGCAAAATATTTCGCCTATTATTCGTGATGGAGATAATTTTAGTGAGGTCATAGGTAGTTTAAATGATCTTCCGTACTTCAAGCTGCATGGTTGTTTAAATACGATCAATGATCCGCTACTTCCACTGATTCTAGCTAGCGAAGAATATGCTAAATACAAAAATGGGCGAAAGAGACTTTTTGGGCATTTATCTGAGTATGGTTTAGAACATCCTATTATATTTTGTGGCTATCAACTCAGTGATCCGAATATCCAGCAAATTTTGTTCGATCTAAACGATATGGGAATCAATCGGCCATCTTATGCATTAGTCGATCCCGGTTTAGGGAAGTACGATATGAAAATGTGGTCAGGCAGGCGTATAACGCCAATAAAAGCCACGCTGGAAGAGTTTTTAGCTTATTTAGATCAAAAAATCGATCGCAGCACTAGAATACTTGCAAGTCTTAAACTTCCTGAGAAAAGCCCGATCTTTAAGCACCTCAAAAATGATGTGCAAATTTCTGCTGAACTTAATACCTATCTAAGCATGGAGCTTGAGCATATTTATCCTGGGTTAACCACTCAAGGTATTTCGCCTATCGATTTCTACAAAGGGCTCGATACCGACTGGGGTGGTATTCAGCAAGAGCTTGACATCAAGCGGCGAGTTGGCGACACCATAATTATGGACGCTGTTATTGAAAGCGACCTAAAAGGCGTTAATACCTTTCTTCTTAAGGGATACGCAGGCAGCGGCAAAACAATACTTCTCAAAAGAATAGCATGGTACACCGCTAACGAGTTAGAGGGTACAGTCGTTAGGTTGCGTGACGGTGCGATGCTTCGGCCTTCTTTGGTTAAGGAGCTTGCACTAAAGTGTGAAGGGAGACTAATTCTAATAATTGATGATGCTGTAGCCAATGTCGCTGAGATGATAAAGCTCTATCGAGCTTTTGAGTATGAACCAGCAAATATTTCAATCATAACTAGTGCTAGGAGTAATGAGTGGAATAGATTTGCTGCTGACATAGATCAATATGTGAAATCTGAGTACGAAATTTCAACTCTCTCTGAAAGAGAAATCACAGAGCTTATTGATAAACTTACAAAGCATAATTGCCTTGGGAGTTTTAAATCAGAAAAAATCGAGCGTATTCGAGAGCACTTTTCACTTACCGCTGATCGGCAACTATTGGTGGCGTTGCATGAAGCCACTGCCGGGAAACCATTCGAAGAAATTGTGCTCGACGAGTATAGACATATTACGCCATCGGAAGCGCAAATTCTGTATATGGATGTCTGCACTCTAAATCGACTAAACGTCCCTGTAAGGGTCGGTTTAATTTCTCGAATTTCTGGCATTGGTATTGAAGATTTTCGGAAGCGATTCTTTGGCCCGCTTGAACATGTTGTAAAAGTGTACTTGGACCATTCGTCTCGTGATTATGCGTACGTGGCTCGACATCCCCTTATAGCGAAGTTTGTATTCGAACACGCACTTCGGACATCTGAAGAAAAAGCAGCACAGATAGTGCGTGTGTTAGAGCATTTGAATCTTGAATATAGCGCAGACAATGAAGCGTTCGCACATCTTATAAAGGGGAAGTTGTTAGCTGAGCTTTTTGGTGATAAAGCTTTAGTAGGGCGAATTTACGACGTGGCAGAGCAGACAGGAGCCTCCGCTCACTACGTTCTTCATCAAAAAGCTGTTTTCGAGCTTAATCATCCTGGTTGCGATACGAAAGCTGCTCTAAGTGTAATTCTTCAAGCGGAGAAAGCACTTCCTGAGCATCGTACTGATAAAGCAATCGCACACACCAAAGCAATGATCTACAAACGTCTAGCCAGAGAGGCACGTACGGATCTAGAGGTTGATAAATACCGCACAGAGGCTCGTGCCATATTTGAAAGACTTATTCTCAGCCAAAAAGACTCTAGGGCATCAAATGGATTGGCAGAGTTACAACTCGATGAGCTAGATGAAAAGGTTCGCGACATAAATGCGCATCCGGATGACGATCTAACAAAAAGGGCATTTCTTGAACTCGTGAAGCGGATCGAGACAACCATTTATAATGGCCTTCAAAAATTCCCTGGTGATGAGTACCTTCAAACAAGGCAGGAGAAGCTTGCGATAAAGCTGAATGACGATAATAAAGCTAAGATAATATTGGAAGAAGCGTATAAGTCCCATAGTTCTAGCGAGTTTGTCTCAATCCGACTCGCCCGGCAGCGAGCACAAAGTAATAACATACTTGATGCAGAGAGGATACTTAGGGAAGGTATCTCTCAAAATCCAAATAGTAAGCCACTGCACCTGGAGTTGGCAAAGCTGTTGATTGATCAAAAAGACGATAATAAAAATGACGAAATAGATCACCATTTGAAACGCAGTTTTTCGCCATCGGACTCTAATTATGATGCGCAATTTTGGTACGCCCGACATCAGTATCTAAATGGCAGTAGAGCGAAAGCCAAAGAGATTTTTGCGTTTTTGAAAAGAGCTAGAATTTCTCCAAGCCAAAAAAATTACATACAGGGAGATGTTATTGGTAATGAAGGTTCTCCCAAGTTATTTACAGGGCATATTACTCAGGAACATGTAAGTTTTTGTTTTGTACGGTGCACAGAGCTGAATGATAGTATATTTGCAGGATCCTCTCGATTTACTAATTTACCCTCTGAGGGCATCAAGGCAAATGTTGATGTGGTATTTACACTTGCATTTACAATGAAAGGCCCTACGGCAAGACAGGTATCTATTAAATTTTGATTTGGCGGGGGCTGCGGCGATACTTTGTAGGTAGGTGTGTGCTCTTTCAGCGATATCGCATCACTGTTGGTAACTGGAGGAGCTTGCATCGTATTAAATGCTTTATAGTGCGCTCCCAACGACTTGGATCGTGCCGTCCAAAATTTGTCAGACGGCTCGACGTCCGCTTCTGGCGGAGTCTTGCCTTACTGGAGGCGCTGAAAACGACCCATAGCGGACAGATGAGGCCGAAGTGATAGAAAGGACTGCTGTCTAAACCACGCCCAACTTATGCGCGACGCCGAACAGTAAGACTTGCTGCAACTTTCCATTTTGTTCAAGAAGTCGCACGGGGGCGATCCCGCCTGGCATTCTTACTTTCACCACTCCTGCTTTGATCCACCCTATCATCCAGGCCGCACACGCTACGGCGCTCGCACTGGTGCCGGAAGACGCCGTCGGCCCTTCACCGCGTTCGAAAATCACGGCATCGATCTCGTTGTCTGCCGCTAAACAAGCCCATTAAAGATTTACATCAGCGAGACACGGGTCACCTCCGCCTAACTCGCCTTTAGCGAATGCGATGTGTGTAAGAGCGGTGAGCAGGGGATCCACATGCAGCAGATCGAAACCGGGAAGGTCGTGCGAATCCGAGCAACGTCACGCAATGGGGGTTGCCAACCCTGACCAATACGCTACGTGTCCATTTATCCCGGATCTGCTCTAGCCCCTTTAAAGAACTAACAGGTCGACCGTTCAGCACCGCAGAACTGATATTTGGGCCGAAAGCATCAACGGCATGTGGCCCGAATAGTGGCTGGCCCAGATGAAGCCAAAATCCTGATACGCCGTCGATATGTGCCGGCTCAACGGTTACTGGTGTCGGGGATCGAATTGCATCGTGATGTACCCACATCGTGAAGGGCGTTTCAGGTGCCACCCGTTCGTTATCGGTCAACGATTGGGCAAATATTGTTAGTCCATTGCCGCTGCGTTCGGCCAGCGTGCTGTCTGTATTGACGATAATTAGATCGAAAGGCGCCGCTTGTTGAAATGGGCCAACTAAAAGGCCGTCAGAACGGTGAACCTTGGCTCCGGCGGGTCTCTCACCACTGGGCCAACTGCACACTGCACTGATCGCTTGCGGTGCCCATGACCTGTATGTCGAAGCGGCCTCTTCGGGGTCAACAGGCACATCGATACCGAGCGCACGCAATGTCTGCGGGCTGGCGACGGCGTAGATATTGCCACGTGCGTTGTAACTGTGGGTCATTGCGATTCCTTGCGGTCTCAAGCAGATTGGGGAAGTGCGTCGCTCGCCAGCGATCGACCGCTTCTGGCCGAAAGCAGACATTCGCTGACATTGCGCACCTACGTAAAATCTCGCAGCGTCTCGCGAGCAGATCCTCCAGTCGATCCTGGCGGGCTTATCTATTCCACATCGCCCGCTTCAAGCGGAATTCGCCTGATAACGTCGTCATAAACCACCAGATCGAGAAAGGCAGTGACTTCAACTGCCTGCAGATTTTGCATGCGCATGATCCATACGTAGCTGTTGCGATAAGGCGCGCCATCGGCTGCGGTGGCGGTGCCGTCCCAGTGCACGACGACGTCATCGCCTTCAGCCCAGATATCCGTCACCGTCGGGCGAACGGGCGAGGCAAGCCGTTTTGCGAAGGGTTGGACTGCCCGTTTCAAGAAGTCATCCCGACCCCGATAAGTACCCGCCGAGGGACTCGTTCCCTTGATTGTCCAGATCACATCGGGAGCCAGGACATCTGTGAAGAACGTCCGGCCGCCTTGAGCCCACTGGTTGAACGCTTGCGCGATGAATTGGCGATTGCGTTCCGTAGTCGGTTCGCTGGCCACGGCGGGCGCCAGCCCTGCAATGAAAGTGGAGAGGACTAGTGCTACCGCTGTAGAGAAGCGTTGAACAAACGTCATTTGCTGTGCTCCTTAATCTGTCCGATGAGCCCCGCCGAGTTCGATGGGCCGTTGTTGTCATCTGTAAGCCGCTAGTTGCGTTCCCCGACGCCGTTGTTCTATATGGGTCTTTGGCAAAGAGTCGTCGGCGCGGGACGCTAACCTCCGGGCCTCATCTGAAGTGTGACTTACGAGCGGAGGAGGGCTGTTGCAGGATCGTCCTGATTTCTTGCTTGATCATCCGATACCAGTTGTTAAACCGCCGCATGCCCTCGTTATGGAGTTGCGTTTGAGTTCCCTTTCCAAGCTTGTCGATATCGTTGGTCGTCACGCCCGGAATGACGGCATCCACAGCACCGCGATTCCGGGTGTCAGACTGATTCGCTCGGCTACGCCCACGATGCCTATGCCGGTGGTTTACGAGCCAACGCTTTGCCTTGTGGCTCAGGGACGAAAACAGGCGATGCTGGGTACTACCGCTTATGTTTACGATCCGGCCAAGTACCTGATTGCATCGGTAGACCTTCCGGTCATGGGCTCGGTCATCGAGGCGAGTGAGGCTGTTCCTTATCTGTGCCTGGCGCTGGATCTCGATACCACTGTGATGAGTGAACTTGCGCTGCGCCATCCTCTGCCTGAAGAGAGCGGCAAGGTGCCTTGCGCAGGCATCGTGCTCCACGATACGACTCCGGAGCTGCTGGATGCCGCGGTTCGGCTGGCCGGGCTGCTCGACAGGCCACGGGATATCGAAGCGCTCGCTCCGCTGGTGATTCGCGAAATGCTTTATCGCCTTCTCACCGAGAACGGCAACAGCATCATCAGGCAGATGGCGCAGGCAGGCAGCCGCTTGAACCAGATCGCCAAGGCCATTGCCTGGCTGCGCAGCCATTACAACGAAGCGTGCCGGATAGATGACCTCGTCGGTATCGCCGGGATGAGCCGTTCCTCGTTTCATGCGCATTTCAAGGCGATCACCTCAATGAGCCCGCTGGAATTTCGTAACCAGTTGCGGCTACAGGAAGCACGGCGGCTGATGGTCACCGAAGCGGTCGATGCCGCAGAGGCGGGTTATGCAGTCGGCTATGAAAGTCCCTCGCAGTTCAGTCGGGACTATGCCCGCTTGTTCGGTATGCCGCCGGCGAAGGACGCTTGGCGGCTGCGTAGGGCAGTCGAGGTGTCGAACGGATGATCGGATGACCGGGCGACGGTTGCCCTGCGGGCTAAAGCGCTTGGCTCCCAGGACGGGATCCACACGAAGCGGCATGGATTACGAACTTCACCGCTTGTATTTATAACTCTGCACCTCGCCAGAGATGCTTTTGAGCCCTGTCTTCGGTAGTTCGAATGTCTGAAATTCAATGCCTGCTGCGTCAACCTTGACTCGTTTCAGTAGATAAAGCATGTCGTCAGATTCTGAAACCTTGCACCCGCTGAACTGGTCGAGATTCTTGTAGGTAAACTGCCGCACCTCGCATGTTGTTGCCAGTTCCAGCGCTGCTGCCCGTCCCGCATTTGAAGGCACTCGGACCAACAGATACCAGGCGGTCATCAACAAAAACGCGAGGAGGAAAATAGAACCCACGATGATAAACATGCCGCGGTTTTCTGCGGCTCGTTCACGCACATCGGCGACCCATTTTGCCGGTGGGGCAGGTTGGGGCGCGTCCAGTTTTCTTTTTTCGAAAAGCAGTATCAGCAGGGAAACAATCCCGACCAGAGCCATGGCGAAGAAGAGAGCAGAGAGAAAAGATCCGAACCCGGAAGCACCATAGGAAAGGTATTGCTGGGCGCTGATGTTTAATCGTTCGATGGGCACATCGAGCGTTAGATAAAACTTCTCAAGGTGAGCGAAACCGCTCAGCGTAAAAGCGCCCAGCATGCTGGCTATAAAAAGAGCTGCGTCGATGCGGAGATATTTTTTCAGTCCGCGCTGGTCTGCCGATGGGTTGTTCTGGTCGCTCATCTCTTGTCCTTCAGATCTGAAGATTGGAAACCCTGTGAGAGCTTGGTAAGTCGTCACAGGGCGTTTTCGGTTACTCCACCGGCACGACGTTATCCAACGCCTGATTAACCGCCAGCTCGCCGAGCATGACGACCTGCGCGATACCTTGCAGTGTCTTGCGCGCAGATCCTTCAACCATCCCGATCACATCACTCAACATCACCGAGGCCGAGCCCAGCGATTCGCTGGCGTTGACCAGCAATTCTTCAGTCGCGATTTTCGGGTTGGCGAGGAACATGCTGCTGGTTTGGTAGGGCGTGGTTTTGAGGGTGTCGGTGGGTTTGAGGTAGTGGTCGAGGGCGCGGTCGGCGGCTTCGTGGAGTTTTTTTGAGTCGAGGGATTCGTAGGGGGAGGTGTCGGTGTTCGGGGGATTAGGTGTGACCTTGAACATGATGTTTCTCCTCATGCCGCTTTAGAAAGGAGCCATCACCCGTTCGCTACCAAACGAAGGGTGGCGGCCATGCACAGGTTGGTAGACCGGGACACGAGGCAAAACCGGCGCGCTCGAAAGCGCCCTGCGCATAGCCACCATAGAAGCCAGGCGAAGACTTGGCCAAATGGTGTCATTGCGCACCTCGTATACCCGGGCTACCAAACCCGATCACTGTTTTTCAGTGACCGGCCAACGATAGAACCACGGCCCGAGGCGCACAAGCCGGCGGATTCTGGCGTAGTCGTAGGCAATGGCGCAAGGCGTTGTAGCTTGCTGGCATGGTCTGGATATCGCTTTTAAACGAGGTGTTTAGGAAATTGGGTTTGGCTGATGTTGTGTGTTGACTGGGCTGGAGTCTTCGCGAGCAGGCTCACTCCTACAGGGGAGGCACTTTGTACTCTGCGGTTCATCCCATCACAGATTTTGAACTTTGCTTTCGGCGCCATTTCCATTGTTTGAGGTGACAACCACCAGCTCCTCCACACCTGAACCAAGGAATGACCGTGACGGCTCCCTCTGATAAAACTTCTCTGCGCCGGGCTATCACTTTCCCGATGCTGTTTCTGTTTATTCTCGGCGATGTTCTGGGGGCGGGGGTTTATGCCCTCGCCGGAACGATCGCGGGGGAGGTGGGCGGCGCGATTTGGGTGCCGCTGCTGATTGCGCTGTTCTTTGCCATGTTGACGGCGGGTTCCTACGCGGAGCTGGTGACCAAATATCCCCACGCCGGCGCGGCTTCGGTGTTCGCGGAAAAGGCGTTCAAGTCACCGCTCATTTCCTTCCTCGTCGGTTTTTGCATGCTGGCGGCTGCGGTCACCAGCGCTGCGGGTTTGTCGCTGGCGTTTGCCGGTGATTACTTGAACGCCTTCGTCGACGTATCGCCGCAGGTTGCCGCGCTGGTGTTTCTTCTGGCTATCGGCCTGCTCAATGCGCGGGGGATCAAGGAGTCGCTCGGGGCGAACCTGGTGATGACCGTGATTGAACTGTCGGGGCTGCTTCTGGTAATCGTGGCTGCGGTCTGGTATTTCCGCACAGGCGAGGCGGATCTGGGGCGAACGCTCACGTTCAAACCGGGCGTCAGCCCCATGCTGGCGGTGCTGGGTGCGGCATTGCTCGCGTTCTACTCCTTCGTGGGTTTCGAAACTTCGGCCAATCTGGCCGAGGAAATCAAGGATGTGCGCAAGGTCTACCCGCGCGCCTTGTTCGCGGCTTTGATCACGGCTGGCGTGGTTTACATGGCGGTGGGTGTGGCGGCTTCTTCGGTGTTGCCTACCGAGAAACTGGTAGCCACGTCGGCGCCTTTGCTGGAGGTTGTCCGCGCGTCGACCCTCGCAATCCCGCCGGCGCTGTTCTCTTTCATTGCGCTGATCGCTGTGGCCAACGGTGCGCTGTTAACCATGATCATGGCCAGTCGATTGACGTATGGCATGGCCAATCTGGGTCTGTTGCCGGGGGTTTTGGGGGCGGTGCTGCCTGAACGAAAAACTCCTTGGGCGGCCATTGTCGCAACCACCCTGGTGGCGATTGCGCTGACACTCACGGGCACTTTGGCAACGCTGGCAGAGACGGTGGTTTTACTGTTGCTGTTCGTGTTTCTGAGTACCAATGTGGCGGTGCTCGTGCTTCGTCGCGACAGGGTCGAGGAGGAGCACTTTCGCGTGCCGACCTTCGTTCCGGTGCTTGCGATCGTGTCGTGTCTGGTTCTGCTCAGTCAGCAGGGCTGGGAGACGTGGTTGCGGGCGGGGGCGTTGATCATTGTCGGGATGTTGCTGCACGGCTGCTCTCGTATCAATTTTTCCGCGATCAGTAAGGCCGGGTAGTGCAGCAGCTTGGAGAGTTGTGTTGTTTGGGCGGGCGTTATCGCGAGCAGGATCACTCCTACAGGGGGTGGGTCGTGGTATTCAAAATGTGTCGCACGTTGTCAGTCGGCGGGCGGGTGAGTAAGCTGCCGACATGAATCAGACTTCAGTTTCCCCATCCTTCCCCGGCCCGCGTGGTCCCGTCGATCACGACATTCGTGATCAGATTGTCGCGGCGGCCAACGAGCATTTCAGCCAGTACGGCTATGCCAAAACCACGGTGTCCGATCTGGCCAAGGCCATCGGTTTCTCCAAGGCGTACATCTACAAATTCTTCGATTCCAAGCAGGCGATTGGCGAAGCCATCTGCGCTAACTGTCTGGGCCAGATCGTTGCGGCGGTGGAGCAGGCGATAAACGAGGAAGACCTGACGCCCACCGAGCGTCTCCGCCGTTTGGTGAAAACTGTGATTGCCACGGGTGTGAACCTGTTCTTCAACGATCGCAAGCTCTACGACATCGCAGCCTTTGCCGCCGGCGAAAACTGGCCGAGTGCGCAGCGTTACGATGCGCAGATCAAGCGCTTTATCACCGACATTGTCCGTGAAGGGCGCGAGGTCGGTGAGTTCGAGCGCAGGACGCCGCTGGATGAAACCGTCGAATCGATCCACTTGGCGCTGCGGCCCTTCGTCAATCCGCTGATGCTGCAACACAACCTCGACTTCATCGAAGTGGCGCCCACGCTGACTTCGAACCTCATCTTGCGAAGCTTGATGCCTTGACGCTCTGCTGATCCGGGGAGTCGGATCAGTCGGATCAGTCGCCCCAACCCAATCCTGTTCCTGACGCAACGAAATTTCCGCTGTTCTGGGTGTGACTGCTGACTGGTATGGTCACTCGGGCTACATGGCCGCTGCAGTTTGGTTATTTCAGTGCTGCGTACCGGGTTCTCGGTTGATCAGTCTCCGGCCAACAACACCAATCGCGGACCGCGTATTCAACGACACCTCGGTAGGCAAAGGTTCGTACAGCGCCAAATACAAGAACAACGCCAACGGCCTCGGCACTTCCGTCAGTTACCGCTTCTGATTCAGCGCGGAAAATCGGGCCGGCGACGTAGTGACTGTTGACGATATCGGTCACAAGACTGAGAATATGATGGTCATCTTATTTTCAGTGAAGGAATTCTATGCGCCGGCTCCGACCTTTTCCCCTCGCGGTATGTTTGTTGCCCTTGGCCCTGACGGCGTGCGGGGATTCCTCCAGCGCAAAAGACCCGCGTACCTTGGCGCCGATTGTCAGATCGGCGGCGGTGCAACCGGCAGAAAATGGAACACGATCATTCACCGGTGTCGTGGCGGCGCGAGTGCAGGGCGATCTGGGCTTTCGCGTCTCGGGCAAGGTGCTTGAGCGTCTGGTTGATACCGGCCAGGCGGTCAAGCGCGGGCAGCCACTGATGCGTCTTGACCCTATCGACCTCGGCCTGCAGGCGCGAGCGCAGCAAGAAGCGGTGAGCGCCGCTCGCGCCCGAGCCACGCAGACAGCCGGTGACGAAGCGCGCAATCGCCGGCTCGTCGCCGCCGGCGCCATTTCGGCATCGGCCTACGATCAGTTCAAAGCCGCCGCCGACACCGCCAGGGCGCAACTCAATGCCGCTGTCGCGCAGGCGGACGTTGCGCGCAACGCTTCCGGTTACGCGGTGCTGGTGGCGGACGCTGATGGCGTGGTGGTGGAAACCCTTGTCGAACCGGGGCAAGTCGTCAGCCCCGGCGAACCGGTGGTGCGACTGGCGCGCGCCGGTCAGCGTGAAGCCATCGTTCATCTGCCCGAAACCTTACGCCCCGCAGCAGGCTCAACCGCCCAGGCAAAGCTGTATGGTGATACGTCGGCTGCCGTCAGTGCAAAACTGCGTCTGCTTTCCGACTCCGCCGACCGCGCCACTCGCACCTTTGAAGCGCGCTATGTGCTTGAAGGCAAACTGGCCGATGCGCCGATCGGCTCGACGGTCACCATTGAAATCCCGCAAAGTTCTGCGGCAAAACAGGCGCTGAAGGTGCCCATGGCCGCAATCTACAACCCGGGCAAAGGCCCCGGCGTTTGGGTGATCGCAGGCACACCGGCGAAAGTCTCATGGCGTCCGGTCGAGGTGCTCGGATTGAGTGACGATTCGGCGCGCATCGCTGGCGAACTCAACGTCGGTGAGCCGATTGTGGCGCTGGGTGCGCATCTGCTGCGCGATGGCGAAGAAGTGCGATTGCTTGCCCGCGACGATGGCCAGCTTGCCGGGAGCCGTCCATGAGCGAGGGCCGGTTCAACCTTTCCGCCATCGCCGTTCGCCAACGGGCGATCACGGTGTTTCTGATTTTTCTGATCGCCGTTGCCGGTGTCCTGGCGTTCTTCAAGTTGGGCCGGGCGGAGGATCCGCCGTTCACGGTCAAGCAGCTGACGGTGATTACCGCGTGGCCGGGGGCGACCGCGCAGGAGATGCAGGACCAGGTCGCCGAACCCCTGGAAAAGCGTCTGCAGGAATTGAAGTGGTACGACCGCACGGAAACCTACACGCGCCCGGGGCTTGCATTTACCCTGGTGTCGTTGCTCGACAGCACACCGCCGGGGCAGGTGCAGGAAGAGTTTTATCAGGCACGGAAGAAACTCGACGACGAAGCAATCAGGCTGCCGGCGGGTGTCATCGGGCCGATGGTCAACGACGAGTTTTCCGACGTGACCTTCGCGCTGTTCGCCTTGAAAGCCAAGGGCGAGCCGCAGCGCTTGCTGGTGCGCGACGCAGAGACATTACGCCAGCGCCTGTTGCATGTGCCGGGGGTGAAAAAGGTCAACATCATCGGCGAGCAGGCCGAGCGGATATTCGTTTCGTTTTCCCATGATCGGTTGGCGACGCTGGGCTTGTCGCCGCAGGACATCTTCGCCGCGCTGAACAATCAGAACGTGCTGACCCCCGCCGGATCGGTCGAAACCAAAGGGCCGGAGGTTTTTCTGCGCGTCGATGGCGCGTTCGATACGTTACAGAAAATCCGTGACACGCCTGTGGTTGCGCAGGAGCGAACCCTCAAGCTATCTGATGTCGCGACGGTCGAGCGCGGCTACGAAGACCCGGCAACCTTTCTGGTGCGCAACAACGGCGAGGAAGCGTTATTGCTCGGCGTGATCATGCGCGAGGGCTGGAACGGTCTCGATCTGGGCAAGGCGCTGGATGCCGAAACGGTCAGGATCAACGAGGAAATGCCCTTGGGCATGACCCTCTCCAAAGTCACCGATCAGGCAGTGAATATCGACTCGGCCGTCGGCGAGTTCATGGTCAAGTTCTTTGTCGCGCTGCTGGTGGTCATGCTCGTGTGTTTTCTCAGCATGGGCTGGCGTGTCGGCGTGGTAGTCGCAGCGGCGGTGCCGTTGACCCTGGCGATCGTGTTTGTGGTGATGGCAGCCACCGGCAAGAACTTCGACCGGATCACCTTGGGCTCATTGATCCTGGCGCTGGGGCTGCTGGTCGATGACGCGATCATCGCCATTGAAATGATGGTGGTGAAAATGGAGGAGGGCTACGACCGCATCAAGGCCTCGGCCTATGCCTGGAGCCATACCGCAGCGCCGATGCTCGCGGGTACGCTGGTCACGGCGATAGGTTTTTTGCCAAACGGATTCGCCCAGTCCACGGCGGGCGAGTACACCAGCAACATGTTCTGGATTGTCGGCATCGCGCTCATTGCTTCATGGGTCGTCGCTGTGGCTTTCACGCCGTACTTGGGCGTGAAGCTGTTGCCGGACATCAAGAAAGTCGAAGGCGGGCATGCGGCAATCTACGACACGCCGCGCTACAACCGCTTCCGGCGGATTCTGACGTGGGTGATTACCCGGAAATGGCTGGTGGCGGGCATGGTTGTCGCGCTGTTTGCCGTTGCGATCCCAGGCATGGGGCTGGTGAAGAAGCAGTTCTTTCCGACCTCTGACCGTCCCGAAGTGATGATCGAAGTGCAGATGCCTTACGGCACGTCCATTGAGCAGACCAGCGCGGCGGCGGCCAAAGTCGAAGCCTGGCTGCAAAAGCAGGAAGAGGCCAAAATCGTCACGGCCTATATCGGCCAGGGCGCGCCACGGTTTTTCCTGGCGATGGCGCCGGAGTTGCCGGATCCATCGTTCGCCAAAATCGTCGTGCTGACCGACGGCCAGGACGCTCGCGAAACCCTCAAGTTGCGTTTGCGCGAAGCCGTCGCTGAAGGGCTTGCTCCAGAGGCACGCGTTCGGGCCACGCAAATCGTGTTCGGCCCGTACTCGCCATTCCCGGTGGCCTATCGCGTGATGGGGCCTGAACCGGCGAAGCTGCGCGACATCGCCGAGCAGGTCAGGGCGGTGATGCAGGACAGCCCGATGATGAGAACCGTCAACACGGACTGGGGGCCGCTGACGCCGACGTTGCACTTCAACCTGAATCAGGATCGCTTGCAGGCGGTGGGGCTGACGTCCAGCGCGGTGGCCCAGCAGTTGCAATTTCTTCTGAGCGGCGTGCCGATCACGGCGGTTCGTGAGGACATCCGATCAGTGCAGGTCGTCGGCCGTGCGGCGGGCAATATCCGCCTCGACCCGGCACAGATCGAAGGCTTCACCCTGGTCGGCGCGGCGGGGCAGCGCATCCCGTTGTCGCAGATCGGCCAGGTGGAAGTGCGCATGGAGGATCCGATCCTGCGCCGCCGTGATCGCACGCCGACCATCACCGTGCGTGGCGACATCGCCGAAGGTTTGCAGCCACCGGACGTCTCCGGCGCGATCATCCAGCAGTTGCAGCCGATCATCGAAAACCTGCCATCCGGTTACCGGATTGAACAGGCGGGCGCCATCGAAGAATCCGGCAAGGCTGGCAAGGCGATCTTGCCGTTGCTGCCGATCATGATTGCCATGACGTTGCTGATCATCATCGTGCAGGTACGTTCGATCTCGGCGATGATCATGGTCTTCCTCACCTCGCCGTTAGGCTTGATCGGTGTCGTCCCGACGCTGCTGATCTTCAATCAGCCGTTCGGCATCAACGCGCTGGTCGGGTTGATCGCGCTGTCGGGAATCCTGATGCGCAACACGCTGATCCTGATCGGGCAGATTCATCACAACGAGCAGGAAGGGCTGGCGCCGTTCCATGCCGTGGTCGAAGCGACAGTGCAACGGGCGCGGCCGGTGTTGTTGACCGCGCTGGCAGCCATTCTCGCGTTCATTCCGCTGACCCACTCGGTGTTCTGGGGCACGCTGGCCTACACGCTGATCGGCGGCACGTTTGTTGGCACCATCATCACGCTGGTGTTTCTGCCGGCGATGTATGCGATCTGGTTCAGGATTCGGGCTGAGAACAACCAAGAGGCTGACACGGTGAAATCGGCCTGAATCGAAGGACGGGCAGAAGAGGCTCGTCACGCGGCGGGTCTTTTTTTTGGCACAAGAACAGCGCCGCAGAGGCTCTATGACGGTTTGAGTGATATCATCCCGATATCACTCGAACCGGAAACGGCCGCTGTTGACGAAGCGGCCGTAGGTATCTCAACAAGGAAGAACAATGCGTTCGTCGTTTTTCAATTCGCCACTCAAGCTATCTGCGGTTCTGCTGGCAGCCATTTTCACCACCGCCTGCTCCAACTATCACTACAAGGATTACCAGGGCGAATGGGCGCCGGAATCGATGACGCCTTATGATCTTTCCAATAACGCTCCCGACGCCGCGCTTGTCTACTTCGCGACCACTCAATTTCGCGCTATCGGCGTGCCCTTTCACCGACTGCTGCTGGCCACGCAAGTGGATGACCAACCGTTGCCGGGCGCCGGGCGTGCGTCAATTCTCGACGTTTCCGGTAAACAGGCGCTACGCCTTACGCCCGGAAAGCACTCCTTGGGCTGGTGCTGGGTATCGATGAACGGGCTAGGTACCGGCGGCGCAAAATGCGGCTTCGGTGCACGCGATGTCGAATTGCGCGCCGGCCAGCGTTACGTGGTGGACTTCTCCACCAGCACCGCTATCAGCGGACCTCGCGGACGCGAGGTATCAACCATCAGCATCGAATCCGAGATTCGCAACCTGGACACCCAGCAAGTCATTTATCCCACCGCACTGGCTCAACAGGTGAAGGAATGACTGGCAGACCCGCGAGCAGGGTTTGTGGCAGCGTCAAGCTCCTGCCGAGCTGATGCGCGATTTCTTTCGCCGAAACCAGGACGAAGAACAGGATGCGCCTTTTAGTGCAAGGCGCTTCCAGATCGCCAACACCTTTTGAACTTTCAGCCTGCGATTGTCGACGTTTGAGAAAAATTGAACGGCATTCCACCAGCTACGCCTAATACTGAGCCTGTGGGCAATTCCGCAGGCAGTGCGCTAATGTCAGCACTACTCCGAGAGGTGGTTAACGTGGCTAAAGATGACAAGAAGAGCAAAGGTGAGACTTCGAAAGCCAGTAAAGAATTGAAAGACAAAAAGTCGTCATCGGCGAAGAAATCGGATGCGGCTTCGACTCTATCAAAGTCCTCCGACAAGAAAGAAAAGCCCTCTGACAAGAAAGAAAAGAAAAAAGACGCCAAACCCAAGGATTCCGCCAAGAAAGCTGACAGCAAACCGGAGAAGGCAAATAAATCAGAGAAGGCCGACAAGCCAGCGAAAAAGAAGAAGTGACATTTGCCAGGGCTCTGCGCCCTGCCTTGAGCTTAAGGCAGGGCTACGCTCAGGTTGGCCGCAAGCTCTGACTCTGTGCAAACAGGGGAAGGAAGTAAAACTGATGCTCACCTGCGACCCTGTCGTCTGTGTGTTTGAGTAGCGACCAGCCTGGTCGTTACGATTTTTTATCCAGTCACTTCTCTGTTCAGCTCAATCAATTCACCACCGTCCTTTTCCAGCCGCTGCAAAAACACCTGCGCGTTCAGCAACTGATACGGAAAATACAACCCCGGCCTCACAGGCGCTTGCCCATCCAGCCCAACCAGTCGCTCCAGCAGCATGGCCACGCTGAGCCCGGTCAATGCCGCCGCACCTGCGCGGTGAACCACGGCGTGCCGTGTGCGCAACGCAGATCCCTTGTGATCCGTGCCTTCTATTTCGATCAATATCTCTGTCGACATCGGCTGGCCCTGACGCCGGGTCGAGCTGACGCCGCTGGCGAGGTTGAACTCGACGTTCGGGCCGTCGGTGGCGGCGGCCAGGCCGGTGACGTCGATGGAGGAAAAACCGGCGCCTTCCAGAGTGGTACCGTCGACGGCGCGGAAGCTGACCTTGGCGTCGTCGCCTTCGCGCCAGATGAACTCGCCGTCACGGCGGGGGAGCGCGGCCGGCAGCCTTTTGTTCGGGGGTGCGAAAACGACCGCCACAGTCGGGGCGCCGCCATCCTGTTCGTCGACCAGTGCGTGGATGCGGATTTCGTGCACACGGGCGAAGGCCTTGGCGAGGTGCAGGGTCGCTACCGTGGTCGCGCCGACCATCCATTCGTAGCCGAGAACGATCGGCGCCGCGTCGGGCATGTGAATGAAACTGGCGATTTGCGGAGCGATTTCGAATACGCCGGAAGAAATGCTCAGGTGCGGCACCTTGCGCTTTTGCGCAAAACGCAGCCCGGCGAGGGCGTGGTCCATGTAGAAAAGGGCGAGGGCGCTGACCGGGCGATCACCCAGTCCCAGATCTTCTGCGCGAGCATTGATAACCACACCCTGGGCATTGCCGATTTGCTCGGCGGTTTGCTCAGCCCTGGCGAGGTCGCGCCCGCCGATCAGCAAGGGTACGTCGGGATGCGCCGCGCGCAATGCGCGGGCTGTCTGGTGGCCGATGGCGCCGGAACCGCCCATGAACAGAATGGGATGAAGTGGCATGGATCCTCCTCATTTTTTCCTGGATTGAAACGTGCTTTGGCTAGACACCCTAGCACGCACTTTCCGGATTGCCCGTGCGGTCGTCCGGCGTACCGACGAACGTTCATTTGAGCAAATGCGCAGCGTGCGCCTGATCACAGCGCCACACTGGCTCCGACAGATGCTCGGCAAAGAAGTCGGACAGCGCGCGGATCTTCGCTGGGCGACTGCGTGCAGACGGCGTCACGAAATACAGCCCGCCGCGAGTCATGTGCCACTCCGGCAGCAACACTTCCAGCCGCCCATCGGCCAGGTATTCGCTGGCGATGAATTCCGGCAATTCGGCAATCGCCAATCCCTCGAGCAACACCGGCAGCAGCGCATCGGAATTGGTCACGCGCAACGGGCCTTTCGGCACGACATCTTCCTCGATGCCGCTGTGATGGGTGAAGCGCCAGACTTGCGTGCGCGCGCGGTATGCGTAACTCAGGCACGAACGCGTCGCCAGATCACGCGGGTGCATGGGGCGTCCGTGAGCTTCCAGGTAGCCGGGAGACGCCACCAGCAACTGGCTCACGGCGCACAGCCGACGCGCGACCAGCGATGAGTCGGGCAGGGCGGCGATGCGCAGCGCGGCGTCGAAACCCTCGGCGATCAGGTCGACCGAGGCGTCGTGCAAATGCAGATCGACGAACAGCTCCGGATAGCGGCGCAGCAGCTCAGGCAACAACGGCGCGACCCAGCGCAAGCCGAATGACATGGGCACGGCGAGGCGGACTTGTCCGCGCGGCTGCACCGAAAGGTCTTGGGCTTCACTCTCGACTTCCTCGGCCTGGCGGTAAATGTCCCCGGCTTTGGCTGCCATGCTCGAACCGAATTCAGTCAGCGCCAATTGCCGCGAGGTGCGATTGAACAGGCGACCGCCCAGGCGCTCTTCGAGCCGCGCCACCGCACGCGACACCGTGGGTACCGAGACGCCCATGACCCGCGCGGCGGAGGCGAACGAACCTTCCTCTGCAACTTTGGCGAACATCGCCAGACCTTCAAAATCAGGCAGTTTGCTCATTTCAATTCTGCAACGATGAGTTTCAGACAATTCTATTTTGAAAGGTCGGTAGCGTCGATAAGCTTTTCCCCAGCTCGAAACCAAACCCCGATCAGCTTAAATCACGTTCTGGAGAAGACTCATGACTGGCAAACTTCAAGGCAAAATTGCTCTCGTTACCGGCGGCACCTCCGGCATTGGCCTGGCCACGGCCAAGCGCTTCGCTGAGGAAGGCGCTTACGTTTACATCACTGGCCGTCGCCAGGCCGAACTCGACGCCGCCATTGCGCTGGTCGGCAACGCCAAAGGCGTGCAGGTTGACTCGACGAACCTCGAACAGCTTGATGCGCTTTATCAGCAAATTGCTGCCGAGAAGAGCCATCTCGACGTGCTTTTCGCCAACGCCGGCGGTGGCTCGATGCTGCCGCTGGGCGAGATCACTGAGGCGCACTACGACGACACCTTCGATCGCAACGTCAAGGGCGTGCTGTTCACTGTGCAGAAAGCCTTGCCGCTTTTGGCTAAAGGCGCTTCGGTGATACTTACCGGTTCCACGGCGGGCAGTTCCGGCACGGCGGCGTTCAGCGTGTATTCCGCGTCGAAGGCTGCGGTGAGGGCTTTTGTGCGCAGCTGGATTCTGGATCTGAAAGACCGCAACGTGCGCATCAACACGCTCAGCCCGGGCGCAACCAAAACCCCGGGCCTGGTGGAGCTGGCCGGTCCGGACGCCGAACAGCAGCAAGGTCTGCTCGATTACATGGCATCGCAAATACCGATGGGGCGTGTTGGCGAGCCGGCAGAAATCGCTGCTGCCGCGGTGTTCCTCGCCTCGGACGACGCTAGCTTCGTCAACGGTATCGAGCTGTTTGTCGACGGTGGTCAGGCACAAATCTGACGCGCAAGGGGACGATGGCAATCATCGTCCCAGCCTCGCTACTTGGATCCAATCATTTACTGACTATATCGCTCGCCGACAAGCGGTAGGCTCAGACTATTGCTGAAGTGATGGCGCAATGACATATTGCAGCACCTTCCCTCACTTCAAGATGTACCGAAAATGCGCCCCCTCAAGTCACTTGTTGCAGCGTCGATGCTGCTCAGCGGGTGCAATGGAATGCCAGTCGCTTTTGTTCAGGATCCTGTTTTAGACCAAGCCTTTGTCGTTCACTCCGGCGCGCCTTTGCCTTACGTGCTGATGGGTTCGGCTGTGCAATGGAATGAAGATTACGCCGTGACGGTGAAGCACATTCCTTACCTGTCGGGCACGGTTTTCCAGGGGCAGGCAGACGTGCAGTTCTTCCGCCACAAGGCCAATAGCGCGCCGGGATGGCGCGGCTACAAGCCGGGCGAAGAGCTGACCTCGGTGGGGTTCAATTCGCTGTACATGTCGGTCAAGGGCACCGGTCAGGCATTGCCGGCGATGGTTCGCCTCGACGTCAAAGAGGGCAACGTGCTCTATGGCACTCACAATGGCGCACTGGCCAAAGGCATGTCCGGCGGGCCGGTATTTTCCGCCGATGGCAAGGTAGTCGGCATCAACGTGGCGTTTTTGACCCGCGATGACGTCAGCCGCCTCAAGCGCCCGGACCTGCTTGATCAACCGCGCGTGAGCATTTTCCTGCCGTACGCGGAGATCAATCGCGAGTGGGCGCGCTATCAGGCGAGTATTACCCCGACGGCGCCGCCGGCGACCAAGCTGGCCAGTCGCTGATCAACGTTCGCGCAACGCTTCGCGGGCGCGGTTGAGCGGTTTGATCAGGTAGTCCAGCACGGTTTTTTCGCCGGTACGAATGTCGACCGTAGCGATCATTCCGGGCACGATGGCGAAGCGTTTGCCGGCCTTGTTACGCAGTTCATCCGACGACGTGCGGATGAACACGCGGTAGTAAAAAATCTCCGGCTTGGCTTCGTCCTGAATCGTGTCCGGCGAGATCGTCACCACTTCGCCGTCGAGGCTGCCGTAGATCGAATAGTCATAAGCGGTGATTTTCACTTTCGCCGCCTGACCCGGATGAATGAAGGCGATGTCGCGCGGCGAGATGCGCGTCTCGATCAGCAGTTGTTCATCCAGCGGCACGATCTGCATGACCTGGCCGTTGGGCGCGATCACCCCGCCAATGGTGCTGACTTCGATGTCCTTGACGATACCGCGCACCGGCGAACGCAGGGTCAGGCGCGACAGCGAATCGGTACGACCACGGATCACTGCCTCGAGCATCTGCGCTTCGGCGTTGGCTTTGGCCAGGTCTTCGCGGGCGCGAACCATGTAATCGGAGCGGGCTTCGGTGGCCTTCAATTCCAGCTCCGAGCGCTGACGGGTCAGGCGCAGCACTTCCACCCGACTCGAGGCACCGATCTTCGCCAGATTCTCGGTGATCGCCAGTTCGCTGCGCACCAGTTTCAGCGAGCTCTGGATACCGTCGAGGGTTTCCGCCAGACCTTTGCGACGGGTCTGGTAGAGCTCGGTTTCGGCGCGGATCAACTCGGGAAACTCGTGCAGCGAGGCGTCAAAGGCCAGCGGTTTTTCGCTGACCTCGGCCTGCAAGCGGTTGACGCTCGCCAGCGCCGCGCGGTACTTGGCCGCGCTTTCGCCGACGTTGGACTGGTTCTTCACCGGGTCCAGTTGCGCGAGAATCTGGCCGCGCTCGACCAACGCACCTTCAGTAACGTTGAGCTGCTCGAGAATGCCGCCTTCCATCGACTGAATCACTTGCTCGCGCGAGCTCGGCACCACTTTGCCGGTGCCGGTCGAGACCTCGACGATCTCAAACCACGCCGCCCACGCGACGAAGCAGGCGAGCATCAGCGCGCAGCCCCAGATCACTTTTGCGCCACCGGCCAGGGCACGCTCATCGCGGCCGTCGAGATAGGACATCGGGTCCGGTACGTCGGTCATCATCGGTTTCATACCGCCACTCCTTTGCCCGGTGCGCGCAGCCGCGCGAGTGCCGCGTCGCGATGGTCGTCAATGACGATGCGGCCGTTGTCGAGAACGATGATCCGCTCGACCAGTTGCAACACGCTGACCCGGTGCGTGGCGACCACCAGCGTTCGGCCCTGAGTCCAGGTCGCGAGTTTTTCCAGCAGCAGTCGCTCGGTGACGTCATCCAGCGCCGCGGTCGGTTCGTCGAGCAACAGCACTTGTGGCTGACGGATCAACAAGCGCGACAGCAGCAAGCTCTGACGCTGGCCGCCAGACAAACCCAGCCCCCCTTCAAGTACCAAGTGATCCATGCCTTTGGGCAACTGCCGGACGAAATCCAGCGCACCCGTGACGGTCAGCGCGGCAATGATCTCCTGATCGCTGGCCTGACCGGCGCCGAGGGTGATGTTGTCGCGCAGGGTGCCGTGAAACAGCCGCGCCTGTTGCGACAACAAGCCGACATCGCGGCGCAGGTCAGCCGGGTCGAGATGCGCCAGGGCGATGCCGTCCAGGGTGGTTTCGCCGCTGCTCAGATCCATGGCGCCGCCCAGTGCCTGGAGCAAGGTCGACTTGCCGGCGCCGTTACGGCCGAGCAGGGCGATGCGCTCGCCGGGGCGAATGCTCAGGTCGATGCTGTTGAGCGCCGGGGACGATTCCTCGCTGTAGCGGAAACTGGCCTGACGCAGGCGGTAGTCGCCGCGAATCGCCGGCAGGTGCACGCGCTGGCTGCCTTCGGGATGATCCACCGGCATCTGCATGATCCGGTTCAGGCCTTCGAGCGCGACCTTGGCCTGCTGCCAGCGGGTGAGCACATGGGTGAGTTGCGCCATCGGCCCCATCATCCGCGACGACAGGATCGACGCCGCGACCAGACTGCCGGTGGTCAGGTCGCCGGCAATCACCATCGGCGCGCCGAACACGATCACCACCGCAAACACGCCGCCCTGCACATTCTGCGTCCAGGCCACCAAGCTGTTGGTCAACGTGCGCAAACGCAGGCTGCTGTCCGCCGAGGCAGCGTTGTATTGATTCCACTGTTGCTGGAAACGTTGCTCGGCCTGTAGTGCCTTGATGTCATCGAGGCCTTGAATGCTTTCCACCAGCATGGCGTTGCGCAGCGCGGCTTCGCGCATCGACGCATTGGCCAGTCGTGCCAGACGCGGTTGCGCGATGATCCCGGGCAGCAACATGAACACCAGCGCCACCAGTGGAATCAAGACTAGCGGCCCGCCGATCAAATAGAACACCAGCAAGAACAGCAGGAAAAACGGCATGTCCGCCAGCGCCGTCGCGGTGCTGGAGGTGATCAGATCGCGAATCTGTTCCAGCTCGCGCAGTTGCGAGATGAACGAGCCAGTGGATTTCGGCCGCGCCGAATTGCGCAGGCGCAAGGCATGGCCGAACACCAGATCGGAGACGCGCAGATCGGCGCGCTTGCCCAGCACATCGGTGATGCGCAGACGCAGGATGCGCATGACGAAATCGAACAGCAGCGCCAGCATTACCCCACCGAACAGCACGTACAGGGTCGGCAGCGATTCGGCCGGAATCACCCGGTCGTACACCTGCATGGAAAACAGCACTCCGGCCATCCCCAGCAGATTCGCGACCAGCGAGGCGATCATCACTTGGCTGTAGGGCCGCAGGTCGGTGAGGACGATGCGCCGGAACCAGTGTTCGTCGTACGGCTTGATGTAGTCGTTGGTGCGCACGTCCGCCACCGGTTGCGTCGGGCGCAAAATCACCGTGCGCAGGGCCTGCTCGGCGAGAGCGGCGGCGTCCATGCGGCTCTGCAAACCCTGATCGCCGCTGAAGCAGATGCCCAGCTCGCCGGTCTCGCCAATGCTTTCAAGCACGCCGACCTGACCATCGCGCAGTTGCACCACCAGCGGCGTGCGCCAGCGGCTCAGGCTCTTGTTGTCGAACACCGCGAACTTGACGCTGAGTCCGGCCTGACGCGCCATGTGCCGAACCACTTCTTCGACGCGGCCTTCGCTGTGCACCGAAGCCAGGCGCACGCTTTCCGGGGAGACGTCGAGGCGATAGTGGCGGGCGACCTTGAGCACCGCTTCCAGCCACGGTGAGTAATCTTCGCGAACCTCGGCAGCGGCGGGTTCAGCAATAGTGATGCTGGCATCGGTCATGGCAGGATCTCGACATTCTGGATGGCGCTGTGGTCGATGCCGAAGACCCGGCGAATCGCACCGCTGTTGTAGAAGCAGTCGATCTGCAGGCGTTGCAGATCGGCTTGGGTGTTGACCAGATCAAAGCGCGACTGGTGGATTTCCTGCTCGGCGTTGAGCAAGTCCAGCAGCGGGCGGGTGCCCAGCTCGAGGTATTGGCGGCCGTACAACATGCGCGCTTCGGTGATGCTGGTCTGGCGAAATTCCAGCGAGCGCAGCCGCCGGTTCAGGCCCGAGGTCTGCGCCTGGGCTTCAGCCAGACCCTGACGCGCTTGCAGGCGCGCGAAGTCTTCGGCCGAGTCCGCTGCGGTCAGCGCATGGCCGGCGGCGCGGCTGCGCGCGCTGATCGCACCGCCCTGGTAGATCGGCACTTCGAGGTTGAGAAAGATCCCGACCTGGGTGCGATCAGCGCGGGAGTTCTGATCATCGTAGTGGTCGTCCAGGTATTGATTGACCGACGGTTGCAGAGACAGGGTCGGGTAGGCTTCGGCCTTGGCCTGGGCCAGTTCGGCCTGGGCCTGAGTGCGTTGCGCAGCGGCCTGGAGGACGGCGGGCAGGGTGTCGGAGATTTGCGAAATGTCACAGGCTTGGCTCAGCGTCGGCGCAGCAGCGTCGCTAACCGCTGGCGGCGTTCGCCGTCCGAGCAGGCTGGTCAGGGTGGCTTGCCAGCGTGCGTATTGCGCCTTGAATTCCTGCAACGTCGCCGTCGCACCTTCGGCCCGGGACTGCGCCTGAACCATATCGGAGCGGGTGCTGGCGCCCATGTCGCTGCGCTGTTTGGCCAGGTCGACGATGCCGCCAATACCTTGAATCTGTTCGCGCGCAACCTCGAGCAGACGATGGTAGCGCTGCACTTCGATGTAGGCCTTGGCGGTGTCGCGGGCAATGTCATCGATCGCCAGCAGAATCCCGGCCTGACTGCGTGCCACCCGGGCGCGGGCGGCGTCGACCGAACTGGATACCTTGCCGAAGTCATACAACATCTGCTTGAGGGAAATGTTCACCGACTGGCTGCCGGCATCGCTGCCGTAACCGCTGGTGTAGCCACCCTTGATGCCGCCGGTGACCTGCGGGTAATAGCCGGATTCGGCGACGTTAACCCCTTCGCCTTGCTGGAAAAGCGTGCCGATGGCCTCGCCGATGCGTGGGTGCCAGTCCACGGCCAGCCTGACCGCTTGTTCCAGCCCCAAAACGTCCGTATCGGCGGAGGCCTTGGAAGCAGGGGCAGGGCGCTGACGACTGTCATTGCCCGCCGGTTGTTGCAGTTGCGACGGGCTGATGCTGCGCAAGCTGCTGTCGAAATTGTCGTCGGCGCGAACGCCGACGGTGAGAGCGGGGTAGAGGCCGATGGTCAATAGGACCACCGGCCATTTCTGGCGAAAAACTGACTCCACAGACTTCCCTTACTGTTGAGAGACGGACGTTGCTGATGCCTTTGTTTCAAACCACTTGAATGCCGTTCTGCACCCACAAGTGGTGGCTCGGATCCTCCTGCGCCGTGTATTGAACATAGTCGATGCCGTCGGCTTGCTGCGTGCCATCGGCGACCCAGCCATCGGTCATGTGCACGCTGTCCTTTTCGTCACCCTTGATCAGCAGGGTGTTGTTATCCGAGGACGTGATCGCCAGCAGGTCGCTGAGGTTCAGCGTCAGGGCAACCGCACTGGAATGGTTGAGGTCGAGGATCTCGACGTTGTGGATCTTGCTCTGCAGATCGCCGAGGTTGATCGACACGTCGCCACCGGCCCAGAGCAGGGTGTCGGTGCCGCTGCCGCCATCGACCGAAGCGAACTGCTGGTCGGCGATGATCAGCGTGTCGTCGCCACCTCCACCTTGCAGGGTGACGGCGCCACCGTGGGAGCCGTCGAGAGTGTCGTTGCCCTCGGTGCCCTGGATCAGCTCGCTGCCAGCGGCGTGGGCCAGACCCAGGTCATCGCTGGCCAGCGCCGAGAACGCGGTACTGGCGAAAGCGCCGGCCTTGTTCAGGTCGATGGTCAGCGTCGCGGTATCGACCGTACCGTTCGGGTGGGTGAGCTGATAGGTGAAGGTGTCTTCCTGACCGATCACCGCATCGGTCAGCCCGGCCTTGAGCGTGTAGGTGTAGTTGCCGTTGGCCTGCACCAGCAGGGTGCCGTAGTTGCCGACCAGCGAGACGCCGTTGTAACCCGGCGCCACGTAATTACCGGCGACCAGTACGCTGAGCAAGGTGTACACCGAGCCCAGCACATCGGCACCGCCGCCTGCGGTGTCGGTGAGCAGATTGCCTGACACCGGCGTGTAGCTGCCGACCACGAACTGATTGTTGTAGGTCGCCACGTTGATCAGGCTGGTGTTGACGCTGGTCAGCAGTCCGAGGCCGCCCACCGCTACCCGCACCTGATAGCTGCCGGCAGTCTGGTCATCGAACCGGATCCCGTAGTTGCCACCGCCGAGGTTGAGCAGCGCGTTGCCGCCGTAGCTTTTCACCAGCACATACTGGTTGGTCGCCGTGTTGAGTTTGTACAGGCCCACTGTCATCGAGCCGAGCAGCGCCAACAGGTTGCTCGAGTTGACCACCACGGTCAGGTCACTGACGGTATCGGCCGCGACCACGGTGTTGTAGTTGCCGCTGCCGCCGCCCAGCAGCACATTGAACGTGCCGAGCGCGGAGTTGGTGGTGACTTCGCGGTTGACCAGAGTGACGTCGGTCGAGGCGATGTCCGGCGTCGCATCCACCACCAGTGCCGGGCTGCCAAGGTTGGCGTCATTCCACACTTCGGTGGCTTGCGGGCTGTCGATGCGCACATACAGATTGGCGGTGTCGCTCAAGCCGTTCGGGTGCACCAGTTGATAATTGAACACATCGACTTTGCCGACGCTGCCCACACTGCCGTTCGGTTTGTAGCTGTAGTTGCCGTTGGCGTCGATCGTCAGCGTGCCGTACAGCCCTTGCACGGTGGTGCCGGCACCGGCGCTGACCCAGGCGCCGTTCTTGAAGATCTGCAATTGCGCGCCGTTGTCCGGACCGGTCTGATCGACCGTGCCATCGACGCCGACGTTGGTGATGACGTTGCCGGTCACCGCCGGCCCGGCAATGCCGTTGAACTGGGTCAGGCTGCTGACGTCCAGTTGCAGCTGGGTATTGACCGTGGTCAACACGCCGATGCCGGTGCTCGACACGGTCAGTCGATAATCGCCTGACAGCAGGTTACCGATGTCGACCCGCACACCCTGGCCGGCCAAGGCAATCAGATCGAGCAGGCCACTGCTGCCGTTGACATCCAGGGTGACCCAGTTGCCGCTGGCATCCTTCACTTGCAGGGTATAGACCACGCCATCGATCAGCGAAATCAGGCTGCTGGTAGTCAGCGTCAGGGTCGGATCAAGACGCGTACCGCCGGCGACGGTGAAGGTGAAGGTTTTCGAGAACCCGGCCAGCAGGGTGGTGAACGAATCGTTGAAGGTCTGCGACGCGGTGACCGGGGCCAGCGTGACAGTGCCGACGGCGAGGTTATCGCTGGCGACCACTGGCGCGTTGACGTCGACATCCGGCGCGGTGACGTTGGCGGCCACCGAAACGTTGCCACGTGCGTCGCTGAGATTGACGGTGAGTTTTTCGCCGTTGATCTGCGCACTGTTCAGGGTGACGGTGAACACCCCGAGGTTGTTGACCGTGCCGGTGCCCAGAACGGTGCCGGTGGCCGACTTGATGGTCACCGTGGCGCCGGCCTCACCGGTACCGGTGACGGTCAGGCCGTCGGCACCGACCAGCAGCGCCGTGGCCGCCGCCGGAGGCGTGAGGTCCGGTGCCGTTGCGGTTGCCGCTGCCGATACGTTTCCGCTCGGATCCGCCTGGGTAACGCTGAGCACCTGGCTGTTGATCTGCGCCGAGGCCAGCACCACCGAGAAGCTGCCATTGGCGGCGACGGTCGCGGTGCCGAGTACCACACCACCGGCGCCACGCACGCTGATCGTCGAACCGGGCACGCCGACGCCGGTAAGCAAGGTGCCGCTGCCGTTGACGCTGACGCCGGTCGGTGCGCCGGGGGCGGTGACGTCCGGTGCTGTCACGCTGGCGTTGGGCGACAGATTGCCGGCCGGGTCGACCAGGCGCACGGTCAACAATTGCCCGTCCAGTTGCGCGGTGTTCAGGTTGAAGCTGAACGTGCCACCACTGCCCACGGTGTTGGTGCCGAGCAGCGCGCCGCCCGGGCCGTAGACGTTGACCGTTGCACCGGCTTCACCGGTACCGCTCAAGGTCAGACCGTTCGCAGCGAGCGTCAGACCGCTGGCCGCGACTGGCGCCTGCACATCCGCTGCCGTCAGGTTGAATACCGGCGACAGGTTGCCGGCCATGTCTGCCTGCTGAACGTTCAGCTGCTGGCCGTTCAGTTGGGCGCTGGACAATTGCACGGTGAACGTGCCGCCGGCATTGACCACGGCGGTGCCGAGCACGGTACCTGCGGCGTTGGTCACGCTGACTGTGGCGCCGGCTTCACCGGTGCCGCTGACGGCCAGGCCGGTACCGTTCAGGGTGACATTGCTCAGCGGTGCCGGCGCTGTCGTATCGGCGACGCTGAGGTTGGTCGCTGGCGAGACGTTGCCCGCCGCATCACTCTGCGTGACGCTCAGTTGTTGGCCATTGAGTTGAGCGGAGGACAAGGTCACCGAGAAAGTGCCATTGCCCGCTACTGTCGCAGTGCCCAGCACCGCGCCGCCGACACCGCGTACGGTGACGGTGGCGCCGGCTTCACCGAGCCCGCCGAGCACCAGACCGGCGCCGCTGAGCACCAGCGCCGTCGGAGCCGCCGGAGGGGTGATGTCCGGCGCGGTTACGTTAAGGCCGGGCGAAGTGTTGCTGGACGCATCGGTCTGAGTCGCATTGAGCACCTGACCGTTGACCTGCGGCGCATTGAGCTGCGCGCTGAAGGTTCCGTTCGCGCCCACCGTCGCATTGCCCAGCACCACGCCGCCAGCGCCGGTGATGGTCACAGTTGCGCCGACTTCGCCGCGACCGGTGACCAGTGTGCCGCTGGCGTTGACCGCCAGATCGCTGAGTGGCGCCGGCGCCGAGGTGTCCCCCGCGGTGATTTCAGTCGGCAGCGACGCGCCACCCAGTGCGGTGTTGGCGGTGACTTCCAGGCTCTGGCCGTTGGTTTGCGCCGGCGTGAGCACTACGCTGAAGGTGCCATCCGCGCCAGTGACGCCAGTGCCGATCAGACTGTTGTCAGGCCCATAGACATTGATGGTGGTGCCGATCGCCGCCGTACCGGTCAGCGTCACCCCGTCGGCTGTCAGCACAAGATTGTCCGGCGCATCGGGGGCTGGCACTGCCGGAACGGTCAGGATGGCGTCTGCCGAGACGTTGGTTGCGACGTCGGTCTGATTCACCGTCAGCACCTGGCCGGCGGTGATGCCCGGATCCAGATCGATCAGGAATGTACCGTTGGCCGCCACTGTGCCAGTGCCGACCACATTACCCAGCGCGTCGGTCACTTCGACCGTCGCGCCGGCTTCACCACGACCGGCGAGTTGGGTCAGATCGCCGCTGATGGTCAGACCGGTGACGGCGTCCGGAGCGGTGGTGTCAGCCGCCGGGTAGAGCAGAACCGGCGATACGTTTTGCGCCTCATCCGTTGCGATCACCGACAACAACTGACCGTTGGCCTGGGGCGGATTCAGGGTGATTGTGTAGGTGCCGTTGCCCAGCGCCACCGCTGTGCCGAGCACGGTGCCGTTGGCAGACAACACGGTGACGGTGCTGCCGGCTTCGGCGGTCCCGGCGAGCAAGGTGCCGGCGCCGGTCAGCGAGGTGACTGTTGGCGCGATCGGTGCGGTGCTGTCCGGCGAGTCGACCAATACCGGCTCGGACAGGTTGTTTTGCGCGTCGGCCTGCACAACGGACAGTGCGCGGCCATCGATCTGCGCGGCGGACAGGGTGACGCTGAAACTGCCGTCTGCGGCCACCGTCGCGTTCCCGAGCACCACGGTGCCGTCGCGCACGGTGACGGTTGCCCCAGGCTCGCCGGTACCGGTTACGGTCAAGCCGTCCGGACTGACGTTGAGGTCGGCGACTTCCAGCGGATCTGTGGTGTCGCCTGCCTGCACGGGCGCTGATGGCGAAGTGTTCGACGCCAGATCGGTCTGGTTGACGCTCAGCAGCTCACCGTTCACCTGCGGCGGATTGAGGGTCACGCTGAACGAGCCATTGCCTGCCACGGTTGCCGAACCCAGCACGGTGCCAGTTGCGCTGAGCACGCTTACGGTGGCGCCGGCTTCACCGGTGCCGGTCAGCGTCAAGCCGTCGGCAGTGAGCACCAGGCCGGTGGGCGCGGCCGGCACGGTGACGTCCGGTGCAGTGACGGGGACGATCGGCGAGGGATTGCCCGCCGCATCACGCTGGATCACCGACAGGGCTTCGCCGTTGAGCAGCGGTTGATCGAGGGTGACGCTGAAACTGCCGTCGGCCTGCACGGTGCCAGTGCCGACGATGGTGCCCAGCGCGTTTATGACGACCACTTGCGAGCCCGCCGCACCGGAACCGGTGATCAGGCTGCCGCTGGCGTCGATATCGACGTCGGTCAATGCGGCAGGAGGCGTGCTGTCAGGTGCCGTCAGGGTGCCGGCAGGCGAGGCATTGCCGACCGCATCCGCCAACACCACGAACAGCGCCTGGCCATTGGTTTGCGCCGGGGTCACGTTGATCTGGAAGCGTCCATCGCTGCCGACGGTGCCGGTACCCAGTTCGGTGCCGTCCGCCGCTGTCACCCGCACAGTGGCGCCGACTTCGCCGGTACCGGTGAGCGTGTCGCCATCGGCATTCAGCTGCAGCTCGGCCGGGGTCGCCGGCGGGGTCAGATCCGGCGCGACGACGGTCACCGGCGCGCTGACGTTACCGGGTGGATCGGCCTGCTGCACGCTGAGAATCTGTTCGTTGATCTGCGGCGGATTGAGGGTGACGCTGAAGGTGCCGTCGCCGAGTACCACGCTGGTGCCGAGCAAGGTGCCGTTGGCATCGCGCACGGTCACGGTCGCGCCCGGTTCGCCAGTGCCGATGACCAGCGCACCCGACGAGTTGATGTCGACGTTGGCGAGCGGATCGGGCGGGGTGAAGTCCGGTGTGGTCAGGTTCACGGCAGGCGAGTCGTTGCCGGCCGCATCGGCCTGGACCACGGTGATCACTTCGGCGTTGGTCAGCGCCGGGGTCAGGGTCAGAGTGAAGGTGCCGGTCGGGCTGACCACGGCGGTGCCGAGCACGTTGCCGTCACTGTCGATGACTCGAACCTGCGCGCCCGGTTCGCCGCGCCCGGTCAGGCTTGCTCCGTCGCCGCCGATGGTCAGTTGCGTGACAGCCGCTGGCGCTGTGCTGTCGACTGAGGTGAACGGTGTGGCCGCCGAAGTGTTGCCCGCCGCATCCGTCAGCGATACGGTCAGTGCCTGACCGTTGGCTTGCGGTGTGGTCAGGGTGATCGCAAACGTGCCATCGATGCTCACGGTGCCGGTGCCGACTAGCGTACCGGCGGCGTTGTACACATTGACCGTGGTGCCGGCCTCGCCGGTACCTGACAGCAGCGCGCCGTCAGCGCTTGCCACCAGCGCCGCTGGCGGATTGGGCGCGATCAGGTCCGGGGCGATCAGGTTGACGCTGTTGGATTCGTTGCCAGCGGCGTCGGCTTGGCTCAGGCTCAAAGTCTGGCCTGCGGTTTGCGCCGGGCTGAGGGTGACGCTGAACGTGCCATTGGCCCCCCCCACGGAGCCGCCGAAAACACCCCCGCCGGTGCCGAGCACCGTCACGGTTGCACCAGCTTCACCGCGACCGGTCAACGCAGTGCCGTTGGCTGCCAGACTCAGTTCGCTCAGCGGGGCTGGCGCAGCAATATCGGCAGCGGTGTAGTCGGTCGGGGACGAATGGATGCCGGTGCTCGACGTCGCTACGGCAGACAGCTGTTCGCCGTTCAGTTGTGCGGCATTCAGCGTGACGCTGAAGGTGCCATTCGCCGCCACCAGCGCGGTGCCGAGCAACACGCCCGAGGCATTGCGGATGCTAACGGTGCTGCCGGCGGTGGCCGAGCCGGTCAGGGTCAGCCCGTCAGAGCTGAGGGCCAGATTGGTCGGTGCGCTTTCCGCCAGATTACCCGGCGCGGTGACGGGGCTGGCCGGCCCGGTGTTGCCAGCGGCGTCGATCTGCACCACGGAAAGAGTCGAACCGGCCACGGCTGCTGGAGACAGGGTGACGCTGAAATTGCCGTTGCTGCCAACAGTGGCGGGGCCCAACAGCGCACCCCCGGCGTCACGCACTTCTACGCTGGCGCCGATTTCGCCGATGCCGGTGAGCGTGGCACCGTTGGCGCTGACTGCCAGATCGCTGGCCGCCAACGGGGCGCTGCTGTCGGCAGCGTTGACAATGGCCGGCGCCGACGGATTTCCCGCCGCGTCGGTGGCCGTCACGTTCAGCGCCTGGCCATTGGTCTGCGGGCTGTTCAGCGTTATTTGAAAGGTGCCGTTTGCAGCGGCCGTGGTGGCGCCGTGAAGCTTGCCCTGGCTGCCGCGCCCGGGCACCGTGCTGCGGGCCCCGGCATTCCCGGCCAATTGCCCGCCGGCCGCGTTCGGGGCCAGCCGCCCGGAATCGCCGGCGCAGTCAAACCCCCCGAGATGACTTCAACCGCCGTGGACACGTTGCCCGGCGGATCCTCTTGGGTGACGGTCAGCACTTCGGCATTCAGTTGTGGCGCGTTGAGGGTGACGGTAAACGCGCCGCCGCTGCCGACTTGTGCGGTACCGAGCAAGGTACCGTCAGCGCTGCGCACAGACACGGTGGCGCCGGGTTCGCCGTGGCCGGTCACGGTGACGCCATCGGCATTCACGGCGACTTGGGTCAGTGCCGCCGGTGGACTGATGTCCGGCGCATTGACGCTGGTCGACGGCGAGACATTGCCGGCAGGGTCGGTCTGGCTGATCGCCAACGCCTCGCCATTGGTCGGTGCTGGCGCCAGGGTCACGCTGAACGAGCCATCCGCGCCGACCACGGCGCTGCCCAGTTGAGTGCCGTCGGCGGTGGTGACATTCACCGTTGCGCCGGCTTCACCAGTGCCGCTGAGGGTACTGCCATCGGCGCTGATCAACGGATTCTGCACGGCGGCCGGTGGGGTGCCGTCGACGGTGATCACGCCGGTGGACGGCGAGGTGTTGCCGTTGGCGTCGGTCAGGGTGACCTGCAGGGTTTCGCCCGTGTTCTGCGCATTGGGCAGGGTGACCTGGAAATTGCCGCTCTGATCGACCAGACCAGTCGACAGGACATTGCCGGCGGCATCGCGCACGGTCACGGTGCTGCCGGCTTCGCCCTGGCCTTTGACCACGGTGCCGACGTCATTGATGCTGACACCGGTAGCGGCGGCGGGCGGTTGCAGGTCCGTAGCGATGATGCTGGCCGGTTGCGACAGGTTGCCGGCGGCATCGCTCTGGACCGCCGTGAGCGCCTGGCCATTGAGCTGCGCCGGGGTCAGCGTCAGGCTGAAGGTGCCATTGCTGGCGACCAGTGCAGTACCGAGCACGGTGCCTGCCGGGTCGGTGACGGTGACCGTTGCGCCGGCCTCGCCGCGACCGGTCAGCGCCGTGCCGTTGGCATTCAGCACCAGATTGGTCACCGCGTCCGGCGGTGTGCCATCGGCAGCGGTGACGGTGCCAGGCACCGACACATCACCGTCGGGGCTGGTGGCGGTGACTTGCAGGACTTGCGCATTGATCTGCTTGACGCTGAGCAGCAGGGTGAAGCGCCCGAAGCTGTTGATCAGGCCGGTGCCCAGGACATCGCCATTGCTGTTGGTCACTGTCACCGTGCTGCCAGGCGTGCCCGCACCGGTCAGGGTGAAACCGTCGGCACTCAACGCCAGATCGCTCGGCGTGGCGACTTGAGTGCCATCGGGACCTGCCAGCGGCACCGCCGGCGAGTCGTTGCCGCCGCCGTCAGTGCTGATCACTTCCAGAGCGCTGCCAGTGCCTGCCGCTGGATCCAGTGTGACGACGAAGCGGCCATCGGCACCTGCCGTTGCGGTGCCCAGGACGCTACCGCCGGCAATGCTCACGGTGACGGTGGTGCCGGGCTCTGCGAGACCGGACACCTGTGTGCCGGCGGGATTGATCGCCAGATCACTCACCGCCGCCGGCGGCGTGCTGTCCGGTGCGCTGACGCTACCTGGCAGCGAACTGTTGGTGCCGTCCGACACCACCACCTGCAAGGCTTCGCCATTGGTCTGGGCGGTATCCAGATTGACCGTGAATGCGCCCGTGCCGTCAGCGGTCGCGGTACCGATGACGTTGCCGTCGGCATCCAGCACCTGCACGGTGTTATTCGGCTGCGTAGTGCCAGTGACTGTGGCGCCTGCCGGGTCGATGACCAGCCCGGTCGGTGCGGGCGGCGCGGTGATGTCGGGTGCCGTGACCGGAGTGACCGGCGAGGGCAGGGCGCTCGCATCGGTCTGGATGACGCTCAATACCTGCCCGTCGAGCTGGGCTGGGCTCAGGTTGACGGTAAAACTGCCGTCGCTGGCAACTACCGTGGTGCCAAGCACCGAGCCATCCGGCGCGCTGACCGTGACGGTGCTGCCGGCCTGTCCGGTCCCGCTCAATGTCACGCCGTTGCTGCTGAGCACGACGTTGTCAGGCGCGAGCGGCGCCGTGGTATCCGCTGCCGTCAACGGCGTGTTGGGAGAAACGTTCACGCCGTCGGACTGGCTTACTTGCAGTTGCTGACCATCGATCTGCGGGCTGTTCAGTGTCACGGAAAACGCGTCGGTACCGTCGACGATCGCCGTGCCCAGCGTGTTGCCGGCCGCGTCCTTCACTGTCACGGTGGCGCCGGGCTCGCCTGTACCGCTGAGCTCAGTGCCGGTGGCGTCCAGCGCCAGATCCGATGGCGCGGCGGGGGCCTGAATGTCGGGCGCTTCAACCGGTACCGCCGGGGAGCCTGTGGGCGAGCCATCGGTCTGCACGACGCTGAGGTTCTGACCATTGGTTTGTGGCGAGGACAGCGTGACTTCGAAGCGTCCGTTGCTGCCGACCACCGCCGTTCCCAATACCACCCCGCCCGCATCGGTGACGGTAACGGTGGCGCCGGCCTGACCTGCGCCGGAGACCACTGCGCCGTTCGCCGAAATGCTCACATCAGACACCGCAACCGGGATCGTCAGGTCGGGTGCGGTCACGTTGACCGGCACAGACGGATTGCCACTGGCGTCGGTTTGAATCACTTGCAGTTGTTGCGCGTCGGTCTGCGCGGTCGAGAGGTTGACGGTGAAATTGCCATCGGTACCGACCGTGCCGGTGCCAATGATGTTGCCCGCCGGATCGCGCACGGTGATCGATGCGCCGATTTCACCTTTGCCGGTGAGCGTCTGTCCCTGACCATCGAGAGTGAGGTCGGACACCGCCGCCGGGCCCTGGGTGTCCGGCGTCACATAATTCAACGGCGGGGAGGTATTGCCGGCGCTGTCGCTTGCACTGATCTGCAACGTATCGCCATTGTTCTGTGGCGTGCTCAGTTGCACGGTAAACGTGCCGTCCGCTGCGACCACTGCCGAGCCGAGCAGATTGCCGTTGGCATCGCGGACAGTCACCGTCGATCCCGCCTGGCCGCGCCCGCTCAATCGGGTGCCGTCCACGCTCAATGCCAGATCGCTCGGTTGGGTCAGGCCATCAAGGTCGACGGCGATGATGGTAACGGCTGGCGAAGGATTGGCAGCGGCGTCGGTGAGCTGCACGATCAGTGCTTCACCGTCGATTTGCGCCGCGCTGAGCTGGACGCTGAACGAGCCGTCGGCTGCGACGAGCGCTGTGCCGAGCACAACCCCTTGCGCATTGGTGACGCTGACGGTGCTGCCGGGTTCGCCACGGCCAGTGACCGACAGCCCGTCATTGCTGACGGCCACCTCGGTTGCAGCGGCGGGACCCGTGATGTCCGGCGCATTCAAGGTGACTGTCGGCGATTGCGCACCGACGCTATTGATTGCCACGATACTGATGACTTCGCCATTGGCTTGCGCGCGGATCAGCGTGAGTATGAAAGTACCGTCAGCACCCACCGCCGCACGCCCGAGCAATTCGCCATTGGCGGCGCGGACCTCGATGGTGGTTCCCGCTCGGGCGGTGCCGGTCAGTTGGCTGCCGTCGCTGCTCAGGCCCAGATTGGCCGGCGTCTGTGGTTCGACGATTTCCGGAGCGCTGACCGTCGTGGCCGGCGACGCATTTCCGGCCGCATCGGTGGCAATCACGCTTAACGGCTGACCGCCGGTTTGCGCAGGGCTGAGCACTACGCTGAAGGTGCCGTCCGCTGCCACGACGGCGCTGCCGAGCAGGGTGCCATCGGCGCCGCGCACCTGAATGGTCGCGCCGGCTTCACCGGTCCCCCCTAGCCGCGTGCCATCGGCGCTCACACTCAAATTGGCTGGCGCCGTGGGCGCGGTCGTATCGGGTGCGGTAATCGTACCCGGCGTGGACACGTTGCCCGCAGGGTCGGTGAGCGTAACGTCCAAGGGTTGTCCATTGTTCTGCGGCGTCCCCAGGTCGACCTGGAAACTGCCATCGGCGCCGACGGTTGCGGAGCCCAGAAGATTACCCGCCGCGTCGCGCACCTGAACCACACTGCCCGCTTCGCCAAAACCACTCAGCACTCGCCCGTCCGCGGACAAGGTCAGTCCGGTCGCAGCAGCAGGGGGCGTCGCGTCGCCAGCGTTATCACCGCCGCCACCACCACCGCCGCCGCCGCCACCCGCAGCGGCCGCTGCACCACCCGCGCCCAACAGACCGAGCCCGGCAATCGCCCACGCGGGCGTTGCGCCGTCGACCACGCCGACGCCGGCGATCAGTTCGTCGAGCGAGTCAATTTCCTCGAAGGTGAATCCGTTGAACGGCTCCGCGCTGTAGCGCGCCTGCCACAGCGTCGCGTCGTCGCCTTGAAAAACAATGTCATTGGGCACGCCGTCAGGGCTGGTGACAAAGAAATTGGAGATTTTGATTTGCTCGCCAGACTTCAGGTTGACGATCAAATCCTGACCGCTGCGACTGGTCGACGCCAGTTGGTCCGGACGCACCGGCATTTGTATAACTGACGGCTGACTGAGCTGAACATTGCCCCAGTTCTGGGCAGTGAGCTGAGAATTGGCTTTGTCGGCAATGACGATGTTGTCCATTACTACTCCCTGTAAATGGTGGGCGGACGTCCACGGATGGTTTTAAAACCATAGATAGGGAGTTTGAAATGAGGCTGCCTGATTTTTGGCGATTCCGTTGATTGGCATTTTGCCAACTTTTATCTGTTTGAAATCAATGGATATTTAGGCAGCTACCGTTTGTCGGGACGTTGGATCCAACCGATATTTGGATGCAACAAAATGTGTCGTCTTTTACATTTCCACAATGGCTCGCAGAAAAATGATGACGTGAGGAGTGACGGGTAATGGCCAATCAATATCGGAGTGCCGACTTCCGATGACGACCTGCGCAGTCACCCATCTGCGAAGGTATTAATCAATAAGCGCAGGAAGTGCGAAAGGCTTTGTATAAGAAATCGGGCTTTTTCGTTTCAGCGGATTTTCAGGCTGTCGAGCATTTCATGCGCTAGCTATCGATCGCTGAAGTGATCGAACGATGTCCCGGGCTGATTGATCGGTAACATTTCCGGGGTGTTTATCAAACATATGCGGCGCACCAGGGTAGACATGCAGCTCGACGGCAACACCGGTGCGGGACAGACGCATGGCGAATGCCACGTCCTCTTCCAGAAACAGATCCAGCGCCCCGACGGCCAGAAACGTCGTGGGCAGGTTACTCAAGTCCTCCTGCAGGGCCGGTGAGAACCAGCCGATTCGCGAGTCATCCAGCGCGTGGTTGCCGCGCAGGCACTGCCAGCAGAACTGGTTGGCTTGTGGCGGCCAGCCAATCACTCCGGTCGTACCGTTTTGGTGAGGCGAAGCAGAGCTGCCCGAGCGGTAATCGAGCATTGGATAAATCAGCACCTGGCTGGCGATGCAATATTCGCCGCGATCGCGCGCCAGGATCGCCAGCGCTGCTGCCAGACCTGCGCCGGCACTGTGGCCCATGACAATCACTTTGTCGGCATCGATATTGAGCGCTTGCTGATGGGCGAAAACCCAGCCGAGGGCGGTGTAACAATCTTCGAGGGGAATGGGGAAGGGGTGTTCCGGGGCGAGGCGATAATCGACGGCGACGATGATTGCCTCGAGTTCGTCGGCAAGATCGGCCAGATAGTCATCGGCCATTTCCGGCCTGCCGAGGACGAAACCTCCGCCATGCAGATAAAGGATGACTGCCGGTTTTTTTTCCCGTGCCGCGCTGGCGGGCCGGTAGAGGCACAGGCGCAAACCTTCGCCGTCGTGGGCCGTTGTCCATAGGCTTTCACAGCGCGCTTGTTGTTCGGATTTGAATGTCCCGTGAACACGTTCTCGAATTGCCGGCAGCGTGTCCAGCGTCCAGGCTTCTGCGCCGGGCGTGAGAAAACTGTTGAAGTCGGGATCAAGCAGTTCATGTGCTTTCACGTTCTGCCTCTCTTTTTACGGATAAGCGGGCGCCGCGAATCGAAGCGCCGCTCCTGATGAAGTTACAGCCAGGCCTTGATCTGCGCGCAGACGGCCGGGGTCGAAATGCCATAGCGATCATGCAGCGTCGGCAGGGCGCCGGCGTCGAGGAAGGCGTCGGGCAAAGCGATCTGTCTGAAGGTAGGCGTCACGCCGTTGCGCAACAACAACCCGGCAACCGCTTCGCCCAAACCACCGATGATCGAGCTGTTTTCCGCGGTGACCACCAGACGCCCGGATTTGCGTGCTTCGGCGAGGATGGTTTGCTCATCCAAAGGCTTGATGGTCGGCACGTGCAGCACGGCCACATCAATGCCATCGGCCTGCAATTGCTTGGCCGCTTCCAGTGAACGCATGGTCATCAGGCCGGTGGAGATGATCAGCACATCATTACCGGTGCGCAGGGTCTTGGCCTTGCCGATCTCGAATTGGTAACCGTACTCGTCCAGCACCAGCGGCACATTGCCGCGCAGCAAGCGCATGTAGACCGGACCTTGGTGCGCAGCGATGGCCGGCACGGCCTGTTCGATTTCCAGCGCATCGCACGGGTCAACAATCATCAGGTTGGGCATGGCGCGGAAAATCGCCAGGTCGTCGGTGGCCTGGTGGCTCGGCCCGTAGCCGGTGGTCAGGCCGGGTAGGCCGCAGACGATTTTGACGTTGAGATTTTCCTCGGCGATGGCCATGCAGATGAAGTCGTAAGCGCGGCGCGAGGCGAATACCGCGTAGGTGGTGGCGAAGGGCACGAAACCTTCGCGCGCCATGCCGGCAGCAGCGCTCATCAGCAATTGTTCAGCCATGCCCATCTGGTAGAAACGCTCCGGGTGCGCCTTGGCGAAGATGTGCAGGTCGGTGTACTTGGACAGGTCAGCAGAGAGCCCGACGATGTCCGCGCGCTGCTCTGCCAGTGCCGCGAGGGCGTGGCCGAACGGTGCCGAGCGGGTCGCCTGACCCTCGGAAGCAATCGAGGCAATCATCGCCGAGGTGGTCAGGCGCTTTTTCACCGGCTCTCCAGTAGAAGTCGAAGTCGAAGTGTTGGCGGCGTTGCTCATTGGTCTTTTCCTTCTGCAAGGTTGCTCAGTGCCAGGTCCCATTCGTGTTCTTCAACGCGAATGAAGTGGGTCTTTTCCCGGTTCTCCAGAAACGGCACGCCTTTGCCCATTTTCGTGTCGCAAATGATCACCCGCGGTTGATTGCCCGAATGCTGGCGTGCGGCATCGAAAGCAGTCACCAGTGCGTCAAGGTCATTGCCATCGACGCGCTGGGTGAACCAGCCGAAGGCTTGCCAGCGATCGACGATGGGTTCGAACGAAAGAATCTCGCTGGAATAACCGTCGGCTTGCTGGTTGTTCACGTCGACGATGGCGATCAGGTTGTCGAGCTTCCAGTGCGAAGCCGACATGACTGCTTCCCAGGTCGAGCCTTCATTCAGTTCGCCATCGGACAGCAAGTTGTAGACGAACGAGGACGAACCTTTGCGCTTGAGTCCAAGGCAAGCGCCGACCGCGATGCCCAGGCCCTGACCCAGCGAGCCGCCGGTGATTTCCATCCCTGGCGTGTAGGCGGCCATGCCCGACATCGGCAGGCGGCTGTCATCCGAGCCGTAGGTTTCCAGTTCATCGAGGGGGATGATTTCGGCTTCGATCAGCGCTGCGTAGAGAGCGATGGCGTAGTGGCCGATGGAGAGATAGAAGCGATCGCGCTGCTCCCATTGCGGATCTGCCGGGCGATGGTTCATCGCATGAAAGTAAGAGACCGCCAGCAGATCAGCCGCGCCGAGGGCCTGACCGACGTACCCTTGACCCTGAACCTGGCCCATGCGCAGCGCGTGGCGGCGAATGTTGTGCGCGCGTTCGGTCAGGCTCGGCGATACAGCGTGTGAAAGATTAGTTGTCATGATGAAACTCCGTTAACTCAACGATTGACCAAAGCGGCGGGAATGCGCAGGACCAGACTGGCGCCGAGGAACAGCACACCGGTGATCAGGTACATGCCGATGGCACTGGAGCCGGTCAGGGTGGTGATCCAGCCGATCAGATAAGGCGAACAGAAGCCGGCGAGGTTGGCGAAGCTGTTGACCGCCGCAATACCGGCAGCCGCCGACACCCCGCCGAGCAGCGTGGTGGGCAGCATCCAGAACAATGAGGTGGCGGACAAAATGCCCGAGGCGGCGAGGCACAGACTGAGGATCGACAAGGTCGAATTGCCGCCCATCATCGCTGCCAGGCTCAAGCCGATGGCCCCGGCGATCATTGGCACGATCAGGTGCCAGCGGCGCTCGCGATGTTTGTCACCACTGCGCCCGACCAGCAGCATGGCGGCGATGGCGCACAGGTAAGGCAGGCTGGTCAGAAAACCGATGTGCAGCGGATCGGAAACCCCCGCATTGCGCACCAGGGTCGGCAGCCAGAAGGTGATTGCGTATTGACCCATCACCACACAGAAGTAGATGGCCGCCAGCAGCCACAAGCGTCGGTCGCGGATGAACTCGCCGACCGAGGCGTGGGTGACTTTTTGCTGGTCGTCTTCGGCCAGTTCGCGAGTGATCAAGGCTTTTTCTTCGTCATTGAGCCAGGTCGCCTGATGCACGCCGTCCTTCAGATAGCTCAGCACCAGCAGGCCGACGACCACGGTGGGCACCGCCTCAAGGACGAACATCCATTGCCAGCCGGCCCAGCCATGCACGCCGGCAAAATGGTTCATGATCCAGCCCGAGAGCGGGCCACCGACCATGCCTGACAGCGGAATGGCGATGAACCACAACACCGTCATGCGCGCCCGCCGATAGGACGGAAACCAATACGTCAGGTAGAGCAACAGGCCCGGTGCCAGGCCGGCTTCGGCAATCCCCAGCAGAAAGCGCAGGGCATAGAACTGCCAGGCGGTTTCGACGAAGGCGAACAGGGCCGACACGATGCCCCAGGTGATCATGATCCGCGCAATCCAGACTCGCGCGCCGACCTTGTGCAGGATGATGTTGCTGGGCACTTCGCAGAGGAAATAGCCAATGAAGAACACGCCGGCGCCCAGTCCGTAGACCGTTTCGCTCAGGGCCAGATCATTCATCATTTGCAGTTTGGCGAAACCGACGTTGACCCGGTCCAGATACGCGCACAGGTAGCACAGCATCAGGAATGGCATCAGGCGCCAGGCCGTTTTGCGATAGGCAGAAGAACGCACGGTCGAAACCGCTTCGAGCGACAGGGTAGTCATGATGGTCTGATCTCTTGTTTTTATTGACCGCCAGGCCATCAGGCCCGGCTGCGTCATCGATCCAGAACCGCACGGGCCACGCGGGCCCGCCCAGAGGTACTCAGTGAATCAGCATGCCGCCGTTCACATCGAGGGTGATGCCGGTCAGATAAGCGGACAAGTCGCTGGCCAGAAACAGCGCGGCGTTGGCGACATCCTGCGCTTGACCCAGGCGACCCAGCGGGATGCCTTCGATGATGGCGTGTCGACGTTCGTCCTGCATCAGGCCGCCGGTGATGTCGGTGTGAATCAGCCCCGGGGCAATGGAGTTGACCCGGATGTTGTCCGGCCCCAGTTCCCGCGCCATGGCTTTGCCCAGACCCAGCACCCCGGCCTTGGCCGCGCTGTAATGCGGGCCGCCGAAGATGCCGCCGCCGCGCTGGGCAGACACCGACGACATGCAGACGATGCTGCCGCAAGACTGTTGCCGCATCAGCGGAATCACCGCCTGCGACATCAGCAACGTGCCGCGCAGGCTGACGTCCAGCACCTTGTCGTAGTCCGAAGGACGAATATCAAGGGTCTTCAGCGGTTGGGTGATGCCGGCGTTGTTGACCAGAATATCAATGCGCCCGAAGTGCTCGATGATGGCGGCGACGGCTTGCTGAACCTGCGCTTCGTCGGCGACGTTGGCCGCCAGGCCGAGATGACCTTCGCCCAGTGATGCGGCGGCGTCCCGCGCGGCGGCGGCATCGAGATCGAGAATCACCACGCGAGCGCCGTGTTGCGCAAACGTGGTCGCGGTGGCGCGGCCAATGCCACGGGCAGACGCGGCACCGGTAATGATTGCGACTTTGTCTTGAAGAAGCATGGAGGAGGCCCTCGAATTGTTTTTATTGGGTCGGTCTGTGAAAAACCGATGACTCAGCTTGTCCTTCGAGGGGAGGGTGAGCAATAACGCGAAAGTCACTCAATGCTGAAAAAAATTCAGCACTCGTCAGGCCAGCTCGCAGATGGTTGAATGAAACCGGTCCGTACACCACAAGAAATCACCACGGAGTCCCCATGCGTCCAGAGACTGAGGCACCTCTCGTCCTGCCACCGCTGAAAGCAATTCAGGCCTTCGAGCAAACCGCGCGCTTCGGCAATGTCGCCAGAGCGGCAGAAGTATTGGACCTGACGCCATCGGCGGTCAGTCATCAACTGGCGAAACTGGAGGGGATGATCGGCCGACAGTTATTTGTTCGCGCCGCTCGGGGTGTCTCCCTGACGCCGGTGGGCGAGCAATACCTCAAGGAAGTCTCAGGGATTCTGCACAGCCTCGCCGTTGCCACTGAACGCGCGGCCAGCGACGTCAGCCTGGATTGCCTGCGTCTGCATTCGTCACCAAGCTTTGGCCTGCTCTGGCTGATGCCGCGCCTGGAAGCGTTCCGCGCCAGTCATCCGGACATTCAGATCAATCTGTCGTGTTCCTATGAATCGCTGCACTTCAGTCGCGACAAGATCGACGTCGATATCCGCCATGGTCTGCCGAACTGGCCAAGCTATGAGGTGCGTACGGTCAGGAACGAAACATTCGCGGTGCTGACCTCACCGAAACTGCTCGCGCAACGACCGGTACGCGGCGCGGCGGATCTGCTCGAATGCGACCTGATTTTATCGGAAGCGACCCTGCTCAAATGGCCGCAATGGTTTGCCCAGCATGGCCTGGCGCGTCCGGAACGCCCTTACGCATTGAGCTTCGATCGTTCGTACATGTCGCTGGAAGCGGCGAGTCATGGCTTGGGTTTCGCGCTGGAAAGCACATTGCTTGCGCAGAAGTATCTGGCGGCGGGCACGTTGGTGGAAGTGGCGCCTGAGTCGCTGAGTGCTGCGGTGGCAGCGCACCACTTGGTGTTTCCCAAGGCGCATTCGAGCTTTCCGCGTGTCCGGCGTTTTCTGGCGTGGATGGAGAGCGAATTGGGCCATGAATTCGCCTATTGAGTCGGAGTCAATTCTTTCAAACTCTCTGACGCGGCCAAGGTCAATCCATTACCGGTCTTGATCATTCACATCAGAGGTGAAGGAATGGATAACTACCACATCAACAAAAACCAGCAGCATTGGGAACTGGTCAAAGAGGGCGCGCAGCGTGCGTCCAAAACGGCTGAGACCAAAGCCGAGATCACCCAGATCGCCAGTGACTATCTGCAGGGTAAAACTGCCTCTCTGAAAATCCACAAAGAGGACGGCACGATCCAGGAAGAGCGCACCTTTCCGCGCGCCGCCGATCCGCGAAAAACCAAAGGCTGAGTCTGCGTATGGTCATTGCATGTCTGGGATGGGGGTCGCTGATCTGGAAACCGCAGGGTTTGCCGCTGGCGAGCGAATGGTTTGCTGATGGCAGCGCCAGGTTGGGGTGGTAATGATGAACGCTCGGCGCCAGGCGCAGATTGTCGCGATCTTCGATCAGTTGTTGGCACTGCGAGAAAGCGTGGACATTCTTCAGCATGTGGAGAACGGTAGCGTCGAGTCGCTTCGTGGCCATCAGACCGTCGACGCCCCCGAATCGCTGGATCTCGTGTTTCAAAAGCTGCATGAGGACATCGCCAGCATGGAGGAAACGTTGGCGACCATTGCCGAGGCTACCGGCGATGTGTCGAAGTTGTGAGGGTTTCGCGGGGTTGCCATGCAGAGATGATTTGCCTGATCTGACGCCTTCGCGAGCAAGCGCGCTCCTACAGGGTTTTTCATACACCGCCTGATTGCTGACCCACCACGAACCCAATGTGGGAGCGAGCTTGCTCGCGAAGGCGGAGTGTCAGGCAACTGTGCATCAACTGACCGACTGCTATCGCGAGCAGGCTCACTCCTACAGGGGTTTTCATGTACCGCCTGATTGCTGACCCACCACGAACCTAATGTAGGAGTGAGCCTGCTCGCGAAGGCGGAGTGTCAGTCAACTTTGCATCAACTGACAAATTGCTATCGCGAGCAGGCTCACTCCTACAAGGGGGCTGGGTCTCTCACCACGCGCAGCGCATCCACCACCAGTGAAAACGCCGGCGACGGTTGGCGGCGGCTGGGGTAGTAGAGGTGAAAGCCGCCGAAGGGTTCGCACCAGTCTTCCAGGACCCTGACCAAGCGGCCTTCAGCCAGATGCGCGCCGAACTCGTCTTCAGGCAGATATGCAACCCCCAACCCGCTCACAGCCGCGTCGGCGATATGCACAGTCGAGTTGAACACCAGTTGGCCGTCGACCCGCACTTTCAGCTTCTTGCCCTGACGCTCGAATTCCCAGGCATCGACACCGTCGTAGGTTGGAAAGCGGATGTCGATGCAGCGATGCGCCGCCAGATCGCGTGGGTGTTGCGGGGCCGGGTGCCGGGCAAAGTAGCTGGGCGAAGCGACCACGGCCATGCGCAGTGGCGGTCCGATCGGCACGGCAATCATGTCCTGGGCGACGGTATCACTGAAGCGCACGCCTGCATCGAAGCGGTCGGCGACGATGTCGCGGAAACCATAGTTGATATCGAATTCGACTTTGATATCCGGGTATTGCAGCAGTAGCGGTGTCAGCTTGGGCAGCAGGGTGGTCTTGATGATGTTGTCGCCGCAAGTGATGCGCACCGTGCCGGCGGGCTTGTCGCGCAACTCGGTGAGAGCGTCGAGTTCGGCTTCGATTTCATCGAAACGATGGCCGACCGTGTGCAACAGCCGTTCACCCGCCGCTGTCAGTGACACGCTGCGTGTGGGGCGCGTTAACAGGCGAATCTTCAGACGTGCTTCGAGCGCCGAGACTACCTGGCTCACCGCCGATTGCGTCACGCCCAGTTGCACCGCCGCGCGGGTGAAACTGCCGGAGCGGGCTACGGTGACGAAGGCGAGCAGATCGTTGAAGTTGGGTTTGGCCATGGTGCGCGCTCGGGTTGATTGATTAGCAGTGTTTATAACCGCATTAAGCACTCATTAGCTAATCAAAGCCTGGAGCCTGCGCAACAATATCTCCATCCCGGCCTCGCCTGGTTTCTCGATCAAGGACGCCCCCATGAAACGACTGTTCGTACTGCTCGGGTTTCTCCTGAGTTCATTCACTGCATTCGGAGCTGACATGTCCCACGGTGCCGATAATTTCTTTAAAAGCGATAAGGTGACCGTGCAGAAGGTCAGCTTCAAAAACCAATATCAACTCACGGTCGTCGGCAACCTGTTCATGCCCAAAGGGCTGGATCCTGCAGCGCGCAGCGCAGCGATTATCGTCGGCCATCCGATGGGCGCGGTAAAGGAGCAGAGCTCCAATCTGTATGCGCAGAAACTGGCGGAGCAGGGCTTCGTCACCCTGTCGCTCGACCTGTCGTTCTGGGGCGAAAGCGAGGGCGCGCCGCGCAACGCCGTCTTGCCGGACATGTATGCCGAAGACTTCAGCGCCGCCGTCGATTACCTCGGCACACGGCCATTCATCGACCGCGAGCGCATCGGCGTGCTGGGCATCTGCGGCAGCGGCAGTTTCGTCATCAGTGCTGCGAAAATCGATCCGCGTATGAAGGCCATCGCCACGGTCAGCATGTACGACATGGGCGCGGCCAACCGTGACGGCCTCAAGCACTCGCAAACGCTGGAGCAGCGCAAGCAGATCATTGCGCAAGCGGCCGAACAGCGTTACGCGGAGTTTACCGGCGGCAAAGTCGAATATACCGGCGGCACGGTGCTGGAACTGAAGGCCGACACGCACCCGATCCAGCGCGAATTCTTCGACTTCTACCGTACCCCGCGCGGCGAATTCACCCCGGCCAGTTCGACCCCGCAACAGACCACGCGGCCAACGCTGAGCAGCAACACCAAGTTCATGAACTTCTATCCGTTCGTCGATATCCAGAGCATTTCGCCGCGCCCGATGTTGTTCATCGCCGGCGCCGACGCACACTCCCGAGAATTCAGTGAAGAGGCGTTCCGGTTGGCTGGGCAGCCGAAAGAATTGGTGATCGTGCCGAATGCCGGCCATGTCGATCTGTATGACCGGGTTGATCTGATTCCTTTTGCCAAGCTGACACAGTTCTTCAAGAGCAACCTGAAGTAGCTTGCAGGCGACGGAGCAGAGGCATGCAAATCTTCGCGGGAATCTGGATGGGATGTGTGCTGATGCCATGGATGTCTTTTGCTCTGTCTGCCACTACCTCTGCGCAGGACACCACGATGTGGATGACTATCGGAAAACAGCGCTTTGCCATTGCCCTGGATGACAACCCGAGCACTCGGGAATTGCTCACGCGTTTGCCGCTGAGCCTGGACATGACCGACCTGCACAGCAATGAAAAATACGCCACCGTGCAGCCGCCATTGCCTACTCAGCCGTACCGGCCGGGCACCATCCACAATGGCGATTTTCTTTTGTATGGCGACGATACGTTGGTGGTCTTCTACAAAACCTTCGATTCGTCTTACCGCTATTCGCGTCTTGGTCGCATCGACCGGCCGCAGGGCCTCGCCGAGGCCTTGGGGCGCGGCGATGTGCGGGTGACGTTCACTTCTGATGAGTGAGGAGAGTCCTTGATGAATCGGAACACGCTGCATCAACGGCGCCTTCTTCGAGCCCTGGCCCTCGGCTGTGCGGTGCTCGCCAGTGCTGCCTGCGTGAATCCTCTTTGCGCCAATCCTTCCCGATCACCGGAGAAACCGATCATGAAAGAACAGCCTTTGACCCCTAAGCAACTGGCGATCGCCCCGATTGCCGCCAACACGGCCGCCGGCGACATGCCGCGTTTGCACGACGCGCTCAATCGCGGCCTCGACGCTGGGCTGAGCATCAGCGAAACCAAGGAAATTCTGGTGCAGCTGTATGCCTACGCCGGCTTCCCGCGCAGCCTCAACGCCTTGTCCCTGCTGATGAACGTTGTGGAGGAACGCGCTGCGCGGGGCATCGACGACGTGCCAGGACGCGAGCCCGGTCCGGTGCCGTCGGGGTATGCGCTCACCGAGCTCGGCACCGACAATCAGACCCGTCTGGTCGGCGCGCCAGTGTCCGGCCCGCTATTCGAATTCGCCCCGGCGATCGATCAGTTTCTGAAAGTGCATCTGTTCGGCGACATCTTCGCCCGCGACAACCTTGCATGGACGGATCGGGAGTTGGCGACTGTTGGTGCACTGGCGGCAATGGCTGGAGTGGAATCGCAGCTGGAGTCGCATCTGAAGATCAGTCTGAACGTGGGACTGACGGTCGAGCAGTTGCGTCAGGTGGCGCAGGAACTGGAGGCGCGCGGCGATTTGCAGGCTGCTGAGCGGGTGGGGGCGGGGCTGGACAAACTTAGAGGCTGAAGTTGGTAGGAATACCAGCATTTCCCGCGAATGACTCAGTCTACGTGCTGCATCTGCGTAACCGCCGCTTTGCTTACACGAAGTGGCGGCTTGAGACATGTTGAGCGACCAGGTCGGCCGCGCGTTCAGCGTTGAAGGCATTTTGAGGTTCGATTCGTCGAAAGCGTTTGATGAAAAAGGCGCCATCGACTAACACCGCAGTGGGCATGTTTTTTACCTAAAAAAAACGCCCAAGGGTTTGGCGCGTTCTGGATGATTAGAACGGCGTACTGCCTTGGGCGGGATGAGAGCAGATTAGGTGGGAGTGACGAATACGTCAACAACACCTTTTTCGTCTGACCTGTCTGTATCAAGTTGAATGTGCCCAGCGTTTTCAACTTTCAGGCAGCGACGGGGAAACGATAAATTGCGGAGGCTAAGCCGGCAAGACAGGCACTTCCGTAAGATTTGTAGGCAAAAACGCTGTATCTCGTAGGCTTGGTTATCTGTGAGCGGGTGAGCGCGGGGCTGGACAAAATCCAGCGGTGAGGGCGGTTCGGATTCATCGCTGCCCTCTTAGTGCGATTCTTGTATTGCGCGCTGGCGCCGACTCGCTCCCGGCGAGTTTCCCGTGATGCGCTTGAACGCGCGACTGAACGCGGCCTGGGAGGTGTAGCCCAAGCGCTGCGCCACTTCTTCGATCGGCAGCCTTTCCAGCGTCAGCCACTGACTGGCCAGGCGCATTCGCAATTCGGTGGCGTAGCGCAGCGGCGGGGTGCCGAGGGTGGTCTGGAAGCGTTCGGCGAAGACTGAGCGTGAGGTGTTGCAGAGCGTTGCCAGTTCGGCGACGCTCCAGTCGCGGCCCGGTTGCTGGTGCAAGGCCAGCAAGGCCTGGGCCAGACGTGGGTCGCGCAGTGCGGCGACGAGACCGGAGGCATTGCCGCAAGCGCATTCGACCCAGCCGCGAACGATCATCGCAGCCACGACGTCGGCAAGGCGGGCGAGAATGCCGGCGAAGCCGATGCGCGCTGCGCTGACTTCGCGTTCCATGGTCGCGAGGATCGGCATGAGGCCCGGATAGCGCTGGCCGCCTGCGTCGATCAGCATCAGTCCCGGCATCAGCCGACCGAGGCCTTGCAGGCTGCCGAGTTCGAATTCCATGCAACCGCTGAAGAGCAGGGCGCTATCGGGCGAATCGGTGCTCTGCCCGACCTGAACCGCACAGACCGTGTCGCCGAGTGGCGCGGCAACGGCGCTGGCAATGTCCTGCACCTCGGCGCCGGGGTGTGACAGCAACTGATGCGCGGCACCGTGGGCGATGAATACCGCATTGCCCGCCGACAATTCGTACAGGCTGCCGTCCTCAAGCTGCAACACCGTCGAGCCAGCGGCGACGAAGTGGAAATACGCATGGCCGGACTTGTCGCTGAAACCCAGGCCATATGGCGGACCGGCGTGGATGCGCCGGTATTGCACGCCACGCAGACGCATGCTGCGCAGCAACTCAGTGATGAGGTCCGAGGACAGTGAAAAGGGATCAGTGCTGCTCATGTTCGGGGTTTCGATCAAAAGTTAAAGACTGTGCATCATAGATCATCCGGTTTGCCACCCATAGACTGCGCTTTCGAAATGTCCGAGGAGTCTTGCGATGAATGATTGTGTATGTGACGGGCGATCCGCTGTGGGTGTGCGCGCTGACGAGGAGCCGCTGGTGCCGGCGTGGATGGCGGTGTTTTCACTCGCGATGGGGGTGTTCGGTCTGCTCACGGCGGAATATCTGCCGGCCAGCCTGTTGACGCCGATGGCGCTCGATCTCGGCGTGAGCGAAGCGTTGGCCGGACAAGCTGTGACGGTGACAGCGGTGGTCGCGCTGTTTGCCGGATTGCTGGTGCCAGGATTGACCCGCAGCCTTGATCGGCGCTTGGTATTGCTCGGTTTTTCGGCTCTGATGATCGCATCGAATCTGCTGGTCGCATTCTCGTCCAGCCTCGCAGTGTTGCTGATCATGCGAATCCTTTTGGGCATCGCCCTGGGCGGATTCTGGAGCATGGCGGCGGCCGTGGCGATGCGCCTGGTCCCGGCGGCGCTGCTGCCCCGCGCGCTGTCGATCATCTTCAGCGGGATCGCTGTGGGTACCGTGGTGGCGGTGCCGTTGGGCAGTTACCTCGGCGGGCAGTTTGGCTGGCGCAGTGCGTTTTTCGCAGCGGCGGCGGTGGGCGTGGTGACGCTGATGTTTCAACTGTTCACGTTACCGAGTCTGGCGCCGCACCGTCCGTCACGCCTGCGCACGGTACTGGAGGTTTTGCTGCGACCGGGTATTGCCATCGGCATGTTCGGCTGCGTGTTGGTGCACACCGGTCACTTTGCGTTGTTCACCTACATCAGGCCATTTCTGGAAAGCACCACCGGCGTCGGCCCGCAGACGCTGGCACTGATGCTGCTCGGTTTCGGCGTGGCGAACTTTGCCGGCACGCTGTTCGCCGGGTGGCTGTTGCAGCGCAGTCCACGGGCGACCCTGGTGCTGATGCCGGTGCTGGTGGGCGTTGCCGCTCTGGCGCTGGTCGGCTTCCCGGCCTCGGTCACCGGGCAGGCGGTGCTCCTGGCGCTCTGGGGGATGGCTTTTGGTGGTGTGCCGGTAGCGTGGTCGAACTGGGTGGCGCGTTCGGTACCCGATCAGGCCGAAAGCGCAGGCGGCATGGTCGTCGCGTCGGTGCAGTCGGCGATTGCCGCAGGCGCTGCCGCCGGCGGTTCGGTGTTCAGTTTCAGCGGCATCAATGGTGTGTTTGTCGCGGCCGGCATTCTGATGTTGCTGGCCGCGTTGCTGATAGCACTGAAGGTCAATGTCGACGTGCCGGAGCCGGGCTCGGCAGCGGTGCCGGTGCATCTGTGATTTGATCAGAGAGGGGTGCGAGTGACGGCAATGTCCCAGGTTTGCATGATCTGAGTAATGGCAGCATCGATGCTTTCCAGCGCGGTGTTGTCTCTGGCGAGTATGGATATGCCTTGCAGGAAACTGTCGAATACCGTCGCCATCGCCGCCGAATTTGTGTCGCTGGCCAGCTCACCGGCACTCACAGCGCGCTCGACGCAGGCTTGAATTCCCGCGCGGGTGCGCTGGCGTGAGCGGGTCAGGGCTCGCACCACGTGGGCATTTTCCGGGCTTGGTGCGCTCATGACGCCCAAAGTGACCATGCAGCCCTTGGGATGCGCGTCGTCGCACTGCATGCGTGCCGACTGGCGCAACGCGCTCTCGATGGCGTTGCGCGGTGCCAGACTTTCGTCCCACAGGCATTCGGTGACTTGCGCGTAGGTTGTCAGATAACGCTGCACACATTCATCGAACAAGGCTTCCTTGGAACCGAACGCGGCGTAGAAGCTCGGCGCTGAAATCCCTCCGCCAAGTCCGGCCTTCAATTGGGCGAGCGATGTCGCGTCGTAGCCGTGTTGCCAGAACAGCTGCATGGCCTGATCGACAGCGTCGTCGCGATCAAACTGACGGGGGCGACCGGTTCTCGCCATGGCAAAGCTCCTCGTTGAATTCATATAAAGACTAGTCGATACAGAAATTGTTGACAACGCTCCTTGTGCGCCTTCAGGATCTAGATCGATCGGTATTTATATCAGCGAAGGCTTTTCAAGGAGCATCCCGTGACACCATCAATAACGTTGACAGCCACCCCAAAACGCCTTCCCATCGGCGCTTTGCTGGCGCTGGCGATGACAGGCTTCATCTGTATCGTCACCGAAACCCTGCCCGCCGGCCTGCTGCCGCTGATCAGCGAGGGTTTAACGATTTCGCCCTCCATGGCAGGGCAAATGGTGACCGCATACGCATTGGGGTCGGTACTGGCGGTGATCCCGATGACCATCGCCACCCGCGGCCGGCGGCGCCGCAATGTGCTGCTGCTGACGCTCGTCGGCTTCCTGGTGTTCAATTCGATCACTGCGCTGTCGTCCCACTACGGCGTAACGCTGGTCGCGCGCTTCTTCGCCGGGGTCGCAGCGGGGTTGGCGTGGAGTTTGTTGGCCGGCTATGCGCGACGCATGGTCGTACCCGAGCAGCAGGGCAAGGCACTGGCACTGGCAATGGTCGGTACGCCGATTGCGCTGTCGCTGGGCGTGCCGCTGGGGACGTGGCTCGGCGGGCTGGTCGGCTGGCGCAGCACATTCGGCCTCATGTCGGCGCTGACCCTGCTATTGATCGTCTGGGTGCTGATGAAAGTGCCGGATTACCCGCCGCAACCGGCCCATCAACGCCTGCCGCTGCGCAACGTCCTGACCACCCCGGGCGTTCGCCCTGTGCTTGCGGTGGTGATCAGCTGGATGCTCGCGCATAACATTCTCTACACCTACATTGCGCCGTTCATTGCGCCGGCAGGAATGGCCGATCGTGTTGATCTGGTCTTGTTGGTCTTTGGCATTGCTGCGCTGGCGGGCATATGGCTGACGGCGAAGCTGGTCGAGCCGCTGCTGCGTACGACGGTCCTTCTGAGCCTTGCGACGTTTGCCGTCGTCTGCGTGGCGCTGGGTTTTGGCGGGGGTATGCCGGAGGTGATCTACGTTGGCGTGGCGGTATGGGGTTTGACCTTTGGCGGCGCGGCAACTTTGCTGCAAACCGCGCTGGCGGATGCGGCGGGCGACGGAGCGGATGTCGCCTTGTCGTTGAACGTGGTGGCGTGGAACAGCGCGATCGCTGGCAGCGGTGTCGTCGGCGGCGTGTTGCTCGATCGCTGGGGCGTTGCCGCATTCCCGTGGGCCATGCTGGCACTGGTCGCTATCGGCTTCGCCATTGCCTGGGGTGCCCGGGCCCACGGTTTCAAGTCGGGCCCGCGCTCTGTCGGAGCTTCGGTAGTGGCGGCGCATTGAACCCGCCATCACCCGTTTCTTTAAGCGCGCTTCGGCAGTTTCCAGTTCGGTCGGATGAAGTGGCAGGTGTAGCCATTCGGAATCCGCTCCAGGTAATCCTGGTGCTCGGGTTCCGCTTCCCAGAAGGGGCCGGCCGGTTCGATCTCGGTGACCACTTTGCCGGGACATAGCTTCGAAGCGTCGACATCGGCAGCGGTGTCTTCGGCGACGGCGCGTTGCTCGTCGTTGAGGTAGTAGATCGCCGAGCGATAGCTCGGGCCAAGATCGTTGCCCTGACGGTTCGGCGTGCTCGGGTCGTGGATCTGGAAGAAGAACTCAAGGATCTGCCGGTAGCTGATCACCGCGGGATCGAACTCGATCTCAATGGCTTCGGCGTGGTTGCCGTGGTTACGGTAGGTGGCATTCGGCACGTCGCCGCCGGTATAACCGACGCGGGTTTTCAGCACGCCCGGGTAGCGACGCAACAGGTCCTGCATGCCCCAGAAGCAGCCGCCGGCGAGAATGGCAGTTTCGGTTTGAGTGGTCATGGTGTGTCCTTCCTCTCGGAGACGATGGGGATATGCATTGTTATGAGGGCGGGTTGAAAGAATCCAAGGGCGCGCTCATCAGAATCGACCACTCGCCCTCTGATCAAGCGACATGCAGACGACTGCGATCTCGTCAGAACGTATTCAACCAAAGCCAAAAAAAGAACGCAGCTTGCTCGGTGACTTGCGTTCGTAGAACGGTTTGGTCTCCTTAAGGAAGTAATCACTCAGCCCGGCTTCTCCCGTCAGCACGCGACAAAAATCAACCGGGCCGCCATCTGGCGCTGTGTTCCCAGCGACGTTGCCGGCTTCGCGAATGACCTGCTCGATATCGCCATCTGCTTCGATGCCGACGATCAGGTGCGGTTTTTCATCGATCGAGGCGTCGTGCATCAGTGCCAGAAATGCGCGCTTCACGTTTGGATGTTTGGCCAGCAGTTGCGAGAGCGAGTGAACCATGGCCGATGGATAGTCCGAAGGTTGTCCAAGCAACACATTGGTTTCTTTCTCAACCGTGCGCTGCGTGGCGGGACGGCCGATTTCACCCGAGAGCAGGTGTTGCACTTCATCCGGGACGAACTCTTTGCCGTAGGGCGACTTGGGATTGAGGAAGAGCAACGCGCCCAAGGTGATTTCGAACAGTGACCGGGCGGGGATCTCAACGTAGCTCTGCTCGCTGTCGATGGATTGTTGCAGTGTTGGCAGCGAGGAGAAGAACGGAATGACCGGCGTGCCATCGGGCTTCTGCCAATGGGCGATGCTGATGTTGCTGCCGGCTTCGAGATTGACATGGCCTTGAGCAGCACCCGCTGTGCCGAGGATGTAGACGGTGGAATCCAGGAGCGTGCGATAGAACTCTGGACGATGCGCAGGTTCGTCGGCGGCCAGTCGGAGTGATGTTTCCAGAGGGTTTTCTTGCGAAGTATCCATGAGGTCAGTCCGTTATTTTCGATGGAATGCGATGATTATCCCGCCGCGACGAATATACCTGCATTCACGATGGGGCTTGTCTGAAGATTCCGGATCCAAAGACTTTCAGACACCAGAACCGGCGCAGTAAGTTGCGCTGCTCTACCCAGCACCACAAAACCAACTGTGGGAGCGAGCCTGCTCGCGAAGGCGTCGTGTCAGGCGAATAATTCATAACTGATACACCGCTTTCGCGAGCAGGCTCGCTCCCACATTGGAATTGGGTTGGGCTTCACAACAAACTCCACGAAACCCCAACATAAACACCCATCCCTTCACCCGGTGTCGACCGTGCGGCATCCAGCCCTTTGTCGTCATACCCCGGGGTGACCGTTGCTGCGTAGCGTTTGCCGGTCAGGTTGCGCATGTCCACCCAGCCTTGCCAGTCACCCTTCGGCGCGTTGTAGCCCAGCGTGGCGCCGAACAGGGCGTACGGGTCGGCGTAATAGCTGTTGGCGTAGTCCACGGCCACTTTGGATACCAGCTGCGTGTTCACGGCCGCGAAGAAACCTTGCGGCCAGTCGTAGCGCAGTTCGCCCTGATAGTAGTGCATCGGCAAACCGGGCAGGCGGTTGTTGCCGAAGCGTTCATCGTCGCGGTAGTGGAAATCGCTGAACGTGTAGGCCTGGCGCAAGCTCAACTGGCGCCCGTCGGCGGCGGTCCAGAGTTTGCTGTCGAGGCTGGCCTCGATGCCTTGGTGAACGGTCGGGCTGGCGTTGAGTTCGTAAGGCGTGACGGCGTTGGCGTCGGGCAGTACCGAGAGCAGTTCGTGACGAACTTGCGCGTAGTACCAGGCAAGGCTCCATTCGCCGAAGGCGCTGTCGCCACGGCCGCCGAGTTCCAGGGTGGTGGCAGTCTGGTTTTGCAGTTCGATCGGGTCGCGCTGGGTGCCGGTGGCGGCACCGTTGCCGGCAGGGAAGCGAACGTTGGAGCTGTAGATCAATGACCACGGATGGGGTGCTTCGACGGAGCGGCTGAGGTTGCCGAACACTTGCACGTCCGGTGTGATCTGGTAGCGCAGGCCAATGCGCGGTGCGTAGTCCCAGTCGTTGAGACTGGTTTTGCCGCCGCCCTGCGGGTAGGTCACGGCGCTCTCGCGGCGGGTGTAGATGGCGGCGAGGCCGGTGGTCAGCCAGAGGTCGTCGGCGATTTCCAGGTCGTTACCGAAATGCAGCACGGTGTCCGACCCCTGATAAGTGAAGTTGCGCATACGCGTGCCCGGTGCATAGCTGGCGGTGTTGCCGCTCGGGATGCGCACGAACTCGCTGGCGCCATCGTTGGGCAGGTGCTTGGTGACGCGCAGCCCGACAGTGCTGCGGCTTTCCAGGCCGAACAGGGTGTCGCGGCGCTTGTAGTCGAAGGTGCCGCTGACGTCGGTGTAAGCCACCTTCAGCCGGTTCGGGCCTTCGCGCAAATCCATCGGGTAGTCGTGGTAGACGAGGCCGGTCTGGATGCTCGAATCGTCGTCGAGGTAGAACGTGGTCTTGTTGCCGATGAAGGTACTGCCGGGTTGTTTGCGGCTGTCGTCGCGCGCCACATACGCCGGGTTGGCTGCCCGAGGACTGTGTTCGATGGAATGTTTGGTCACGCGGCCGGCGAGGTCGTTGTCGGTTTCCCGGTAGCGGAAGTAGAAGCGGGTTTCCAGGTTCGGGTTGAAGCGATAGCCGAAGTTGGCGATCAGGCCTTTGCTTTCACTGGCGGTGTGGTCCTGATAGCCATCGGCGTCGGCACCGGTCAGCGACACGTAGTAATCGAAATCCCCCAGCACTTGCCCGGAGCTGACCTGTCTTTGCTGATAACCATGGCTGCCGGTGGCGTAGCGCACTTGCAGTTTCGGCGCGGTATAACCGGTGTGGCTGACGTAATCGATAGCGCCGCCCAGCGCCAGCGCGCCGCGATCAAAACCGTTGGCGCCGCGCAGCACTTCGACATGGTCGACCCATAGCGGCTCGAGCAATTCATACGGAGTGCCGCCGGGGCCGGTCAACGGCAGGCCATCGAGCATCGTATACAGCCCCGAGGCGTGGGCGCCGGGTGCGCGGTTGATCCCCGATCCGCGAATGGAAATCTTCACGCCTTCGTTGCCCGCCGACTGCGCATACACCCCTGGCTGAAAGGCCAGCACGTCCTGATTGCTGGCCACGCGGCCCTGCAATGGCTGGCGCATGTCGACCACGTTGCTGCCGCCGGGCACCTGTTCGAGGCGTTCGCGAGCCTCTTCGACCGCTGCATCCGTGCCGCTGCGCTCATCCGCCGAAATCAGCACTTGCCCCAGTTCCAGACCCTGGGTCTCGGCCATTGCCGGACAGGCCAGGGCCAGACCGAGCAGGGCAGTGGGCAGTGATTTGGACGACGGCATCGAAAAACTCCAGCAAACAGGGGATCGGGCAATGAACAGTGCGACGTCAGAACAAATGCAGGAAACACATGATGATCCGGCTTTTTTCCCCGGCAATGGCAAACAACCGGGCGTGGACTAACCTCACGGATCAGGCCTCCAGGGTCAATAAACAATTTCACTGGGCTGTTGAAGCGCGAGGATCGATTCATGGCGAAAGACAGGAAGAAACCCGCAAAGGCCATAGAACGCCCGCGCTTGAAAAACAAGGACTACCTCGACCAGTTGCGCAAGCTGCACGTGGAGCTGGTCAAGCTGCAGGAGTGGGTCATCGCCAAGGGTGTCAAGGTGTGTATCGTCTTTGAAGGCCGCGATGGTGCCGGCAAGGGCGGCACGATCAAAGCGATTACCGAGCGCGTGAGCCCACGAGTGTTTCGCGTTGTCGCGCTGCCGGCGCCAACCGATCGCGAGAAGAGCCAGATGCATGTGCAGCGCTATCTTCCGCACCTGCCGGCGGGCGGTGAAGTGGTGATCTTCGACCGCAGTTGGTACAACCGCGCCGGTGTCGAGCGGGTCATGGGTTTTTGCACCGAGGAACAGGCCGACAAGTTTCTCAAGTCGATCCCGTGGGTGGAAAACGCCATCGTCGATTCGGGGGTGATCCTGCTCAAGTACTGGCTTGAGGTCAGCCCCGAAGAGCAGACCCGCCGGCTCGAAGCGCGAATCAATGACGGGCGCAAGATCTGGAAACTGACGCCGATGGATCTGAAATCCTACAGCCGCTGGTTCGACTATTCACGGGCGCGGGACGAGATGTTCAAGCACACCGATACCGATCGGGCGCCGTGGATGGTGGCCGACTCCAATGACAAACGGCGCGCACGGCTGAACATTATTACCGATCTGCTCAGTCGCATCCCTTATGAAGAGGTGGAGCGTGACAAGGTCGAATTGCCGAAACGGCAGAAGCCGGGCAAGTACCGGGAGCCGGATTATCCGTATAAGCGGGTGACTGAGCGGTTTTGACATTTGCCGGTTTTTTTGGGGGGCTTGGCGGCCTTTGGGCCGACCATGCGCTGGGGTTTTGGGGGGATATCCGTTTTTTTTGGTGCTGCGGCTGGCGGTTTCGCCCTTACGGCGAGTCACCTTTTCCAGACGCCGAAAAGGTAACCGAAAAGGCTTGCTCCTGCGTTCGGCCCTCGCAGGCTCGGGTTCCTTCGCTACGGGATCGATCCTGGCGCAGCGGCTCCGGTTTGCTTCGCTGCACCTACACTCGCTGTGTCCGACTGCGTCGTACGGTCGCTTCGCTCCCACGCCCGGATCAATCCCTCCGCTCAGCCTTCCGACGTCGCCCGTAGATCAAAGGCACTCGAGCTTGCGCTCATTGTTGAGTGGTGCGGCTTCGCCGCGGGCAGCTGCGCTGCTTTGCTTTTCTGTGGGAGCGAGGCTGCTCGCGATGGCGGCCTGACAGCCGACCTGCTTTTGAGGTTGTGCTCAATCCAACTGTAGGAGCTGCCGAAGGCTGCGATCTTTTGATCTTGATTTTGATTTTGCTTTTGCTTTTCTGTGGGAGTGAGCCTGCTCGCGATGGCGGAGGCACATTCACATTCAATCTGGCAGATATACCGCTGTCGCGAGCAGGCTCATTCCGACCAGGTTTTGTGCATTAACCTCCATCCGTCGTCTGCCCTGAACCTCCTTCTCGCTGTTTTTTCTACCGGGTAAGTCCCTCAGGAGATACCCGTATGTTCGATCAGCAGAAAAAGGCATCACTGGCGGCATGGCGCAAGATGGCGGAGCAGACAGAAGCCGCTCTGGATCCGGAACAGCAATATGACGAGTTGCTCAAGGCCGCCGACGAGATGGAGGAGCAAGGCCTGATTACCAGCGCCGAATGGCGCCAATTGGTGCGCGATGCCGGTAACGTGTTTACCCATAACCAGGAAGAAACGCACGGCTGAAAACTGCCATCGGAGGACTTCCCATGCTCAGTTATCTGTTTATCGGCGCCAACGATGTCGATCGTTCGGCGGCTTTTTACAAGGCGATCCTGACGCCGCTTGGCTACCTGCCTGATTGCGTCGACAAGTCCAACGGCCCCGGCAGCGTACACATTTCAAAACCTTTCAATGGCGAGCGAGCAACGCCGGGCAACGGCATGATGCCGGCGTTTCGCGCCGACTCCCGGCAAAAGGTCGATCAGGTGCACAGGGTGGGGGTGGACAGCGGCGGCACCGACGAAGGCCCACCGGGCACTCGCGAGGCCTACACGCCGGACTTTTATGTGGCCTATTTGCGCGACCCCGAAGGCAACAAGCTTGCTGTGTTCTACAGCGGCTGATGAATGGAGCCTGTCGATTCGGCCCTGATGGCGGCCCGCGCCCAGTTCGCGATCACGATCAGCTTCCACATCGTGCTGGCGGCGTTCAGCATCGGGCTGGCGAATTTCCTCATGGTGCTGGAAGCGTTCTGGTTAAGGACCGGGCGCCAGGTTTATCTGGATGTTTATCGCTATTGGCTCAAGGTGTTTGCGCTGAACGTTGCGGTGGGCACGGCGTCAGGATTGATTCTGGAATATCAGTTCGGCCTCAATTGGTCTCGGCTGTCAGCGCAGGCTGGCGATATCCTCGGCCCGTTGATGTTCTACGAGGTGATGGCGGCGTTTTTCATCGAAGCGGGATTTCTCGGCATCATGTTGTTCGGCCTGAAGAAGGTCGGTCCGCGTCTGCACTTTTTCGCCACCTGCGCGGTGGCGCTGGGCTCGCTGATCAGCGCGTTCTGGATCCTTTCCGCCAATTCCTGGATGCACACCCCCGCCGGCTATGCGATGGGCGCCGACGGGCGTTTCCTCGCCGAGGATTGGTGGGCGATCATTTTCAATCCGTCGTTTCCGTATCGTCTGGTGCACATGCTGCTCGCGGTGTTCATCGGCAGTGCGACGCTGATTGCCGGCATCAGCGGCTGGCAGTTGCGCAAAGCATCAGAGAATCCGCGCGCTCGGCTGCAATTCTCCATGGCGCTGTGGGTGATTGCCGTGCTGATGCCGGTGCAGCTTGTCGTCGGTGATCTGCACGGTCGGCACAGTCTCCACGCTCAGCCGCAGAAAGTGGCGGCCATCGAAGGCTCGTGGACGCGGCCGGCGCCGGGGGCAGGGGAGCCGCTGCGGCTGTTCGCCTGGCCGGATATGGACGAGCGGCGCAATCATTGGGAAGTCGCCATTCCACGCATCGGCTCCCTGTATTTGCATCACGATTTGACTGGCACCATCGCCGCGCTTGATGAATTCCCGGCTGAGGACATCCCGCCCGTCGCGCCAGTGTTTTTCGCGTTTCGGCTGATGGTCGGCCTGGGGCTGCTGATGCTCGGTCAGGGCGTGATCAGCCTGGTTCTGCGTCGGCGCAATCGCCTGTACACCGCGCGCGGATGGCGGGGTGCTTGCGTGCTATTGGCGCCAGCCGGGTTTCTGGCGATGCTCAGTGGCTGGGTGGTTACTGAAGTGGGGCGACAGCCGTTTACGGTCTATGGGCTGATGCGTACGGCTGACAGTCTGTCGTCAGTGTCCAGGGCGCAAGTCGTCGGGTCGACCTGGTTGATCCTGCTGTTTTATCTGCTGGTCTTCGGTATCGGCCTATGGGTGTTGCTGCGCCTGCTGCGTGAGCCGCCGCAGCCGGATCAACCGGGGCCGCAGCCAAGCCTTGCGGACGAAACCGGGCACTGAGGAGGCGCACACATGGACACGGACTGGCTGACACTGTTGTGCGCCGCCGCGCTGGCATTTTCGGTAATGAACTACGTATTGCTCGACGGCACCGATCTGGGCGTCGGCATGCTGATGGGCCTCACAAGTTGCAGCCAGCAGCGGCGGGCCATGGCGGTGACGATTCTGCCGGTATGGGACGCCAACGAGACCTGGCTGGTGCTCGGCGGCGGTGGGCTGCTGGCGTTGTTTCCGCTGGCGTACGCGATTTTGCTGCCGGCGCTGTATGTGCCTTTTATCGTGATGTTTCTCGCCTTGATTGCACGCGCCATGGCGTTGGAGTTCCGCGACTACGCAGCGAACGAACAGCGCAAAAGAATCGTCGACGGCGTACTGGCGCTGGCTTCGTTGCTGACCGGATTTGTTCAGGGCATGGTGCTTGGCACCCTCGTGCATGGCGTTGCGCATCAGGGCGGTCAGTACATCGGCGATGGCCGCGACTGGCTGAACCCGTTTCCGGTGTTTTGCGGTCTGGTGCTGGTGCTGGGTTATCTCTGCCTGGGGACGTGCTGGTTGTACTGGCGCACCGAGGATGAACTGCAACGACGCTCGGCGCGTCAGGCCCGCGTGCTGGCGCTGGTCGTCGTGGCGTTTCTGATGGTGCTGATCGGTTGGACGGCGACGTTGCAGCCGCAATACGCCCGGCGGCTTGCCAGTATCTGGCTGTGGCTGCCAGCGGGGATGGTCGTCAGCGCATTAGCGATGGTGTTCATCAATGGTTTGCGCAGCCGCTTCGATTGCGTGCCGCTGTTCGCCGCACTGGGCGTCTTTGTCCTGGCCTTCGCAGTGATGCTGGTCGCGCTGTATCCCTTCATCGTTCCGCCGGATCTGACCTTGAGCGAAGCCGCTTCCAGCCCGACCAGCCAGATCTTCATGCTGGTCGGTTTCGCCGTGCTGATCCCGATCACTCTGGCCTACAACACCTTCGGGTTTCGCGTATTCAGCGGCAAGGTTCGAGTTGCCGAGCACAGTTGAGACTCAGGTCACCCGGCCTTTTTTGCTGACTGGCGACAATCTCGATGCGCGTAACAGATCAGCAAACGCCGCTTTGTCGATCGGCCGACTCATGAAATAACCCTGCACCTCGTTGCATTGATCCTTGCCGAGAATCGCCAGTTGCTCCTCGGTCTCGACGCCTTCGGCAGTCACCGTCAAACCCATGGCCTTGCCCAGGCCAATGATCGCCTGCACCACGGCGCGATCATTGGTGCCGCTGCTGATCGAGGCGATGAAACGTTTGTCGATCTTGATCCCGTCGAATGGATAGGCGCGCAGGTAACCGAGGGATGAATAGCCAGTGCCGAAGTCGTCCATGTTCAGGCGTACACCGAGTTCTTTGAGCTGGTTCATGGTGGTGAGCGCGCCATCGGTGTCGTTGAGCATAACGTTCTCGGTGATCTCCAGCTCCAGGCGACTGGCGGGGAAGCGCGTGTCGACCAACACTTCGCGAACGTCCTCGACCACATCGCTAAGGGCAAATTGCGCAGGCGAAAGGTTGACCGAAAGGAGAATGTCATGGGGCCAGTCCAGCGCGGTTTCGCAGGCTTCGCGCAGGACCCAGCGCCCCAGCGGCACGATCAGGTCGGTCTGCTCGGCCAGCGGAATGAACACGTCCGGCCCGAGCAAACCTTGGGTCGGGTGCTGCCAGCGCACCAGCGCTTCGACCGAAACAATCTGTTTGCCATCGACTTTGTAACGCGGCTGATAGTGCAGAACGAACTCGTTGTGCTTGAGCGCATGGCGCAGGTCATCTTCCATTTGCCGGCGCGTCTGGATCTGGTCGCTCATGTGCGCTTCGAAATAGCACCAGGTGTTCTTGCCGTCGGACTTGGCCTGATACAGCGCGATGTCGGCATAGCGAATCAGGTCGCTGGCGACGAAGCCGTGACGACGGCTCAGAGCGATGCCGATACTGGCGCCGATATGCAGCGGATGCTGCTCGTAATTGATCGGCTGATGCAGGCTGCCGATCAGCCGTGTGCAGAACTTGTCGATCTCGTGATGGCTGTCCATGCCGTTGAGCACCACGACAAACTCGTCGCCGCCGAGGCGCGCGACGATGTCGTTTTCACGGGTGCATTCGCGCAGACGCGTGGCGACTTCCTGCAATACCGCATCACCGGCCGGATGGCCGAGGGAATCGTTGATCGGCTTGAAGTTGTCCAGATCGATCATCAGCAGCGACAGCGCCGGCGCGTGTTCTTTCAATATCAGCACTTCATCCAGATACCGCGCCAGTTTGTTGCGGTTGGGCAGACCGGTCAGGGCGTCGTGCATCGACAGGTGCTGGATCTGCGCGTGGGCGGCGACCTCGTCGGTGATGTCGCTGGCGGTACCGCGATAGCCGACGACGCTGTCCTTGTCGAAAATCGGCCGAGCGGAGAGCCGGCAGTGACGCGGTTGCCCGGAGTGGTCGCGGTAGGTGCAGCGCAAATCCCCCGCGCTGTTTTCTTCGCTGAGTTTGCGCAGCCACAGTTCCAGCGGCGTGGTATCGCACGTCAGCAACTCACCAATGTCTTGCCCCAGCCAGAAGGCCTGTGGGTAGCCGGTCACCTCGCTGAACCGCGCCGACAGGTACGTCAGCGCCAGTTGACCATCGACTTCCCAGATCCAGTCCGAGGCCGCTTCGGCAACCGCACGAAAGCGTTCCTCACTGGCTTCGAGCGCATGATTGGCCGTCTCCAGTGCCTGATTCGACGCCTGCATGGCATGAATGCTGTTGTCGACGTATTGCGATGAGCGCAAGGCATGGCGGAAGAAATAGGCGGTGAGCAGCATCAACACCAGAAACGTCGCGCCGAGCGGTGGCACCAGCGACCACAACAATTGCTGGCCGGGTCGTTGCAGGTCGGCGACCAGGCTGTAGCCGGTGCTGTCGAGTGGCACACGCGGCTGACCGGATTCAATCGTTTCGTCCGGGGCAAGGGTCAGATTGGTCAGGCCATAACCGCTGCCGATCTTGCGCAGTTTGGTTGGGGTCAGCTTGTCGACGAACACCAGTACCGAGGTATTTCTCAGTTCATCCAGCGGGCGTTCATCGTTGGGGATGATTGCGGCAGCGGTGATCAGCGCCGGCCAGCCTTCGAACAGCGAATAGCTGCTGACCGGTTTGGTCAGGTCGGGCTGCCCCAGCACTTGCTCGACCAGCGCCGGGGCGGAGGCTTGCAGCACCGTGGACACGTCGGTCTCGACCATCTGCCCTCGAATCACTGCGTACTTGGTGCGCTTGCGATCAAGGACGAACACGCCGTCATAGCCATCGGTGGTGAACAGGGTCTTGCCCATGTTCTGTTCGGTGTACGCCCATTCGGTGTCGACCGGCCCGCTCAACGCCTCAAAGGCGCGGGTCCAGTAGGCGTAGCTGGTGATGTAGTTTTTCGACGCGGTGATGCGGTTTTCCACCGCGCGCACGGAATAGAACTGATTCTGTTCCAGGTCCTTGCCATCGAGGGTTTTGGCGATGCCCAGCAAGGTGCTGATGGCGGCTATGACACCGGCAACGAACAGCGCGCCGACGGCGATGGCCAGGCGTCGGGTCACGGCGCGTTGCGGGGTGGGGATTGGCTGCGCAGCGAGAGTTACGGCCATGTGCTCGTCCTTGATCCGGTATCTTGGGAATCTAGAACAATGGCGCGGGCACAATGTTCAGATTGTTGTTCTATGACATCGCCTGATTTGTTCAAAGTGTAGCGAATCCCACGGGATTTCCAGCATCGCCGGCCAGCGGCGAATCCCGAAAGGGCGAGACTTCCCGCACAAAAACCGGATAATGGCCGCCATTCGTTTAGCCGTATTCTGGTAATCCCGCATGGAAATCAAGGTCAACTTTCTCGACAACCTTCGACTTGAAGCCAAGTTCGACGACTTCACGGTGATCGCCGATCAGCCCATCCGCTACAAGGGCGATGGCTCGGCACCGGGACCGTTCGACTACTTCCTGGCGTCGTCGGCCTTGTGCGCGGCTTACTTCGTCAAGCTGTACTGCGACACGCGCAACATCCCGACAGAGAACATTCGCCTGTCGCAGAACAACATCGTCGACCCGGAAAACCGCTACAACCAGATCTTCAAGATTCAGGTGGAATTGCCCGCAGACATCTCCGACAAGGATCGCCAGGGCATCCTTCGTTCCATCGACCGCTGCACCGTAAAGAAAGTGGTGCAGACCGGCCCCGAGTTCATCATCGAAGAAGTCGACAACCTCGACGCCGATGCCCAGGCCTTGTTGATGCCGCAGTCCGATTCCCAAGCGGGCACCTACATTGCCGGCAAGGACCTGCCGCTGGAACAGACCATCGCCAACATGTCGAAGATCCTTGCCGACCTCGGCATGAAGATCGAAATTGCCTCTTGGCGCAACATCGTGCCGAACGTCTGGTCGCTGCATATTCGCGACGCACATTCGCCGATGTGCTTCACCAACGGCAAGGGCGCGACCAAGGAAGGCGCACTGGCTTCGGCGCTGGGCGAGTTCATCGAGCGCCTGAACTGCAACTTCTTCTACAACGACCAGTTCTGGGGCGAAGACATCGCCAATGCCGAGTTTGTGCATTACCCGGACGAGAAATGGTTCAAGCCCGGACCGAAGGACGAGTTGCCGAGCGAGATTCTCGACGACTGCACTCTCGGCATTTACAACCGTGACGGTGAGTTGCGCGGCTCGCACCTGTACGACACCAACTCCGGCAACACCCAGCGTGGCATCTGCTCGCTGCCGTTCGTGCGCCAGTCGGACGGCGAAGTGGTGTACTTCCCGTCCAACCTGATCGAAAACCTCTACCTGAGCAACGGCATGAGCGCCGGCAACACCCTGGCCGAAGCGCAGGTGCAATGCCTGTCGGAGATTTTCGAGCGTGCAGTCAAACGCGAAATCCTCGAAGGCGAAATGGCCCTGCCGGATGTGCCGCAGGAAGTGCTGGAGAAATACCCGAGCATCCTCGCCGGCATCAAAGGCCTGGAAGAGCAGGGCTTCCCGGTGCTGGTCAAGGACGCCTCGCTGGGCGGTGAATTCCCGGTGATGTGCGTGACCCTGATGAACCCGCGCACCGGCGGTGTTTTCGCCTCATTCGGCGCGCACCCGAGCCTGGAAGTCGCGCTGGAACGCAGCCTGACCGAACTGTTGCAGGGCCGCAGTTTCGAAGGCCTCAATGACTTGCCGCAGCCGACGTTCTCCGGGCAGGCGGTCACCGAGCCGAACAACTTCGTCGAGCACTTCATCGACTCCAGCGGTGTGGTGTCGTGGCGCTTCTTCAGTGCCAAACCAGACTTCGAATTCGTCGAGTGGGACTTCTCCGGCCAGGGCGAAAATTCCAACGCCGAAGAAGCCGCGACCCTGTTCGGCATCCTCGAAGACATGGGCAAGGAAGTCTACATGGCGGTCTACGAGCACATCGGCGCCAAGGCCTGCCGCATCCTCGTGCCGGATTATTCGGAGATCTACCCGATCGAAGACCTGATCTGGGACAACACCAACAAAGCCCTGCAATTCCGCGCCGACATCCTCAATTTGCACAACCTCAGCAAGGTCGGCCTGCGTAATCTGGTCCAGGGCCTGGAACGCAGCGAGCAGGACGACTACACCGATATCACTACGCTGATCGGCATCGAGTTCGACGACAACACGCCGTGGGGCAAGCTGACGATCCTGGAACTGCGCTTGCTGATCTACCTCGCGTTGCAAAAGTTTGACGAGGCCAAGGATCTGGTGGAGGCGTTCCTGCAGTACAACGACAACACCGTTGAGCGCGGCTTGTTCTATCAGGCGGTCAACGTGGTGCTGGAGATGGAGCTGGATGAAGATCTGGAGCTGGAGGATTACGAGGCCAATTTCCGCCGGATGTTCGGTGACGAGCGCATGGATGCGGCGATTGGATCGGTGAATGGCAGCGTGCGCTTTTACGGTTTGACGCCGACGAGCATGAAGCTGGAAGGGCTGGATCGGCATTTGCGCTTGATCGAGAGCTATAAAAAGCTCCATGCGGCGCGGGCGGGTGTGGCGGCTTTGTCGCGTTGAAGAGCTGGCTCAGAACGTTTCGCTTTCGGCTTGAGTATGGCTGCGTGGCTTGAACCGCAGCCCCTCACCCCAGCCCTCTCCCGAGGGAGAGGGAGCCGATTTTCAAGCTTTTCAGAATTTGAGTTCGACTCGGTTTCCCAGGTCGGCGTATTTCCACAAGACACCTCGGTCAGTTCCCTCCCCCTTTGGGAGAGGGCTAGGGTGAGGGGCTTTGGCTTTAGCGGCCATGCGCTGCATCCGCCAACTGCCCCGTATCCACCCGCACAAACACTGAATCGCCCACCGCCGTCAGCACTTCCCCTGCATACACCTCGCAAATCACCCGGGTCTTGCGCCCGACCTCACCTTCGACCCGCGCGCGCAAGAGCAGCGGTACGCCCATCGGTGTGGGCTTGATGAACTTGATCCCAAGGTTGCCAGTCACGCAGTCGATGCGCGGCAGGCTGCCGGCTTCGCGGTTTTCCGCGCGGTAGTGCCAGGCCATCGCGGTCCAGTTCGAGTGACAGTCGACCAGCATCGCGATCAGTCCGCCGTAAACCAGATCCGGCCAGCCGCAGTATTGGGCTTCAGGCAGGTGTTCGGCGATCACATGGCGGCCGTCGTCGTCCCAGCGGCTTTTGACGTGCAGGCCATGCGGGTTGCGGCCCCCGCAGCCGTAGCAAACGCCTTCGGGGGCGGCGAGGTCTTGCAGTGGGGTGTCGTGGCTGGACATGGCGGGGGTCATCCTGGGGTGGCAAGGCCGGACAGGCGCAAGCGATTGCGGCCGCCGCGTTTGGACTCGTAGAGCGCGGCGTCGCCCAGTTCGATCAGCGCATCCAGACTGGCCGGTGGTCTGTCGAACAGGGTAGCGCCGATGCTCAGGGTCACCGCAGCAGACGTGGGATAGGTGTGCGACGCCAAGGCCAGAAACTGTTCGCGCAAGGCATTACCCAGTTCAAGAATAGCTTCGGCTGAAGCGTTGTTGAGCAGCATCAGGAATTCATCGCCGCCCAGGCGCGCGGTCAGCGCATGGGCGGGCAGCCGGGCGCGGATCATTTCGCTCAAGGCGATCAGCAAGCGGTCGCCGGCGATGTGCCCGTACTGATCGTTGACCAGTTTGAAGTTGTCGATATCGATCAACAACAGCGCACCCGGGCGTTGCGCGCAAACTCCGGCCAGCAGGCGTGGCGTGCGTTTTTCAAGGGCGCGGCGGTTGTAGAGGGCGGTGAGCGGATCGCGCTCGGCGAGGCGGGCGATCTGCTTTTCCCGGCGATAACGCTCGGTCCCGGTCATCGACAGGGCGATCAGCATGATCGCCATGGCGCCTTCGACCAGCGAGATCTGAATGATCTCGCCGCGAAACGCCGCCAGATCGATCAGCGTGCCGGGGATTACTACGGTCAGGGCCTTGGCGACATAAAAGATGCCGTGGCCGAGCAGCACATAACGCAATTGCACCGCGCCGACGCTCAATGATTTGCCGTGCGGACGCAGCAGCGAACTGGCCTTGAGTGTGGGAATCGCCACCAGCAGCGAGTTGGCCACCAGCATGGCTTTGGACCACAGCGGCCCGTCCGGCAATAACAGCATGATCAGCCACGTCGCGAAAATCAGGTACCACGCCGGCGACAGTCGGGCCTGGGTGAAGCGTGCCACGCCGAGCAGGAAAAAGAAGTGTGCGGTCACCAGCAGGCCATTGGCGAACCAGATGCCCAGCAGCAGAAAACCACTGCTGCGCAGCAGGGCGAGGGTGGAACCGATAGTGATGGTGGCGAAACCGGCGCTCCAGAACAGTAGCGAAGGCTCACGGATACTGCGCCACTCGACCGCCAGGTACAGCGCGGCAGCGGCTGCGAGGGCGATCGTGATGGTCAGCATCGTTGGCGGGTCGAGCGGCATTTCCGGGCAGGCCTGTCTGTATGGCAATAGGCCTGCGATTGTAAGCGTTTGGTCAGGTTTTTCGCAGGGGAAGCTTTGCCGGGCAGACCACTGGCGCTCCAGCATTCACTCTTGCGGGCGTAGCCAGGTGTCGACAACACGGCGATCGAGCTCTTCCCAGTAGGCCATGCCCAGCACCCGCGTGGTATTGAGCCCGCGCAGGTAGCCGCGCAGTTGGTGAGCAGTGTCGCGAATCAATTGCGCATCGTCGGTGTTTTTGTCCAGCAGCACGGTTTCGTACTGGACCAGGTATTCCGCCACCCGCTCGCGATATTCGGGCAGCACGGCGTCACGGATCAGATCAAACGTTCTCAAGGCGAGACCCTCATCATTTTTTTTGGTAGGTCCAGTGTGCATCAGTCTGCGTGGCACGCAACTATTGCTGGAAGTAATAGTGACCATCAAGAAACGCAAGTTCTGCTTTGCCGGCGATCGGCGGAAAATCGCCTCCATCGAAGACGCAGCTCAAGGAAATTGCGCGATGAATGTTCTGACTCGACTGGCAATGATCGCCCTGCTGATGGGCGGGTTGGTGACCGCACCGGCTTACGCAGACGACGCCCGGTCGTGTCACCTGCAACCCATCGCCGCCAGCACCTCGGCGTTGCAGCACACGCAGACCGTGGGTGTATTGCTCAGCGAAAACACGCTGCAGAACCTGCAATACCTGGAGCGCTACCACGACATGGCGCTGAACGGCGCGAAAGACGCGCTGGACTCGCGAATCCGCGACGCCTTTGTCGGCAGCTCCGATCCGGAACTGGCGCTCGACTGGCTGGTGAGTTCGCTGCAGCAGCAGTTCGTCTCGGTGACTGTTTACGACAACCTCGATGCGCTGTTGCAGGCCCATCCGGATGTGGTGGTCAAGCTCGACACCTTCAATCGCTTGCTGACCCAGCGCAACAGTCTGGTCGAGGCGCGCTTTTCCGCGCGGTTCTACGACGCCGATCTGCAATACATCGGCAAGGCCGAAGGAGCGATCGAGCGAGAGCTGCCTTCGGTCTGGGTGCACAACCAGGCGGCGCCGCAAGTCGCTGCACAGATCAATCAGCAGCGTGACCTGCAACTCGACGCGCTGAAGCAATTCGATGTATCGCTCAAGGCCTTGGTGGCGTCGAGCTGATTCTCAAAAAAAATTGAATGGCAGCGGCGATGCCGTGAAGTCGAACCGTTGCCGGTTGAACCGAACCTTTATTTTCAGGATTACCCCCGATGCGTGCTTTATTCGTGCCTGCCATGGCTTTGGCTTCCCTGTTGCTCGCTGGTTGTGCTTCGGCGCCGAACGATCCGACCCTGACGTTGCAGACCAGCAAGACGCCTGCGCAATACGCTGAATGTGTGGTGCCGAAGTTGCAGGGCAGTGCGTTGAATCCGACGGTTTCGCAGAGTCAGCGCAGTTATCGGATTGTGGTGCCGAGCAAGGTGTCGGCGGATAACGTGCTGGAGGCCTACAAGGCGGGCAAGGGTGGCAAGGTGTTCATTTATGAGCGGCATTTGCTGGCGTCGAATTTGTTGCCGTCGAGTTTTGAGCGGGCGGCTCAGGATTGCATTTGATCTGAGCGCTTGGGTGGTTTTTTACAGAGCTCCTTTGGTTGGCCGCAACCAACCAATTTTTTGGCCCCACACTGGTTTTCCGGTTGTGGGGTTTTTTTTGGGGGCTTGGCGGCCTTTGGGCCGACCATGCTCCTTTTGGGTTTGGGTGTATATCCGTTTCTGCGGTAACGGCTTCTTATGGTTCCGCTCTTACAGCGGGTCACTTTGGCAGACGCCCCAAAGTAACCAAAGGTCTGTGCCCTGACGTTCGGCCCGCTCGCTTAGGCTCGGGGTTCCTTCGCTGCGGGATCGATCCTGGCGCAGCGGCTCCGGTTTGCTTCGCTGCACCTACACTCGCTGTGTCCGACTGCGTCGTACGGTCGCTACGCTCCCACTCCCGGATCAATCCCTCCGCTCAGCCTGCCGACGGGCTCCAGGATCAAAAGCGGAACTCGAGCTTGCGCTCATTGTTTGTAGGAGCTGCCGAAGGCTGCGATCTTTTGATTTTCTGTAGGAGCGAGCCTGCTCGCGAAGGCGGCCTGGTAACCGACCTGTTTTTGAGTGGAGTGCGATCCAATTGTAGGAGCTGCCGAAGGCTGCGATCTTTTGATCTGGCCTTTGCTTTTGCTTTTCTGTTGAGAGCAAGCCTGCATTGGACGTTGGGTGTTGGCCAATTCCTGTCCACGCCACAGAAACCTGTGGGAGCTGGCTTTCCAGCGAAGGCGGCCTGACAGACGCCCCTTTTCTCACTGAATGTACGCAATCAAACCTGTGGGAGCGAGCCTGCTCGCGAAGGCGGTGTGTGCCGCGATCACGAACAGCGCTCCGGAACCCGTTCACCCAGTCACACACCCAGCCGGCACTTTTCCCGCAAACGTATCTACCAGACTCGCCACCACCATTTCCCCCATCCGCGTACGCGTCTGCAATGTTGCACTCGCCCGATGCGGTTGCAGCACCACCTGTTCGTTGGCAAACAAAACTTCTGGCACGTTCGGTTCGTCGACGAACACATCCAGCCCAGCCCCGGCAATCTCGCCAGCCGCAAGGGCGGCGACCAGATCCGTTTCGTTCACCAGTTTGCCCCGGGCGACGTTGACCAGGTAACCGTCCTTGCCCAGCGCCTGCAGCACTTGCGCGTCGATAATCGCTTCGCCCTTGTCCGCCGCGGCGGCGAGGATCAGGGCGTCGCTGTCGCGGGCCAGTTGTTTGAGGTCGGCGACGAAGGTGTGGGGGACGTCGCTCATGGGGTGCAGATCGGTGTAGCTGATCGGGCAGCCGAAGGCGGCGGCGCGGGTGGCGATGGCGCGGCCGACGCGGCCCATGCCGACGATGCCGATGCGCATGCCGGAGACTTGTCGGGCCAGGGGCAGGGGCGCGAGGGGGGTTGGGCTTTGCGGCCATTGGCCGGAGCGTACGTAGCGGTCGCTGGTGCACAGGCCGCGGCAGACCGAGATGAGCAGGCCGATGGCGAGGTCGGCGACGTCTTCGGTGAGGGCGCCGATGGTGGCGGTGACGCGGATGCCGCGGTCGCGGGCGTAGGCGAGGTCGACGGCGTCGGTGCCAACGCCGTTGACCGCGACCACTTCCAGGTTTGGCAGTTGCGCCATCAGCGCCTGGCTGATGCCGGTGTGGCCGCCGGTGATGACGCCGCGGATGTTGGCGCCGTGTTCCTCTATATAAGCGGGCTTGTCCGTCTGCTGGAAGTAGCGGCGTACGGTGAACAGTTCTTCCAGGCGCGCGTTGATTTGCGGGATCAGGATCGGGCTCAGTTGCAGGATTTCTGGCTTCAGGGCTACCTCGTTACGCAATAAAAAGGCCGGCTCAACCGCGGCCGGCAAACGGCATGGCGCTGGCCATGACGGTCATGTTCAGGACGTTGGCCGACAGCGGCAGGCCGGCGATGTAGCGCACCGCATCGGCGACATGTTTGACGTCGACCATTGGCTCGACGGCGATGCTGCCGTTGGCCTGGCGCACGCCTTTGGTCATGCGCACCGACATTTCCGTCAGGGCATTGCCGATGTCGATCTGGCTGCAGGCGATGTTGAATTCGCGGCCGTCCAGTGCCAGGGATTTGGTCAGGCCGAGCACGGCGTGTTTGCTCGCGGTGTAGGCGCTGCTGAACGGGCGCGGTGTGTGTGCGGAAATCGAACCGTTGTTGATGATCCGACCGCCCTGCGGCTGTTGTTTGCGCATCAGCCCGAACGCGCCGCGGGCGCAGAGGAAGACGCCGTTGAGGTTGGTGTCGATCACGTTACGCCATTGCTCGAACGTCAGTTCATCCAGCGGCACGGCGGGGGCATTGACCCCGGCGTTGTTGAAGACCACGTCGAGGCGGCCGTAAACCTCGGCAATCGTCGCAAACAGCACGTCGACACTGGCCGGATCACGCACGTCAGTGGGTACCGCGAGTGCTTGATGACCTTGGCTCTGCGCCAACTCAACCAGTGTTTGCAACGGCTCGGACCGGCGGCCGGCGAGCACGAGAGTGAATCCATCGGCCATCAGGCCCAGCGCCACGGCGCGGCCGATGCCACTGCCGGCGCCGGTGACCAGCGCGACTTTCAAAGGGGTGGTCATATTGTTGTTCTCCTATATTCAGAATCCGACGGATCAGGGCCGTGGGCCGACGCGCATTTGCAATTGACCGATGCCGTCGATGCCAGCGCTGATCACGTCGCCCGGTTGCAGGCTGTCGACGCCGGCGGGGCTGCCGGTCATGATCAGGTCGCCGGCGCGCAGGGCCACGGATTGCGAGATGCGGGCGATCACTTCGCTGACCGACCAGATCTGGCTGTCGAGGTTGTCGCGCTGGCGCTCTTCGCCGTTGACGTTCAGCCACAACTCGCCCTCGGGATGGCCGGAGCGGCTCACCGGGACGACGGCGGTCATCGGCGCGGCGCCGTCGAACACCTTGGCGCCTTCCCACGGCAAGCCGTTGCTCTTGGCCGCGCGTTGCACGTCGCGGCGAGTCAGGTCGAGGCCGGCGGCGTAGCCCCAGACGTAGGCCAGAGCCTGATCTTCAGGAATGTTGGCGCCCCCTTCACCGATAGCGACGACCAGTTCGATTTCGTGAACGAAGTCCTCGCACACCGAAGGGAAGGCCACGTCGCCGACGGCATCAACTACGCAACTTGCCGGTTTCATGAAGAACACCGGTGGCTGGCGCGACTGGCCTTGAGTGTCCGGCCACGGGTAGTTGCGGCCGACACAGAACACCCGGCCAACGGGGAAGCGTTGCTCGCTGCCGAGTACCGGCAGGGTTACGGGCAGATCCGGGGTAAAGACGTATTCGGTCATGTTCATCCTGCGGGTCATCCTGTTTGAAAGGGCAGCGTACGGCGGCTGGCGTCGGCGAAGTTGGACGAAAGCCGCCTGCGTTTGGACAAATCCGGGTTTTTCCGCTCAGCGCACCTTCAGTTCGATGCGATACAGGCGTCCGAGCAACAACGAGTAGGAGAGCGTGCCGATCAGCGCCACGCCGCCGATGAACCAGAAGGCATAGGCGAAGGTGCCGGTGGCGTGGACGATGGCGCCGATCACGATCGGCGTGACGATGCCGCCGATGTTCGCCGCCAGGCTGGTGATGCCGCCGGTGAGGCCGATCAGCTCTTTCGGCGCTACTTCCGAGACCGCCGCCCAGGACGATGACGCGATACCTTGGGCGAAGAAGGCGATGGTCAGCACGGCGATGCAGATCAGGTTGGAGTCGGTGAAATTCACCAGCACGATCGACATGCCCAGCATCGAGCCGACCACCAACGGCAGCTTGCGGGCAAACGACATCGAGTAGCCGCGACGGATCAACAGGTCGGAAACGATGCCAGCCAGCAGAATTCCCACCGTCGCACCGACGAAGGGCAGTACGGCGAAGATCCCGGCCTTGATCATGGTCAATTTGCGTTCTTCGATCAGGTAGGTCGGGAACCAGGTGAGGAAGAAATACAGCGCCGAGGTGCTGGCGAATTTGCCGATGCAGATCGCCCAGATCTGCCGATAACTGAACAGCTCGGCAATCTGCCGCCAGTTGAAACGGGTGCGTTCCTGACTGCTCTTGACCAGACCGCCGCCGGTTTCGATGTACTTCAACTCCTCCTGGCTGACTTTCTTGCAGTTCAGCGGATCGCGATACAGGTACAGCCACAGCACACCGAAGACAATGCCCAGTGCGCCGGTGCTGTAGAACACGTGGCGCCAGTCGAAGGTGGTCGCCAGCCACAGCAGCGCGCCGGTGAACAGCGCCGTGCCGAGGTACTGGCCGCACACGTAGATGCTGCTGGCCAGCCCGCGTTCTCGCGCCGGAAACCACACCGTTACGGCACGGCTGTTGGCCGGGAAGGCCGGGGCTTCCATGGCGCCGACCGCCAGACGCAGGCCGAACAGCGAAGCGAAACCGCTGGCGAAGCCTTGGCAAACGGTAACGGTCGACCAACTGATCAGCGACACGCCGTAGGTGAAGCGCGAGCCAAACCGGTCGGCGATAAATCCCGCCGGCACCAGTGCCAAGGCATAGGTCCAGGCGAAGGCGGAAAAGATCAGGCCCATTTCGATCTTGTCCAGGCCCAGGTCCTTGGCCATGAACGGCGCGGCAATCGAGATGTTCACCCGGTCGATGTAATTGATGATCGTCGCAATCAGCAGCAACGACAGCATGAACCAGCGCCGCCGGGTGGGCAGGCGCTGCGACGAGACGGCATCGCGTGCGCCGGCAATCACCGGCGGCACCGTGGCACTGGAAGAGTGGGAGTTGGACATGCGGAGACCTCGTTATTGTTAGAAGAGTCGAGATTTTTCGAGCAGCCGACGCCGTTGCCCGCAACGTGTGGGGCAGGGCGATCGAACGGCTTGCAGCGCGGGTTTCAGATGTTCAGGAACGTCTTTCTGCGATTGACTTGAAGGGAAGGTAGGGCGGGGCGGCGAGGGGGAATAGCAGGATCATGACGTGCGCACCTTTGATTGTTTTTGAAAGAGGTTGGGCTGCGTTGTCATTACAGTGGTCGTACAACGGTTCTAAATCAACCGGCGGGTTAGAACGTTTTTTCTTCAAAAATGGGGATTAGGCGAACCTGTCCAAAAAGATAAATACGATTTGTCTTGATAAAAAGGATTGCGTAGCCATCTTAAGCGCATGATTAATAACGGTTATCCGAATTTCGATAGCAATTCAGTTTTTGGACAGGCGCGTGGCGAGGCTTGTCTCATAAAAGCCATTGTCATCGTATGACTCATTGCCGCATATCGCTCAACCCTGCAAGATGACAGGCGCCACCTCACTGCCCGGAGGACCTCCCGCCCATGTCTTCACCCAGCCGTATTCCGACCTACGTCATGCAGCAGCGCAGCGAATTGACCGATTTCTACATTCGCGACAAAAAGGGTCGGCGCGCTGAAACCGCGCCTCACCGGCATGAGTATTTCCAGATCCAGATCAACCTCGGTGGCGACACCGTGCAGCACATCGGCAGCGTGCAGCGGCCGTTCCCGCGCAACACCCTGGCGTTCATCCTGCCCCATCGCGTGCATGTGATTCCGCATCCCGAGGACAGCAATTTCATCGTCATCAACTTTTCCCAGACGTTCCTCTTGCCGCATTTGCAATGCGACCCGATGGATCTGGAAGAAGTGTCGATCCTGCTGGCGCCGGAGCTGTCGCCGTTCCGCTTTCAGGAGCATCTGGATTTCATTCTGGGCGATGAAGATTTCGCTCAGGTCTGCGGCCTGATCGAGCAGATGCGTGCACTCGATGAGAACCGTCAGTTCGGCACGCGGGAAATGCTCAAGGGGCTGTTGCTGCAGATGATTGGCAGCGTGTGTTTTCTCTATGCCGAACCGCTCAAGCGTCTGGCGGAAGAGAATGCCGCCGAGAACAGCCGTCGCGACGCCCTGAGCCGGATGTTCGAATACTTGCGGAAGAACATCGCCGATCCTGATCTCAACCTGATCAAAGTCGCCGCTGCGACCTATCTGTCACCGACCTACCTGACGCACTGGCTGCGCAAGGAGATCGGCAAGACGTTCACCGAGCTGGTGCTGGAGCGGCGCATGCACGCAGCGCGCAATTTTTTGCTCAACAGCACGCGCTCGGTGGGCGAGGTGGCGCGGTTGTGCGGGTTCGCCGACGAGGCCTATTTTTCCCGACGCTTTCGCCAGATTCATGGCCAGCCGCCGGGGCAGTTCCGTCGGCGCCAGCTCAACCCGGACACGCCGCAGACGCCGTTGAACACCTGAGCGGCGCTCAGACCCACTTGAAGCGCGCAGGGAAGCGCGCGACGAAACAGGTGCCTGCTTTGCTGTCGGAGGTGACGCTCAAAGTGCCGTTGTGCGCATTGGCAATTTGCCCGGCAATGTACAAGCCCAGCCCCAGCCCTTCGTTGCGCTGACCCGCTTCGGAACGCGAGAACGGTTCGAACAGCAGCGGCATCAGCGCCGGCGGAATCGGCGCGCCCTGGTTGGTCAGGGAAATGACCATCTCGTCGCCCTCGGCATACGCCTTGAGCACGATCGGCTCGGCCGTCGAGCCATGGGTCACGGCGTTGCCCAGCAGGTTCGACAACAGCTGGCTGATGCGCAGCGGGTCGCAATAGACCCCGGTCGGCACTTCAAGCGAATCAATGAACTGCGCCTGCGGGTACGCCACCTGGATCTCGTCCAGGGTCTGGCGCAGCGTTTGCTGCAAGTCATCGACCAGTTTGCGCTGCACCGGAATTCCGCTGCCGAGCCGGCCCCGAGCGAAGTCGAGAATGTTTTCGATCAACACGCCCATGCGTACCGAGCTGGTGCGGATCGCCGACAGCAGCGTGCGCGAGCGCTTGTCCTCGGCCTTGCTTTCGAGCAGGTCGGCACTCATGCGAATGGCGCTCAGTGGCGTGCGCAAATCGTGGCCCAGCACCGCAATGAATTGCTCGCGCAGACGGCCCATTTCGTTGGCATCGGCCAGGGCGGTTCTGGTTGCGTGCAGATGACCTTGGGTATCCAGGCTCATGGCGATCAGTTGGGCGAAGAGGGTAAGGGTCTTTTCGATGGCCGGGTCGTCGAGGTTCGCCGGAACCGAATCAATGGCGCAGAGTGTGCCAAAAAACTCGCCATTGGCCTTGATGATAGGAATCGAAATGTAGCTTTCCAGACCATAGGTTTTCGGCGTGTGGTGCGTGGAGAAAACCGGGTGCTGGCTGGCATGGCCGAAGATCACCGGCTGATGGTGCTGACGGATCTCATGACAAATCGTCGATTCCAGTACCAGTTCGCCGCCGGGCAACAGGCCGAAGTCTATCGAGTCATCCACGGCGCAAGCGATCCACTTGCTCTCGGTGACCCGCGCTACAGCGGCGAAGCGCATGCCGGTCGTATGCTTGACCATGCTCAGGATCACCGGCACAGCGTCAATGCTGCCGATGGCTTGGAGGTCGGAGGAGAAATCTGTCTGGGGCATGGCCGGCGCTTCGCGAAAGTGTCGCCAGAGACTATCGGTTATTGCCGGCCATGCCTAATGAACGTGCAAAAAAAGGGCGCCGGGAAAACTCCCGGCACCTGTCGTGCTGCGTGCTGAGCCTGTCGACTCAGAACTTGTACTTGGCCGTCATCATGTAGCTGCGCGGCGTGCCGTAGTTGTCGGTCGAGCCCCACGTCACGTCAGTACCGATGGACGAGTAGTACTTGCGATCGAAGATGTTGTTGGCGTTGACCTGCAGGTCGAGGTGTTTGTTGACCTCGTAGCCGGCCATCAGATCGGTGACCGCGTAGCCACCCTGTTCCAGGCGATAGCTGCTGCCGTTGGCCAGGGCGATGTCGTTGTACATGCGGCTCTGCCAGTAGACGTTGCCGCCCACCCGCAGTTTTTCCAGCGGGCCTTTGAAGCGGTACACGGTGGAGACCTTGAACAGGTGCTCGGGCATGTCGGTGTCGAACTTCTGGTTGTTGTTCGCCGGGTTTTCGTCCTTGATGTAGTGGGCGCGGGTATAGGTGTAGCCGGCGCCGACTTGCCATTGCTCGGTCAGCGCACCTTGCAGTTCCATGTCCACGCCCTGGGCGCGAACCTTGCCGGAGGTTTCGTAGCAGGTCAGTTCCGGGCAGCCGAGCTGGGTCGCCGCCTGGGTGGCGCGGTTGGTCTGGTCCATCTGGAACACCGCCACGCTGCCGTTCAGGGCACCGTCGAAATATTCGCCCTTGATGCCGACTTCGTAGTTTTCACCGACGATCGGCTCAAGCACTTTGCCGCCGAGGTCTTTCTGGGTTTGCGGGGTGAAGATGTCGGTGTAGCTGGCGTAGACCGAGTGATGGTCGTCGAGCTTGTAGATCAGGCCCGCATAACGGGTCAGGTTGCGGGTGACCTTGAAGTCGCCATCGGCCGAGCGATCGTCGTAGTCATACCAGTCCAGACGACTGCCGAGGATCAGCGTCAGCGGATCGGCCAGGCTCAAGCGCGTAGTCAGGTAAACCGCGTCCTGGGTGGTGACGTTGCGCGACTTGCCGCTGCGCACGAAGTCAGGCTTGGGCGCGCCGATCGGCAGGCCTGTGTCGTAGGGCGAGTATTCCTTGGTGGTCGCGTCGTATACGCGATTGCTCGCGCCGACCACCAATTCGTGGGTACGGCCGAACGCTTCGAACGGGCCGCTGGCAAAACCGTCGAACGCGCGTTGCTTGTCGGTGTGGTGCGATTGGTAGGCGGTGGTTTCCAGCGGGCCGTCGGAGCGCGACAGGTATGTGCCGGAGAATTCGCCCTCGAGCGTTGAAGTCGAACCGCCGAGGTGCAGTTTCCAGTCGTTGTCGAACCGGTGTTCGACTTCACCGAACACGGTGTCGACCTGCAGCTTGCGGTTTTCCCAATCGGTGCCCGGGTAAGTGGAGCGGGGCAAGTCGAGGTGATGACCGTTTTCACCGATCGGCAGGCCACCCCAGAAATAGTTGGTCTGGTCGTTCTGCCGCGAGAAGCCGAGGGTCGCGGTGGTGCTGTCGCTCAGGTCCGCTTCACCGATGGCATAGAACAGCCCGTGATCGTTTTCTTCCTTGTCGCGGAAACTGTCGGCGCCCTGATACGACGTCACCACACGGCCACGCAGCGTGCCGCTTTCGTTCAGCGGGCTGGAGGCATCGACTTCGCCACGGTAGTCATCCCAGCTGCCGGCGGCGCCAGTGAGGGTCACGCGCTGATCGGCGGTTGGACGCTTGCGCACCATGTTGATCGCCGCCGACGGGTTGCCGGCACCGGTGACCAGACCGGTTGCGCCACGGACGATTTCCACCCGGTCGAACATCGCCAGGTTCGGCTGCACCGCCAGGGTGAACGGCGAATACGAGCTGGGCAGGCCGTCGTACATGATGTTGTCGATGTCGAAACCGCGCGCCTTGTAAGTCTGCCGACCCGGGCCGCTGGCCTCGCTGAGGAACAGCCCCGGCGTGCCCCGCACCACGTCGTTGACGCTGGTCATGTTCTGGTCGTCCATGCGCTGTCGCGTGATCACCGTCACCGCCTGCGGCGTTTCGCGCATGGTCAGCGACAGCTTGGTCGCGGTCTGCATCGGGCCGGTGGTGTAGGACTGCGTGTCTTCGGTGGTGCTGCTCATCTGCGTAGCGCCGATTTCGGTCGCTTGCAGTTCCAGCGGGCCATTGGCTGGCGCGCTGGGGGCGGTTTCTTCGGCGAGGGCAGGTGCGATGCTGACCATGCCGATGGCGATTGCGAGGAGGTTAGGTGAAAGGTTCGAACGGCGGTGGATGGTGTGAAACGACATCTATCTGCTTCCCCAAGATGACCCAAACGAAACTGATGCGAGTGCATGTAAGAATTATTCGCATTAGTATGTAGGAAGTTTCCTGAGGAATAAACCCGTACGGTTCAGTTAGTTAATGATTTTTTCACAATTGGATTTGATCGCTTCCGCAAACAAATGTGGGAGCGAGCCTGCTCGCGAAGGCGGTGTATCAATCAACAGATGCGTTGTCTGACACTCCGCTTTCGCGAGCAGGCTCGCTCCCACAGGGTTATGCAGTTTTTTTGGAATCAGTCCAGATCCTGCGCACCGTGCCGCTCCGGCACCTGACTGTCTTCATCACCCCAGGTGCGGTTCACCCGTTGTCCACGTACGACCGCCGGGCGCATGGCGATGTCTTCCGCCCAGCGCTGTACATGGGTGTACTCATGGGCCGCGAGAAACTCCGCCGCCGAGTAGACGTTGTTGCGCACCAGTTGCCCGTACCAGGGCCATACGGCGATGTCGGCGATGGTGTAGTCGTCACCGGCCAGATAGGCGTTGTCGGCGAGACGGCGGTCGAGTACATCCAGTTGCCGTTTGGCTTCCATGGTGAAGCGATTGATCGGGTATTCGAGCTTCTCTGGCGCGTAAGCGTAGAAATGCCCAAAGCCACCGCCCAGATACGGCGCCGAGCCCATTTGCCAGAACAGCCAGTTGAGGGTTTCGGTACGACCGGCCGGATCCTTGGGCAGGAAGGCTCCGAACTTTTCCGCGAGATACAGCAGGATCGACCCGGACTCGAACACCCGGATCGGCGGCTCGACACTGCGATCCAGCAGCGCCGGAATCTTCGAGTTCGGGTTGATTTCGACAAAACCGCTGGAGAACTGATCGCCTTCGCCAATGCGGATCAGCCACGCGTCGTACTCGGCCTCGCTGTGCCCGAGCGCGAGCAACTCTTCGAGCAGGATGGTGACTTTGACGCCGTTGGGCGTGGCCAGCGAATACAGCTGCAACGGATGCTTGCCGACAGGCAGCTCTTTGTCATGAGTCGGCCCGGCGATCGGGCGGTTGATGCTGGCGAAGTGGCCGCCGGAAGGCGCTTCTTGTTTCCAGACCTTGGGCGGAACGTAAGACGCATTGCTCATGAAACGGACCTCGTCGATGCTGGGAGAGAACAGGTAGACACCGTAGGGAAAATTTCCGGCGGGTGCCAGCCCCCACAGATTTATCTGCCAACCCAAATCCCCTGTAGGAGTGAGCCTGCTCGCGATAGCGGTGTATCAGCTAGAGAAGTAGTGACTGATACACCGCTATCGCGAGCAGGCTCACTCCTACAGGGTTATGTGGTGAATCATCAAATCCAATACTGTCCAACAGCACCACCGGTTCCCTGCACCGGATCACTCTCAGGAAACCCAAGCCCCTGGATCCGCGCCAACTGCGCATCACTCGGCGCCTCCCGGCAAATATCCGCCTGCTGCCCCGGCGGATACGCGCCCACCACCAGAAAATCCTCACTCGATCCCAGATTGCAGTGGCCAGTCCCGGCCGGCAGCAACAACACATCCCCGGCGCTGACGTCGACGACCTGCCCATTCGGCCCGCCCAGCATCAACCGTGCCTGACCGGCCGCCACGCCAAGCACTTCGTGGCCTTCGGTGTGGTAGTGGTGATAGTCATAAATTCCGTAGCGCCACTGCGCTGGCCAGCCGTTGGCGCCGAACATCTGCTCGAAACGCGCTGCGGGGTCGTCGCCCTCGATGGCGATCGCGTGGCGATAGATCAGCACCGGCAGACGCGGATTGTTCGGCACCCAGTCATTGCGTTCGAGCAGCAGGGTTTGTACTTCAGTCATGGCGAATCCTCCTTTGATCATTTTTCAATCGACCGCAGGGCAGGGTGCTCGCCTCAAAAAATCGTTGCTGCGTAAACACGGGGCCAAAGTCCATGCCCGGACAATCCAGCGAAACTTCACCGCGAAGCGGGCTGTCCAGACCCTTACATGTCCATGCAGCAGCAAATGGCGAGGGTCAAGATGACGAAGACAGTAGGTGATTTTCTGGTGGAACGGCTCAGCGAATGGGGCGTGACGCGAATTTTTGGCTATCCGGGCGATGGCATCAACGGCGTCTTCGGCGCCATGAGCCGGGCCAAAGGCAAGATCGAATTCGTTCAGGCACGGCACGAAGAGATGGCTGCGTTCATGGCCTCGGCCCATGCGAAGTTCACCGGCGAGCTGGGCGTGTGTATCGCCACGTCCGGCCCCGGCGCTTCGCACCTGATCACCGGCCTCTACGATGCGCGCATGGACCACATGCCGGTGCTCGCCATCGTCGGGCAGCAGGCGCGCACGGCGTTGGGCAGTCATTACCAGCAGGAACTGGACCTGGTGTCGATGTTCAAGGATGTGGCCGGTGCATTTGTGCAGCAGGCCTCGGCGCCGTCGCAGGTGCGCCATCTGCTCGATCGCGCGGTGCGAACTGCCGTCGGCGAGCGCCGCGTCACCGCGCTGATCCTGCCCAATGACTTGCAGGATCTGCCTTACGAACAACCGGCGCGCGCCCATGGCACTGCGCATTCCGGCGTCGGTTACAACAAGCCGAAAGTCGTGCCTTATGAAAGCGATCTGCAACGCGCCGCCGAAGTGCTCAACAGTGGCGAGAAAGTTGCGATTCTGGTCGGTGCCGGCGCGCTGGAGGCGACTGATCAAGTGATCGCCGTGGCGGAAAAACTCGGCGCCGGTGTGGCCAAAGCGCTGCTGGGCAAAGCGGCATTGCCCGACGAACTGCAGTGGGTGACCGGCAGCATCGGCCTGCTCGGCACCGAGCCCAGCTACAAGCTGATGAGCGAGTGCGACACCTTGTTGATGATCGGTTCGGGCTTCCCGTATTCCGAATTTCTGCCTAAGGAAGGCCAGGCGCGCGGCGTGCAGATCGATTTGCAACCGGACATGCTCAGCCTGCGGTATCCGATGGAGGTCAATCTGGTCGGTGATTCAGCGGAAACCCTCGCTGCGTTGCTGCCGCTGCTGGAACAGAAAACCTCAAGCAAATGGCGCAAGAAGATCGAAGGCTGGCGCGGCAGTTGGGAGAAAACCCTGGAGAGACGCGCCATGGCCAAAGCCGATCCGGTCAACCCGCAACGGGTGGTCTACGAGCTGTCACCGCGCTTGCCTGAGCAGGCAATCATCACCAGCGATTCCGGCTCCTGCGCCAACTGGTACGCCCGCGACCTGAAAATCCGCCGGGGCATGAAATGCTCGTTGTCCGGTGGCCTGGCCTCGATGGGGGCTGCGGTGCCGTATGCGATCGCGGCGAAATTCGCCTTTCCCGAGCGCCCGGTGATTGCCCTGGTCGGCGACGGCGCGATGCAGATGAACAACATGGCCGAGCTGATCACCGTCGCCAAATACTGGCGGCAGTGGCAGAGCCCGAAATGGATCTGCGCGGTGTTCAACAACGAAGACCTCAATCAGGTCACTTGGGAGCAGCGAGTGATGGAGGGCGATCCCAAGTTTGAAGCGTCGCAGAGCATTCCCGACGTGCCGTATCACTTGTTCGCGATTTCCATTGGCCTCAAGGGCATCTTCGTTGATCGCGAAGAAGACGTGGCGGCTGCGTGGGAGCAGGCGCTCGCCTCGGAAGTGCCGGTGCTGATCGAGTTCAAGACGGACCCGAACGTGCCGCCGCTGCCACCGCACATCAAGCTTGAGCAAGCGAAGAAATTCGCCACGACCCTGCTCAAGGGTGATCCGGACGAGGCCGGGGTGATCATGCAAACCGCCAAGCAGGTGCTTGGTTCCGTGTTGCCCGGCAAAAAATGACGGTGGGCGCTTGAACGAGCCTGTAATGTTCATCGGTTGTGCCGGCTGGAGCCTCGGTCGCGAGCACTGGCCGGAATTTCCTGCCGAGGGAACGCACCTGCAACGCTACGCCGCGCGCTGCAACTGTGTGGAGATCAACAGCTCGTTCTACCGCCCGCATCGACGCCAGACCTACGAGCGCTGGGCCGACTCGGTGCCACCGGACTTTCGCTTCGCCGTCAAAGTGCCGAAGCTCATCACCCATGAGCAACGGCTGGCGGACAGCGCGGGAGCGCTCGATGAGTTTCTCGGCCAGTGCGAAGGCTTGGGTGATCGCCTTGGCTGCCTGCTGGTGCAATTGCCACCGAAACTGGCGTTCGATGCACCAGTGGCCGAGGCTTTCTTCGGCGCCTTGCGCGAGCGTTTTCAAGGCAGCGTGGTGCTGGAACCGCGACACGAATCGTGGACTGACGCTGAGGCACTGCTGGTGGAGCTGCAGATTGCTCAGGCAGCGGTCGATCCGTCACGGATCAGCACCGACACCGCGCCGGGCGGCTGGCAGGGCCTGCAGTATTGGCGCTTGCATGGCTCGCCGCGGATTTATCACAGCGCTTATGACGCGGCTTGTCTGCGGCAGCTTGCTCAGACCCTGCAGAGTGCGAAAGCCGAAGTCAGAGACATCTGGTGCATCTTCGACAACACCGCCAGCGGCGCGGCCACGGCAGATGCGCTGGCTTTGAAGGCGTTGATCGAAGGCCGTTCACGCTGAAACAGCGACGCTTTCGCCACCCACACAAACCATCCGGCTACAGGTAAACTCCGCGCACTTTTTCAAGGAGTTCACATGAGTTACTACCAGCCGGGCATTCTCGCCACCCCTGTTCCTGCGCAAGCACGTCATCTGTTTTTCGCTCTGGCGTCGGTGCAAGCCTTGCCGCAAGCGATCGACAATCTGCTGATGCTGGTGGATGGCAAGTCGGCAGTGGTGGGCTTTGGTGAGTCGTTGACCAAGGCGCTGAACGTTGAGATCGCTGGCCTGCGCAGCTTCCCGGCCCTGACCGGCGTCGGCGTGGACAACCCGTCGACCCAGCATGCGTTGTGGGTCTGGTTGCACGGTGTCGACCGGGGCGAATTGCTCAATCGCAGCAATGCCATCGAAGCGGCGCTGGCCCCGGCCTTGCGCCTGGTGCAGATGCAGGAAGCCTTCCGCCACATGGAAGGCCACGACCTCACCGGTTACGAAGACGGCACGGAAAACCCGCATGACGACGCCGCTGTCGCCGCCGCGTTGCTGAGCACCGGCGCTGATGGGCTGGTCGGAGGCAGTTTCGCCGCGATCCAGCAGTGGCAGCACGATCTCAAGGGCTTTCATCGCCTCACTGCTGGCGCCAAGGACGACATCATGGGGCGTCGCCTGAGCGATAACGAAGAAATCGACGACGCGCCGATCTCCGCCCACGTCAAACGCACCGCCCAGGAAAGCTTCGCCCCGGAAGCTTTCGTGGTGCGCCGCTCGATGCCATGGATCGAAGGCGACCGCGCCGGTTTGATGTTCCTCGCTTTCGGCTTTTCCCTCGATGCGTTCGAAGCACAACTGCGGCGCATGAGCGGTCTGGAAGACGGAATCGCCGATGGTCTGTACCAGATCAGCCGACCGATCACCGGCGGCTACTACTGGTGCCCGCCGCTCATCGACGGACGCCTTGATCTGCGTGCGCTGCGCATCGGCTGAGGATTGAGCAAAACGGTAACGTCAAAAGATCGCAGCCTTCGGCAGTTCCTGCAGGGCAATCGCATTCAATCTGTAGGCGCTGCCGAAGGCTGCGATCTTTTGCATCTCAAGGGCGAATCTAAGGTTATGCCCAAACAATATTTCTCAAGCTTGTCATAACGTCTCTAAGATCACGTCATAACTCGTTATGACAAGTGATTCCGTGATGACCGATAACGTTCTCTCCCTCAGTAGCGTTCCGCTGCACACCCAGTTGCGCGATGTCCTGCGTGCGCGAATTCTCGATGGCGAATACCCGCAAGACAGTCAGATGCCTTCTGAAAGCGAGCTCGGTGCACTGTTCAAAGTCAGCCGCATCACCGTGCGCCAGGCCCTGGGCGATCTGCAAAAGGAAGGGCTGATCTTCAAGATCCATGGCAAGGGCACCTTCGTCGCCAAGCCGAAAACCTTTCAAAACGTCAGCAGCCTGCAAGGCCTTGCCGAGTCGATGACCGGGCGCGGCTACGAGGTGATCAACCGCCTGCGCAGCTTCAAATTCATCGCCGCTGACAAACGAGTCGCCGAGCGTCTGCAGGTGGCCGAAGGCGAGATCGTCGCGCAGATCAAGCGCGTACGGCTGATCAACCGCGAGCCGATCTCGCTGGAAATCACCTACCTGCCCAAAGCGCTCGGCGAGCGGCTGGAGAAGGCGGATCTGGTCACTCGCGACATCTTTCTGATCCTGGAAAACGACTGTGGCATCGCCCTCGGCCACGCCGATCTGGCCATCGACGCGGTGCTGGCCGATAGCGACCTGACCCAGGCACTCAACGTTGAAGCCGGCTCGCCGATCATGCGCATCGAGCGTTTGACTCACGACGCCCAGGGCCAGCCGCTGGACTTCGAACACCTTTATTACCGTGGCGATGCGTTCCAGTACCGCCTGCGGATCGACCGGCAGAAAGGGGAGCAGGCATGACCCGCAACGTTCTAGAACAGGAATACGACATCGTCGTGATTGGCGGTGGTACGGCCGGGCCGATGGCGGCGATCAAGGCCAAGGAGAAGAACCGCGATTTGCGCGTGTTGCTGGTCGACAAGGCCAACGTCAAACGCAGCGGCGCGATCAGCATGGGCATGGACGGGCTGAACAACGCGATCATCCCGGGGCATTCGACGCCGGAGCAGTACACCAAGGAAATAACCATCGCCAATGACGGCATCGTCAATCAGGCGGCGGTTTACGCCTACGCCACCCACAGTTTCGAAACCATCGAGCAGCTCGACCGTTGGGGGGTGAAGTTCGAGAAGGACGAAACCGGTGATTACGCGGTGAAAAAGGTCCACCACATGGGCGCCTATGTGTTGCCGATGCCGGAAGGGCACGACATCAAGAAGGTCCTGTATCGGCAGTTGAAACGCGCACGGGTGAGCATCACCAATCGTCTGGTCTGCACGCGTTTGCTGACTGACGAGGAGGGCGCGGTCAACGGTGTCATGGGCTTCGACTGCCGCACCGCCGACTTCCATGTGATCAAGGCCAAAGCGGTGATTCTTGCCTGCGGCGCGGCCGGACGCCTCGGTCTGCCTTCGTCGGGCTACCTGATGGGCACTTACGAAAACCCGACCAATGCGGGTGACGGCTACGCGATGGCCTATCACGCCGGCGCCGAACTGGCGAACCTCGAGTGCTTCCAGATCAACCCGCTGATCAAGGATTACAACGGCCCGGCCTGCGCCTACGTCACCGGCCCGCTGGGTGGCTACACCGCCAACAACAAGGGCGAACGCTTCATCGAGTGCGACTACTGGAGCGGGCAGATGATGTGGGAATTCCATCAGGAACTGGAAAGCGGCAACGGCCCGGTGTTCCTCAAGCTCGATCACCTGGCCGAGGAAACCATCCAGAACATCGAGGAAATCCTGCACAGCAACGAGCGCCCGAGCCGTGGCCAGTTCCACGCCAATCGCGGCACCGATTACCGCACGCAGATGGTCGAAATGCACATTTCGGAGATCGGTTTCTGCAGTGGTCACTCGGCGTCCGGCGTGTGGGTCAACGAGCGTGCCGAGACTTCGGTGAAGGGCTTGTACTCGGCCGGCGACATGGCTGCGGTGCCGCACAACTACATGCTTGGCGCGTTCACTTACGGCTGGTTCGCCGGGCACAACGCCGCGGAGTTTGTCGCCGACCGCGAGTTTTCCGCACTGGACGCTGAGCAGATCGCCAGGGAAAAAGCCCGGCTCTATGCGCCGCTCGATCGCGCAGAAGGCCTGCCGCCGGCGCAGGTCGAGTACAAGCTGCGGCGCTTCGTCAACGACTACCTGCAACCGCCGAAAGTGACCAAGAAGATGCAGATTGGTCTGCAACGTTTCAGCGACATCGAACGCGATCTCGAGCAGATGAAAGCCAACAACGCTCATGAATTGATGCGCGCGATGGAAACCAGCGTGATCCGCGACTGCGCCGAAATGGCCGCCCGCGCGTCGTTGTTCCGCGCCGAAAGCCGCTGGGGCCTGTACCACTATCGCGTCGACCATCCGCAACGCAACGATGCCGAATGGTTCTGCCATTGCCATCTGAAGAAGGGCGAGGACGGCCGCATGAGCAGTTTCAAGAAAGCTGTCGAGCCTTACATCATCCCGCTCGACGCCGAGGAAATGCAGGCCTACGACCGCCTGCGGGTCGGCGCTTTCGCCGCTTGAAGCATCATTTTTCAGAGAGTCCGAACCATGGCTTATCAAGCTCAGGAAATCTTCTTCCGCTCTAACGCCCCGGTCACCGTGGACGAGGACAAATGCATCGCCGAAAAGGGCTGCACCGTGTGTGTCGACGTCTGCCCGATGGACCTGCTGGCGATCAACCCGGCCACGCAAAAGGCCTACATGGCCTTCGATGAATGCTGGTACTGCATGCCGTGCGAGAAGGATTGCCCGACGGGGGCCGTCAAAGTCGAAATCCCCTATCTCCTGCGTTGAAACGCTTTCCCCTGTAGGAGTGAGCCTGCTCGCGATAGCGGTGGGTCAGATGTAGATGTGTTAGCTGACACACCGCTATCGCGAGCAGGCTCACTCCTACATTTGGAAATGTGACAAACCAAAGCCATCCGGAAACCCCGGACGCTCGATTCACCGAAAACCCCTCGTTTCCCACCGCGCCCTGATCGCGGCGGAGACGAATTTCAAACCAATGATTCGAGGGGAAACACTCATGTTGCGTGCAGCACTTGCCGGTCTGGTACTGGCTTCGTTGACCTTGTCGGCCTCGGCCGAAACCATCCGCATCGCCATCGGCACCCAGGACACCACCATCAATTGCGCAGCCGGTGGGCTGTTGATCCGTGAACTCGGTCTGCTGGAAAAATACCTGCCCCACGACGGCGCCTACAAAGACGCGAAGTACGACGTACAGTGGAAGAACTTCACCAGTGGCGCGCCGCTGACCAACGAGATGGTCGCGGGCAAACTCGACTTCGGCGCCATGGCTGATTTCCCCGGTGCGTTCAATGGTGTGGCGTTCGAAACGGCGGGCAAGCACAGCCTGTTCATCAGCGTGCTGTCGGGCAGCATCAAGGGCAGCGGCAACGGCATCGTCGTGCCCAGCGCCTCGGCCGTGCAGAGCTTGAGTGAACTCAAGGGCAAGACCATTTCGGTGCCATTCGCCTCGACGGCCCACGGCATGTTGCTGCGCGCCGTGGCAGAGCAGGGCTGGGACCCGCTCAAGGATGTCAACATCATCGCCCAGCCACCGGAAGTCGCCGGCTCCGCCCTGCAAGCCGGGAAGATCGATGCCCACGCCGATTTCGTGCCGTTCGCCGAACTGTTCCCGAGCCGTGGTTTCGCCCGCAAGATCTACGACGGCGCCCAGGCCAACGCGCCGACCTTCCATGGCGCACTGGTGGATCAGGCCTATGCGAAGAAGTACCCGGAAATTGTCGTTGCCTACCTGCGCGCCAGCATCGAAGCCAACCAACTGCTCGCCGCCGAGCCGGAGAAGTACAGCGAGCTGATCGCCAAAGTCACCGGCGTCGATGCCGAGGTCAACTACCTGTTCCACGGCCCGCTGGGCGTGCAGACCCGCGACCTGAGCTGGAAACCTGAATATCGTCAGGCCGTCGGCACCGCCATCGACACGTTGAAATTGCTGAAGAAAGCCGATCGCGGGCTTGATCTGAATACTTTCATCGACGACCAGTACATCCGCGCCGCTTTCAAGGCCTCGAACCTCGATTACACCGCGCAACTGGCCAACTACGCGCAGACGCCTTTACCGGGTGTGGATGCGGCGACGGGCAAGGCCATCGCCGACGTTAGCCATGTCGCTGAGATCTGGGTGCGCGGTGAGGAAAAAGTCCGCCGTTATGGCTCGGCTGAATCGGCGTTCACCGCCCTGGCTGCGCTGAAGCAGGAAGGCAAGAACATTCGTGCGGTGTATGCGCAGGCCAGTGACAGCGGGATCAAGTTGCTCGCTGAACAAGCCTGGTTTGCCAGCGATGCCAAGGGCCGCCTCAGCGCATTTCTGCTCAAGGGCCAGGCCCAGCAATACGCCACGGCGCAGGGCGGCAAGGTGTTCGATTTCAGCGATGCCACTGCGCAAGCCGTCGCTGCGCGCTGAAGATCAAAAGCCCCTCACCCTCACCCTAACCCTCTCCCGGAGGGAGAGGGGACTGACCGAGTTGTTTGTGAGAGATACGCCGACGTGAAATACCGAGTCGAACTCAGGTTTTGAAAAGCACGCAGGTCGGCTCCCTTTCCCCCTCGCCCCCTTGGGGGCGGTCCGACGTTTCGGGAGGGCTGGGGTGAGGGGGTAGATTTCAGCCATCACACAGATCCGCAAGCGGAAATGCCACTCATGAAAACACTACGCTGGGCACCAAGAATCAGCTCCCTGTTGCTCTGCCTGCTCTTCTGGCAACTCGCCGCCAGCCATCACTGGAACCTCGGCCTGGTGACCTTCGCCAACGTGCCGACGCCACTGGCGGTGATCGAAGCCGCGCTGGGCCTGGGCGACTCCGGCAAACTCTGGCAGCACTTGAGCAGCAGTCTCGGTCGCGTCTTTGCCGGCTACCTCGCCGCATTGCTGATCGGCATCGCTCTGGGGCTGGCCATCGGTCGTTCGAAGTGGGCCGAAGACATCCTGCTGCCGCCACTGGAAGTCCTCCGCCCGATCCCCGCCGTAGCCTGGATTCCGCTGGCGATCCTGATGTTTCCGTCCTCGGAGTTGTCGATGGTCTTCATCACTTTCACCGGCGCGCTGTTCCCGATCCTGCTCAACACCGTGCACGGCGTCGAAGGCGTCGATCCACGTCTGATTGCCTCGGCGAAGAGCCTCGGAGCAGGGCGCGGGGCGATTCTGCTGGAAGTGATCCTGCCGGGCGCTGCGCCGAGCATCATCACTGGCCTGGCGATCGGCATGGGCACTTCGTGGTTCTGTCTGGTGACGGCGGAAATGATCTCCGGGCAGTTCGGTATCGGTTATTACACCTGGGAGTCCTACACCATTCAGAACTACGCCGACATTGTCGTCGGCATGCTCCTGATCGGCGTGTTGGGCATGGGCAGCAGTTGGCTGATCAAACGCCTGGGCGGCTTGTTCACGCCCTGGCATCGACCGCGAGGCAAAGCCTGATGAGCGTGATGCAAACCCCGGAAGGGCGGATCGACATCCGCCAGTTGTCCATCGTCCTCGGCCAGGGCCGCGAAGCCTTCGAAGCAGTGCAGGGCCTCGATTGCCAGATCGAACCCGGTCAGTTCGTCTGCATCCTCGGCCCGTCCGGTTGCGGCAAGTCGACCTTGCTCGGCGCCCTGGCGGGCCACTTGAATGCCAGGACCGGCAGCCTGAAAGTCGACGGCAGTGAAGTGGCCGGCCCGTCACCGCTGCGCGGCATGGTGTTCCAGCATCACACGCTGTTCCCGTGGCGCACGGTGCGCGACAACGTCGCCTTCGGCCTGAAGATGCGCGGCGTCGGCAAGGCTGAGCGGCATCGCGCCGCTGACGACATGCTCAAGCTGGTTGGGCTCGAAGACTTTGCCGAACGCTGGCCGGATCAGCTCTCTGGTGGCATGCAGCAACGGGTCGAGATCGCCCGGGTGCTGGTCAATCGCCCGCGTCTGTTGCTGATGGACGAGCCGTTCGGTGCGCTGGATGCGCTGACACGTCTGAACATGCAGGAATTGCTGCTGGACATCTGGACGCGCATCCGCACCACCGTGGTCTTCGTTACCCACGACATCGACGAGGCGCTGTTTCTTGCCGATCGCTTGCTGGTGATGAGCGCGCGACCGGGGCGGATCATCGAAGACTTGCGTCTGGACTTTCCACGCCCGCGCACCAGTGAACTGGTGACCAGTCCCGAGTTCGCCCGCCTCAAACGCCACTGCCTCGACCTGCTGCGCCACGACAACGACCGACCGCTGCCGCGCCTCAATCCGCTCGGTCTGCCTCCTGAAAACCCTTTGCCGCGATTTGCCCTATGACCTCTATTTTTGCTGTGACCGATAACGAAGACATCCTCGCCCTGCAACCGCGCCTGACGGCGGAAGACGCCGGCGTGCGGCGCATTGCCCTGATTGATCTGGCCGATCTCGAAGAACCGGATGGCTTGCTCTGGCTGGTCGATCGACTACGCCAGGATCCCGCTGAGGATGTTCGGGCTGAAGCTGCGCGATTGCTTGAAGCGTGGGAAGACGAAGCGGTCGTGCAAGCCTTGTGCGAAGCGCTAACGGATCCGTCGCCCGCCGTACAGTCGGCGGCCGCGCAGAGTCTGAGCCTGCTCAAGACTGCAGCGGCAGGTCGGGTGATTCTGCCGTGGACCGCCCATGCCGACGTCAGTGTGCGTATCGCTGCATTTCGGGCGTTACGAGAATTGCGCTTCGCCGAGGCCGCGCCGGCTGCCCTCGCAGCGTTGGGTGATGCCGATGCCAGTGTCCGTCGCGAAGCGGTCGGGGTACTCGGCTGGCTCAAACAGCTCGACGCACTGCCAGCCTTGGCCTGCCTGGCCAGCGACGATCCGGACACCGAAGTGCGTCGCGCCGCCACCGGTGCGCTCGGTCTGGCCAGCGGCGTCGATGTGCTGCCGGCGCTGCGCCAGGCCTTGCATGATCATGCCTGGCAAGTACGCGAAGAAGCCGCGACCACGCTGGGCAAGGTCGGCCACAGCGACGCCGGCCCGGCTTTGGTCGAAGCGCTGAGCGATGACTATTGGCAAGTGCGGCTGCGCGCCACCCGCAGCCTCGGTCGACTGCGCTTCGTCCCGGCGCTGGACGCGCTGATTGATACTCTCGGCCACCGCATCAGCAACCTGCGCAAAGAGGCCGCGCTGGCTCTTGGAGAGTTGAACGAACGCGGCGCCGTGGCCGCGTTGCAGGCAGCGCAGGACGACGGCGACCCGGAAGTGCGCAAAGCCGTGCGCATCGCATTGAGTCAGTTGCAATGAACCCGTTGTCGGTGGGCAACTCGCAGAGTGCGCGCACGTTGCGGCTGAGTTGGCCGGACGGGCGCGCATCGTTGCTCAAGCACGCCGATCTGCGCCGGCAATGCCCGTGCTCGCAATGCCGCGCGTTTCGCCTGCGCGGCATCACGCCGCTGGTTGATGATCGCGTACGCCTGATCGAACTCAACCCGCAGGGGTATGGCGTGCAACTGGTGTTCAGCGATGGGCATCAACGCGGGATTTACCCGTGGGAGTATCTGGCGCAGCTTGATTCTTCGCCTCCCCGCATTCTTACAGAGACATGAGGATTCTGTAGGAGCTGACGAGTGAAACGAGGCTGCGATCTTTTGACTTTGACTTTGACTTTTAAAAGCAAGATCAAAAGATCGCAGCCTTCGGCAGCTCCTACGCCGACTGGCGGTTCTTGTCATAAAATTCCCGCAGGAGTACAAATGTACTCCATGACAAACCTGACTCCCCGCCGTACCGCCATTCTGACCTTTATCCGCGATCGCATCGCCGAGCACGGTCAGCCCCCAAGCCTCGCTGAAATCAGCGAGGCGTTTGGTTTTGCCTCGCGCAGCGTGGCGCGCAAGCATGTGCTGGCGCTCACCGAAGCCGGTTTCATCGAGGTCAATCCGCATCAGGCCCGCGGCATTCGCCTGCTGGGGCAACCGCCGCGTCCGGAGTTGCTGGAGATCCCCGTGCTCGGTCGCGTGGCCGCCGGTGCGCCGATTGGCGCCGATGCCGACATCCATAACCGGTTGCTGCTCGACCCGGCACTGTTCTCGCGCACCCCGGATTACATGCTGCGGGTGCAGGGCGACTCGATGATCGAAGACGGCATCCTCGACGGCGATCTGGTCGGGGTGCGGCGCAATCCCGAAGCGCTCAACGGCCAGATCGTCGTTGCGCGTCTGGACGGTGAAGTGACCATCAAACGCTTCGAACGGGTCGCAGATGAAGTGCGCCTGTTGCCACGCAACCCGGCTTATCAGCCGATCGTTGTGCGTGATGATCAGGATCTGGCCATCGAAGGCGTGTTCTGTGGCCTGGTGAGGCAAGGCTGATGGGCGCCGTCGTTGCACTGGATACGCTGTTCAATGGCGGCCAGGTCTGGCGCGGCCGGCCTGCGCCACCGGCGGCGAGCCCGCAGCCGACCGGGCATGCTGCTCTGGACGCGGCCCTGCCCAGCGGCGGCTGGCCGGAAGCGGCGCTGAGCGAAATCCTCCTCGCCGGCCCCGGTGTCGGTGAACTGCAACTGGTCTGGCCGACCCTGGCGCGATTGTCGGCGGCGGGTGAACGCATCGTGCTGGTGGCACCGCCATTTGTGCCGTACCCGCAGGCCTGGGCCAATGCCGGGGTTGATCTGCGCCAGTTGTCGGTGATTCAGGCCAGTGAACGCGATGCCTTGTGGGCGGCGGAGCAGTGCTTGCGCTCGGGCAGTTGCGGCGCAGTGCTGTGCTGGCCGAACAAGGCCGATGACCGTGCGCTGCGGCGTTTGCAGGTGGCGGCGGAAACCGGCCAGACCCTGGCCTTTGCCTGGCGCCCGTTGAGCGAAGCGGTCAACCCCTCACCGGCAGCGTTACGGATTGCCATCGATGCCAGACCGGCGCAGCTACGGGTGCTCAAGTGCCGCGGCGGGCTGGCGCGTGCGGCGCCGATTGCCTTTGCCGTGGGGCACTGATCGTCATGCGCTGGGTATGTATTCTGTTTCCGCAATTGGCCCTCGATGCCGTGCTGCGTCAGCGGCCCGATCCTGATGAGCCGTTGGTGCTGCTCAGCGGCCCGGCCCAGCGCAGGGTGCTGCAAGCAGTGAATCCGGCGGCGCGTAAACTCGGCCTGCGCCCCGGCATGTCGATGACTGCCGCGCAAGCCATGAGCAAAGGCTTTGCCACCGCTGATTACGAGGTGGCCGAGGTCGAACACTGGCAGCAGTTTCTTGCTGCGTGGGCCTATCGCTTCAGCGCGCAGGTCAGCGTGCATTACCCACGCACCGTGGTGTTCGAGATTGAATCGAGCCTCGGCCTGTTCGGCACCTGGCCGCAATTCGAAGCTCGCCTGCGCCAAGAGTTGCAAGACCTCGGCTTTCGGCACCGTATCGTCGCCGCGCCGAACCCGGTGGCCGCGCGGGTGCTGGCCAATGCTTACGATGGCCTGGTGGTGCCGGACGGCGAAGCCTTGCAGCATCACCTCGGGCAATTGCCTGTCGACCGTGTCGGCCTGGAACCCAATGTCGCTACGGCGTTGTCGCGCATGGGCCTGCGCAATCTCAGTCAGGTACAAAGCCTGCCACGTCAGGCACTGGCCCGACGTTTCGAGGCGCAGATGCTCAAACACCTCGACACACTGTTCGGCGCACGCCCTCTGGCGCTGGCGTTCTATCTGCCGCCAGACCGTTTCGATATCCGCATCGAACTGAATTTCGACGTGCAATCCCATCAGGCCTTGCTGTTTCCGTTACGACGCCTGACCGGCGATCTGTCGGCATTCCTTTGCGGGCGCGACAGTGGCGTGCAGCGTTTCGATTTGCATCTGGAACACGCAGGGCTGCCGGACACGGTGATCAAGGTCGGTCTGCTCAGTGCCGAACGTGATGCGGCAATGCTCTTCGAGTTGGCCCGTGGGCGACTCGAACACGTGCAGGTCGAGGCGCCGGTACGGGGTTTTCGCTTGCGCGCCGAAGACCTGCCGAGTTTCGTGCCGCAGTATCAGGAGCTGTTCGACGACCGCCCGCAGCAGACTTTGCCCTGGGAACAATTGCGCGAACGCCTGCGCGCACGGCTGGGTGATGATGCCGTGCAGGGGTTGCGCTTTCAGGCCGATCATCGCCCCGAGTGCGCATGGCAGAACGCCGTCGATAAACAGCCTTGCACAGGTTTGCCCAGCGTCCAGCGTCCCGGCTGGCTGCTCAATGAACTGCAAAGCGTGCCGGAAGGTTCGGCGCGGATTCTCATGGGGCCGGAACGCATCGAATCCGGTTGGTGGGACGGTGGCGACGTGCGGCGTGATTATTACCTGATCCAGAACCGCGCCGGTCAACAAGGCTGGGCCTGGCGCGCCGTGGGTGAGGGCGGTCCGCTGTGGCTGCAGGGCTGGTTCGCATGAACACCGGATATGCCGAACTGCATTGCCTGTCGAACTTCAGTTTCCAGCGTGGTGCCTCGAGTGCACTGGAGCTGTTTCAACGGGCGAAAAAGCAGGGTTATCAGGCGCTGGCGATCACCGATGAATGCACCCTGGCCGGGATCGTCCGCGCATGGCAAGCGGCAAAGTCCGTCGAATTGCCGCTGATTATCGGCAGCGAGATGCGCATCGACAACGGACCGAAACTGGTGCTGCTGGTGGAGAACCTTGCTGGTTATCAGGCCCTGTGCGGTTTGATCACCCGCGCCCGGCGACGTACGCAGAAAGGCCAGTATCAGGTACTGCGTGAAGACTTCGACCAAGCGCTGCCGGGGTTGCTGGTGGTGTGGGTGCCGGATTCGGCGGATGACCGGGAAGAGGGCCGCTGGCTGAAACAGACTTTCGGCGAACGCCTGTGGCTGGCGGTGCAACTGCATTGCGGGCAGAACGACCAACAGCGGTTGGCGGCACTATCGGGGCTGGCGAATGAGCTGCAGATTCCAGCGCTGGCCAGCGGCGATGTGCACATGCACGCCCGTGGCCGCCGTGCCTTGCAGGACACCATGACCGCGATTCGTCATCACGTCCCTGTCGCCGAGGCGGGTCTGCGTCTGCACCCCAATGGCGAGCGGCATCTGCGCTGTCTCGATGTGCTGCGCGAGTTGTATCCGCCGGCCTTGCTCGAGGAATCGGTCAACCTGGCCCGACGCTGCACCTTCGATCTGAGCGAACTGCGCTATCAATATCCGAAAGAGCTGGTGCCCGAGGGCCACTGTGCCAGTTCCTGGTTGCGGCAACTGACCGAGGAGGGCATCGCCTGGCGCTGGCCGGAAGGGCCTCAGGCCAAGGTACTCAAGCAGATTGACGACGAACTGCAACTGATCGCCGAACTCGGCTACGAAAGCTACTTCCTCACCGTGCACGACGTGGTGCGCTTTGCCCGCACGCAGAAAATCCTCTGCCAGGGCCGCGGTTCGGCAGCCAATTCGGCGGTGTGTTTTGCCCTGGGCATCACCGAGATCGATCCGGATCGCACCACGCTGCTGTTCGAGCGCTTCATGTCCAGGGAGCGCAACGAGCCGCCGGATATCGACGTCGATTTCGAGCACGAGCGCCGTGAAGAAGTCCTGCAATACGTGTTCAACCGTTACGGTCGGCGGCGCGCTGCGCTGACGGCAGTGGTCAGCACCTACCATGCCACCGGCGCCGTGCGCGATGTGGCCAAAGCTCTGGGCCTGCCGCCGGATCAGATCAATGCGCTGGCCGATTGCTGCGGCCGCTGGAGTGATGAAACGCCGCCGCTGGAGCGCTTGCGCGAGGGTGGCTTCGACCCGGACAGTCCGGTGCTGCGCCGGGTGTTGAGCCTGACCGGGCAACTGATCGGCTTCCCCCGGCACCTGTCGCAGCACCCTGGCGGTTTCGTGATTTCCGAGCAGCCGCTGGACACCCTGGTGCCGGTCGAAAACGCAGCCATGGCCGATCGCACCATCATTCAATGGGACAAGGACGACCTCGATGCGGTCGGCCTGCTCAAGGTGGATATCCTCGCCTTGGGCATGCTCAGTGCGATCCGTCGTTGTTTCGACCTGCTGCGCCGGCATCGCGAACTGGATCTGACGCTCGCGACGATCCCGCCCGAAGACAAACCGACCTACGCAATGATCAGCCGCGCCGATACCGTCGGCGTGTTCCAGATCGAGTCGCGCGCGCAGATGTCGATGCTGCCGCGCCTGAAACCGCAGACGTTCTACGATCTGGTGATCGAAGTGGCGATCGTCCGGCCGGGGCCGATTCAGGGCGGCATGGTGCATCCGTATCTGCGCCGGCGTAATAACGAAGAGGCGGAAACCTATCCGTCTCCGGCGCTCGAAGTCGTGCTGAAAAGAACCCTGGGCGTGCCGCTGTTTCAGGAGCAGGTCATGCAGATCGCCATCGTTGCTGCCGACTACAGCCCCGGCGAGGCCGATGAGCTGCGTCGTTCCATGGCTGCGTGGAAGCGCCATGGCGGACTGGAACCGCACAAGGAACGTCTGGCCGCCGGCATGAAAAAAAACGGCTACACCCCGGAATTCGCCGCGCAGATCTTCGAGCAGATCAAAGGCTTCGGCAGTTACGGCTTCCCCGAATCCCACGCCGCCAGTTTCGCCTTGCTGACCTACGCCAGTTGCTGGCTCAAATGCCACGAGCCGGCGGCGTTTGCCTGTGCGTTGATCAACAGTTGGCCGATGGGCTTTTACAGCCCTGATCAGATTCTGCAGGACGCGCGCCGGCACCAATTGCAGATCCGCCCGGTGGATGTGCGGGCCAGCGATTGGGATTGCAGCCTCGAGCCGCTGAGTGCCGGGCAACCGGCGATTCGCATGGGCCTGCGCATGATCAAAGGCTTTCGCGAAGAGGACGCCCGGCGCATTGAAAGCGCGCGCCGCCACGGAGCCTTTGCCGATGTCGCGGATCTGGGCGAACGCGCCGCCCTCGACAGCCGTGCGCAAGCCTTGCTGGCGGACTCCGGCGCCTTGCGCGGTCTGGCCGGGCACCGCCATCGTGCGCGCTGGGAGGTGGCCGGGGTGCAGAAACAACTCGGCCTGTTCGCCGGACTGCCCAACGAAGAAGAAGACAAAATCGTCCTGCCCAAACCCAGCGTTGGTGAAGACCTGCATGCCGATTACGCCACGGTGGGCACCACACTGGGGCCGCATCCGCTGGCGTTATTGCGTGGCGAGTTGCAGGCGCGGCGCTGCCGCAGCTCGCGGGAATTGCTGGATATTGAACATGGCCGGCCGGTCAGCGTGGCCGGGCTGGTCACCGGCCGGCAGCGCCCCGGCACGGCCAGCGGGGTGACGTTCGTAACCCTGGAAGACGAGTTCGGCAACGTCAATGTGGTGGTCTGGCGTGATCTGGCCGAGCGTCAGCGACAGGTGCTGGTCGGTTCGCAATTGCTCAAGGTCGATGGCCGCTGGGAACGCGAAGGCGATGTGCGCCACCTGATCGCCGGGCGCATGAGCGACCTCAGCCCACTGCTCAATGGCATTCACGTGCAGAGCCGGGATTTCCACTGATTCCAGGCACCCAAGCCAAACCTCAACCCCCTGCAGGAGCGAGCCTGCTCGCGAAAGCGGTCAATCAGTCAGAGAGAATTAGCCTGATACGCCGCTTTCGCGAGCAGGCTCGCTCCCACAGTGGAACTGCAAACGGCCGGTCCAGCCATTTCATTGGCGCCAAAAAAAACCTGTTCTCAATGATGGCACTTTGTCATAATCCCGCGCCTTTTCAGCTCCCGAGCGCATTGTCGTGCCGGGACATCTGCGTTTTTCAAAGGAATACTCAATGAGAATGATCTCCCGGATGCTGGTTTCAAGCGTCGCCATCGCGGTGCTGGGCACCCTCGCCACGACATTGGCCGGCTGCGCCACCGAAAGCTCCCGCGCGCTGCCGGTGGCGAAGGTTGAAAGCGCATCCCAAGTCTGGACCGGGGTTCGCGTGCCAATGGCCGTGGGCAAGTTCGACAACCGCTCCAGCTATATGCGCGGGATCTTCTCCGATGGTGTCGATCGTCTCGGCGGTCAAGCCAAGACCATTCTGATCACCCACTTGCAGCAGACCAACCGCTTCTCTGTGCTGGATCGCGACAACATGGGCGAAATCCAGCAGGAAGCAACCATCAAGGGTCAGGCCCAGCGTCTCAAAGGCGCCGATTACGTGGTAACCGGTGATGTCACCGAGTTTGGCCGCAAAGAGACCGGTGATCATCAGTTGTTCGGCATTCTCGGCCGTGGCAAGACCCAGGTCGCCTACGCGAAGGTCAACCTCAACATCGTCAACATCAGCACCTCGGAAGTGGTCTATTCGACCCAGGGCGCCGGTGAGTACGCCTTGTCCAATCGCGAAATCATCGGTTTCGGCGGCACCGCTGCCTACGACTCGACACTCAACGGCAAAGTCCTCGATCTGGCCATGCGCGAGGCGATCAATCGTCTGGTCGATGGCATGAACGCTGGCGCCTGGAAACCGGGCAACTGATCATCGCCCACTGCAAGGAGCACTACACATGAACCCGTTTTTTTCGCGCTCGCTGATGGCGCTGACCCTGGCTGCCAGCACTGTGCTGGCCGGTTGTGCGGCCCCGAAAACCCTCTATCAATGGGAGGGCTACGAGCCTCAGGTCTACGAATATTTCAAAGGCGAAGAGCCTAAGGAAGCCCAGGCCGAAGCACTCGAACGTGATCTGCAGAAGATTCGTTCCACCGGCAAGGCTGTGCCGCCGGGTTACCACGCGCACCTTGGTCTGCTCTATCTGAGCATGGGCAAGGACGACCAGATGGTGCAGCAGTTCAACACCGAGAAAACGCTGTTTCCCGAGTCCGGCACCTATATGGATTTTCTGCTTAAAAACGCCAAGGCCGGAGCCGTGCAATGATCTCGCGTACCTTGAAACTGTTCGCCGGCGTACTGGCCCTGACCGTGCTGGGCGGCTGTGTCGCGCCCAAGACCGTGGATTACGCGGCCTACAAACAGGCGCGGCCCAAGACCATCCTGGTGCTGCCACCGCTGAACACTTCGCCGGATGTGAAGGCGTCGTACAGCCTGTTGTCGCAGGTGACTTTTCCACTCGCCGAAGCCGGGTACTACGTATTGCCGATCACGCTGGTCGACGAAACGTTCCGCCAGAACGGCCTGACCACCCCGGATGACATTCACCAGGCGCCGCCTGCCAAGCTCAAGGAAATCTTCGGCGCGGACGCGGCGCTGTACATCACCGTGACCGAGTACGGTACGCGTTACATGGTGATCAGCAGCGAAACCGCAGTAACGGCGACGGCGAAACTGGTCGACCTGAAAAGTGGTACCACGCTCTGGACCGGAGCGGCGCGGGCATCGAGTGAAGAGGGTGGCAACAACGGTGGCGGTGGGTTGATCGGCATGCTCATCACTGCTGCGGTGAAGCAGATCATCAACAGCTCCACCGATGCCGGTTACCCGATTGCCGGTGTCGCGAGCAATCGTCTGCTGTCGGCCGGACACCCGGCGGGTCTGCTGTATGGACCGCGTTCGCCGAAGTACGGCACCGACTGAGATAACTCCATAAATCCCTGTGGGAGCGAGCTTGCTCGCGAAAGCGGTATGTCATTCAACGGTGATGTTGACTGACAGAAAGCTTTCGCGAGCAAGCTCGCTCCCACAAGGGAATGGGTTGTCCGTCGGTTTATTTGGCGCAAAGCCAAATCCGTTCGCTACTGCCCACGCTCGCAACGAGTGGTCGGCAGATAATCCATCACCTCGCCAAAACGAACTCCCGCGATTGGCCGATGTTCAGCACCCTCATCCGCCGCTGTGCAATATATGAATGCAATTTAGCCATGCGCGGATTAATCTGCGTCTGCCGCTCTTTTTCCATGGCCAGCCATCGCCAAGGGCTGGCTGTCCGATGCCAAAGGAGTGTTCGAATGACCGAAAAGAAACTGGAAACCACGGTCGACCGCGTCTACCAAGGGGTTTACGCGGCGATCAGCAAGCGTTCGTTGCGCCCCGGCATGAAGCTGGGCGAGGCCTCACTGGCCGAACTGTTCAATGTCAGTCGCACCTCGGTGCGCGCTGCGCTCAAACAACTGGAAGCCGATGGCCTGGTCACCACCGAGCCCAACAAAGGCGCGTCGGTGTCGTTGCCCAGTGACGAGGAGATCCGTTCGCTGTTCGAAACCCGGCGGCTGATCGAAATCGGCATCGTCACTGAACTGTGCCGGCGCAAGGACGCCGTGGCGATGCAGGATCTGCGTGCGCACCTGTTGCTGGAAGATGCCGCGCACGCCGCCGGCGACCACGAGCGGCTGATTCACCTGCTGGGCGAGTTCCACATCAAACTGGCGCGCAGTCTGAACAACCCGGTGTTGCTCGACTGGTTCCAGAAGCTGATCTCGCGCGCCTCGCTGTACGCCGCCGCGCTCGACGACGACAGCCATCAGGCATGCCGCGACGATGAACATCTGCGTTTGCTCGAGTACATCGAGGCCGGCAATCAGAGCGCTGCGATCGAGCTGACCTGCACCCACCTCAACGGAATCGAGAAGGCGATTCTCGACGTTGCGGCGAAAATGAAAACCGGCTATCACCCACTCAAACACTTGATTGGCGTCTGAATGGCTCGGCGTCGCAAATCGGCTATACCTCCAATGAAACCAATGCGCTTTCAAAGCCTCGAAACACACGGGCGTCGCGTCGTTGAAGCGTTGCGATAGATCGGAAAACCGCAAAAAAGGACACTGAGTCAGGCGATGCAGTTTTTATCCGAAAGCCACGGCTGTGAGGGCTGGAAAGGCGAAATGGCCGGACGCATACGTGCGTTCGACTGGAGCCATACCGAACTGGGTCCGCTCGCCGACTGGCCGGCCAGCCTGTGCAACACCGTGCAACTGATGCTGGCCTCGCCGCTGCCGATGGTGATGCTTTGGGGCCACGCCGGCTACATGATCTATAACGACGCCTATTCCGAATTCGCCGGCGGCCGCCATCCCTACCTGCTCGGCGTGCCAGTCGAACTGGGCTGGCCGGAGGTAGCCGAATTCAATCGTCACGTCGTCGACACCTGCCTGGCCGGCGGTACCTTGTCCTATCGCAACAAAGAACTGGTATTGCTGCGCGACGGCGTCCCGGAAGACGTCTGGATGGATTTGTATTACAGCCCGGTCGCCAACGACGAAGGCGTGCCTGGCGGCGTCATGGCGATGGTGGTCGAGACCACCGAACTGGTGCATTCCGAGCGCCTGCGCCAGGCAGCGGAAGATGCCTACCGGGCCGACAATGAGCGCGTGCGCCTGGCCTTGAATGCCGGCGCACTGCTGGGCTCGTTTGTCTGGGACATCAAGAACAATCGCTTGTCCGCCGATGAACGTTTCGCCCGCACCTTCTCCTATCCCGCTGACCAGGACCTGAGCGATCTGCAACAAGACATCGCCGAATCGCGCATCCATCCTGACGACCATCCCTGGGTGCAGGACCGCGTTGCCCATTGCGTACGCACTGGCGAGCCGTACAACGCCGAATACCGTGTGCAGCGCGCCGATGGTCAGTACCTGTGGGTGTTGGCCAGCGGCGCCTGTGAGTTCGATGAGCAGGGCAGGCCGTTTCGTTTCCCCGGCGTGCTGATCGATATTCATGAGCGCAAGAACGCCGAAGAATCACTGCTCAAATTCACCCGCAACCTCGAACAGCGCGTGGCCGCCGAAGTCGATGCGCGACTGGCCGCGGAAGAACAACTGCGGCAGTCGCAGAAACTCGAAGCCATCGGCGGCCTCACCGGTGGTGTCGCCCACGACTTCAACAACCTGCTGCAGGTCATCGCCGGCAATCTGCATTTGCTCGCGCGGCATGAACCGAACAATGCCAACGTACAGCGCCGGGTCGGGGCTTCGCTGGCAGCGGTCGAACGCGGTGCCAAATTGTCTTCGCAACTGCTGGCGTTTGCCCGACGCCAACCGCTTTCGCCCGCCGTGTGCAATCCACAACAGATTTTCGAAGGCGTCGGCGAATTGCTGCAACGCGCGTTGGGCGAAACCATTCAGATCGACGTGCAGCTGCCGCCGCAGCCATGGCACATCAACGTCGACCGCAACCAGTTGGAAAACGCCATTCTCAATCTGGCGATCAACGCCCGCGACGCGATGAAGGGCGAGGGGGTTATCGGCCTCAGCGCTGCCAATGTGCGTCTCGACAACGAGTTCTGTGCCGGCAAAGGCATTTCGGCTGGCGAGTATGTGCGCGTGGCGGTCAGCGACACTGGCGTGGGTATTGCCCCACAGATGCTCGAGCAGGTCTTCGAACCGTTCTTCACCACCAAGGCCGACGGACAGGGCACCGGCCTGGGTTTGAGCATGGTGTTCGGCTTCGTCAAACAGAGCGGCGGCCACGTCGAGATCGACAGCCAGCTCGGCGAAGGTACGCGAGTGCAGCTGTATTTCCCCCGCAGTCTGCGTCCGGTCCGCGAAGAGACAGCCAGCGTCGGCGAACGCAAGGGCGGTGGTCACGAGACGATTCTGGTGGTGGAAGACAACGACGCGGTACGCGCTTCTGCGGTGGAGTTGCTGCGGGAAGAAGGCTATCGGGTGATGACGGCGGGCAATGGCGACGTCGCCATGCAGATGTTGCTGGAAGGCATAGAAATCGATCTGATCTTCACCGATGTGGTCATGCCCGGCCTGATCAAGAGTTCCGATCTTGCGGCGTGGGCCAAGGTGCAGATGCCACCCGTGCCGGTGCTGTTCACCTCCGGCCACACCCGCGACATCATTTCCCGCGACCACCAGCTCAGTCCCGATACGCATCTGCTCGGCAAACCTTACAGCCCGCAAGCTTTACTGCAGATGATTTGCGAGGTGCTCGGCACCTGAGGCCGAGCGCTGCCCCGGTTTTCAACACAAGGCACGCCGATGATTCCCAAGCCCAACCCAAAAGCCCCCGCCGGCATGGTTCGCGTGCGCGGCGCCCGCGAACACAATCTGAAGAACGTGGATGTCGATATTCCCCGCGATGCGCTGGTGGTGTTCACCGGCGTCTCGGGTTCGGGCAAGTCGTCGCTGGCGTTTTCCACGCTGTATGCCGAGGCCCAGCGGCGTTATTTCGAGTCGGTGGCGCCGTATGCGCGGCGGTTGATTGATCAGGTCGGCGTGCCGGATGTCGATTCCATCGAAGGTCTGCCGCCCGCCGTGGCTCTGCAACAGCAGCGCGGCACGCCGAGCGCGCGTTCCTCGGTGGGCAGCGTGACGACATTGTCGAGCCTGATCCGCATGCTTTATTCCCGCGCCGGCAGCTATCCGCCGGGGCAGCCGATGTTGTATGCCGAAGACTTTTCGCCGAACACGCCGCAGGGCGCCTGCCCGGAGTGTCACGGGCTTGGCCGCGTCTACGAAGTGACCGAAGCGCTGATGGTGCCGGACCCGAACCTGACCATCCGCCAGCGCGCCGTGGCGTCCTGGCCGCTGGCCTGGCAGGGCCAGAACCTGCGCGACATCCTCGTGACCATGGGCATCGACGTCGACATTCCCTGGAAGAAACTGCCGAAAAAGCAGCGCGACTGGATTCTCTTCACCGAAGAAACGCCGACCGTGCCGGTGTACGCCGGGCTGACCCCGGAAGAAACCCGCGTCGCCCTCAAACGCAAGATGGAACCGAGTTATCAGGGCACCTTCACGGGCGCTCGGCGCTACATCCTGCACACCTTCACCCACTCGCAAAGTGCGCTGATGAAGAAGCGCGTTTCGCAGTTCATGCGCGGCAGCCCGTGCCCGTTGTGCGAGGGCAAGCGGCTCAAGCGCGAGGCGTTGTCAGTGACTTTTGCGGGTTACGACATCGGCGAGCTGTCGCAAATGCCGTTGCTGCAAGTGGCCGAAGTGCTGCGGCCGGTGGCAGCGACCAGTTATCTGGAGCAGGCCGAGGAGAGCGGCGACACCCTCAGCCATGCGCAGACGCGCGAGGCCCGCAAACAGCGGGTCGCCCATGGCGCCAGTGGTCACGCCAGCGCGCCGGACGTGCGTCACACGCCGAATCTGTCGCTGGAAAAACGCCTTGCGGCGCAGCGCATTGCTGAAGATCTGCTGGAGCGCGTCAGCACCCTGACCGATCTCGGCCTGGGTTATCTGGCGCTGGAACGCAGTACGCCGACCTTGTCGTCGGGCGAGTTGCAGCGTTTGCGCCTGGCCACGCAGTTGGGTTCGCAGCTGTTCGGGGTGATTTATGTGCTGGACGAGCCATCGGCCGGCCTGCACCCGGCAGATGGCGAGGCGCTGTTCGAGGCGTTGCAACGGCTGAAGGCTGACGGCAACACATTGTTCGTGGTCGAGCATGATGTCGAAACCATGCGCCGTGCCGACTGGCTGATCGACGTCGGTCCGGCAGCGGGTGAGAAGGGTGGGCGGGTGTTGTACAGCGGTCCGCCCGATGGATTGTCGACCGTCGAGGATTCGCAGACCCGGGCTTATCTGTTCGCCGAAAATCAGCGCCCCGAGCGCACCGCGCGCAAGCCGGGCGGGTGGCTGAAGCTGGAGGGTGTCACGCGCAACAACCTGAATAATCTCAGCGCTGAATTTCCCTTGGGCTGTTTCACCTCGGTGACTGGGGTGTCTGGCTCCGGTAAATCCAGTCTGGTCAGTCAGGCATTGCTGGAACTGGTCGGCGCGCAATTGGGCCGGCCGATAGCCGAGGTCGAGTCGGAAGAACCGAGCCTGGAAGACGACACGCCAACCCCCAGCACTGGCCAGATCACCACCGGCCTGGAGTCGATCAAGCGGCTGGTACAGGTTGATCAGAAACCGATCGGACGCACACCGCGTTCCAATCTGGCGACCTACACCGGGTTGTTCGACAACGTGCGCAAACTGTTCGCCGCGACGCCCGAGGCGCAAGCGGCAGGCTATGACGCCGGGCAGTTTTCCTTCAACGTCGCCAAGGGCCGTTGCGCCACCTGCGAGGGTGAGGGTTTCGTCAGCGTCGAATTGCTGTTCATGCCCAGCGTGTATGCACCGTGCCCGACCTGCCATGGCGCGCGGTACAACCCTGAGACACTGGCGATTCTCTGGCAGGGCTTGAGCATCGCCCAGGTGCTGCAATTGACCGTCGATGAAGCGGTGGCAGTGTTTGCCGAGCAGGCGGGGATCCGGCGTTCGCTGGAGGTGCTGCGCGATATCGGCCTGGGTTATCTGCGCCTGGGGCAACCTGCCACGGAACTGTCCGGTGGTGAAGCGCAGCGGATCAAACTGGCAACCGAGTTGCAGCGCAGTCAGCGTGGCGCGACCCTGTATGTGCTGGACGAGCCGACCACGGGCTTGCACCCCAGGGATGTCGATCGGTTGCTGGAGCAACTCGACACGCTGGTAACGGCGGGGCACACGGTCATCGTGGTCGAGCACGAAATGCGTGTGGTCGCGCAGAGCGACTGGGTGATCGACATCGGCCCCGGCGCCGGTGATCAGGGCGGCAGGATCGTCGCCGCCGGCACACCGCAGAAAGTCGCCGCCAGCAAGAAGAGCAAGACCGCGCCGTTTCTTGCCCGTGCTTTAAGCCGCTGATTGTGGCGCCCTGCCGGAGGCCTTCGCGAGCAGGCTCGCTCCCACAGGTTTGCAAGGTGTACCCAGAAAGTTGGTCACGCCCCGGATCCCTTGTAGGAGTGAGCCTGCTCGCGAAAGCGGAGTGTCAGTAACAGATGAGTTGACTGACCGGACGCTATCGCGAGCAGGCTCACTCCTACAGTTTTGCGAGGTGTACCCAGAAAGTTGGTCACGCCCCGGATCCCTTGTAGGAGTGAGCCTGCTCGCGAAAGCGGAGTGTCAGTAACAGATGAGTTGACTGACCGGACGCCTTCGCGAGCAGGCTCACTCCTACAGTTTTGCGAGGTGTACCCAGAAAGTTGGTCACGCCCCGGATCCCTTGTAGGAGCGAGCCTGCTCGCGAAAGCGGAGTGTCAGTCGCAGACGAATTGACTGGTCGGACGCCTTCGCGAGCAGGCTCACTCCTACAGGGGGATGTGCTTTGATTCAGGCGCCATCGAGCGTGCGGCGGACCTTGTCGAGCAGTTCGCTGATCTGGAACGGTTTGACCAGCATTTCCATCCCTGTGCCGAGGAAGACCTGGCGGTTGATCGCGGTTTCGGCGTAGCCGGTCATGAACAGGATCGGCAGCCCTGCATTCCAGCCGCGGGCGACATCCGCCAGTTCGCGGCCGCTCATGCGCGGCAGGCCGACGTCGGTCAGCAGCAGGTCGATTGACGGGTCATTCTGCAAGCGCTCCAGCGCCGACTCGATATCCGCCGCCTGCGTGCAGCGATAGCCGGCATCTTCCAGCACTTCGTTGACGAACAAGCGAACAGTGGCCATGTCTTCGACGATCAGCACATGCTCGCCACTGCCTTTGGCATCAGGCACCGGCACAGGCAAGTCGGCGCCGGTCGGGTCGTTGGTGCCGGGCAGCATGATCGTCACTTCGGTGCCACGCCGGGCAACACTGCGGATGTGCGCGTCACCGCCAGACTGACGGGCAAAACCGTAAATCGTCGACAGGCCGAGCCCGGTGCCCTGGCCCAACGGTTTGGTGGTGAAGAACGGTTCGAACACTTTGTCGATCACGTTGTGTTCAATGCCGGTGCCGTCGTCGCGTACCGACAGCGCCACGTAAGCGCCATCGGCCAGATTCGGATCGCCGTGGGAATAAGCGGCGTAGGTGTTGACCCAGATATTGCCGCCGGAGGGCAGGGCATCGCGGGCGTTGATCACCAGGTTGAGCACCGCGCTTTCCAGCTGCACCGGATCCACCAGCGCAATCGCCGGTTTGTTGGTCAGTTCCAGCTTCAGGGTGATGCGCTCACCGATGGTGCGCACCAGCAATTCTTCCAGCGAGCGAACGTGCTCGTTGATATCCACCGGCCGGGTGTCGAGCGGCTGCTGACGGGCGAACGCGAGCAGACGATGGGTCAGCGAGGCCGCGCTCATCGCCGAGTTCAGCGCTGCTTCGGTATAGAACTGCACCTTGTCCAGGCGCTCATCGGCCACGCGTTTCTGAATCAGTTCCAGACTGGTGATGATCCCGGTCAGCAGGTTGTTGAAGTCGTGGGCGATACCGCCGGTGAGCTTGCCCAGTGCATCCATTTTCTGCACTTGCAGCAATTGCGCTTCGGCGTGCACGCGTTCGGCAACTTCCTTAGCCAATTGTGTGGTGGTGTCATCCAGTCGCGCCAGATGCGAGCGCTCGCGGTGGCGATGTTCGGTGACATCTTCGACGAATACCAGGCTCAATTCCGGGGTGCGATACGGCGAAATCTGCCACTGCGTTTCGCGAATCTCGCCTTGCACGCTCATGTTCAGCGTGCCTTTCCAGCGCTCGCCGTCGACCAGTCGCAGACGCAGTTCATCGAGGATCGAGCATTGATCTTCGGCGAAACATTCACGCAGGGCCTGTGGGTCACGGTTGTCGACGATCAACTGAGCAAAGGCATGGTTGCATTCATGCACATTCAGATTGGCATCGATTACCGCAATCGGCGCCGAGACGTTGGCGAAAATCTCGCGAAAACGTGCCTCGCTTTCGCGCAGGGCGTTTTCCGTGTCGCGCACCCGCAGCAAGGTGCGCAGCGTCGCCAGCAGTACGTCGGGGTCGACCGGGTGAATCAGGTAGGCATCGGCGCCGGCGTTCAGACCGGTGATGATGTCGCCGGTCTGGATCGAGGCTGCTGACACATGGATCACCGGCAGCAGCGCGGTGCGCGGGTCGGCGCGCAGCAGGCGGACGATATCGAAACCGCTCATGTCCGGCAGGTTGACGTCGAGGATCAACGCATCGAGGGCTTCGCTCTCGATCAGGGCCAGACCGTCACTGCCGGTGCCGGCTTCGAGCACCGCGTAGCCGTGGCGCTCCAGACGCCGGCGCAAGGCGTAACGGGTGGCGACGTTGTCATCGACAATCAGCAGGCGGATGTCACGATTCATCGACGTTCTCCAGAGCGATTGCCAGCGGGATGATGACAAAGAACGTCGAGCCGACGCCCGGGGTACTTTCAACCCCGACTTCACCGCCCAGCAGCGCGGCGAAACGCTTGCACAGTGACAGACCCAGACCGGTGCCGCGCAAGCGTTTCTGCAACGGCGAATCGACCTGGGAGAAGTCCTCGAACAGCGTGTCATGCAGTTCTGGCGCAATGCCGATGCCGGTATCGCTGACGGCGAAGCGCACTTTGTCTTCGCCTTCCATGCGCGTCGAGACGCGCACTTCGCCACGGGTGGTGAACTTCAGCGAGTTGGAAATGAAGTTGCGCAGGATCTGCCCGAGCTTCTTGTCGTCGGTATACAGGCGCGGCAGGCCGAGCGGCTCTTCGAAGATCAGATCCACCGCCGTCGCATCGACGATCGGCCGGAACATGCCGCGCAAGGCGGAAAACAGATCGAACATGTCGAACCAGGCCGGAGAAATGCTGATGCGCCCGGCTTCGATCTTCGCCAGATCGAGCAGGTCATCGACCATGTCGCTGAGTTCCCGGGCAGCAGTGCTGACGAACGCTACCTGCTTGTGTTGCTCGGGACTGAGCGGGCCGTCGAGTTCGTCGGCGAGCAGGCTGTTGATGCTCAGGATCGAGCCCAGTGGCGTGCGGAATTCATGGCTCATGTACGAGAGGAACCGGCTCTTCAGATCCGAGGCCTGACGCAGTTCCTCGGCCTGATTGTCGAGCTCGGCGTACAGCGCAAGCACGCCCTGATTGGTTTCATCGAGCTCTTCGCGCAGGGCAGTGGTTTCACGCTGCAGCTGGGCGATGAGCGCCGCCTGCTCGGCAGGGCTCAGGGTTGTCGATTCAGCCATGGGCGGCCTCCAGAGCAACGACCAGTACCGTCACGTCATCGCGGCCGCGACAGAAGTCGCGGTGCAGGACGCTGGCTATCACGGCGGGATGGCGATGCACCAGGCCGGGGTAGTCTGCAAGATTCCAACGGGACTGTAAGCCGTCGCTGTACATGATCAATAAATGTCCGTTCACGTGAGCATAGTCAAAGGGTTTGGCTTTACGGTACTGGCCGCCAACGATACCGGGGTGCGAGGCCAGACCGCGGGATTTGCCAGGCTCCAGCAGACTGGCGCCGATGTTACCGACACCGGCGAACGTCAGGCCGTCGCGCTGGCTGTCGAACTGGGCGAACGCCACGGCGCCGCCGCGGGTGCCAAGCATTTCCTGATGCAGGTCTTCCATCAATACCACAGGATCGGCGAACGGTGCCCGGGCGAATGCTTGTGCCCCGGCCAGGCCTGCGCGCTCGGCGTCTTCGCCATGGCCGAGGCCGTCGACCACCAGTGCGCTGATCCGCGAACCTTCATACTTCAGGTGCCAGACATCGCCGCAGGCTGGATCGGCATGCAACGAATGCTGGCTGACCCCGAAGCGGATATCGGCCTGCCGATCGCTGCGGGCAAAGATCCGCGCCAGCAGCACGGCGCCGCGGTGGTCGGCGTAAACATCGAACACATCCGTCTGACGCGACACCGCGCCGAGACCGATGCCCTGCGTACCGCCGGTGGAAAAGCCATCCGCCAGACACGCGTCCAGGTCAAAGCCCTGCGCGCGATCCACGGTCTGCATCTCGATGGCGAAACCGTTGCCCGGTCGTGGCAGTACGCGCAGGTGAAATTCGCCGCGTCGGGCATGCTTGAGCACGTTACTGGCCAGTTCGGTTGCCACCAGCGCCACGCGCCCGGCGTCGTTTTCATCGAAGCCATGCTGCTCGGCGAGTTTCTGCGCAGTGCGCCGTGCGTGACCGATCTGGCTGCTGTCCTCGATCGGCAGGACCTGGGTCAACGACCCGGTGATATTCATGTCCATCGTGTGATCGTAATGCGCGTGCCTTTACCGGGCTCAGTGTCGAGTTCGAATTCATTGACCAGGCGTTTGGCGCCGGTCAGGCCCAGGCCCAGCCCGCTGCCGGAGGTCCGGCCGTCGGTCATCGCCAGTTTGATGTCAGGGATGCCCGGGCCTTCGTCGCGGAAGGTCAGACGCAGGCCGCCCCGGCCGTTTTCCTCGGGGCCCTGCCAGTCCATGTCGCCACCGCCGCCATAGACCATGGTGTTTCGCGCCAGCTCGCTGACAGCGGTCACCAGTTTGGTCAGGTCGATCAGGCGCATGCCGCACTCGGTGGCGAGCTTGCGCGTGGTCTGGCGGGCCAGCACCACGTCCTGTTCAATGGGAATGGGTTGAGTACCGCTGCTGCGCACGGTCATTGTGCAAGTACTCGTTCCCGCAGCAGTTTCATCCCGCGTTCGACGTTCAGTGCGGTACTGACGCCCGGCAATGTCATGCCCAGCTCTACCAGGGTGATCGCCACTGCCGGCTGCATGCCGACCAGCACGGTTTCGGCGTCCATGATTTTCGACAGCCCGGAAATTGTGCCGATCATGCGCCCGATGAACGAATCGACCATGTCCAGCGCCGAAATGTCGATCAACACACCGCGCGCCGAGGTCCGGCTGATGCGCTCGGACAGATCGTCCTGCAGGGTCATCGCGAGTTGATCATGCATGTCGACCTGAATGGTCACCAGCAGGAATTCGCCCATTTGAAGAATCGGAATACGTTCCATGGTCAAGCCGTCTTGACGAGGCTGACACCCAAGCGGGTCAGGGCCAGTTTCAATGCGTCGGCCAGGTTGGCCTTGGTCACTACGCCTTGCAGATCCAGACCGAGGTGGACGATGGTTTGAGCAATCTGCGGACGCACGCCGCTGATGATGCAATCGGCGCCCATCAGGCGGATCGCGGTCACGGTTTTCAGCAGGTGCTGGGCAACAAGTGTGTCGACGGTCGGCACGCCGGTGATGTCGATGATGGCGATTTCCGAACCGGTGTCGACGATGCGTTGCAGCAGCGATTCCATCACCACTTGGGTGCGCTGCGAATCAAGGGTGCCGATCATTGGCAGGGCGAGGACGCCGTCCCACAGCTTGACGACCGGGGTCGACAGTTCCAGCAATTCTTCCTGCTGACGCTTGATCACCGCCTCGCGGGATTTCTGGAAGGTGCCGATGGTGTGCATGCCGACGGTGTCGAGCAGTTCGGAGACTTCCAGCAATTGCTCGGCGAGCAGTGCCGGCTGGTCCTGATAATGGTTTTGCAGCAGGGCGAACAACGGCCCCTTCAGAGCGAAGATGAAGTTGGCAGTTTGCTGGGAATCCTGGCCGAGCAGGGCGCGGCTTTGCGACAGCTTTTCAAGGAACTGGCGGGTATCTTCCCAGCCTGCGGCGGCAATTTTGCTGCCATTGCCGTTTTCCAGGCCGGTCAGCAGCAGGCTCAGCAAATCGCGGGTCTGTTGCGCGAGGTCATGTTCCTTGAGGTTGCGCGTGGCGCCGCTGGCTTCGAGGCGTTTGGTCCATTCGCTCAGCAGTTGCGTCTGGTTGTTCTTGATTGCTTCGACTGTGCTGTTCTGCAGTGCTGCCATGTGCGTGTCGCTCCGATACGTATTGGGGGCCGGCGCAGCGAAATGGCCGGCGCGAATTGACTGACATTTGCCGCTTGAAATAGTTGTTCATCCAGCGCTGAATTTTTCTGCCTGCCGCGTCGAACACCCCGGTAACTCTAGTCGGCGTGGCAGCAGGCAACGATCTTTTGAACGAATCTACGGCGTCAGGCTTCGAATCTGCATGCCCGACGTTTTCCAGTCGTGCTGGAAGAGGGAGGCAGGACTATGAATGAGGTGGATATGAACGAGCAAGCGCCGCAACAGCAAAATCAGTCCTCTGAGTCGATTAACCGCAACGATCCGGCGATCGACCCGCAAACACCGGGGCAAACCAAGCCTGCACCGGCCGAAAAAGGGCAGGCCGACAGTGCGGCCAGCGAAGTTGATCAGAAACAGCATCACGACGACAACAACAACGAATTCAGCCCCGGCTTCAAGCCTGACCCGGACCGCCCCGCACCGGGCGAAAGCACCGACGCCGACATCGACACCGATGGCGGTTGATCGGCAGAACGCAAAAAGGCCGCATCGATGGATGCGGCCTTTTTTATTGCCCGGGCGTTTATTTGCTCGGGTGTTTGGCTTGCAGCTCTTTGGCGTGGGCCAGATGTTTTTCCAGCGCCGGCAGCATTTTCTGCGCGAACGCTTTCAGTTCAGTAGCGCCTTTGGCCTTGTCATCGGTCACGGTATTCGCCTGCTTCTTGAACAGCTCGATCGTCTCTTCGTGAGCCTTGACCTGGTTATTGGCGTAGGCCGCATCGAAGGATTCATCGCGCATGTCGAGAATCTTTTCCTTGGCCTGCTTGACCAGCGTGGTGGTGTCCGGGACTTCGATGTCGTTGGCTTTGGCAATCGCCGCCAGTTCATCGTTGGCCTTGCTGTGATCAGTGATCATCTGGTTGGCAAAGGCTTTGATGTCGGCGGACTGGCTTTTTTCCAGGGCCAGGCGGCTAGTTTCGATTTCAGCGATGCCACCAGCAGCGGCGTTATCGACAAAGTCGTTGTCAGTCGCGGCAAAGGCGCTGCCCATGCCGGCAGACAGTGCAACAGCCAGGGCGAGATGACGCAGGTTGAATCCGTCCATTGGGTATCTCCACGCAGGTTTTTGTGAGCGTTATCCAATGGAGCGGGAGGACACGGCAAAGGTTTTATCGCATTTACGACAGGGCGACGAACGGCAACCGCTGGTCTGACAGGGAGTCGACAGAAGCCATTGCCCAAGGCCATGCTGATAATGAGTCAGCGCATCGGTCGCGCTGGTTGTCGATCAAATTGATGGAGGTGTTTCATGCCGGTTTCACATGATCTGTATCAGGACCTGGGCTGCAAGAAGGAAGAGATCGAGCAAAAACGCTCCGAGGATCCGAAGCTGGATTCGTTGCTTAACAAGTATTTTGATGTCGATAAAGCGGTCGTCGAGGCCGAGAACGCCAAGTCAGACGCCCCCACTGACGATGACCTGAAAAAGCTCAAAGAGAAGCGTGTAATCGTCAAGGAGCAGATCGTCGCCCAACTGGCGGGGCAGCCGCTGACGGGCCAGTAATCGCCCGACCCGTGGTCATTTTCCCAAGGGAACGGCTACGGCCAACGGCACCTCCAATGTGCAGAGTCTGCAAACCATCGACTCGTTGCGAGGTGCCACATGAACGACCCCAGATTCCCCAGTGAAGAGCAGGGCGGTTTCGACCCGATTCCCACCCGTCCCGAACCGAACAGCCCGGCGCATACCACTGCGCATCCTGAAGAACCGGTCGAGGAGCTACCCGAAGACGACGATCCGGACAAGTTCGATAGATCCAGCAACTGACAGACCGCTATCGCGAGCAGGCGCACTCCTACAATTTGAAATGCGTACCCCTGTAGGAGTGAGCCTGCTCGCGATAGCGCAATTCAATTGCGCGCAAATCCCGCTGACTCACTTCAGCGCCGAATCCAACCCTATCCGCCCCATATGCCCCGCCTTCAACGAGCCGAAATACAACCACTGCCCGTACTCGCGCACGGTAGTGATCGGCGAGTAATTGCCATCGCTCGCATCCTGCAGATTGGCGATCACTTTGCCGTCCAGATCCAGACCGAGGACAAACCCACGCTTCTCCACAGGCTTGGGCAAGACCGTCAATGCCCGCACGATCATCTTGCGCAAAAACGGATGTTCAGCCGTGCCGTCGAGCAAGGCATTGCGCGGCGCATACAGGGCTACCCAGAAGCGATTGCTGCCATTGAACGAGAGGTTGTCGGGCAGCCCTGGCAAGTTGTCGATGAACACGTCGTGGGTGCCAGCCTTCGGCCCGCTCAGCCAATAGCGGCTGATGCGGTAGGCGCCGGTTTCGTTGACCAGCACATAGGCCTCGTCCGGGCCAAGAGTGACGCCGTTGGCGAATTGCAGTTTGTCGAGCAGCACGCTGGTCTTGCCGGTCTGAAAGTCGTAGCGCAGCAAGCGTCCGTCGGCGCCGTGCTCGATGATGGCCTCGCCGTCCTGGCCGTAGCCCCAACGACTGGAGGCATCACTGAAGTAGGCGTAGTGGCCTGACTTGTCGACCGCTACATCATCAGTGAATCCAAATGGCACACCGTTGGCCTCGGTGGTCAAGGGAATCATTTGTCCCTGCGCATCCAGCGACAGCAAACCCTTGACCGCATCGGCAATCACCAGCATGCCGTTCGGATGCCGGGCCAGGCCCAACGGGCGGCCACCGGTGTCGGCGAGCACCTTGCGCTGCGTGCCGTCGAGGCTGCTGCGAATCAGCCTGCCGTCATGTAATCCGGTGATGAGGAAGTCGTCCTCCAGCAACAAGGCTTCGGGGCCTTCGATGTCGCTTGGCCCGACCTTCGCCACACCTTTGAGGCGCTTGTTGTCCGCGTAGATACCGTCTTTCAGCGAGGGCGCCGGTGACGGTGTCCAGGCCACCGGCTCGACTTTGGTTGGCAGCAAAAGCAAGAAGGCGATGACGAGAACGATCAGCAGGCCCGGCAGATGACGTAATTTCACGCGCTGGCCCTCGCCGCGCCGATGAACTGTGCGGCCGTGTCGCGCAGGGCGAGCATGGACGCCGCAGACTCGCGTTCGATGCGCCGCTTGAGCAACAGGCGATTGGCGAGGCGCATGAGCAAGCCGTCAAAGCGATATTCCAGCGTACGCACGAAGCGCGTGCCGCCAGCCTCCGCCGAGCACTCGTAAGTCAGCCGCAAGGACAAGCCCTGATCGCTTTGCGCGCGGGCGCACCAGCGCCGTCCCGGCAGATATTCCGTCACTTCCCAGCGCAAATGGCCGGCACGTCCGCCGGCATGAATGTCCTCTTCGAAGCGCGCACCGGCATGCAGCGGACCTTGCGGAGCGTCAATCTTCAATGAGGAGGGATGCCAGTCCGGCCAGTGACTGACGCTGGCGGCATAGGCCAGCACGCCGACCGGTTCGCCGGCGATGTCGATCTCGTGCTGCATGCGCGTCATGGGCATTTTCGAATATCTCAAAGGGGCGGGTTCCGGCTCGCGATACAGCGTGCCGAACAGGTAGTCCATCAAGGGCAGAACGATGTTGAAATTGCGTTCCTGCATGCGCTCGCGGCGATGATGCAATTCATGCAGACGGCGCATCTGGCGGATCCACGGCAAACGGCTCAACGGATTTTGCGGCGGCAGATGTTCGCAGGCATGGAACACTTCGTAGAGCAGATATCCAAGCACCATGCACCCGGCGAACAGCCCGGCGACATTGGCGTTGACCTGCGCGAGCAGCCACCACAGGGGCAGGGTGATGAGCAGCGTATGAATGACGATCAGCCAGGCCGGAAACAGAATCACCCGCCAGTCTCGCGCACTGTCGTAGGTCATATGGCCGGGGGTGAAAAAGCTGTGATGGTCGCCGGCATGCCGGGCGTAGAACATCTTTGCGAACGCTTTTTTCTGATGACCGAGATGGCGATGGACCATGTACACGCCGAAATTGAACAGCATCAGGGTCAACGGCACGGTCAGCCATTCCAGCCAGCTCACCGAATGCACCGTGCGCCAGAACGCAGCGATAGCGAGAATGCCGAACAGCAGCACGAACATGCCGTGCAGCCATGGGTTGTACAAAGGGTGAATGGCCGCACGGTAGCGGCTGCGAAATGTCTCGGTGGTCTGCCTCAACGCTTTCACCTGCGGGTATTGTCGTTATACCCGGCAGAGTAGCCGATCCGCTGATGTCTGCAGGGCCAACCTTGAGGTCACAAGCGCCATGCTCCGGACTGCGCCTGCGGTGTCAGCTCAGAGGGTTCCAGCGCTGCGACCAGTCGTCATCGGTACGGATCACTTCGCGGAGCAGATCGAAGGCCTGCTGCAGCACCGCCGAGTCGCGATCACGCGAATACACCAGGTAGGTCGGGTAGCCGAATTCCGGCGCTTTGGTGACGGCTTCCAGCGCCCCGGTTTCCAGATACGTGCGCACGACCCGGGTGCGGAAATAGCCGCTGCCGCCATGTTCGAGGATGTATTGCAGGGCCAGCGGGCCGAGGTTGAAGCTCAGCGCCGCTTTGGCTTTTTCCGGCAGCGCGGCGTCATGTTGACGGCGGAAGTCAGGGCCCCAGTCGATGTAGACGTAAGGATCAGGGCGCTCGGGCGCGCGCACCAGAATCAGCTTTTCTTCCAGCACTTGTTCGACCTGTAGCCCGGGCCAGTATTCCGGCTGATAAACCAGCGCGGCATCGAGCACGCCGTGTTCGAGTTGACGCAGCAGGTTTTCGCCATCGCGGATTTCCATGCGCAACGCATGTCCGGGGATTTTTTCGCGCAGTTCCGCCGCCCATCTGAGCATCAGCGGATTGCACAGGCTGACCTCGCCACCAATGTGCAGAACGTTGTGATAACCCTCGGGCAGCGGCAAGTCGCGGCGCGCGGCTTCCCAGGTCTGTACCAGTTGATTGGCGTAGATCACGAACGCTTCGCCATTGGCCGTCAACTTCGCCCCGGCGCGATTGCGCACGAACAGCGTACTGCCCAATTGGCTTTCGAGTTTCTGCACCCGTGCGGTAATCGCGGTTTGCGTGACGAACAGCTTCTGCGCGGCGGCGGCGAGACTGCCGTGACGAACGATTTCGAGAAAAGTGCGGGCGAGGTCGATGTCCATGAGGCGGGGCCGGTGTCTGGAGGTGGCGCGCATTGTAAGTCAAAAGCCCCTCACCCTGGCCCTCACCCTGGGGGAGGGCCAGGGTGAGGGGAAAGCAGACACCACAAGATCAACTGGCCAACTCGGTGCGCTCAAGCAAGCCCACTCGCGCCCAATCCTCTATGAGGCGCGCCGGCGTGCCACACACCCTGCGCTTGTAGACGAAGTGGCTGCACTTTTCGGCAAAGCGATTGCGGTCATGCAGCATGTCCTCCTGCATTTGCTCCAGCTCCGCGTCTCGGCATCGACGGATCAGTGCCTGATCGATCCGCAACTTGCGTTCGCGCACCGCCGCATAAGCGGGATCACTCAATACGCTATTCGCTCGTTGCAGCAGCCACAGGGAAAACTCGTCCGGACAGCGCGGGCCGATCTCCTGAACCATGCCCAGTTGCCAGGCTTGCACCGCACTGATCGGCAGGCAGGCCTGGGTCAATTGCTCGGCGATCGTCGGGCCGACGGCGCGGGGCAGGCTGTAGGTCCAGTATTCCGAGCCATACAGACCCATGCTTTTGTAGTGCGGATTGAGCACGATATCGGCGCGGGCAAACACGATGTCCGCCGCCAGCGCCAGCATCACGCCGCCCGCGCCGGCGTTGCCGGTCACGCCGCTGACCACCAGTTGCCGCGCGCTGAGCAGTTCGGCGCAGACATCGTCGATTGCCTGAATATTGGCCCAGGCTTCGGCGCCGGGATCCTGCGCGGCTTGAATCACGTTCAGGTGCACGCCGTTGGAAAAACTGCCCCGGCCGCCCCTGATCAGCAGCACTTGCGTATCCCGGGCCTTGGCCCAACGCAGTGCCGCGACCAGGCGCTGGCATTGCTCGGTGCTCATCGCGCCGTTGTAGAACTCGAACTTCAGTTCCCCGACATGGCCCGACTCACGGTAACGAATCGGCTGATACGCTTCGTCGCTGAACGGCTGTGTGGCGATCGACCAGCCCAGCACTGGCACATGGTTGAGTTGTCCGGCGAGCACATGCCGGGCCGGTTGCTTGAAGGTTTCCTCGCTGGGTTGAGGTTTGCGTCGCAGCGCGCCGATCCACAGGCTCTGGTCGCCGGCAGCGATCAACACCGCGTCGTCATGCACCGCAAGAATCTCGCCGGGCGTGCCTCTTCGCGAGTCAAGGTGAGCGTCATACAGGTAATACTGCCCGCCAGCCAGACTTGCCAGCACGCCCGGTTGCCCGTCTGCTGCGTCGATACAGCGCTTGATGAAGCGCGCGCAATCGTGCCAGCTGAAGCTGCGATCAGCCTGTTTCATGTTCGGTTGCAGGCGCCCGCGCACGCTGGGATCGGCGTAATCCAGTTCGACCGGCCGCAACCCTTCGACGAATTTTTCCACCACCTCGCGGATGCACACCAGCGCCGCATCGCTGACGCGGCCGTTGTACAACTCGGATTTGCGCATGCCCGCAGGCAGGTTGAATTCGCAGGTGGCCCACACCGGCCCGGCGTCCATTTCTTCGACCGCCTGCAGCGCGGTGACACCCCAGATCGGCAGTTCGTTGCTGATCGCCCAATCCAGTGCGCTGGCGCCGCGGTCGCCAACGATGCCGGGATGAATGATCACCACCGGACGCCGGGCATCGGCCCAAAGTGCCTGTGGCACACGGTCCTTGAGGAACGGGCAGATCACCAGGTCGGCGCCGCTGTGCTCGACCTGTTCACACACCGAAGCCGGGTCGGTAAACAGCACCACGCTGGGCAAGTGCCCAGCGTGACGCAGTTCCAGCCAGGCCCGTTGCGTCAGGCCGTTGAACGCTGACGCCAGCAGAATGATCTTGAGCGATTGCATGGGATTCTTCCTTGAGTGAGTCGGCCGCAGGCTCCCGGTGAGCCTTCCCTGGCTTTCGATGGAGCGGGAAGCGTACGCAGTGCTTGCACGTCCACAGGTGACCGAGGTCAACGTTGTGTCAGGCAAGGCGAGAATTCACGCGCTGAAATTTCCGTTCAGGTCCTACGGAAACAGGAGTGTTTCGATCAGATACGTGGATATTTCTGACGACTTTTTCAGGTTGGTCGTCGGACGCTGGGGCTATAGCATCAGTCCTGACATTGAAGTCATCGAGCGCACAGATCGCTCCGGACCCGGACAAAGGATGGAACATGCGAATCCCACTGATTGAAAGCCATACGCCTGCTTATTCCCCTCGCCATTACTGGCGCGACGATCGCGCCAGATGCCCCTCGGAGGACGTCGCCATGCCGACTGCCAAAGCGCCCCGGCTCACCGGCTTGAAGAAGCTCGAGGGCAAGCCTCTGGAGTTGCTGTTGCGTGGACAGGACACCGGCGACGACCCGATGCTCGTCCTGCGCTGCACAAGCGAAGGATTCGAGCTGCTCGATGTGGTCAACATGATTGCCTCCTCCGAGCTGTACCAGCAGGGCGAGATGGTCAAACGCATCACCGGCAGATCCGTGAGAACTGTGCGACGTCTGCTCAAGGAAGGCGCGCCGGTGCGTCTGGACACGCCGCAGAGCATCCTCGCCTGGCAATATGCCGCGGCACTGGAACTGGCCACCGAAGTGTTCGGGCGTCAGGCCAAGGCCGAATCCTGGCTGGAGCAACGCGCAACGTACTTCTACGGCTATGTGCCACTCGATCTGGTTGGACATGCGTTGGGGTTCAGGATGGTGGAGGAGTATCTGAACCAGATCAAATACGGGGTTTATCAATGAATCCCTTGCCCTGGGATGATCGCTGGTACGCCTGGCGGCTGGATCGCGCGGTGTACAGCGAAACCTGGGACAGCGGTCTGGGTTCGAAACGGGACGGCGGCCGCTGGAATACCCCCGGGCGGCGAGTCGTTTATGCGTCGGTCGACCCATCTACAGCGATTCTCGAGGTGGCCGCCCATGGCAGTTTCGACGCGCTTGATCAGGAACCCTATGTGTTGACCTGTTTTGAAATCGTTCACCAAGCCAGCGTGAGAATCGTGCAGCCGGAGGATGTGCCCAATCCGCACTGGCTCACCCCGATGAAAACCTCGCCCAACCAGCGAAAGTTTGCCGATGCACTGTTGGCTGAACACCCTTTTGTATTGGTGCCTTCGGTGGCAACGAGGCACTCGTGGAATTTGCTGGTGAGTTGCGATCTGGCGGAGGGTCAGTTCAGGATGGTTTCGCAAGAGCGGTTCGGGCTGGATACGCGGTTGTTGCAGGAGGTTTGATCGTATCTCCGCGAGCGGAGGACGAAGCCGAGCCCTGCGCTGATTCCCCTTGCATGAACGACAAATCCCGCCACAAGGGCGGGATTTGTTTGAACCCAGCAGCTTCTTACGAAGGGAACAGCTCGGACAGTTTCATCGACAGCATCATGTCGCCTTCAACGCGCAGCTTGCCGCCCATGAACGCCTGCATGCCGTCGGTTTCGCCGCTGACGATACCTTTCAGGGTTTCGCTGTCCAGCACAAGCGTGCAGTTGGCGTCCGGGTTTTCACCTTCCTGGATGTCGCAGGTGCCGTCTTTGACGATCAGTGCGTATTGCTTGTCTTCGTCGGTGATGTTGAAACCGAAGACCAGGTCCAGACCGGCAGCGGCTGCTGGGTTGAACTTGGCTTGCATTGCTTTTACGGCATCAGCTACGGAGGTCATGGTTCGATCCTTTCTTGGTCATGGGAGCTGGGTGGTTACAGCCAGGGTCACAGTAAGCCGGACTCAGCGAAAAGTGATGAGTTCCGGGGCCTTCAGCAGTTGCAGGTGTGCGTGACTGTTGAAGGAAGCCAGAGCCACCTCGCGACCGCGAAACTTCAGCTGGTTGAGCGAGGTGTTGACGATTTGCCAGTTCAGTTCAAAGGCCTGTCGGGCAGGCATTTGTGTAATCAGGTGGAGCAGGGCGGTGATGGTGCCGCCGGAAGTGAAGACGGCGATTTTCTGGTTTTTTTCCGCCACATCGAGAATACGGTGCAGACCGGCCTGAACGCGCTCGACGAAACCCAGCCAGCTTTCCAGCCCCGGGGTGTCATGAGTGCCCGCGAGCCAGCGTTCGACGATCAAAGCAAAGATGCGCTGGAATTCACCGCGGTTCTGCGCGGCATTGCGCAGGATGTCGAGAGCTTCCGGCTCTTCCGGCAGCATCGCCGGGAGCAGGGCGCGGATGACCGCATCGGCATCGAATTCGTTGAAGGCGGAATCGGTTTCAAGAACGGGAACCGGCAGGCCTCTGGCACTGAATTGTTCCAGTGCACTGGTGGCGGTGTGCTGTTGACGACGCAGGTCACCGGCAAGGCAGCGGTCGAAGTTGATGCCCAGATCGGCAAGGTGCTGGCCGAGGATTTCTGCCTGACGCACGCCGGTCGGTGACAGGACGTCGTAATCGTCTGCACCAAAGGAGGCCTGGCCATGTCGTATCAAGTAGATGCTGCCCACGTCCGCGTCATCCCGGTACGTTGAAGGTCAGGCGAGGTTATGAGGATGGCGGAGAGCTGTCAATGAAAAAACATACGCTTGTTTGAAATGCCCGTTACAGGCGTGTTGCCAGAGGTTTCACGGCTGGCCGACGAGCCGGCGCATGGGTATGCTGGAGCCATTCCGCGTGTGTTTCACGTTCACGCATTGCATTGAGGAGTCTCTGTGGATTTTTTCACCGAATACGCCAGCTTCCTGGCCAAGACTGTCACCCTGGTGGTCGCCATTCTGGTGGTGCTCGCCAGTTTCGCCGCGTTGCGCAGCAAGGGACGGCGCAAATCGGCGGGCCAGTTGCAAGTCAGCAAGCTCAACGATTTCTACAAAGGCCTGCGTGAGCGCCTGGAGCAGACCCTGCTCGACAAGGATCAGCTCAAGGCATTGCGCAAGGGCGAAGCGAAAACCGAAAAAACCGCGAAGAAGCAGAAGACCCAGCCAGAGCCGAAGTCCCGGGTATTCGTGCTCGACTTCGACGGCGATATCAAGGCTTCGGCCACCGAGAGCCTGCGTCACGAGATCACCGCGCTGTTGACCCTGGCCACGCCGAAGGACGAAGTGGTTCTGCGCCTGGAAAGCGGCGGCGGCATGGTGCACAGCTACGGTCTGGCGTCGTCACAACTGGCCCGAATCCGCGATGCGGGCGTGCCATTGACCGTTTGCATCGACAAGGTCGCGGCCAGCGGCGGCTACATGATGGCGTGCATCGGCGACAAGATCATCAGCGCTCCATTCGCGATACTCGGTTCCATCGGTGTGGTCGCGCAGTTGCCTAACGTCAACCGCCTGCTGAAGAAGCATGACATCGATTTCGAAGTGCTGACTGCCGGTGAATACAAGCGCACCCTGACGGTGTTTGGCGAAAACACCGAAAAGGGCCGTGAGAAATTTCAGGAAGACCTCGACATTACCCATCAGCTGTTCAAGAACTTCGTCGCCCGTTATCGCCCGCAATTGGCAATTGATGAAGTGGCCACCGGCGAAATCTGGCTGGGGATCGCTGCCCTGGAAAACCAGCTGGTGGACGAACTGAAGACCAGCGATGAATATCTGGCGCAGAAAGCCAGACAGGCCGAGGTTTACCATCTGCACTACGCCGAGCGCAAAAGCCTGCAGGAACGCATCGGCATGGCTGCCAGCGGTTCGGTGGATCGTGTGCTGTTGAGCTGGTGGAGCCGCCTCACCCAGCAACGCTTCTGGTAAACAAGCAGGCATAAAAAAACGCCGGTCAATGACCGGCGTTTTTGTGTCCGCAGTAAATCCGCAGGCTTAGCGCCGACGAAACAACGGCAGCGGCTCGTCACTGGCGGCCTGGTAGGTCACCGAGAAGTCCTTGAGACCTTCCAGTGCTTCGTACGGGTCTTTATCGGCGCGGATGGCGAAGGCGTCGAAACCGCAGCGATGCATGTAGAACAATTGGTCCCGCAGAACATCGCCAATCGCCCGTAGCTCGCCTTTGAAACCGTAACGGTCGCGCAGCAGACGGGCATTGGAGTAACTGCGGCCATCGGTGAACGCCGGGAAATTCAGCGCGATCACTTGAAACTCACTGACGTCTTCACCGATTTCTTCGGCTTCCTCGTCGGCATCCAGCCACACGCCCAGACCGCCATCACGGGCCTTGAGCATGCGGCTGTGTTCGCGCCACAACTGCAGAGGAACGATCAGATCGTCGCAGTTGCTGATCTCGTCGATGTTGAAATCCTTGGGCAGCAAGTGCCAGGTTTCGTCGACGACTTCGTTGTTCTTAATGATTCGCTGCATAGACGCGTTCCTTGAAGAGGTCGATGCCAATACGCTGGTAGGTGTCGATGAAGCGCTCGTCTTCGGTGCGTTGCTCAACGTACACGTCGATCAGCTTCGAGATCACGTCCGGCATGGCTTCCTGAGCGAAGGACGGGCCGAGGATCTTGCCCAGGCTCGCATCCCGGCTGGCGCTGCCGCCGAGGGAGACCTGATAGAACTCTTCGCCTTTCTTGTCCACGCCGAGGATGCCGATGTGGCCCACGTGGTGGTGACCGCAGGCGTTCATGCAGCCGGAGATGTTCAGGTCCAGCTCACCGATATCGAACAGGTAGTCCAGATCGTCGAAGCGACGCTGGATCGATTCGGCAATCGGGATCGACTTGGCGTTGGCCAGCGAGCAGAAGTCACCGCCCGGGCAGCAGATGATGTCGGTCAGCAGGCCGATGTTCGGCGTGGCGAAACCGCCTTCACGCAACTCGCCCCACAGGGTGAACAACTGACTCTGCTCGACGTCGGCAAGAATGATGTTCTGCTCGTGAGAGGTGCGCAGCTGACCGAAGCTGTAGCGGTCGGCCAGATCGGCGACGGCGTCGAGCTGTTTGTCGGTGATGTCGCCCGGAGCAACACCGGTCGGCTTCAGCGACAGCGTCACAGCGACATAGCCAGGCTTCTTGTGCGCCAGGGTGTTGCGGCTGCGCCAGCGGGCGAAACCCGGATGCTCTTTGTCCAGATCGGCCAATTGCACGGTCTGGTTTTCGAGGGTCTTGTAGTCCGGATCGACGAAGTGCTTCGCAACGCGATGCAGTTCGGCTTCGGTCAGCGTGGTCTGGCCACCGCGCAGGTGCTCCATTTCCGCATCGACTTTCTGCGCGAACACTTCCGGAGTCAGCGCTTTGACGAGGATCTTGATCCGCGCCTTGTATTTGTTGTCACGACGGCCATAGCGGTTGTACACACGCAGAATGGCGTCGAGGTAGCTCAACAGGTCCTGCCATGGCAGGAATTCGTTGATGAATGCGCCTACCACCGGCGTACGACCGAGGCCACCGCCAACCAGCACGCGGAAGCCCAACTCGCCAGCAGCGTTATGGACAGGTTCCAGACCGATATCGTGGACTTCAATGGCAGCACGGTCACTGGTCGAACCGTTGACGGCGATCTTGAACTTGCGCGGCAGGTAGGCGAATTCCGGGTGGAACGTGGTCCACTGACGAACGATCTCGCACCATGGGCGTGGATCGATCACTTCATCGGCGGCGACGCCGGCAAACTGATCGGTGGTGACGTTGCGCAGGCAGTTGCCGCTGGTCTGAATAGCGTGCATCTGCACGGTCGCGAGTTCGGCGAGAATGTCCGGGATGTCTTCCACGGCCGGCCAGTTGAACTGCACGTTCTGCCGCGTACTGATGTGGGCGTAGCCCTTGTCGTAGTCGCGGGCAATCCTGGCCATCATGCGCACCTGGCGCGAAGTCAGTTGGCCGTAAGGCACCGCCACCCGCAACATCGGTGCGAAGCGCTGGATATACAGGCCATTCTGCAGGCGCAGGGGGCGGAATTCTTCTTCGCTCAGCTCACCTGCCAGATAGCGTCGGGTCTGATCACGGAACTGCTTGACGCGGTCCTCGATGATCCGCTGATCGTACTCGTCGTATACGTACATATAAGTCCTGTTCTCAGGCTTGGGCTACTCGGAAAACGCTGCGTTTTCGCTTGCTGGAGTCCGATGATGCCTCTGCAATTCTGCGCGCACGGCCGCGCACTCCTGACGGAGCCGGGGCAATATACCCGTTTGCAGTTATGCGCAAAAGTGATGTTTGAGTATATGGAAAGAACCAAATCGCCTAACACGCATCACTGTCAACTAATCCACATTTGTCGTGCGGACAATCATCGTCTTAACTGTGATCGAGTCTTTGTGCAATCACCGATAAAACCGACAAGAGGCGATGCAATGAGCAACCCGACCAAAGCCAGAAAAAGCGACAGCAGTGTCGACGCATGGGCCATTCTGTTCCTGATCATTCTCGTAGTAGGGACAGCGGTCTTCTGGGTCAGCCACCAGTAAGCCAGGTTCCGGGCCTTTTCCTGGGCCCGGCCCCCTGCGCATCCGCATGAAGCCATGTAGCCAACGCCTCAGTGTGACGGTTCACACGCCGGCCAGATGCAGCACCAGTTTGACGATGGCAAACAGCGTCAACCCGAACAGCGCCGTGAACAGAATGCCCAACATCACGAAATGACTGGGTTTGCCATGGGTAAAGTCTCGTTCCCTGTTTTTGCCGCTTTGTACGCCGAACGCCGCTGCCATGACGCTTTGCAACATTTGCCAAAAGGTCGGCGGTTTGTTGTCGACTGGATCGTCCATAAATCCCTCCGCTGAAAGTTGTGCCTCTCAAGCATAGTCAAATAGCGCTCGGCTGTTCGCAGACACGTCGTTACAACTGCCGCCTCTGCCTATAACCCTGTACCGCTGAAGCCACCCATACAAGTGATGTGCTGTCGCTCCATTTACAGGAGCGATGTATGTCCCCCGATTTCCTTATTCCTCAAGCCACGGACAAGCCTGCACCACCGCCTGCTACCGAGAGCCTGCAGGGGCCTTTTCTGGAGGCTGCGGTGCCGCCATGGCTGATCGATGCTTCTGCTCTGAGAAAGGCCGAGTTCAAACAGGCCAGGACCGTCCTGCCGAACTGGTACAGCACCATGGCACCGGCACACCGTCGTGTTTTGCATGAAAGCTACGGCCACAGTTTCAGCACGCAGACGCGATTGGACCAGACCATGGCAGCGTTCAAGGACATTGATGCGTTCGCCCGGCCCATCCTGATGCAGGCGCTTAAAAGCCGTTTTCAGGTCGAGGTTGATGTCGACAAAACCCTGTTATGCCTCCGGCGCCCCATACGCGCCGGTCTCCTCGGCGAGGAAATCGGAACTTACGAATCCTTGACGCTCCCTTTGCTGCAGGCGGCGCTGCACAACTTCGAAAGTGACGAATGTCGGTACGGGGCGTTTCACCGAAGCTCCGCGTTTGCAATCCAGAACCCTGCCACGGAGGTCTACACGGCTGTGCCGGTAAACGTGTCGGTCAGAAACTTTCTCGGTCTGTGCCGTGAACTGGATATCGGTGCGAAGTATCAGGCCTATCTCGATTCTTTTTTCCATCCCGAAAACCCCAAGGCCGAGGCGAGGTTGCGCCGGCGGTTCATTGCCAGCCAGAAAACAGCCATGCGTGCGGCGGCTGATCGGGCTTTGTTGACCAAGGACATTCTGCCGGAAGACCACGCGATGATCATTTCGGTCATCAGAGGCGAGCGACATCCCAGAATCGGTCGCAATCAGGTCTGGTTTCAGGACCTGAGCCTGATGAGGCACAGGTTGGTGGGCTGTGTTGCGTTCAAGATCGCCGAAAGGAATCGCCCCACCGAGGCAGTGATTCTTTATGTGCCGAATGATCCGGTACATCCGCTGAAGCGCTATACCGGCACGCAAATGCAGAGCACCTTCAAGCGGCTGCTTACCGCTCGTGTTCCAGGGCAGTCGGCAGACATCGAACCGACGCCTTACCAGCGGTTTCTGAGCCAGTTCTTGCCCTACGAAAAACGTCCTTACTATTTCAGCCAGTTCGTGAAGGTTGCCGACTCTGCGTCCGACTGGCTGACGTCGCCCTGGCGCAAAATACTGGAAGCCACACTGACCGCAATCGAGATATGGAAAACCTCGCCCAAATACGCGAAGAGAGTGCCGGAGCCCGATCCCTACATTGCCGCCGCGTTGATGCCCCACGTGCAGGCTTTTCCCTGGGCAGCCAATTCTGACCTGTGGACTTACCTCTATGAAAAGCACCGCGAGAAGGTCTTCGCTGATGCCCGCTGCCACGCGGTTCCAACCGCCGACGTGGACGCCAGTGCACGAAACGCCAAACTGTCAGGCCTGCTGCAATTCGGCCTGCTGGCGCTGAATGTGGCGTCGATGTTTGTGCCGGTGCTGGGCGAGATCATGCTGGTGGTGATGGCCGGCCAGTTGTTGTTCGAAACCATCGAGGGCGTGGTCGAATGGAGCGAGGGTGACAGGCACGCCGCCAAGGCGCACTTCGTGGATGTAGCGGAGAACCTCGCGCAGATTGCAGTCATGGCGGCAGTCGGCGCGGGTTTCAAACGGCTGACGGCGGTAAAGGCGGAGCCGCTGATCGAGCAACTGCATCCCGTGACTCTGCCCACTGGCGAAACCCGTCTGTGGAAGCCCGGCTTCAGTGGCTATGAACAGCACCTCACGTTGAGTGGATCAGTGCGGCCGAATGCACAGGGGCAGTACCGGATCGACGGCAAAATCTGTTTCCGCCATGGCGGCAGGTTCTACGAACAGACACTCGATGAGTCAACCGCTCAATGGCGTCTCAAACATCCCAGCGATGCCGACGCTTATCAGCCAGTCCTGAGTCATAACGGTCAGGGCGCCTGGCGGCTGGCGCTGGAGCAGCCGATGGACTGGGAGCGACTGACCCTGCTGCGGCGCATGGGGCATATCACCGACGACTTCAGCGATGAATCCCTGTTGATGCTCGCCGATATCAGCGCCGTCAGTGACAACGCCTTGCGCAAAATGCACATGGATCATCTACCGCCACCTCCTGAATTGCACGACGCGATGCGCCTGTTTCGCGCCGATAGGGGAGCCAGGCAAATGATCGAGCAACTGCGCGGAGCGAGGCCCATTGATGAGGGGTATCTGTACGCACTGCCTCTGGTCACCGAAATGCCGCAGTGGCCGGCCGATCGGATACTGGAGTTTTTCCTCGGTGCCGAGGGCGAAGGATCGTCGATTCGGTACGGTGCGCAGACGTCACTGCCCGGGTTTGATCGCAAACCGGTCATCCGTATCAGCCGTGCGCAGGTACTGAACGGAGAAATGCCTGCACGAATTCTGGCAGCGCTGCAGGAAAAAGAAGTACGCCAGCTCCTGGGCCCGGCCGACGCGCAGTTTCGTCCAGCGAGGCCAGACGCATTCAGTCGCAGGCTCGCCGATTATGCCCATACACGACAGTCGGCCATTTTCGACAGCCTTTACCGAGGCAGCGAACCGCTGGGCATACGTGGGCGCATGCTGCAGCGTGAATGTCCCGGACTCAGCGATGCGGCCGCAGAGGATGTGCTCGATCATGCAACGGCGGCGGAACTGGCTCGAATGGACGCTGCCGGGCGCTCCCCGTTGAAAATGCTCGAAGAGGCTCGCTGGCATGCTCGCCAGGGGCGCCAGGTTCGTGCATTCGCCGGTTTGCACAGCGAGAACCTGGCTTCGGCAGACAGCCGAAGGCTGGCACTGTTTGCGCTGGAGCAGTTGCCAGGATGGCCGCAGACATTGCGCCTGGAAATTCGCGAGGGCAGCACAACCGGCGCGCTGCTCGACAGCATCGGTGAGCCCGCGGCACCGGTGAAACGCTATCTAGTCAAGAACGGGCCTGCTTATCAGGCCTTCGATGATCGCGCAGAAGCGCTCAACAGGTTATCGAATGCAGAGGACAGCTTCTATCATTCGCTCCTGCACGCGCTGCCCGATGACATACGCTTGGCCATTGACTTGCCGGAAGGAAGCCCTGGCAGCGAACTGCAACATAAAATCATCGGCTTGGCCCATGCGCATCGACGCCAAGCTGCGCACGTTCTGGCGCCGCAGGCCAAAGCGTTCAAACCACCGGTGCGGGTGAGCGCGAGGCTCAAGGGCTATTACGCCAGTGGCCGAGGCCCAAATCTTGCGCCATCCCTGGAGTCACGGGTGGCGCATCTTTATCCGCAGGCGCGGCAGGCCGAGGCGTTCCTCACCCAGCAACGCGGCAGAAGTAATGCGCAGATCTTCAGCGAACTGGAGTCCCGGCGGGAAGACTGGGAAAGACTCGATACCACCCTGGAGCAATGGCAGGCAGGCCCGACCGGGAGCCAGGCCGCGCTGCACAGGGCGCAAGTTGCTCAGGCACTCAGGAATGCCTGGCGCAATGGCCCGTTGGCCGGGCAAGAGGCCGAAGCCGGGCGCCTGTCGTTGGTGTGCGATACGCCGTTGCCTGCGCTCTCCACACGCTTTGCTCATATCAATGAACTGTCAGTGACGGGACAGGGCATAACGGATGCCAATGCAGACAGTTTTCTGGCGGCGTTCCCGAATGTCACGGATTTGTCGATCGGCGAACTGGGGCAACAGGCCCATCGCCCCACGTTTGTGGCCGGCGCGCTGACGACCCTGCCGGTGGTGGTCGGCCGAATGCCCGGACTGACCCGTCTGCGTTTTTCCACCGATGCGGCGTTACTGGCGCCGAGCTTTTCTCAACGGCTCAGCTCGCTTGCCAGGCTGGAAACGCTGCGCATCGATTACTCAGGAGTCGACTCAACCACTCTGCATGAACTTGACCTGACGCCATTGACCCGCCTGCGCAGCCTGCGCATTGACGCGCCCCGTGCCTTGTGGCGATGGCCCGCGTACGTTGAGCGCCTTGCGCATCTTGAGCGTCTGGATCTGACGCATACGTTGATAGAGACGCTGCCCGAATCGCTGTATCACGATCAAGAGCAGCTTTGGGCCGGGCTGGCGCTCGACTGGTCGAGGGTGACCCCGGCGACCTTCCGGCGCGCTTACGAATACGTCAGCCAATATTCCGGCCCACTGGGCCACCTGCTCGATCTGCATCAGATGGTCGGCGAGTTCTGCCGCGCCGAACTCGACACGATGGCGCCAATGCCGAATTTCACTGACCCGTTATCCGCAGCGTTCAACGCGGCCTGGGGGACACCGCAGGCCAGAGTTACCGCCATCGAACAGCTTCGGGCGGAGCATGAAGCCATTTTCGCGGCGTTCTACACACCCTCCCTGCGGCATGGAACACGTTATGCGACCCTCCGGCGCCAGTGGTCCACGGGGCCTAACGCCGACGTCGTCAGTGCGCTCAAAACCAACTGGTATGGCACGGTTCGCCAACGGTACGGCCTGACCGCCAACGTGGCGACATTTGAATTGCCGGTGACCCGATCAGGCCACGCCATATCGCCGGCTACAGACTTGATCACCGAGTTGCCGCCACTGCCGGCAGGCAGTTTCTCCCACGTGCGTACGGTGCGCCTGGGAAGGCTGGACGTCCCCATCGAACAGGCTCGGCACTTTCTCCGCGCGTTCAGTCATGTCGAATCACTTGAATTCAGCGGTAATACCTTCACCGAGCTGCCCTTTGCGCCGGATGAGCTGTCAGCGCTGACGCATCTGGATGCAGCGGGCAACAGGATCGAGGTTACGCCTGTCGTGCAGCGGCAGATCGCCGGATTGCAGCGTCTCAGAAGGTTGAATTTGAGTAACAACCCGCTGGGCAACATCGATGTGAGCCTGTTGAGCCGATTGCGTGCCCTGAGCCTGAGATCGACGCAGTTGCGAACCTGGCCCGCCGGTGCCGAAAACCTGCCTCGGTTGACCTGGCTCGACCTGCGAGACAACCGGGTCTCGTCACTGCCACCGTCGGTGTTGACCCATCCCGACGCGCTGATGAGAGTCAACCTGACAGGTAACGTATTCAGTCCTGAGGGTGAAGCAAGCCTGCACGCGGCGCTGCGGCGTATCGAGCAGGAACGGTGGCTGGGGCAGGGCACGCTGGCGCGATTTGCTGCAGAACCGGTGCCGGAGGCTTTCCCTCCTGCGGAAACAGGCGGGTCGTTTATCGAGCTGATGCTCTCGCTTCCGGAAGCTGCGACGGTGCTTCAAGGGCAAACGGGGCCGTCGACGCAGTTGCAACGACTGACTCGCCTCATGCCGGTCGAGCAAGCGCGGCTTCACTTGCAGAATCTGCGCGCGTCGGGGGCGAGCGATGCGCAGATCGAAGCACGGATCACCGAATGGCAGCACCTTGGCGAGGCATTGGTCCGTCGGGCGAATGATTGGCTGTACACCCGCGAAGTGCGCACGGACACCTACAGGGTCAATGCGCGAGACCGATCGGTCGCGGCGAGGCGCCTCTTCGAAGCCTGGCTGGACGGGCTCACAGAGCCTGTCGACAGGGCCCGGCTGGATCTGGATTTCCAAGGCCTGCAAACCGGTGATTTGCCGGACCTGGCAATGCCGATTCCAGCAGTCAGAACGCTGGATCTGAGCCGCGTGGGCATGACCACGCGGGGTTCGGACGGGTTTCTCGCGGCTTTTCCCCATGTCGAAACCTTGTACATCAGTGGCAATCCCTTGGGGTCGGTGCCTGCGCCGGTACTGCGAATGCAGCATCTGCAACATCTGGAGATGCAGTATTGCGATCTCGCGGACGCGACGGACCTTTACCCGTTGCTGGCCCGTGCGCGTCTTCGCAGGCTGGATGTCGGCTACAACGAACTTCGTGTCTTCAACCCGCCCGACTTTGGCGCTGTCCAGACCCTGGACCTGCGTTACAACCACCTGACTGCATGGCCTGGCCGTGTATTCGAAGCGCCGCAGTTGCACAGCTTGAACCTGAGCGGCAACGAGCTCACACGCATTCCCGGGGAATTGTTCAGCGGCGAGCACGAGCGTCTGATCCGGGGGACTGATCTCTCCGAAAATCGACGCTTGTCCCTTTCTGCTTTGCAGGACATGCGCCGCTATGCGCGTGAGCAGTCGGCGTCGCACGTGCTGGGAATGTCACGCCGAAACATTGAAACGATGATCGACACACACCTTTTCGGCGATCTGTTCGGTGGCGCAGAAGCGGCCGGCATTCCCGAAGACGACGTCGGCAATGTGGACCTGGACGATCCTGAGGCCGCTGTCCTGCCTGTCGAAGAGGTCCTGGATCCGCTCAACGATGTGGCTCCGAGATCAAGAGATCCGTGGCTCCAGCGCAGCGACGTGACGCTCGCGGCTCGCAGAGCGGACATCTGGGCGCAACTGGCGCAAGAGCCCGATCACCAGCGTTTTTTTCAGTTGCTGCGTTTGTTGCGCGACACGGAGGACTTCCGGCTGGTACCGGCCGACCTGACGCGCAGAATGTGGGATGTCATGCAAGCAGCCACCGAGAGCAGCGAACTGCGCCAGTTGCTGTTTCTCGGCGCTGAAAGCCATGGCACGTGCCCGGACGGGCGGATTCTGACATTCAGCGACATGGAAGTGCGGGTGTCGGTGTATCGGGCACTGCACGACATCCCGGTGCATCGGATGGCGCTAAAGGGCCGGGCGTTATTGCGTCTGTCCCGGCAATTGTTTCGTCTGGACAGGATCGAGACGCTGGCTGACGCCGCAGGGCGGGGCAGGGATCGTGCCGAGGTGCGCCTGAAATATCGTATCGGTCTGACCGGTGGCTGGGGCGATGGGGTGGATCTGCCCGGGCAGCCGGCCTACATGCTCTATGACGAACCCCTCAGCGGTGAACTGCTGACTCAGACCCGGGCCTCGATCCTCGAGGCGGAGCGGACCGATGCACTGCCATTGAGCATGATCGCCCGCGATTACTGGATCACCTATCTGGAGGAACGCCTCCCGCTGGAGATGCAGGCGATTGACTCCGCGGTTGATCAGCAACGCCAGGAACGCTGGAGTGCGTTGGATGATCGGCTCTACCGGGGTGAAATCGATGCACGGGAGTACGATCAGGAACTGGTCGATCTGGGCAAGGCCATGGAACGGCTGCTCACCCAGAAACGTCTCGAGCTGACACGTCGGGAGATCGTCGATCTGCAGAGCTTTGCCGATGAGGCCGAAGAGGGTGATCGAGTCACGCCGACACCGGGACCTTCGAGCCGCCCTTGACGGGCGCGGCCTGGCGTTGAAGATTGCGCCGTGAGTGATACACATCAGGTTACTCACGGCCGCACCGGCAATACCCGGATACCGCAGATCCGCTGACGGGACATGGTCTGCTGATCGCTCCATCAAACCAGGAGTGATCATGGTCACTATCCCATCCAACCCAGAGACGCCGCACGCTGCGCCGCTCGCACGAGTTGTCGCTGGCAGCCAGCCGACAAAGCTCAATACAACGCAAAGCCTGCACCGGGATTTTCTCGAAAAGTCCATCCCGCCGTGGCTGTCCGGCGCTTCGTCGCAACGGCGCGAAGCGCTCAAAAACCTCCCGACTGCGCTGCCAGCGTGGTACCTCGACGCGACGCCGGCACAACGCAAGACGCTGGCCGACAGCATGAAGGCCAGTGTTGTAGCCCAGAACGATCTAGATAGAACCATGGCGACCCTTCAGGACGTCGAGACATTTGCCAGGCCATTGCTGCTCAAAGTGCTCGAGGACCGGCATCAATTACAAATCGATGTCGACAAGACGTTCCTGTGCCTGCGGCGTCCCGTCGAACTGGGCATTGAAAAGATCGAGCTGGCGTCCTTCGAGGTCCTCAAGCTGTCGATGCTGGAAGCCGCGCTGCACAACTTCGAAGCTGACGAATGCAAGCAGGGTGCTTATCACTCGACGTCGGGTTTCGTGGTAGCCACCTCCACCCCAGGTACATTCGAGCACGTGAGCATCGGCCTGACGGTGATGCAGTTCCTGACGCTTTGCCGAGAGCTGGATGTCGGCAAGCAGTATCAGAGCTATTTGACGACATTCTTCCACCCGGACGATGCGGTGGCAGAGGCGGTGCTCAGCGAGCGCTTCATTGCCAGCCAAAAGGCGACGATGCGCGCCGCAGCCGATCAGGCGCTGTTGCAAAAAGACATTGAGCCGGCGGATCACGCAATGATTGTGTCGGTGATCAACGGCAATATGCACCCGTGGATGGGCGATAAACAGGTCTGGTTCAGTGACCTGGGCGTGATGAAAAAAAGGCTCACCGGGTGCGTGGTGTTTGTCATTTGCCAGAAGTACCGCTACGGCGACGAGCTGATTCTTTACATCCCTCACGATCCGGAGCACCCGCTCAAGCGCTACACCGTCCAGCAGATGCGCGATGAGTTCAAGCGCTTGCTCACCGCCCGCGATCCCGTCCAAGAGCCCGGCGCAGAACCGACCGCGTACCAGCGCTTTCTCAGCGAGTTTCTGCCGTATGACCAGCGTGCCTATTATTTCAGCCAGTTCAGACAAAAGGCGGCCGGTTCCCCGAGCGATGCCTGGGCAATATGGCGCTCGCCATGGCTGTCTGTGGCGCAGGTGCTGGCGGGCGGTTCGGTGTTCACCCGGATCCGTGAACTGCCACCCGAGCGTGAGATCAGGTGGGATCCTGTGCCTGATCCCTACATTGCGCCATCGACGTTCGGTCGCAGCGGACGGGGGATTTGGGCGCCCAATGAGGATCTCTGGCAATACCTTTACACCCAGAGCCGCGCCAAGGTATTGGCCGACGCACGCAGCCATGCCGTGCCATCGGCGGATGTCGATGCGAAGGCCCGGGACGCCAAGCTCGCTCATCTGCTGCAGATCGGCATGCTCGGCCTGAACCTGGTCTCGATGTTCGTGCCGGTGCTGGGCGAGGTCATGATGGTGGTGATGGCCGGGCAATTGCTGAATGAAACCCTGGAAGGCGCGATTGAATGGAGTGAGGGCGATCGTCGGGCGGCGAAGGATCACCTGATCGATGTCGCGGAGAATCTGGCGCAGATTGCGTTGATGGCGGGGGTGGGGGCCGGGGGGCAGAAAATCTCCAGTGCCAGAGCCGTGCCGGTCATCGAGCGGCTGCAGCCGGTAACACTGCCCGACGGCGAAGCTCGACTGTGGAGAGCCGACCTGAGAGCCTACGAGTCCGCTGTCACGCTGCCAGACAGCCCCGGCCCGAATCCTGCCGGCCAGCATGTGCTGGAAGGTCAGACCTTCATCCGCCAGGGCGGTAAGGTCTACGAGCAGTTTTACGATGAGTCGATCAGCAAATGGCGCATCAAGCACCCGACCGATGCCCGCGCCTGGCAGCCAGTGCTCGAGAGCAACGGACGCGGTGCCTGGCGGCATACGCTGGAGCGGCCGCGGGACTGGGATCGTCTGACCCTGCTGCGGCGCATCGGCCACGAAACCGAAGCCTTCACCGACGCGCAGTTGATCAAGGCTGCCGATATCAGCGGTGTCAGCGACGCCGCTCTGCGCAAGATGCACGTCGATTCTGCGCTGCCTCCACCGGAACTGACCCAGGCCATGCGCGTGATGCAGGCGGATAGCAACGCGGCACTGGTAGTCGAACAGTTGCGCGGGACAAAACCGATCGACGAACTGTATCTCTATGCGTTGCCGCTGATCACCGAAATGCCGCGCTGGCCGGCGAACCGGGTGCTGGAAGTATTCGACGGCGAGCAATTGTCCGGCAAGTCGGTCAGGTACGGTTCCGCACGGCGCTTTCGCGACGTCGGCGTCAAGGCACCGATTCAGATATCGCGGGCCGATATTCTCAGCGGTGGCCTGCCAGCACATATCCTTGCGGCGCTGGACGAGTCGGAAGTCACCCGGCTCCTGGGCGAGCAAGGCGCACGCGTGCGCGGTGCCCGGCCGGCAGAGTTCGGTAAGCAGATCGCCGACTACGCCGACACTCGTCAGCCGGCGATCTACGACAGCCTCTACAAGGGAACCGACCCCATCGATTCGCGGATTGCGCGTTTGCAGAAGGCCTGCCCTGGACTCAGCGAACCCGCGGCACAAACGGTGCTGGCCCATGGACGCCCCGAAGATCTCGAGCGACTGGATTCAGGCCATCGAGTGCCGCTACGCCTGCTGGAAGAGGCACGCTGGTACGCCCGCCAAAGCCGACAAGTTGCGGCCTATGCCGGCCTGCGCAGTGAAAACGTCGCTTCGGCGGACAGCCGGCGCTTGGCATTGCACACGCTGGAGCAGCTGCCGGGTTGGACGGACAGCGTTCGCATTGAAGTTCGCGAGGGCAATGATGCCGGCCTGCTGCTCGACAGCATCGGCAGTGAAACAGCCAGCGAGAAGAAATACCTGATCAAGAAAGGCGCTCAGTTTCAGGCGTTCGACGAACTCGGTCTTGCACTCAACAGCCTGCCGCGCAACGGCGACAACTTTTACTCATCAATCATGCACGCCCTGCCTGATGACGTACGCCGCAGCCTCGGTGTGCCCGAGGTGGGGCAGTCCGCCCGGTTACAGAAAAAGATCATCAATCATGCCGATCGGCATCAGGCAGATGCGCCTGCGCTGCTCGCGCCGCAGGTCAAATGGATCAAGCCGCCCGTGCGTGTGAACACTACGTTGATCGGTTACCCCGCGAGCGGACGCGGCGCCGGGTTGCAAATGAACCTGACCGATCATGTGTGCGATGTCTATCCGCAGCTTACCTACGAACAGGCTAACGGTTTCATTCTCGAGCAGTACCGGACGGGTAAAGACGACAACGCGATTTTCCAGCTGTTGCAATCACGCCGCGAAGAATGGCAGCAGTTGAACAGGACGCTGGATGAATGGGCAGGCACATCCACGGCGGCGCCTTGGGAACGTTCTGCAACGGATCACAAGTTTCGCGCCGCGCAAGCGTTGAAAACCTGTTGGCGCAACGCCTTGTCCACCGGAGTTTCAGGTGCCGATGAACTTTCGATACTCACTTATGATCCGCTGCCAGAGCTGACGGCAGACTTCGCCCATGTGCGTAAACTTTCGATTGGCGGCAATGGCATCACCGACGCCAATGCGGACGCCTTTCTGGCGCGATTTGCCAACGTGCAAAAGCTGTCGCTGGGGGAGCGTGGCAGTCTGTTTGGCGCCTACATGGCGCATGAGCAGGCACTGACAACCTTGCCTCTGACTGTGACCCGGATGTCTGCACTGAGGAAACTCAAGTTCAGGACGGCAGCCACGGTGATGGCCTCCGACCTGTCGAGCAGACTGAGTACGCTGACCGCCCTTGAGGAGCTTCATCTTGCTTTCCTCGACGGTGGGAGCCATGCCGCTGGCCTGGATCTGACGCCCCTCAAACGCCTGAAGAAACTCCGGATCGAAGCGTCGGGCCTGGCGCAATGGCCGGCCTATGTGCAGCAACTGCCTGAACTGGAACGACTGGACCTGACGCAGACCGCCATCGCATCCATTCCCCAATCGCTCTATGTCGGGCACGAAAGACTCTGGGCAGGTTTGTCGCTGGACTGGTCCATGTTCTCCCATGAAGCGTTCAAACCCGCTTACGACTATGTGAAAAACTACATGGGGCAGTGGCGACATCTGGTCGATCTGGACTTGATGGTTCGTCGCTATTGCGCCGGAGAACTGCAGTTCCTCACGGGCGAAGCCGGCCGCCTCAACCCGTTGCCTCAGCGCATCATGACCCTCTGGAACACCCCGGAAACCCGGCTCAAGGCTGTGGAGATTCTGCGTGTGGAGCACACCGCGATTTTCCGCCAGTTCTACGAGGCCAGCGCATCCGATGGATTGCGCACTGCAATTCCCGCCGCCCGCTGGCAAGCGCAGCCCAATGCACGGGTGGTACGTGCTCTGGAAAAGAACTGGCGTGCAGCCATCCGCCGGCGCTATCGCTTGAATGACGACGTTCGTCCTTTCAATGGGACGAACTGGGCAGCCAGTATCGATCTCGACGATGCCGGTGTGTTTGAACTGGTGGACACTGCATGGGTACAGGGCGAGGAGTCGGTCAGTGAGCTGCCGCGATTGCCAACCGGTGCGTTTGCTCACGTACAGAGCGTTCGACTGGACCGGTTGAATGTGCCGATCGACCAGATTCGCGATTTTCTCCAGGCATTCAGTGGCACCACCAGCCTGGAAGTCACCGCCTGCGGACTGACAGAACTGCCGGTCCGGCCCGCCGATGCAAGCCACCTGACGCAACTGGACGTGTCTCTCAACCTTATCCGCGTTACCCCTGAGGTGCAGAGCCAGTTCAATGCCCTGAACAAACTGGAGCATCTCAATGCCCGGCTCAATCGCCTGGACACACTGGACGTTTCTCGCCTGACCGGGCTCAAGACGTTGAACCTCAGCTCCAATGGCTTCAATCAATGGCCGACCGGGGCGGAAAGCCTGCCGCACTTGCGGACATTGGATTTACGACATAACACCATTGGGTCGCTCCCCGACCAGGTGCTTGCCAACGACGCTGTGCTGCTGAAGACCCGCCTGCAGAACAACCGCTTCAGTACTGAAGGCGAGGCGGACATGCGGGCGGCGCAGCGCCGGATTGAAATGTCCGTTGGGTTGCCGGAAGGTGCCTTGCAACGGTTCGACGCGCAAACGGCGTCATTGCCGGCCAATCCAAGCGCGACCCCGCCGGAAAGTGCGCTGGAGCGCGCCGGTCAGCTGTTAGCGCTTGCGCCCGTTGCTGCAACTGGCGCCAGTTCCGACATGAGTGCCCGTGTGCTGGAGATATTTCCCTCGCTGACCCTTGAACAAGCGCAATCCAGCGTTGCCCGATTGCGCGTTGAAGGCCTGTCCCCGGAGCAAATGGCGGACAGGCTGACCCAGTGGCGAGCGAGTGACGAGACGCTGACGCGTGAGTTGAACGGCTGGATTTTCGGCGCGGCGCCAGGACCTGGTGAAAGCGTGTCATCGTCCACAAGGTTCTTCAACGCGACGAGGATCCGCAATTGCTGGCGGGACGGTCTGACAGGGCTTTCCGAGTCTGCCGGACCAACGCTGAGCCTTTCAGCGGGGGTCATGAGCGATCTGCCTGCGCTGTCAAACGTGTTTGCCCATGTGCGGACACTGGATCTGACAGGGGTCAAGTTTTCAGTCGATAGCTTCAACCTCTTTTGCCCGGCGTTCCCTGAGTTGACCACCCTGAAACTCAACGGCAATGCACTGGAGCGGCTGCCCGAAGCTGTCGGTCGTCTGACCCGCCTGGAACGTCTGGAGTTGAGCGGTAATCGGCTGGCCGTGGCACAAACCGTGTATCAGCACGCGGGTGGGTCGCAGTTGCGCTGGCTCGACCTCAGCCACAATCAGCTGGAGGAGTTCAGCGCCACCAACTTCCCCCGTCTGGAAACCCTCGATCTCAGCCAGAACGGGCTGGGATTCTGGCCTGATGACGTGCTCGATCTGGCGCATTTGCAACGGCTGGACCTGTCGGGCAACAACATCATGGTCTTTCCGGATCGCCTGTTGGACGGTAACCATGAAGCGCTGGTGGACGGCACCGACCTGTCCGAAAACTCGCTGTCGCTCAATGGCCTGCAGCAACTGCGCGAATACAGTGCGGCCAACGCAGACCGTGATGTCATGGGTTATTCCCAGACTTTTCTACAGGGTGAAATTGCCGAACGCGAATTGGAGACCGATAGCGATTCGGATTCTGGCTCCGGTCAGGGATCGGATTCGGATTCGGATTCCGACAGCGATGGCCCAAGTGGGGGTGGCGGTGCCAGGCCCGTTGATACCCGCGCCGTCGTGCAGGCAGCGGAGTTCATTGCCTATCCGGCGCGAGATACGGCAGCGCCAGCGATGGCCGCCTGGATGACGTACACCCATGCAGATGCGCAAGCCGCGCGGCAGGCGTTATGGCTGCAATTGGCTGATCAGGACAACCATGAGCCGTTCTTTCATTTGCTCTCGACCCTGCCCGATACCCTCGAATTCAGTTTGTCAGGTGCCGATCTGACCCATCGGGTCTGGCAAGTCATCGAGGCGGCCACGGAAAATGCCCAACTGCGCAACCTGTTGTTTCTCAACGCCGAAACCCACGGCACCTGCCCTGATGGGCGAATCCTGTCGTTCAGCGAGCTGGAAACCCGCGTCTATGAATACATCGCCCTGCGCGATATTCCACGACACCGCCCGGAGCAGCGCGGCAGGGCCTTGCTTGATCTGAGTCGACGTCTGTTCCGCCTGGAAAGGGTTGACCGACTGGCCGAAGCTGCCGCCAGGTACAAGGACCGCGCGGAAGTCCGCCTGCAATACCGCATCGGCATGACTCGCGGCTGGCCGGACGGCCTGGAATTGCCGGCTCAACCAGAGCACATGCTGTACGCCACACCGATTCGCGGGCAGCGGTTGATTGATGCGCGTGCAGCCGTTCTCGCCGATGAAGCGTCGGACATGTTTCTGGAGGATCTGATCGGTCGCGATTACTGGATCCGCTATTTGCGCGAGCGCAACCCCGAGGTATTCGAGACACTCGAAAGCAACGCGAGCCGGCGCCAGGAGGAGGTCGAGGACCTCTACCCGGACAAAGACGATAGCGAGGCGACTCGTAACCGCTACCTGGAGGCGATGGCCGCACTGGAGATCGAACTGGCGGAAGCGCGCATTGAAAAGCTGAAAGAACTGTCTCGCGCGCAAATGCAGAGTCTGGCACTGGCGGGCGAAGGCACGGCACAACCTGATCCTTCTTCACCGCAGCCCGGCCCATCATGGCGCCCGTGAGCGGATGAATGATGAGGCCCGGGAGCAAGGTGCTGTCGGGCCTCATGCATCTCAGCTGTCGTAACCCAGATTCGGCGCCAGCCAGCGCTCGGTCACGCTCAGGTCCTGACCTTTGCGCGCGGTGTAGCTCTGCACCTGGTCCTTGTCGATCTTGCCCACGGCAAAGTACTGCGCCTGCGGATGGGCGAAGTACCAGCCACTGACCGCAGCAGCGGGGAACATCGCGTAGTGCTCGGTGAGGAACACGCCACTGCGCCCGGCACGCATTTCGGCCGCTTCCGGGTCCAGCAGGGTGAACAGCGCGGCTTTCTCGGTGTGATCCGGGCAGGCCGGGTAGCCGGGAGCGGGGCGGATGCCACGGTATTGCTCTTTGATCAGCGCATCGTTATCGAGGGTTTCGTCCTTGGCATAACCCCAGTGCTCTTTGCGCACCTGCTGGTGCAGCCATTCCGCGCAGGCCTCGGCCAAGCGGTCGGCGAGGGCCTTGACCATGATCGAGTTGTAGTCGTCGCCAGCGTCCTGATAGGCCTTGGCCACTTCTTCGGCGCCGATGCCGGCAGTGGTAATGAAACCGCCGACGTAATCGGTGACTTCGCTGTCTTTCGGCGCAACGAAGTCGGCGAGGCAGAAGTTCGGTTTGCCGTCGGTCTTGATGATCTGCTGACGCAGGTGATGCAGCCTGGCCAACGGCTTGCCGTTATCGTCGTACAGCTCGATATCGTCTTCGTTGACCTGATTGGCCGGCCAGAAACCGAATACCGCGCGGGCGCTGATCAGCTTTTCGTCGATCAGCTTGGTGAGCATTTCCCGGGCGTCCTTGTACAGCGCGGTGGCGGCTTCACCGACCACTTCGTCCTCGAGGATGCGCGGGAATTTGCCGGCCAGGTCCCAGGAGATGAAAAACGGTGTCCAGTCGATGTATTCGGCCAGCACCTTCAAATCGATATTGTCGAGCACCTTGCTGCCGGTGAAGGTCGGTTTCACGGGCTGATAACCGGCCCAGTCGAATTGCGGCTTCTTGGCGATCGCGGCGGCATAGCTCAGGCGTTCGGTGCGGGCGCTGCGATTGGACGTGCGCTCGCGCACGTCGATGTATTCCAGACGGGTTTTCTCGACGAAACCGGCTTTCAATTCCTTGGACAGCAACTGCGTCGCCACACCCACGGCGCGCGAGGCGTCGGTCACATAGACCACGGCATCGTTGCTGTACTTCGGCTCGATCTTCACCGCCGTGTGCGCCTTGGAGGTGGTCGCGCCGCCGATCATCAGCGGCAGATGGAAATCCTGGCGCTGCATTTCGCGGGCAACGTGAACCATTTCATCCAGCGACGGGGTGATCAGGCCGGAGAGGCCGATGATGTCGCATTTCTGTTCCCTGGCGACCTGCAGGATCTTCTCGGCCGGGACCATCACGCCGAGGTCGACGATGTCATAGCCGTTGCAGCCGAGCACCACGCCAACGATGTTCTTGCCGATGTCGTGCACATCGCCTTTCACCGTGGCCATGAGGATCTTGCCCTTGGCTTCCGGTTTGTCACCTTTTTCCAGTTCGATGAACGGAATCAAGTGCGCCACGGCCTGCTTCATGACGCGGGCGGATTTGACCACTTGCGGGAGGAACATTTTGCCGGCGCCGAACAGGTCGCCGACGATGTTCATGCCGGACATCAACGGGCCTTCGATCACTTCGATCGGCCGCGCAAACGACTGTCGGGACTCTTCGGTGTCTTCGACGATGTGCGTGGTGATGCCCTTGACCAGCGCGTGTTCCAGACGCTTGTTGACGTCCCAGTTGCGCCACTCTTCGGTCTCGGCTTCCTTGACGCTGCCGTCGCCCTTGTACTTGTCGGCAATGGCGAGGAGGGCGTCGGTGCCGTCCGGGGTGCGGTTGAGGATCACGTCCTCGACAGCGTCGCGCAGCTCCACCGGGATCTGATCGTAGATCTCCAGCTGACCGGCGTTGACGATGCCCATGGTCAGGCCGGCGCGGATCGCGTAGAGCAGGAACACCGAGTGAATCGCCTCACGCACCGGGTTGTTGCCACGGAACGAGAACGACACGTTGGACACACCGCCGGAGCTCAGCGCATACGGCAGCTCGTCGCGGATGTAGGCGCAGGCATTGATGAAGTCGACGGCGTAGTTGTTGTGCTCTTCGATGCCGGTGGCGACGGCGAAGATGTTCGGGTCGAAGATGATGTCTTCCGGCGGGAAGCCGACTTCATTGACCAGAATGTCGTAGGAGCGTTTGCAGATCTCTTTCTTGCGCGCTTCGGTGTCGGCCTGACCGGCTTCGTCGAAGGCCATCACCACCACTGCAGCACCGTAGCGCTTGCACAGTCGGGCGTGATGGATGAACTGCTCGACGCCTTCTTTCATGCTGATCGAGTTGACGATGCCCTTGCCCTGAATGCACTTGAGGCCGGCTTCGATGACTTCCCATTTCGACGAGTCGATCATGATCGGCACACGCGAGATGTCCGGTTCGCCGGCGATCAGATTGAGGAAGGTGACCATGGCCTTCTTCGAATCGAGCATGCCCTCGTCCATGTTGATGTCGATGATCTGCGCGCCGGCCTCGACCTGCTGCAGAGCGACTTCGAGGGCTTCGGTGTAGTTGTCTTCACGAATCAGCCGGGCGAACTTTGCCGAACCGGTAATGTTGGTGCGCTCGCCGACGTTGACGAACAGCGAGCTGCGATCGATGGTGAACGGCTCCAGGCCCGAGAGGCGGCAGGCTTTGGGAATGTCCGGAATCTGTCGCGGTGCATAACCGGCCACGGCGTTCGCGATGGCTTCGATGTGCCCCGGCGTGGTGCCGCAGCAGCCGCCGACGATGTTGAGGAAACCGCTCTGGGCGAACTCTTCGATGACTTTGGCGGTTTGCGATGGCAGTTCGTCGTACTCGCCGAATTCATTCGGCAGGCCGGCGTTCGGGTGCGCGGAAACGTGGGTGCTGGCCTTGTTCGACAGCTCTTCCAGGTATGGGCGCAGTTCGCTGGCACCAAGGGCGCAGTTCAGCCCCACGGAAATCGGCTTGGCGTGGGCCACCGAGTTCCAGAACGCTTCGGTGGTCTGGCCGGACAGGGTGCGGCCGGAGGCGTCGGTGATCGTGCCGGAAATCATGATCGGCAGTTCGATGTGCAGTTCTTCGAACACACCTTGCACGGCGAAGATCGCCGCTTTGGCGTTGAGGGTGTCGAAGATCGTCTCGATCAGGATCAGGTCGGCGCCGCCCTCGATCAGGCCCTTGGTGGCTTCGGTGTAGTTTTCTACCAGCTCGTCGAAGGTCACGTTGCGGTAGCCGGGGTTGTTGACGTCGGGCGACAGCGAGCAGGTGCGGCTGGTCGGGCCGAGCACACCGGCGACGAAGCGCGGCCTGGCCGGATTTTCGGCGGTCTTGGCGTCGGCAATCTTGCGCGCCAGACGTGCGCCTTCTACGTTTAACTCGTATGCCAGCTCTTCCATGCCGTAATCGGCCATGGAAATGCGCGTGGCGTTGAAGGTGTTGGTTTCGAGAATGTCGGCGCCGGCGTCCAGATAGGCTTTTTCGATGCCGCCGATCACGTCCGGACGAGTGATCACCAGCAAGTCGTTGTTGCCCTTGACGTCACTCGGCCAGTCGGCGAAGCGCTTGCCGCGATAATCCTGCTCTTCGAGCTTGTAGCTCTGGATCATCGTGCCCATCCCGCCGTCGAGAATCAGGATGCGCTCTTTGAGGGCTTGCTTGAGAGCTTGAAGGCGGACGCTGCGATCGGACATGTGGACTACTCGAAAAGACCATTACGAAGGAGCGGGATCATAGCAAACCTGTGCGCTTTTAGAGCACGTGCGGCTTTTGCATGAATATCGCTCATGTTGGTACGAGCGTCATAACGGTAGAATCGCAGCCTTTTTTTACCATCGGGATCAGCAGCATGCCGTACCGCGTCATCAGTTTATTGTTGCTGGTCCTGAGCGGGAGCGTCGCGGCGCAAGATCCCGCGATGCCGCCTTCGATTTCCTACAGCAGGGATATCCAACCGATCTTCACCGAGAAGTGCGTGGCGTGCCATGCCTGTTACGACTCGGCGTGCCAGCTCAATCTCGGCAGTGGCGAAGGCGCCGCGCGTGGCGCGAGCAAGATGCCGGTATACGACGGCGAACGCACCCAGGCCGCACCGACAACGCGACTGTTCTATGACGCCTTCGGCAAGCGCGCCTGGCAGCAGAAAGACTTCTATTCGGTGCTCGACGCCCAGGGCAGCCAGGCCGCGCTGATGGCGCGCATGCTCGAACTCGGCCACAAGACGCCACTGACGCCGAACGCCAGGCTGCCCGAGGACATCGTCCTGGGGCTCAACCGCAACAATCTCTGCGCGATGCCTGGCGAATTTGACGCTTATGCCGGGGCGCACCCGAAAGAAGGCATGCCGCTGGCCGTCACCGGCCTGACCGATCAGCAGTACCAGACCTTGCAGCGCTGGCTGGCGTCTGGCGCACCGATCGACGAGCAGAGCCTGGCGCCGAGCGCGAAAGAAGCGATGCAGATCGCCCAATGGGAAAACCTGCTTAACGCCCCCGGTGCCCGGCAGAGTCTGGTCGGGCGCTGGCTGTTCGAGCACTGGTACCTGGCGCACATTTATTTCAAGGATGGCGAGCCGGGGCATTATTTCCAGTGGGTGCGTTCGCGTACACCGAGCGGGCAGCCGATCGACCTGATCGCCACCCGCCGCCCCAACGACGACCCAGGCACGCGGGTGTATTACCGCTTGTGGCCGGTGCAGGGGGTGATCGTGCACAAGACGCACATCACCTACCCGCTGAGCGCGGCGAAAATGGCCCGCATCAAAAGCCTGTTCTACAACGGTAACTGGCAGGTCAACGCGCTGCCGGGCTACGGGCCACAGAGCCGCGCCAATCCGTTCGTCACGTTCGAAGCGATTCCAGCCCAGGCGCGCTATCAGTTCATGCTCGATAACGCCGAATACTTCGTCCGTACTTTCATTCGCGGGCCGGTGTGCCGCGGGCAGATCGCGACCGATGTGATCCGCGACAACTTCTGGGCGCTGTTCCAGGCGCCGGAACATGACCTCTATATCACCGACCCGAATTACCGCGGCCAGGCCACGCCGCTGCTGGCGATGCCGGGGCAGAACGACGACGTCGGCAGCGTGCTGAGCCTGTGGCGCGACTACCGCGACAAGCGCAACGAATACGAAGCCCTGCGCCGCGATAGCTACGCCGATCTGCCGGCGCCGAGCTGGTCGACGCTGTGGGCCGGCAACGACAATGCCCTGTTAAGCATCTTCCGCCACTTTGACAGCGCGTCGGTAACCAAGGGTTTGATCGGCGAGGTGCCGCAGACGATGTGGCTGTTCGACTATCCGCTGCTGGAGCGCACCTACTACCAGCTCGCGGTCAATTTCGACGTGTTCGGCAACGTCTCCCATCAAGCGCAGACCCGCCTGTATTTCGACCTGATCCGCAACGGTGCCGAGCAGAATTTTCTGCGCCTGATGCCCGCCGATTCTCGCGAGGACTACCTCAATGATTGGTACCAGGATGGCGGCCAGTTCAAGATGTGGCTCGATTATGAGGCGATCGACGACGACAAACCGACTGCGCTGAAACTCGACGAAAAAGATCCGAAACGTGATTTCGCCTTGCAGTTGCTGACGCGCTACGGCGATCTGAATGCGCGGCCGGATCCGATCAACCGCTGCGACGGTGCTTATTGCTCACGGCCAAATATCGATCCGGCGTTGCAGAACGCAGAGCAGGCCTTGAGCCGTCTGGCCTCGCGCCCGGCAGCCGGGCTGAAAGTCATCGATCAGTTGCCCGAAGCGACCATGCTGCGTGTTGAGACGGCCAGTGGCAAGCGCGAGGTCTACAGCCTGCTGCGCAACCGGGCGCACAGCAACGTGGCGTTTTTGCTCGGTGAGTCGCGGCGCTATCAGCCAGGGCTCGACACCCTGACGATCTATCCCGGCGTACTCACCAGTTACCCGAACTTCATGTTCAATGTGCCGGCCGCGCAGGTTCCGGCGTTTGTCGATGCCATGGAAAACGCCAAGGACGCGAACCGGTTCGAGAAAATCGTTGAGCGCTGGGGCATTCGCCGCAGTCATCCGCAGTTCTGGGAGTATTTCCACGATTTGAGCCAGTACATCCACGAAACCGACCCGGTGGAAGAGGGTGTACTGGACATGAACCGCTACGAAAATCTTTGATCGGCCGTGGGCAGATGCTGTGTGAGCAGCGTTCATCTGTCTTCTGTCGGTGGTGCACGTATTCCTCTGTGCACCACCGAAGCGGCTGAAAACCTGATAAGCCGGGGCGGTCAAGGTTTCAGATGTTTCCAGTAACTGGCGCCGTAATCGAGAAACAGCTCGCCACCCGCCGGGATTTTTTCCCACGCGACAAAGAACACCATGTACTTGCCGACGCAGATCGAACCGACGTTCTCCACGCCGATATTGGTCTGGCCGGGGACGTTGATGGCGTTGATCAGGCTCAGCACGTTGCTGTTGCCGTGCCCGCTCAGGGTGGCGTTCTTGGTTGCCGTTTCGTACAGATAGGTACTGACTTTCTCTGTGGATTTTTCAAGTATCTCCGCGCGCAGGGATTTGCCGGTGCGGTGCAGTTTGCCGATGTAAGGGCCAAGCACTTCATAAGGTTCGATATCGACCCTGGCGAACACCGATAAACCGCGCTCGGGACCTTCGGTCGGCCTCCTGATCTCGAAAAGTTGAGTCAGCCTCGCATGGTGCCGACCTTCGTCGGCGATCCACTCGTGGATATCCTCGGTGATGCGCCGGGTCATCTCCTTGAGTCTGGCGCCCTGGAAGTGCGCAAAGAGCCGGTTGGCCTCAGTGATCGCGATATGTTCGATATCGCCTTCCAGCTTGCGCGTCAGGCTTGTTCGCACATCCGTCGGATCCTGCAGAATGGGCGCGTTGTTGTTGATCTGGTGCCCGAGCGAAGGTGTCAGGTCCTGTGGCAGGGTGGCGGCAATGTCCAGTCGAGCACGCTTGGAAGGGCCTGCCGTGGATGGCGAGGATGGCCCGTCGCTGTGCGCAGTCGAGGGTTCAGGTGAATGCCTGACAGCCGATTTTTTCGCGGTGCCCGGGGGCAGTGATTTACGCGCGAGCAAGACCTCCGAATCCGTCGCTGCAAGCCTTTGCAAGGTTTCCGCTACGGCACTTCTCAGTTGCCCGGCGTCGTTGACGAAGGTTGCCCAGAGCACGGGGTTCAAATTGTTCTCAGCGACAAACGCGTTCATTGTGCTGGCCGACCGTGTCACGTCGTAGCGCGCCCGCCATTGCTGAAGATGCTCTGGGGTCAGCGGGGTGAAGGCCTGGTGGTTTGCATAGGTTGCCAACACGGTGCCCGGCGCCCTGAAGCTGCCATCCATGTTGACATGGGCGAGGAAATCCTGAGGGTCCAGGTTGTGCTCGGCAGCGAATCCTTCGCGGGTCAGGCGGTTGCGACTGTCCTGCGACAGCGTCCGCCATTGCTCAAGATTGTCGAAGGAAATGGCCGTGCGAGCCGTGCCGGCCTGGTCCAGCAGTTGTTGGCCAAGGGGTTTCAACTGGCCCTGGGTGTGGACGAACTGCTGAAACGCCGCCCGATCCAGACCGTGCTTCTTCGCAAAAGCTTTTATGGCGATGTCCAGCATCACTTCGCTGAACTGCGACCACTTTTCCAGGTGCAAGGCTGTTACCGCGTTCGGCTGATCGGGCGCGCCACCAGCCACCCTGATTTCCTTTGTGTACCAATGCCCGGGTTTCACCGACGACAGGTTGATCGACAGGTCGCGGTTGGTTTTCGGGTTGACCAACACCACAGAAAAGCTGTTTTCCCCGGTCTGCGCTGTTTCTGCGATAAACCCGTAGGAGTTGTCCCTGATCTGGTAGACGGCAATGGTGCCGCGCTCGTCGATGTTGCAGATGAATTTCTGGTTATAGTCCGCACGAAAGAATATGCCGCGCGAGTCCGCTTTCAGCCCTTGAATCCAGTGCGGTTCTACCGCGTATCGACGTATCAGGGGGTTGCTGTTGCTGATCACCGTGACGGGTGGCCGGTAGCGCGGGCCGAACGCTTGATGGGAGACAGGGTCGATCAGGCGAAAGTCGGGCGCTGCGGCGGTGCCGACATTGCGCATGGGAATATCGGCGATGCCTTCCACGGTGCACAATTGGTCGCCGGCTCGATGGGGCACCCAGGTCGCAGGATCGACCGGACTGAGATGGCGCGCAGCAATGGTGCCGTCGCGCAGGTGTGCGATGCCCATCCGCACGTGTCGCAAGGTCGCGCTACTCAGTTTGCCGAGAGCAAAGCGACCCAGTCTGAGCAGGGCAATAACGCTCTCCAGAGGATTGAGCTCCCGCAGCGTAGAAACAAGCAACGTTCGTGTCAGGGTGGAGAGCCTTGGCAACGCGAGGCGCAGACCGATTCTGCCAGCGCCGCTCAACAGACGGGTACAGCCCGCAATGTACTTGCCGACGGGCAAACCGAAAGACACCACATCGGTAAACAGGCCCAGGCCGCCAGACTCGATGCGTCGAGGATCACCCGATGTCAGGTCGTCGATGGAACCCCAGAACGGCACGAACATTTTTCCCCAGAAGGTCATGTCCTCGATAAAGTCCCGACCGATGTCCATGCTGCGCGTCGCTTTACGGGTCTGTTCCAGTAACGCTGACTCATCCTTGAAGAACAGTTCTCTGGCGATCATCGCGGCCAGTTTTTCAGCTCGCGCCGACGTCAGGTTGTTCGCGGCAAAGGGCAGCGTCCGCGCCGCAACGTCCGGGGTTCGCTGTTCGATTGCAACAGCCTCGAACGTCTCGCCGAACTGTTCCACGATCAATACCGCTTGCTGGTTTTCCCTGGGTTTCGAGCCATCGCGGTAGGCTTCCCAGTCGAAGGGCAATTCAGTGCCTTTTCTGAAGGCGCCTCGGCTGGTCCGGCTGCTTGACCCGACCTTCTCGACGACAATCTCACCGCCCACTTGCAGCGACTTCATCTCTTTGCGCAGGCGCACAACGCCTGCGAACGGGAAGACTTCAATGTAACGTGGGTCGGTCGGGTAGGCAGGGTTGAGCGTGCGCAAAATAAACCCCGAGCGCGCACGAACGGCGTCGGTGTTCGTCCGGTTCTCATGCTCCACCTGGGTGTCATGCAGGGGCAGCCTTAACGAGTAAACGACCACTTCGTCGCGCTCAAGATCGGTGCCGCACGCCGGCAGGTACTGGCTCAGCAATGTTCTGATGAGCGTCGCGTAGGCGGCTCGCGGAGTATCCAGCCAGTTGCGGAAGGCCTCGTCGAATGCCGCGTCGGTGTCGTAACGAAAGCGGCTCGGGGGTCTGGACGCGAGGTTTTGCATTGCACTGACCATGTCGCGTTCGTGCTGCTCGAGTGTCTGCACTGCCAGCTCGACTTCACTCAGCGAGTACGGCGCATGACGAATTCCCAGCAGTCCCGTTTCCACTGCCCAATCCAGCGCAGAACGCGCTTTGGCTGCCGTTACCAGCCGCTGCTGCTCAACATCATCGGCATGCGCCTGATAATGCTCGGCTGGCAGGTTGAGCAGTTGTTCGAACGTCATATGCCGGGATGACCCGGGGGCAATCGTTTCGGCCAGAATAAAGCCGCTCTTGAAATTGGCCCAGGTGCTGGAAGTGCCGTAGGGAAGCTCCTCGGGAATGTCCTCGACCCAGGCTTCGCTGGCGATATTGCTTCTGAAAATCGCGACTGCCAGTAAGGCGGTGGTTTGATTGACGCCAAGCGTTCGTTGGAAATGCTCGACCAGCGATTGCCGTATGCAAGCGTAGCGGCTGCCGGTTTCGATAAGGATCTGCAACTCGTTTCGATAATTACTGTGAGCGTCGGGTTTTACCGTTAACCAGAGCGCTCGCCACAACAGTTTTTTCAACACGCCAGGGGGGCACTGCTGGTTGTCGCCTGCACCGTACCAGTCCAGTTCGTTGGCAATGCGTTGAGCCAGTTGCAGGTTCTTTGCAGAACCCAGAGCGGTTTCCAGGAGAGCGACGGGGGTGGTGTTGGCCAACTTCTCCAATTTGTCATTGAGTTTTTCCGGCAGCAGGTTTGCCAACAGCGAACGGGATGTTTGCACTTCAATCTGGCGAACAATGCGCATGATCGCTTGATCACCCGCAGCGCCCAACAGGTGCTCAATGTCACTGACGTGCCCGTCATGTCCAAGCAGCCACAGTGCGCGATGGTCAACCAGATTGTGCAGAAGGCGCTGCCAGTCGGCGCTGGTGGCGGGCCGCTGCGGTTGCAGCGAGTAGTAGGCAAGCACCAGATCGAGCCTGACCGAGCCGTCACTTTTGACGCCGTTGCCGACTTTACGGTGAATATCCAGCAAGACATCGACGTCGATAGACCAGTAGACCGGGACCTCTCTGAGAATCACTGAGTGACCGGCTATGCTGAAAACTTCCGGGGGGGAGGGCGCTGGCGTTTTGGCGGAGCTCAAGTGGAACGATACAAGGTCGTATAGGAAGTCATTGCCTAGAGGCGATTTATCGACGCCGCCCGGCGTTGAAATATGCCTGATAAAGTCTTCATCCTTTTCCAGCTTGTTCAAAACCCGAAATGCTTCCCGGCATTCGCGCCCCAGCGCAGAACTGGCAGGAGGGTGATAGTAAAGGTCGCGTGGGTCACTGTTGAAATGCTCACCAACGAGGGTGTGCAGGTAGCTGATCAGGTGGTTGAGATCCTGCAGTCTGCGCGGTGGCGTTCGGCTATAGAACCCTGATAACGATGTATTCATTGAGCGCCTTTGAAATAAGTGCAATGGAACTTGCAAGTAAACGAAGGCGGTGAATATATCGGCCGAAAAAATCCCCGAGGCATACATATATATGCCTTGTGCCTGTTTCAGTATCCATTTGTTTACGTGGCCGCCCGCGCGCGCAAGCGGGCCTGACGATGCCACGAGGCGCTGGGCGGAATGACGAATCCGGCGTTTTCCGACAAAAATACTAGGACTTTGTCAGCCGCGTCATTTGGCGTAAACTGCGCCCAAGCCTGCGAGGAGTTTTTATGACCGCTATTACCATTACCGACGCCGCCCATGATTATCTGGCCGATCTGCTCTCCAAGCAGAACACCCCGGGCATCGGCATCCGCGTTTTCATCACCCAGCCTGGCACTCAGTACGCCGAAACCTGCATTGCGTACTGCAAGCCGGGCGAAGAGAAGCCTGAAGATACGGCGCTGGGGCTGAAAAGCTTCACCGCGTACATCGATTCCTTCAGCGAAGCGTTTCTTGACGACGCGGTCGTCGATTACGCGACCGACCGCATGGGCGGCCAGCTGACCATCAAGGCGCCGAACGCCAAAGTACCGATGGTCAACGCCGACAGCCCGGTCAACGAGCGCATCAACTATTACCTGCAAACCGAGATCAACCCGGGGCTGGCCAGCCACGGAGGTCAGGTCAGCCTGATCGATGTGGTCGAGGACGGCATCGCCGTGTTGCAGTTCGGTGGCGGCTGCCAGGGCTGCGGCCAGGCTGACGTGACCCTGAAGGAAGGCATCGAGCGCACCTTGCTCGAGCGCATTCCGGAACTCAAGGGCGTACGTGACGTGACCGACCACACGCAGAAAGAAAACGCCTACTACTAAGGCGTTCGCTGTGTACTGAAACGGCACTGTGGCGAGGGAGCTTGCTCCCGCTTGACTGCGTAGCAGTCACAACTCAGGCGACGCATTTACCCGTGATGAATGGGTTGTCTGAGGCTGGGGTCGCTCCGCGATCCAGCGGGAGCAAGCGCCCTCGCCACACTTGTTTTCAGGGTCTGTACAGATGCGCATGCCCGGCGCGATACAACGAAGACTCGCTGAACACCTCACTGCCCAACACTCGCCCGACCAGAATCAGCGCCGTACGCCGAAACCCCTTGGCCTCGACCTTCCCGGCAATGTCCGCCAGCGTGCCAACCACCCAGTCCTGATCCGGCCACGTCGCCCGATGAATCACTGCAATCGGACAATCCGTGCCGTAATGCGGCAGCAGTTCGACCAGTATCTTCTCCAGATGATTGACCCCCAGATGAATCGCCATGGTCGCACCATGCTGCGCCAGGCTCGCCAGTTCTTCGCCGGCCGGCATCGCCGTCTTGTCGGCATAGCGAGTGAGGATCACGCTTTGCGAGATGTCCGGCAGGGTCAACTCGGCGCCCAGCAGCGCTGCGCAGGCCGCTGTGGCGGTGACACCAGGGATTATCTCGAAAGGAATCTGCAACTCACGCAAATAACGGATCTGCTCGCCAATCGCCCCATACAGACTCGGATCACCCGAATGCACACGCGCGACATCCTGACCTTTGGCATGGGCGGCCCTGATCAAATCGATGATCTGTTCCAGATGCAGTTCAGCGCTGTTGACCACGGTTTCGGCCTGGTGACCTTCCAGCACTGCCGTCGGCACCAGTGAACCGGCGTAGATGATCACCGGGCAATTGCGAATCAGGCGTTGGCCTTTGACGGTGATGAGTTCCGGGTCGCCGGGGCCGGCGCCGATGAAGTAGACGGTCATCGTTGAATCCTTGATGAGAAGCGCAGCCGCACTTCAAATGAAGTGTGCTCATGATCGATGGCGGGAATTATCCGGATTTTACCCCGCACCGGCCAATGCCAGCGTGGCCTGGGCATATTTCTGCCGGGAGATCAGCAGTTTTGCCGGCGCCTGAATCAGCTGCTCGGCCAGGGCCAGCGCAGCGCTTTCGGCGACGCCGTAGCAACCGGTGCGCTCGAAAGCGATCTGCGAATGATGGCTGAGACGCGGCTGGTAAACGGCCAGTTCGGCACTGCTGAAGTACTGCAACGGCAGATTCAACTGGGTGGCCAGCTCCAGCAGACCCGGTTCGTCGCGCTTCAGATCGATACTGGCCAACGCCCTGATGGCTCGCAGTTCAATGCGATGCGCCTGCAACGCCTGATCGAGCAGCGCGCGCAGCGTACTGGCCGGGCAGCCGCGCTGGCAGCCAAAACCGACAACCAGCGGCTGCGCGGCGCGGTCATCGGTCATGCCTGATAATGGCCTGCGCTTTTGCGGCGGAACAACCACGCACTGATCAGGCCCAGGGCCAGCCAGAACGCTATGTTGGTCAGCTGCGAAGCGATTTTGAACTGGGTTTCCAGTGCTTCGGGCGCGAGCATGGCATGCACTTGCGGTTGCGGTGCGCCGATCACATGGGGCACGGCAAGAATCGCCACACCGAGGATCTTCATCAGCCAATGGCGGCTGAAGGCGAGCAGAGCCAGACCGACCGCGGTCGAAGCGGCAGTGCCGATCCACCAGATCTGCCGCGAAGCCAGATCGGCAGCTGCGGTACCCGGCAACTCCGGTGGCAGGCCCAGGGTCGGTGCGAGAACGAACGTGGCGTAACCGGCCAGACCCCAGAGCAGACCTTGCGAAGTCCTGGTCGGCGCGCGCAGGGTGTACAGGCCGGCGAGCATCAGGGCGAAACCCACCGCCACCACCAGATTACCGCCAGTGGTCGAGACCACGCGTTGCCAGCCGTTTTCCGGTTCCCAGGCTTCGGCATCATGGCTGTGGGCAGCGGTGCCAGCGGCGTGCTCGTGGACTTCGGCGACCGGTTCGGATTTCTCGAAGGTTTCGGCCTGAAGAATCAATGGCGATACCCAGAAACTTTGCAGCAGGGTCAGCAGCAGGGCGGCCAGCAAGCCGGTGAAGCCTGCGGTTTGCGCGATACGCTTGATCATCTCGGCAGACCTCAGTGGCACGGGAACGCGGCGCTGTGGCGGGTATCGTGAGCGGCGTTGTGCACCGCTTCGATGTGCGAGAAACCGGCGAACCAGACCAGGCTGGCACCGAGGATCGAGGCGAAGAGGGCGGCAGCCACGCGTTGGCCCAAAGTGGCTGTGCTGGAGATGTGGTCAGTGTGGCTGACGGTATTGCTGATGATCGACATAGCGCTTCCCTCTGAAATGTCAGCGGGTGAATCGAGCGCATGAAAATCCCTGCGAGCCGGGCACGCGGGGATTTCGAACAGCGCCCGCCCACCGCGGGTTTGTTTGTGGTCAGCGGCACTGGTGCGCGCTGGGTGTTGCGGGCCGGTCTCCGGGCTCACGAGGGGTTGGCACCAGGCCGACCTGCAAGCATCACCTTCCCATGCCGGGGCACAGTGGATCTGACGCTTCGCTCGCTTACCGTTGCGGGGGCAGCACCGGACTGACATGGGCTTTGAGTAAAGCACATGATTCACCGGTTTCCCGTTTCACCCTGTGAAGGGCACCCGTAACAAGGTGTGTAGGAGAGCATGGGCGGCGATGGCCGTCAATCGACCGCTAGCGCATTGCGAGCAGCACGTATAACGCCAAAGCGATCAGAAACGCATAGTAGGACTTGATTCGCGTCAGGCTCAGCAACCAGGCCAGCGCCACTGGCGCCACCCACGGCATGTTCTCCGCGTGCTGTCTGACCAGGGGATAAAGCGAACCCGCCAGCAGACTCACCAGCATCGCCACCGAAGTGTATTTGCCCAATCGATCGATAAAGGTGCGGGCGCCGCCCGACAGCCGTTCGACATTGACTGCCAGGGGCAGCAAGCGGCAGATCGCCGACACCAGTGCGCAGATCGCCACGTACAGCCAGAACGTACTAGGGTCGGTCATAGGCATAACTCGTCAGGACCGTGACCGCAAGCACCAGCAACAGGCTGATCTCGCCCAGCCACAACAGGCTCGCGGCGCTGGCCAGGCCGGCAATCCATTGCCCGTGGAAGCTCTGACGGTCGCGGGCCATCTTGCCCAGCGAAGCACTGAGGAAGATCGCGATTACCACGCTGGCGTGATCCATCAAGGCATTGTCGGCCAGGCTGGCGAAGCAATAGCCGGCCACGGTGCCAAGCAGAGCGGCGGCATACAGTAAAAAACACACGGTGTTGGCGTAGCGGCGGCTGAGCGGTTGCTGCTCCTTGCGAATCGACATCAGCGTAAAGGCTGCATTGGCCATCACCGCCAGCGCCGGGATGAACGCTTTGACCGGGCCATCAAGGCTGGATTTCAAGCTCAAGGTGAATACCAGAAAACGCAAATTGATACTCAGCGCCGAGACCAGCACCCCAAAGGCATTGAGCAGATGCGCGGGCGTCTCCAGCAGCGTCAGTTGCAATGGCGAGGCCATCACCGTGCCGCTGAACACCACCATGGCCGGCAACTCCAGGCCATGACGACGCCCGAGCATGCCGATCAGGGTGAAGGTCAGCAAGAGCGAGAACACGAAAGGCAGCGCGTCGCGGATGCCGGTCGCTATCTCGCTGTGTACCGCAGGTTTCGCCAGACTCGATTCAGCCGGCATGGGTGTTCTGTCGCGCGTCGGCAAGTAAGGTCTCTACGCCCTGTTTGTAGGCCAGGGCTTTCTCCAGGTAATACTCGGTGGAAAAGCGCGGGATGAATTCCTCCACCACCGCCACGCCCCGATAACCATTGACCGCGAAACGATTGAGCACGTCGCTCAGACGCAGATCGCCTTCGCCGATAGGCAGGTGCTGATGATGCGTGCCATTGAGGTCAGCGATGTGCAGGTGGCGGGTAACCGGCGCCAGTGCGGCGATGGCTGCGAACAAATCGTCGCCGTAGGGCATCAGCGAACAGAGGTGGGTTACGTCGATGGTCACGAAGCAACCCGTTTCGCGATGGAACCGCAGGTGTTCCTCGACCGTGAATACCGGGAACTTCGGACGCTGGCCACCCATGTTTTCCAGGCACAGAGCGATGCCGGTGGTATTGCAACGGGCCTTGACCTGATTGATCGCGGCGATCAGGTTGTCCAACAGTTCACCATTGTCCAGTTGGTCCTTGTAGCCAGGATGGAACGTCACGCTGGTGGCACCGGCGGTACGGGAGAACTCCACGGCCGCGCTGAGACAATCCACGGCCTGTGCACGCTCAGCCTGATCCGCAGAACACAGGTTGTACTGACGCCCCCACCACCCGGCATGCACCGTGAGCGTGATGCCGTGTCGATGGGTAAAGTCGCGGATCTGGCCTGCCAGCTCGGCACGTTGACCGGTGTCCAGAGACCAGAATACCTGTTCGGCATCCTCGCCGATTTCGAACTCCACCGCCTTGAAGTACCGGGCCAGATCGGTGATCGAACCAAGAATGTCGGCCGGGTTGTCGTATACGTTGGTGGAAAACGAGATCAGCGGAAAGTCGCGGCTGATCGGTCCATCGATGTAGTACAGCGTCTGGTCTTGGGTCATTGCACCTGTCCTTGGGTAGTGAAGGGAGGATTGGAAATCGCGGCATTGAAAAGCGCCGGGTCATCCGCGTCACTGCAGGCCAGCAACACGTAACCGTGGCGATCGGCGGAGCGGCGGATCGGACGGCCGAACCTGTCCTGATTGAGGCTCGCGCGCAGTGCGAACGGCTGCTGCAGGAGACGGGCCTTGAGTGGCTGCGGATCGGTTGCAGGGTCTGCTTCGATGTAGCGGATGGCCATTTTCACGAACTGTTTTGCAGGCGCCGGCAGCGCAATACCGGTCATGCCGGCGATAGTGCTGGCGGCGAGGTGCACGCCTGTGGTTTTCCAGACCATTTCCCAGATCTGGTCACCGCCGAAGCGGGTCTGGGTTTCGATGAAATGCAGGCGTGAACCGTCGAGTTTGATCTCGGTATGCGCCGGCCCCCAACGATTGCCCATGCGTTCGAGCAGCCACAGCACTGCGTCTTCGATCCGGGCGCGACTGGCGCTGTCGAGTGCGGCGGGAAAATCATGCCCGGTTTCGACGTAACCCGGCGCGCCACTGGTGTGTTTGCGGGTAATGCCGAGAATCTGATGGTGGCCGTCCAGGCTCAGGGACTCGACGCTGTATTCGTCACCCCGGGCGAACGCTTCGATCAGATTACGACCTGCGAGCGCCAGACCTTCGGCATCTTCCGCCGTGTCGATGGCGTAGACGCCCAGGCTGCCTGAGCCATCGACGGGTTTGACAATGGCCGGGCCGTGGCGAAGCACGAAGGCGCGAACGTCCTCGACACTGTTGACCGCGCCAGCCGGCAACTCGTAGCGGCTGCCCTGGAGCAACTGGCGGAAGCGCAACTTGTCGCGGCTGACTTCGACGCTGCGCAGGCTGTTGTGGCTGATACCCAGTTGTTCACCCAGTTGCGAGGCGGGCAACAGACCCAGTTCCGAGAACGATACAACGGCGTCGAAGGGGCGTTGCTGGTGCAGCCGCTCGATCGTTTCGCGGTAGGCCGACAGGTCGGCGATATCCGCCGTCAGCACCAGCGTTGCCTGCTGACGCTGGTAATCCGTCACATCGGCTGGCTGTTGCACAAGGGTAAAGCGCAGCTGTCGCGCCGTGTCCCAATCCAGTCCCGAATCGCGCCCGCCGATCACCAGAACATGTCTGGTATCCGCTGCCCTGGCGTTTTCGCCATACACATCGATGTCCGCAACCGCCAGCAGTGACTGGCGCAGGCTTGCGGTGTCGGACTGTCTGAATTCGAGGTAAAGATAGTTTTGAAACCCGTTGCTGACCGGGCCGATGGCCTCTCCCGGATTCACGTAGGCGTACCAGCGCTGAAAACCCGGCACAGCGCTAATGCGTTCGGCGTGATGCAGGCCGTCAAAGAGACGGTCGGAACGGGCAAAGGGTGTGGCGATGCCGAACGGTGTTGGCGTCTGACTGGCCGAAGGCAGCGGTTGTGCACTGAGCGCCCGGTGGTAGCAGACATCCAGTGCCAGGTCCCAGGCTTGACGGATGACGTGAATCCGGCTGCCGCCCGGGCGTGCGCCGACTTCGAGGATTCGCGGGCCGTTGGCAGTGAGAATGAATTCGACATGGGCAAAGGTGCCCTTGAGCTCAAGGGCTTTGACCGCATCGTGGGCCAGGCGCTGGCAGCGCTCGTGCAGATGCGCATCGGCTGCAAGGGTCGAAGGCGTGTAACGGGCGAAGTGGTGGAAATCACCGCGACCGATATCGATACCGGCGATGACATCGACAATGGCAAAGCTGTGGATCGTGCCGTCCGGTTCAATCGCGCAATCAATGGAGTGATTGGACCCCTGAAGGAATTCCTCCAGCAGCAACTCATCGCTCTCGCGGGTTTTGCCGGCGACATACCGCAGCAGCATTGGCCATTCATGGGTCGCGTAATCGAGCAGCTCCTGTCGGTCATGGATGCAGCGCACGAACAGACTGCTGTAGAGGCTGGCCGGTTTGAGAATGAACGGGTAGGGCAGTTCAGCAGGGCGTGCCAGCAGATCGTCGATGCGCACTTCACGTGACACCACGTGCAGATCAGGGTTGTCCGATCGCAGGAAACGTTGACGCTGCAGCACCTTGTCGAGGGTGTTCTCGACGTTGCGGTGCAGATGAGCCAGTGCCGGAATTGCCGCGCACAGCTGCGCCGAGATGGCGACGTAGCTCTCACGGAAGTTCAGCACGCTGGTGAAGCGGTGCTGGTTGAGCAACTGTTGCGTCAGTTCAATCAGTTCGGCCGTCAGTCCTTTGGAAAAGTCGTACAGCGCGACCGGCAAAATCCGCTTCGCGTCGGCGATCTTGCTGGTTTTGCGGCTGTCGGCAATCAGCAGGGGCGTGATGCCCTCGGCCAGCAGGCCCTCGTATTCGCCATCGCGGATGTTGCCAAGAATCAGGCAGGCTGGCGCGCTCATTGGCATGTCTCCTGATCGAAGCTGTAGTGAACCTGGTTCAGGCGCTGGCAAATATGCGCCAAACGGATCCGGTCGACGCCGTTTGCACCGCCATTGAGGACGTTACGGATAATCTGCGCCAACGCCTCGAGATCCTCTGGGGTGATGCCCAGGCGGGTGATTTCCTGAAGTCCGAAGCGCAGGCAATCCCGACCGTTCACTTGTTTGTTGTTGACCCGGATGCCCAGCTCGTTGAGCTGCTGCGCCGCGCGCCTCGCCTGTTCGCCTTCCAGCAGCAGCAAGTGCGTGTCGGTGGGGTGCAGTTTCCAGCCTGGAATGTCGACCAGCGCGTCGTGCAGTTGCTGGCTATTGGCGCACATGCGTCGAGCGTAGGCCTGGCCGAAACACTCGGTTTCCATGAGGGTGACGAACAGTTGCAGCAAACCGGGCAGATTGGGCGACGACACCAGGCCGCCGCTGAGCGTCTGCTCGATCGACCGGGCCAGGTCGGCGCGGCGCGTGACGATCAGCGCCCGGTGCGGACCGGCCATGGACTTGTGGGTGTTGCCTTGCAGGATGTCGGCACCGTCGTCGAGCGGATTCGGGAATGCCTGACCTGCGATCAGTCCGAAAGTGTGCGAGGCGTCATAGAAAATCAGGGTTCGCTCGAGGCCGCAGCGGTCGAGCAATGCGCGCAACGGTCTGATGGCGATGGCGCGGATGGTCAGGCCATGATCGATCAGCACCGCCGAGGGAGGCGCAGCGAGTGACTGAACAACTTGCTGGAAATGCTCGAGATCGATTTGTCCGTCTGCTGTCAGCCTGCAATAAACGCTGTGTCTGCCGATTCGTCGTACCAGAGGTCCAGTGGCAAAATGGCCGCCGCTCTCGGGCGCCAGCGACACAATGGTATCCCCCGGTTCGGTCAGGGCGGCCAATACGCTCAGGGTGCAATGGACGCCGGAGAGTACGCGATATTCAACAAATGGCGCGTTGAACATCGCCTGCGCAGCTTGCGTCGCCAACGCCTTCAATGTCTCGACTTCAGGAAAGTGTTCGATCTGCATACCGTTGAATTCGGCGGCGTAGCGCTGCCCGTCAATGGCCTTGGCGTTGAACAGATAGCGCTCGTAGTGCCGGTTTTGCCCGAGCGTCCGCGCAGTGTCTGACAGGATGTTTTCATTGGCCGTCAACGACAGTGTGGAAGTTCGCCGCGAACAGGCTTGCTGGAACTGCTTCAGAATAAAATCATGGGTGCCAGGCAGGGCGATGGGAAGTGCATGATTTGAATGATTCATTAGAAGTCCGCCAGGTCGAAGTCAATGATCAACATGTCGCGGCTGCCGCGATCGGAATTAAAGCCTGATGTTTGCAATGGAGAAACATCGTGCATAAGTATCCGGTCATTCAACACGATAGTTTCCAGATAATCCGTAAGCGTTGCGTTGAACACACAGCCGCTATCGTCATGGAATATCCGGCTCTCGCCGCCAATGACATGCTGGCGATTGATCAGGTGTTGAAAAACAAAATCATGCCCGTCACGATGCCGGCCCTCGGGCGTGGCGTGCCCGCTATGGCCTGGATCGCAGAGGATGCGGAACTGATGGCAGGTCACTAGCCAGTCACGCCGGCCGACCGTCAACTCCATCAGCGCCAGGTCGGCGGCCAGCAACGAGCGCAATACTGCGGACTCGATAAACGTCGCTTCGCTGCGCTGATAAGTGCGCTGGACGCCGCCCAGCAGCGGATTGTGCGCTTCGGTCTGAAAAAAGTGGCAGTCGGGCAACGGCGTCCACTGGCCTTCGCGGTGGCGATATTCGAACTTGCAGATGCGCCGCTCGCGGGTACCGTTCTCCGCGCTCAAGTACGCATCGGCGCACAAACGCTCCCAGGTCGCATTGAAGTCGCGGAACGCGTCCCGACCGAGCGATGCAAGTTCTGCCATTGGATAATCGTAACTGTGCGCGTAGTGGCAATTACCCAGTAATTCGGAAAGTTGTTTTAATACGGCTTGGCCTGATTGCCGTAATGCATTGCCAGCGCTCACGTTGCTGACTCGCTTACAGTCTGGTTATGAAAAAACAGGATTGAACGCTGACGAAAATCAGGCATGCAGAAAATCCTTTTATGTGTGATTCATAGTCCGTATGAATATTTATAGTTCATATCCTGTTTCAAATTATCAATTTGGTTTTTGTAAAGAAATGTAATGCAGTTGTTCAATGGCTCTAATTCACGTTCTAGCGCGAGTTTCGTTTTAATGCGTGCATCCATATATGTAGGAAATAACTTACAGACAAATTTTTAAATGAGAACTGATCGCGGCTTATATATGAAAGATTCATGTTCATATAGCGGCGACGTTGCAGCTGTTGACCCGCCTCCCGGGCATGCGTAGCCTTGCGCTTCCGAGGTTCTTCGGCACTTGCCGAAGCTAAGAAGGGAACGCGGTCGAAGCCGCGGCTGCCCCCGCAACTGTGAACGGTGATGTTCGTTGCCACGCCACTGCAGGCTCAAGCCAGCGGGAAGGCGCAACGAATGCCAGGCCCGGCGCCTGAACACCGTCAGCCAGGAGACCTGCCTCGTCACAGATTCTCACTACAACCGGGCGGGGTGATCCGGTGGCGAATGCTTCCGACGCGCACGCGCGCTGCCGGTTCTCGTCCCGTATGCCCGCCGCTTGCCAAAGGGCATACCGATGAAAACACTGGCCAAACTTCCCGTCACTATCGTCACCGGTTTCCTCGGTTCGGGCAAAACCACGCTGCTGCGCCATATGCTCGACAACGCTCAGGGCCGGCGCATCGCGGTGATCGTCAATGAGTTTGGCGAGCTGGGCATCGACGGGGAAATCCTCAAGCAATGCACCATCGGCTGCACCGAAGAAGAGGCCAGCGGCCGGGTGTACGAATTGGCCAATGGCTGCCTGTGCTGCACGGTGCAGGAAGAGTTCTTCCCGGTAATGCGTGAACTGGTTGCCCGCCGGGGTGACCTCGATCACATCCTTATCGAAACCTCCGGCCTGGCCCTGCCCAAGCCGTTGGTGCAAGCCTTCCAGTGGCCGGAAATCCGCAGCGCCTGCACCGTCGACGCGGTGATCACCGTGGTCGACAGCCCGGCCGTCGCCGCTGGCACCTTTGCCGCGTTCCCGGATCAGGTCGATGCCCAGCGCAAGCTCGATCCGAATCTCGACCATGAATCGCCGCTGCACGAGCTGTTCGCCGATCAACTGGCCAGCGCCGATCTGGTCATCCTCAACAAGGCCGATCAGACCAGCCCGGAAGATCTGGCTCGGGTACGCGCTGAAGTCGCCGAAGAACTGCCGCCAGCAGTGAAAATCATCGAAGCCAGCAACGGTCGCCTGCCACTCGACGTGCTGATCGGCCTCGGTGCCGGTTCCGAGGAGCACATCGACAGCCGCCATAGCCACCACGATCACCACCACGACGGTGATGACGACGACCACGATCACGACGCCTTCGATTCGATCTCCATCGAACTGCCGCAGGCTGATGAAAGCCTGCTGCTCGATGCGTTGACGCAACTGGTGGTGCAACACGGCATCCTGCGCGTGAAAGGTTTCGCGGCAATTCCGAACAAGCCGATGCGCCTGTTGATCCAGGGTGTGGGCACGCGTTTCGACAAGCATTTCGACCGCCAGTGGGGCGCCGAAGAAGCCCGCGTCACGCGCCTGGTGCTGATCGGTCAGGAACTCGATGCTGCGCAGCTCGAAGCGCAATTGCGCGCTGCGCTCAGCGTTTAACTCATGCACCTGCTCAGGACCCAGCCCGGCGGATTCGTCTCGGATGACAACATTGCCGACCTCGGACAAACCCCGGCCGAGCTGGTAATCCTGTGCAGCGGCGATTCCAGCCTGGCGCTGCTCGCCGAAGCTGCGCAGCAATTGCCGGAGGATTATCCGAGCCTGCGTCTGGCCAACCCGATGCAGGTGCAGAATCACGCGTCGGTCGATCTGTACGTGGACCAAGTGCTGCGCCACGCCAAGGTCATTCTGATCTCGCTGCACGGCGGCATCGCCTATTGGCGCTATGGTGTCGAGCGGCTGATCGAACTGTCCGAACGCGGCGTGCAACTGATTCTGGTGCCCGGCGACGACCGCCCGGACCCCGAGCTCAGCGACTTGAGCACGGTCAGCGCCGAAGCACGGGATCGCCTCTGGCAATTCCTGCGTCAGGGCGGCATGGGCAATGCGCTGGATTTCTTCCGGTGCCTGGGCAACCAATGGTTCGCCCGCGATTACCCGTGGAGCGAACCGCAGACCCTGCCGCGAACGGCGATTTATCACCCACAGAAAAACAGCGCTGCCCTGAGCGACTGGCAAGCCGAGTGGCTGCCAGATCAACCAGTGGCGGCGCTGTTGTTTTATCGCTCGCACTTGCAAGCGGCGAACACCGCGTTCATCGATGTGTTCTGCCTGCGTTTACAGGCGGCCGGGCTCAATCCGCTGCCGATCGCGGTGGCCAGTCTGAAAGAACCGGGCTGCCTGTCGGTGGTCGAGGATTGGCTGGATGAGGTCGAGGCCGGGGTGATTCTCAACACCACCGGTTTTGCCCAATCGAGCCCCGAAGCGCCGCATCTGCGCCCGTTTCGCCGCAACATTCCGGTGATCCAGGCGATTTGCGCCCAGGACAACGAGCCCGGCTGGCGCGACAGCGAACAGGGCCTTGGGCCGCGCGATCTGGCGATGCACATTGCCTTGCCGGAGCTCGACGGGCGCATCATCAGTCGGCCGATCAGCTTCAAGGATCTGGCCTGGCGCAGCGAGCGCAGTCAGTCCGATGTGGTCTGCTACCGCGCCCAGCCCGAGCGCATGGATTTCGTCGCCGAACTGGCGCGGCGCTGGATCGATCTGGCGCGGGTGCCCAACGGCGAGAAACGCATCGCGCTGATCCTCGCCAACTACCCGACCCGCGACGGCCGCATCGGCAACGGTGTCGGCCTCGATACGCCGGCAGCGGCGCTGAACATCCTGCGCGCACTGCGCGAACACGGTTATCCGGTCACTGCCGAGTTGCCCGACAGCGGCACCGAGCTGATTCAGCAACTGCTCGGCGGGGTCAGCAATGACCTCGACAGCCTTGACCTGCGCCCATGCCAGCAAAGCCTGGCGATGGACGATTATCTGGCGATGTTCAACGCGCTGCCGGAAGCGAATCGCGCTGCGGTGCTCGAGCGGTGGGGATCGCCACACAACGATCCGATGTGCCGCGACGGGCGCCTGATGATCGCCGGCCTGCGGTTCGCTCTGACCTTCGTCGGCATTCAACCGGCGCGCGGGTATCAGGTCGATCCGAGCGCGGTGTATCACGACCCGGATCTGGTGCCGCCGCACGGCTATCTGGCGTTCTATTTCTGGTTGCGCAACACCTACGGCGCTCACGGCGTAATCCATGTCGGCAAGCACGGCAACCTTGAATGGCTGCCGGGCAAAGGCGTCGGTCTATCAGAGAATTGCTGGCCGGACGCACTGCTCGGGCCGTTACCGAATATCTATCCGTTTATCGTCAACGACCCGGGCGAGGGCGCCCAGGCCAAACGGCGCACGCAAGCGGTGATCATCGACCATTTGATGCCGCCGCTGACCCGCGCCGAGACCTATGGGCCGCTGCGCAATCTGGAGTTGCTCGCCGACGAATATTACGAGGCGCAACTGCTCGATCCGCGCCGCGCCCTTGAGCTTCAGCGCGACATTCTGCAACTGGTGCGTGACACGCAAATCGACCGCGAATTGCAGCTGGATGCTGCGCTCGACAGCGATGCCGATGCGGCGATCTGGCTGCCACGTCTGGACACTTATCTGTGCGATTTGAAGGAATCGCAGATTCGCGATGGCTTGCACATCTTCGGTGAGTCGCCGAGCGGGCGCTTGCGCATTGACACATTACTGGCGTTGCTGCGGATTCCGCGCGGTGACGGCAAGGGCGCGCAGTCGAGCCTGTTGCGGGCCTTGGCCAAGGCGTTTGAATTGGCCTTCGATCCGCTGGATTGCACATTGGCCGATCCGTGGAACGGCCCGCGACCGAGCGAGTTGCAGGCCGTCAGCGATGAACTGTGGCGCACCGCCGGCGACACCCGCGAACGCCTCGAACTGTTTGCCACCGACCTGATCTCCCAGACACTGCAATCCCCCTGTAGGAGTGAGCCTGCTCGCGATGGCGGCGGATCAGGCAATTCAGTGTTGAATGACACACCGCTATCGCGAGCAGGCTCGCTCCTACAGGGATCGGGGTGGTGTGATGTAAATGTAATCATCCAGTCCCTGCGCGAAGTCGTCGCCCCACGCCTCGACGCTTGCGGCCCGGCGGAAATGCGCGGTCTGCTCGACGCCCTCAGCGGTCGTTTCGTCCCGGCCGGCCCCAGCGGCGCACCCAGCCGTGGCCGCCTCGACGTGCTGCCCACCGGGCGCAACTTCTACTCGGTGGACGTGCGAAATCTGCCAACAACTACCGCGTGGCGCATCGGCTTCCAGTCCGCCACGCTGATTCTCGAACGGCATCTGCAGGATCACGGCGATCATTTGCGCCAGCTCGGCCTGTCCGTCTGGGGCACCGCGACCATGCGCACCGGCGGCGATGACATTGCTCAGGCCATGGCGCTGATGGGCGTGCGTCCGGTCTGGGCCACGGGCAGTCAGCGCGTGGATGATTTCGAGATTCTGCCGCTGAGTCTGCTCGATCGCCCAAGGGTCGACGTGACGCTGCGGGTTTCGGGTTTTTTCCGTGATGCCTTTGCCAATCTGATCCGCCTGTTCGACGCCGCCGTGCAAGCGGTGGCCGCGCTGGACGAACCGGACGACTTGAATCCACTGGCCGCCAAAGTGCGTGCCGAGCGCCAGGTTCTGTTGGAATCGGGCGTCGATGAAGATACCGCGCGGCGTCAGGCCGGCTGGCGGATCTTCGGCGCCAAGCCGGGGGCTTATGGCGCCGGTGTGCAAGGCGCGATCGACGGGCGTCTGTGGCAGACCCGCGAAGACCTCGCCGAGGTTTACCTGAACTGGGGCGCCTATGCTTACGGCGGCGCTGACGAGGGTACGGCGGCACGTGAGCAATTCAGCCAGCGCCTGAGCCAGGTGCAGGCAGTCCTGCAAAACCAGGACAACCGCGAGCATGACCTGCTCGATTCCAACGATTATTACCAGTTTCAGGGCGGCATGCTCGCTGCGGTGGAAAGCCTGCGCGGCGAGGCGGCGGCCAGCTATCACGGCGATCACAGTCAGCCGGATCTGCCGAAGATCCGTACCTTGAAGGAAGAGCTGAACCGCGTAGTGCGCTCGCGGGCAGCGAATCCGAAGTGGATCGACGGGGTCAAGCGTCACGGCTATAAAGGCGCGTTCGAACTCGCTGCGACCGTTGATAATCTGTTCGCCTTCGATGCGACCACGCAGTTGATCGATGATCATCAATACGCGTTGCTGGCGGATGCGTATTTGCTCGATCCGGCGACGCGGGATTTTGTCCGTGAGCATAATCCCCACGCGCTGCGCGACATGACCGAGCGCATGCTCGAGGCCCAGCAGCGGGGGATGTGGCAGGAGCCGGGGGCTTATAAAGAAGCGTTAGAGAATTTGCTCTTGGATATAGAGGAAGACATGTAACCGCTAAGAGCTACCCTCACCCCAGCCCTCTCCAGGAGGGAGAGGGAGCCGATCTTTAGCGCTGTCGAAATGTGTGTCGCACCGATGCATCAGGTCGACGGAACTCGAAAGACCAACACGGTCAGTTCCCTCTCCCTCTGGGAGAGGGCTAGGGTGAGGGCAACAACTGCCACACCTCAATTTCAAGACCACTCACGACCACGAAAGAGAAAACCTGATGACCGACACCCCGCATTTCCCGCTCTCCGCCGTGGTCGGCGCCGATGACCTGAAACTCGCCCTGTGCCTGACGGCCATCGACCCGAAAATCGGTGGCGTGCTGATCGAAGGTCCGCGTGGCATGGCCAAGTCGACACTGGCCCGGGGCTTGGCGGATCTGCTCGCCAGCGGCCAATTCGTCACCTTGCCGCTGGGTGCTACCGAGGAGCGTCTGGTCGGCACGCTCGATCTTGACGCCGCCCTGAGCGACGGTCGCGCGAAGTTTTCCCCGGGGGTGCTGGCCAAGGCCGACGGTGGCGTGCTGTACGTCGATGAAGTCAATCTGCTGCCCGATCACCTGGTGGACCTGCTGCTCGATGTCGCCGCCAGTGGCACCAACCTGATCGAGCGCGACGGCATTTCCCATCGACATTCGGCGAAATTCGTCCTGATCGGCACCATGAACCCGGAAGAGGGCGAGTTGCGCCCGCAATTGCTCGATCGGTTCGGCTTGAATGTCGCTCTCAGCGGCCATACCGCGCCGACCGAGCGCGGGCAGATCATTCGCCGACGGCTGGATTTCGACAGCGATCCGCAGGCGTTCTGCGCGCAGTGGGAAACCGAGCAACACGCCTTGCGCTCGCGCTGTGAAAGCGCCCGGAAGCTGTTGGTGGAAATCCCTCTGGACGATGCAGCATTGGCGCTGATTACCGAGCGTTGTTTCGCTGCTGGCGTCGATGGCTTGCGCGCCGATCTGGTGTGGTTGCGCGCGGCCCGCGCCCATGCCGCGTGGCGTGGCGCGGATGCGATTGCCGAGCAGGACATCGATGCCGTGGCCGAATTTGCCTTGCGCCATCGCCGTCGCGAACAACCTTCGGCCAACGCTGAGCCGCCTGCGCCACCGCCGTCAGGTGCAGAGAGCAAACCCGGCGAAGGGCAGGGCCAATGGGGCGAAATGCCGGCCACCGCGCAACTTGCCGGCGCCCGTCGCGAAGTCCCGAGCTGGCCGCCGCAGGCAAAAAAGCCCTAGGCATTCGCCCCCGATCCGACGCGGGGGCGAATGCCAGACCCCGCGCCGGACGACTCGCCAATGGTCGCCAGGGCCCACGGCAGAGCGCCAGCAGCGGTTCGGTGAACTGGCCGGGGACGCTGCTCAACGGTCGCCCTTGGAACCGCGCTGATCTGCTGTTTCAGCAGCGCACCCGTTCACCCCACGAAGTCTGGTTGGTGATCGTCGATGCGTCGGCCTCGACCCGTCGCCATCAGGCCTTGAGCGACGCCAAAGGCCTGCTCGCGCAATTGTTCGACGATGCCTACCGCCAGCGGGCGCGGCTGGCCTTGCTGACGGCCAGTGGGGCCGCGCGGAAGTGGCAGGTGCAGGGTTTGAAGGCATCCAGTGGCCTGCGTCTCTGGCTCGACGGTTTGGGCGCCGGTGGCGGCACGCCGTTGCTCGCGGCGCTGGAGCAGGCGCAGCAATGGCTGACGGTGCGGCGCAAACACTTTCCCACTGAAATGCAGCGCTGTCTGATCCTGACCGATGGTCGGGTGAAAGACCTGTCGGCGCTGCCAGCGTTGGCGTGCCCGGCACTGCTGATCGACATCGAGCGCGGGCCGATTCGACTGGGCCGGGCGAAGGAACTGGCGACAGCGCTGCAAGCGCAGTATCGGCATATCGATGAGCCGATTGCCCTCTGATACTTTCTGTGTTTGCTCGGGCCTCATCGCGAGCAGGCTCACTCCTACATTTGGAATGCGTTCCCCTGTAGGCGTGAGCCGGCTCGCGATGGGGCCAACACAGTCAACCCATCTCTCCAGGCTGTACAGATTTTGAAATGATTTGCCGCTGTGGAGCGGACCCTTCGACCCTGTACGCTCCAAGGCCATTTTTCATTCAGGATTTACATGAACACCCTCTCGGAGCCTCCCAGTCAGCACTCTCCAACGCGCCTTCGTGCGACCTTGATCCATTCGCAGCATCCCGTCTTCCGACTCCCGACTATGGTTGTTAACGCGGCTCTTGAGCCTTCGCGTTGCACTTCGCCGTGTCCGGCAGCCTGAATTCACTGAAGAGAGATCGAGACGTTTTATGGAATGGTTAGCGGATCCCACGGCCTGGTTAGGCCTGTTGACTCTGATCGTGCTGGAACTGGTGCTGGGTATCGACAACCTGGTGTTCATTGCAATCCTGGCCGACAAACTGCCGCCGCATCAGCGTGATCGCGCGCGCATCATCGGCCTGTCGCTGGCGTTGATCATGCGCCTGGGCCTGTTGGCGAGTATTTCCTGGCTGGTCACGCTGACGCAGCCGTTGTTCGAGGTGTTCGACAAGAGCTTCTCCGGGCGTGACCTGATCATGCTGTTCGGTGGGGTGTTCCTGTTGTTCAAGGCCACCATGGAATTGCACGAACGCCTCGAAGGCCACGTCGGCGAGCGCTCGACCAACACCGCCTATGCGCTGTTCTGGCCGATCGTGGCGCAAATCGTGGTGCTCGACGCGGTGTTCTCGCTCGACGCGGTGATAACCGCCGTGGGCATGGTCGATGAACTGGCAGTGATGATGATCGCGGTGATCATCTCCATCGGCCTGATGATCGTCGCCAGCAAACCGCTGACCCGTTTCGTCAACGCGCACCCGACCGTGATCATGCTGTGTCTGGGCTTCCTGATGATGATCGGTTTTGCCCTGACTGCAGAAGGTCTGGGTTTCCACATCCCGAAAGGTTATCTGTATGCGGCGATCGGGTTCTCGATCCTCATCGAAGTGTTCAACCAGATCGCCCGGGCACGCCGCAAACGCTCAATGCAGGGCTTGCGTCCGCTGCGCGAGCGCACTGCGCATGCGGTAATGCGCTTGCTCGGCGGGCGCAAACTCGCAGTGGAGGAGGTCGGTGAGGAGATTTCCGATTTGCTCGACAACGGTGAAGCGCCGGTTGCCGAGCTGTTCGACCGCCGTGAGCGGGTGATGATCAGCGGCGTGCTGCAACTGGCGGAACGGCCGATTCGCCAGCTGATGACGGTGCGCGCCGATGTCGATCTGATCGACCTGGCCGATGATGCCGAGACCATTCGTACGAAGTTGATGCATTCGTCCTACTCGCGCTTGCCGTTGATTCGCGATGGCGCGGTGGATGAGCCGTTGGGCTTCGTACACAAGAAGGAACTGCTCAAGGAGTATCTGGCCGGCAACGAGCCGAACCTTGAGCATCTGGCCCGCAAGACCCTCAATCTGCTCGAAAGTTATTCGATCCTCAATGCGCTGGAGCAAATGCGCGCGGCCTCGACGCACATTGCTTTCGTGGTCAACGAGTTCGGTGATTTTGTCGGCGTGCTGACCATGACAGATATCCTCGAGTCGATCGCCGGCGAGTTACCCGATGCCAGCGAAATCGAAGGCCCGGACGTGGTCGAAGAGCGTGGTGGATTCCTCGTCAGTGGTGCGCTGCCCTTGGCACGAGTGCGCCAGCGCACCGGCTTCGGCGCTGAGCCCACCGAGGACTATCAGACCATGGCCGGGTTGGTCATGAGTCTTCTGGATCGCTTGCCGATGATGGGCGACCGACTGGAATACGAAGGCTGGCAACTGACCGTCAAAGCCGTTGAAGAACGACGCGTCACGCGGGTGCTGCTGGAGCGTGCTGCCGCGTAATACTCGCGCTTTTTTTACCAGCTGTGCCGGCCTTTTCGCGAGCAGGCTCGCTCCCACATTGCAACGCGGTTCGATGTGGGAGCGAGCCTGCTCGCGAAGGCGATTTGGCATGCACTTCACATCTCTGGTGAGGCTCGTTCAGAACATCCGGCGCAGGCGTGCAAGTGGGACTGTACGCAAAGTACGGAGTGTTCGGCGTAACCAAGTCAGATCATGCGTTCGTTTGCGCGCGGCAACGGGCGCTTTGGTCTTGCCGATATGCACGGCAAAATCCCGCGCGAGAGTTTCTTCCGTCCCAATGCCTTTGAGCTTTTTGAGCAACCTGCCGTTTTTGTAGAACAGCACTGTAGGCGTGCCGGTCACGTTCGGATGGCGAGGCGATTGGCTGGTGTTGAGCATATAGATGTTGGCGCGCAGCCGGTAAGGCTCGGCAATCTGCCGAAAGATCGGCCCTGCCCATTCGCAGGCGGGGCAGTGTTCATTGGCGAAATAAAGAATGACCGGGCGCCAGGTTTTCAGGGCTTTGCGGTAAGTGGCAGGCAATGTGAAAAGAGGAATGTATGCGCTCATCAGGATCTCCTTTTCGACTGCGGCGATGCCTGCCACGCTAAATCAACCTCTACTTGACCACCACTGTCAGAGTTGACAGGTGACATTTGGCTATTTTGGTGCGCCGCGCCCTTGCATGTGGCGCGAATACCCGCCGGTTGTAGCCAAAGGTAGCGCGCGCTCAAAGCGCGCCCGGTAACCGCAGAATTACTTTCATCGCATCCACCTGATTTCCAAAAGATTTCATTGCGCTGCAGATTCCTTCTACAGCCTGTGGCACACTTTCTGCTGTCTATTCCGTAGTAACAAACCGTGTTCCGGTATAGCGGAATAAACACAATTCTGGAGTGCTTGCCATGCATCGCCGTCCTTCGTTATTCAAAGCGTGTGTTTTTGTTCTTGCAGCTTCTTCTTCGCTCGTCGGCCTGGTCCAAGCGGCCGACAGCAAGCTCGACAGTGTTCTCGCCCGTGGCAAGTTGATCGTGGGCACCGGCAGCACCAATGCGCCGTGGCACTTTCAAGGCGCGGACGGCAAGTTGCAGGGTTTTGATATCGACATCGCCAGGATGGTGGCCAAGGGGTTGTTCAACGACCCGAGCAAAGTCGAGTTTGTGGTGCAGTCGTCCGATGCGCGGATTCCCAATCTGCTGACCGACAAGGTAGACATGAGCTGCCAGTTCATCACCGTCACCGCCAGCCGTGCGCAGCAAGTGGCGTTCACCCTGCCGTATTACCGCGAAGGTGTCGGCCTGCTGTTGCCGAACAACAGCAAGTACAAGGAAATCGAAGACCTGCAAGCGGCAGGCGATGACGTCACCGTGGCGGTGCTGCAGAACGTGTACGCCGAAGAATTGGTGCATCAGGCGTTGCCCAAGGCCAAGGTCGATCAGTACGACAGCGTCGACCTGATGTATCAGGCGGTGAACTCCGGCCGCGCCGATGCCGCCGCCACCGATCAGTCGTCGGTCAAATACCTGATGGTGCAGAACCCTGGCCGTTACCGCAGCCCGAGCTATGCCTGGAGCCCGCAGACTTACGCCTGTGCGGTCAAGCGCGGCGATCAGGACTGGCTGAACTTCGTCAACACCGCGCTGCATGAAGCCATGACAGGCGTTGAATTCCCGACCTACGCGGCATCATTCAAGCAATGGTTCGGCGTGGACCTGCCATCTCCAGCCATCGGTTTCCCAGTCGAATTCAAATGATCCCGTGAGAGTGGGGCGGTTACCGTCGCCCCGCTCAAGGTACTGCTGACCATGAACTATCAGTTGAACTTTGCCGCCGTGTGGCGCGATTTCGACACCTTGCTGGCGGGGCTCGGTCTGGGCTTGCAGTTGGCGCTGGTGTCGATCGCCATCGGCTGCGTGATCGGCCTGCTGATGGCGTTTGCCTTGCTGTCGAAGCATCGCGCCTTGCGGGTGCTGGCCTCGGTGTACGTCACGGTGGTGCGTAATACGCCGATCCTGGTGTTGATTCTGTTGATCTACTTTGCACTGCCAAGTCTCGGGATTCGTCTGGACAAGATTCCCTCGTTCATCATCACGCTGTCGCTGTATGCCGGCGCGTACCTGACCGAAGTGTTCCGTGGTGGCTTGCTGAGCATCCCCAAAGGGCAGCGCGAAGCTGGCCTGGCGATCGGCCTCGGCGAGTGGCAAGTGAAGGCCTACGTCACCGTGCCGGTGATGCTGCGCAACGTCTTGCCGGCGCTGTCGAACAACTTCATTTCGCTGTTCAAGGACACTTCGCTGGCCGCTGCGATTGCGGTGCCGGAGCTGACCTATTACGCGCGCAAGATCAACGTCGAAAGCTACCGGGTGATCGAAACCTGGCTGGTGACCACGGCGTTGTATGTCGCGGCCTGTTACCTCATTGCCATGCTGCTGCGTTACCTCGAGCAGCGTCTGGCGATCCGTCGATAGGAGGCTGCGATGTACCAATCTCCCAGTTGGTTGCATGAATTGTGGCTCGCCCGCGAGCCGTTGTGGCAGGGCTTTCTGACCAGCGTGCAAGTCTCGGCGCTGGCCATCGTCCTTGGCACTTTGCTCGGTGTGGTTGCCGGTCTGGTGCTGACTTATGGCAAGTTCTGGATGCGCGCACCGTTCCGCGTTTACGTCGATCTGATTCGCGGCACGCCAGTGTTCGTGCTGGTGCTGGCCTGCTTTTACATGGCGCCGGCGCTCGGTTGGCAGATCAGCGCGTTTCAGGCCGGTGCCCTGGGCCTGACGCTGTTCTGCGGCTCCCACGTCGCCGAAATCGTGCGCGGCGCGCTGCAAGCCTTACCGCGCGGGCAGATGGAGGCGGGCAAAGCCATCGGCCTGACGTTCTACCAATCCCTTGGCTACGTACTGTTGCCTCAGGCATTGCGGCAGATCCTGCCGACCTGGGTCAATTCGTCGACCGAAATCGTCAAAGCCTCGACTTTGCTTTCGGTGATCGGCGTCGCCGAACTGCTGCTCAGCACGCAACAGATCATCGCCCGGAATTTCATGACCCTGGAGTTCTACCTGTTCGCCGGTTTTCTGTTCTTCGTCATCAACTACGGCATCGAATTACTCGGCCGGCACATTGAAAAGCGGGTGGCCCTGCCATGACTCAAGCTCACGTTGCTTCACAGGATCAGGCGCTGCTGGACATTCGCGGCCTGCACAAACAGTACGGCGCGGTGGAAGTGCTCAAGGGTGTCGACCTGAGCATGCAGCGCGGCAACGTCGTCACCCTGATCGGCTCCAGCGGTTCGGGCAAGACCACGCTGCTGCGTTGCGTGAACATGCTCGAAGAATTCCAGGGCGGGCAGATCCTGCTCGACGGCGAATCCATCGGCTACGACGAGGTCAACGGCAAACGCGTGCGTCATCCTGAAAAAGTCATTGCTCGCCATCGCGCGATGACTGGCATGGCCTTCCAGCAGTTCAACCTGTTTCCGCACCTGACCGCGTTGCAGAACGTCACGTTGGGCCTGCTCAAGGTGAAGAAGATGCACAAGGATGAAGCCGTGGTGCTCGCCGAAAAATGGCTGGAGCGTGTCGGCCTGCTGGAGCGGCGCAATCACTTTCCCGGTCAGTTGTCCGGCGGCCAGCAACAGCGGGTGGCCATCGCCCGGGCGATTGCGATGAACCCGAGCCTGATGCTCTTCGACGAAGTCACTTCGGCCCTCGACCCGGAGCTGGTCGGTGAGGTGCTCAACGTTATCAAGGGTCTGGCCGAAGACGGCATGACCATGTTGCTGGTGACCCACGAAATGCGGTTTGCCTTTGAGGTCTCGGACAAGATCGTTTTCATGAATCAAGGGCGGATCGAAGAGCAGGGACCTCCCAAGGAACTGTTCGAACGCCCGCAATCGCCGCGTCTGGCGGAATTTCTCAAGAGCACGCGGTTTTGAATCTGTACTTTTGCAATCAGGAGAAACACCCATGAGCATTACGCGTTACGGCACCGGCAGCACCGCCGCCGGCGGCCAGCCTCGTCCATTTGCCCGCGCTGTGGAAGCGGATGGCTGGCTGCACGTGTCCGGTCAGGTACCGGCGGTGGATGGCGAGATCATTGTCGGCGGCATCGTCGAGCAGACCCACCAGACCATGAAGAACCTGGTCGCGATTCTCGAAGAGGCCGGTTATGGCCTTGAGGACGTGGTTCGTGCCGGTGTGTGGCTGGACGATCCACGGGATTTCAGCAGCTTCAACAAGGTTTTCGCCGAGTATTTCAAGCCCGAACACGCCCCGGCCCGGGCGTGTGTGCAGGCGAGCATGATGGTGGATTGCAAGGTTGAGATTGACTGCATTGCCTACAAGAAAAAGGCCTGATACACCGCGGCTCTTGTAGGAGCTGCCGAAGGCTGCGATCTTTTGGCATTTTTGGATGCGCCAGAAAGGCAAGATCAAAAGATCGCAGCCTGCGGCAGCTCCTACAGGGAATATCGAGTGAGTAATGACATGACCGAAGACACCATCAAGCGCCGGGCACGCGGTCTGGACCGGGCGTTCGATATCCTCGATTTTCTCAAGGAAATCGGCCAGCCCTTGCGCCCCAATGATATCGCCAACGGCATTGGCAGTCCGAAATCCACGGTCTACGAACTGGTCGCCTCCTTGCTGGAGCGGCGCATTCTGGAGCCAGTGGGCAAGGACGGCCACGTCTATCTGGGCCGCCAGTTGTACTTCCTCGGTCAGGCCCATCTGCGTCATTTCGATCTCAGCCGCGAGGCCGATCAGGCCTTGCAGGAGATCGTCAGCCAGACCCGCGAAACCGCGCAGATGTGCCTGCTGAACGGGCGCAAATATACGGTCGCGTTGATGAAGGAGGGTGAGCGGCATTTCCGCATCTCCTCCGACATCGGTGAAAACGCGCCGATCCCGTGGACCGCCTCCGGGCGCCTGCTGCTCGCGCACTTGAGCGATCAGCAGATCATCGACCTGATCGACGAGGACGACTACATCCTGCCCGACGGCGAGCGCCTGCCGCTGGAACGCTTTCTGGCGGAGATTCGTCAGGCCGGCATCGATGGCTTTTTCTCCTTCGACAGCGTCGCCGACACCTTCACCCATTGCTTCGCCGCGCCGGTCAAAGACCCGCAGGGCGTGGCGATTTGTACCCTGTGCATCGTCGCTCCGCGCGCCGATGCGAAAAACAACTACAACGACTATCGCCGGGTGCTGATTGAAAGCGCCAACAGCCTCGCCCGGCGGATCAACGAATAACCGCGGCTGCCTGCGGCCGCGACTGTGAGGATCGGACCATGACCACTGCCATCAACTCTGCCGTAGACAAAGGTGACGCCGCGATTGGCGCGCAACTGACCCGCGACGTCAGCCTGCCCGCGCTGGTGCTGCACCGCGAGGCGCTGGAGCACAACATCCGCTGGATGCAGAAATTTGTCAGCGACAGCGGCGCCGAACTCGCGCCCCACGGCAAAACCAGCATGACCCCGGCGCTGTTCAAGCGGCAGTTCGACGCGGGTGCCTGGGGCATCACTCTCGCCAGCGCCACCCAGACCCGCGCCGCTTACGCCCATGGCGTGCGCCGGGTGTTGATGGCCAATCAACTGGTCGGCACGCCGAACATGGCGTTGATTGCCGATCTGCTCGCTGATCCGACGTTCGATTTCCATTGCATGGTCGATCACCCGGACAACGTCGCCGACCTCGGGGCTTACTTCGCGGCCCGTGGGGTCAGGCTCAACGTGATGATCGAATACGGCGTGGTCGGCGGGCGCTGCGGTTGCCGCAGCGAGCAGGAAGTCATCGAGCTGGCCAAGGCCATCGATGCGCAACCGGCGCTGGCCCTGACCGGTATCGAAGGTTATGAGGGCGTGATCCACGGCGATCACGCGGTCAGCGGCATTCGCGAATTTGCCGCGTCGCTGGTACGCCTGGCCGTGCAGTTGCAGGACAGCGGCGCTTTCGCAATCGCCAAACCGATCATCACCGCATCGGGTTCGGCCTGGTATGACCTGATTGCCGAATCCTTCGAAACGCAGAACGCCGCTGGGCGTTTCCTCAGCGTGTTGCGCCCGGGCAGTTACGTGGCGCACGACCATGGCATCTACAAAGAAGCGCAGTGCTGCGTGCTCGAGCGTCGCAGCGATCTCCACGAAGGCCTGCGCCCGGCGCTGGAAGTCTGGGCCCATGTGCAATCGTTGCCGGAACCGGGTTTTGCGGTGATCGCCCTGGGCAAACGTGACGTCGCATTCGATGCCGGTCTGCCGGTGCCGCTGTTGCGCTACAAGGCCGGCGTGGTGCCGGCGGTGGGGGATGATGTCGGTGCGTGCAAGGTCACGGCGGTGATGGATCAGCATGCATTCATGACCGTGGCACCGGGTGTAGAACTGCGGGTCGGCGACATCATTTCCTTTGGTACTTCGCATCCGTGCCTGACGTTCGACAAATGGCGTGTTGGGTTGCTGGTGGATGATCAGTTGGCGGTCATCGAGACCATGGAAACTTGCTTCTAAGGCTTGAGATTGCGTTGCGGCGGCTGATCGCGAGCAGGCTCACTCCTACATTTGGAACGCATTTCAATTGTAGGAGTGAGCCTGCTCGCGATAGCACCAGAACAGCCACCACCGAACCCCCAGAGATCCCACCCGATGAAAATCCCCCGCAACACCCCGCGCATCGCCCTGATCGGCGAATGCATGATCGAACTGCAACAACGTGCCGATGGCAGTCTGCAGCAAAGTTTTGGTGGCGATACCCTCAATACCGCGGTGTACCTGTCCCGGGCCATGGGCGACGAGGCGCAGGTCGATTACGTCACTGCGCTGGGCGATGACAGTTTCAGCGACGCCATGTGCCAGATCTGGCGCAGCGAGGGCATCGGCCTGGACAGGGTGCAACGCTTGCCGGGCCGTTTGCCCGGTTTGTACTGCATCCAGACCGATGCCAACGGCGAGCGGCGATTTCTGTACTGGCGCAACGAAGCGGCGGTACGCGATTGCTTTACCACGCCCGCGGCCGAGCCGATCCTCGCTGCGCTGCCGGACTACGACGTGCTGTATTTCAGCGGCATCACCCTCGCCGTACTCGGCATGCAAGGCCGCGCCCGACTGATCAGGACGTTGAGCGAAGCGCGGCAGCGCGATGCGCGCATCGTGTTCGACAACAACTATCGCCCACGCCTGTGGGCTTCGGTGGAGGAGGCGCGGGCGGCGTATCGCAGCGTCCTGCCTTATGTCGATCTGGCGTTGCTGACCGTGGACGATGAACAGGCGTTGTTCGGGTTTGCCGACGCGCAAGAGGTGTTCGCCGCCTACGCGCAGTTCGGCACACCGGAGGTGGTACTCAAGCGTGGCGCCGAGGCGTGTCTGATTCGTTGCGCGGGGGAGACGTTTGAAGTGCCGGCGCACAAGGTCGACAAGGTAGTCGACACCACGGCGGCGGGGGATTCGTTCAGCGCCGCGTATCTGGCCAGGCGCTTGCTCGGCGGCAGTCCGGCAGAGGCCGCGCAGGCGGGGCATGAATTGGCCAGCCGGGTGATACAGGTGCCCGGAGCGCTGATCCCCCGAACTTGAAATGCAATTCCTGTAAGAGCTGCCGAAGGCTGCGATCTTTTGATCTGGATCCGCAAAAGCAAGATCAAAAGATCGCAGCCTCGTTGCACTCGTCAGCTCCTACGGCGAGCAGCGATCAATCCCGATAAAACACCTGCACCAGGTGATAGCCAAACTTGCTCTTGATCGGCCCATGCACGGTGCGCAGCGGTTTCTTGAAGATCACCGCGTCAATCGCGCCGACCATCTGTCCCGGGCGCACTTCACCCAGGTCGCCGCCGCGTTTGCCGGACGGGCAGGTCGAGAATTTCTTCGACAGGACATCGAACGCTTCGCCCTTGGCGATGCGCTGTTTGAGTTGTTCGGCCTCTTCGGCGGTTTTCACCAGAATGTGGCGGGGTTGGGCTTTCATCGTTCAATACCTGATAACGGGGTGACAGCGGGGCGCGCGATTATGCCCCAACTCACGGCCTCGGGTTGCTCAACTTGCGGATCTTGCTTGCCAGCACTTCAAGGACGAAGGGTTTGGCGACCATGTCCATGCCTTCTTCGAGAAAGCCGTGACGCTCGGCAACAATCTGCGCATAGCCGGTCATGAACAACACTTTCAGACTCGGACGATGCTGGCGAGCGATCTCGGCCAACTGGCGGCCGTTCATGCCGGGCAGCCCGACATCGGTGACCAGCAGATCGACGCGTTGCGCGGATTCGAGCAAGGGCAGGGCGGTCTGGGCGTTCTCCGCTTCGACGGTTTTGTAGCCCAGTTCCTTGAGCAGATCGAGCACCAGCATGCGCACTGCCGGGTCATCCTCGACCACGATAGCGGTCTCGCCGGAGGATGAAGCGGCGATCGGCTCGGCGGTTTCGATTGAGGTGGTTTCCGTTGTCGGCTCCAGCAAACGCGGCAAGTACAGGCGCACGCAAGTGCCTTGGCCCGGCACACTGTCGAGGCTTACATGTCCGCCGGACTGCTGGGCGAATCCGTAAATCATCGACAACCCCAGGCCGGTGCCCTGGCCGATCGGTTTGGTGGTGAAAAACGGATCGAACGCCTTGGCCCGAATCGACGGGGTCATGCCGGTGCCATTGTCACTGACCGCGAGCATCACGTATTCCCCGGCCTTCACCGGCTCGAGAATGGTGATGTCGCTGCTGTCGAGATACACGTTCGCGGTCTGGATAAGTAACGTGCCGCCTTCCGGCATCGCATCGCGGGCGTTGATCACCAGATTGAGCAGAGCATTTTCCAACTGACTGACGTCGGTGCTGACCGGCCACACATCGTCGGGCAGGCGCAGTTGCAGATCGATCGGATCGCCTTTGGTGCGGCGGATCAGGTCTTCCAGCGAATGCACCAGCTCGTTGACGTTCAGTTGCTTGCGATCCAGCGACTGGCGCCGCGAGAACGCCAGCAAACGATGGGTCAGCGCCGCCGCGCGATTGGCCGATGAGACCGCCGCTTCGGTGAAACGGCCGATCTCGTCGGCGCGACCATTGGCGATGTAGCGCTGCATCAGGTCGAGACTGCCGATGATGCCGGTGAGCATGTTATTGAAGTCGTGGGCGATGCCGCCGGTGAGCTGGCCGACAGCCTCCATTTTTTGCGCGTGACGCAAGGCATCTTCCGCGCGCTCGCGTTCGAACATCTCGTTCTGCAGACGCTGATTGGCCTGGGCCAGTTGTTCGGTGCGTGCGCTGACCCGCTCTTCAAGCGTTTCATTGAGATTGCGCAAGGCTTCTTCGGTTTTCTTGCGCTCGGTTTCGTCGATCACAAAGATGTAGAAGCCGTTCACCGCACCGTCCGCGCCATGACGTGGCAGATAGTTCATCAAGGCATGACGGATGCTGCCATCGCGGTGTGGGGTGTAGAAACTGAAAGAACAGGAGCGTCCGGCCAGCGCTTCGGCAATGTACGGTGCGCGCAGGAAGTAGGCTTCTTCGCCAACCACTTCGCGGATCGTGCGCCCGTACAATTCCTGCGGCGTCAGGCCGTACCAATCGAGGTACGCCGCGTTGTTCAGGCGAAAACGCTCTTCGGCGTCGACATAGCTGATCAGAATCGGCATGGCGTTGATGATCAGTTGCAGCTCGGTCTGGCTCTGACGCAGCGCCTGTTCGGTGTGTTTGCGTTCGGTCAGGTCCAGCGCCGCGCCGAGGAAGCGCATGGGTCGACCGTGATGATCCTTGTAGCAGCGCCCGCGCGCGAAGACCCAGCGCAGCGTGCCGTCCGCTTGCAACAGGCGGTACTCCTCGGCGTACTCGGTGCCGTGGGTGATGCAGTGCTTGATGCCACGCGCGACCATGGCGCGGTCTTCCGGGTGCACGCCGTGCAGGTAGTCGCTGATCGGCAGCTGTGCGGCGGCGGCCGGATCAACACCGTGCAGTTCGGCAAAGTGCGCGTCGGCAATGAAACGGTCTTCGCCAATGTCCCAGTCCCACGTGCCGACGGCATCAGCCGCGGCCAGGGCCAGTTGCAGGCGTTCTTCGGACTGACGCTGGGCCTTGAGGCTTTCCTCGGAGCGGCGCTGCAATTCCAGGGCGATGCGTCGGCGTTCGTTGGTTTCGATGGCCGTGATCAGAATTCCCGCCACTTGTGCGCTTTCATCACGAATCGGGCTGTAGGTCAGATCCAGCCAGAAGTCGGTTTTTTTGCCGTCGCGCTGCACCGTGAAACGCTGCTCACTGAAGCTGCGAACCTGTCCCTGCAACACCGCTTGATAAATCGGCTCGGAAAAATCCCGCACTTCCGGCCAGACCTCATGCGTCGGCTGTCCGAACGCTTGCGGATGCTTGCTGCCGGCGAGCAGGGCGAAACCATTGTTGTAGATCTGCGTCAGCTCAGGGCCCCATAACAGCAGCATCGGCATCGGTGAATGAATCACGATATCCACTGCCGTGCGCAGGCTCTGCGGCCAGGTGCCGGCAGCGCCCAGCGGGCTGCGGCTCCAGTCGGTGCGGGCAATCAGGGCCTGAGCGTCATCGGTGGTGGGTACAGCATTCATGTTTCAATCCTGAGCGTGGTTCGGTGAGACGAGGTCTATCATTGTTGCAGGAGCCGCGCCAAGCGTAGGCCAAATCTGCTCATCCAATGCTTCGCGGGTGCTTTCAGCCATGGAAATCGATGCACTGTTATCAACATTGTCGCAAAAAAACGGTTCGGATCTGTTCCTCTCCACCGGCGCACCGCCCAGCGCGCGCGTTGACGGTGTGTTGACGGCATTGAACGATCAGCCATTCAAACCCGGCGAAACCGCGGCAATCGCCACCTCCCTGATGGACGCTGAGCAGCGCCGGGAGTTCGACCGGGATCTGGAAATGAACCTGGCAATCTCCCGAACGGGCGTCGGGCGGTTCCGGGTGAACATTTTCAAGCAGCGCAACGACGTCTCGATCGTCATCCGCAACGTCAAACTCGACATTCCGCGATTCGAAGACTTGAAGCTGCCGCCAGTGTTGCTCGAGACGGTGATGCTCAAACGAGGCCTGATTCTCTTCGTCGGCCCCACCAGTTCAGGCAAGTCGACCTCGCTGGCCGCCCTGATCGACCACCGCAACCGCCACAGTGCCGGGCACATCGTGACCATCGAGGACCCGATCGAATATATCCATCGGCACAAGCGTTCGATCATCAACCAGCGTGAAGTCGGCGTCGACACGCGCAGCTTTCATGCCGCGCTGAAGAACACCCTGCGCCAGGCCCCGGACGTCGTATTGATCGGCGAAATCCGTGATCGCGAAACCATGGAACATGCATTGTCATTCGCCGATACCGGGCATCTGGTGCTGTCGACGTTGCACGCGACCAACGCCAATCAGGCACTCGATCGAATCATCAATATGTTTCCCGAGGAGCGGCGCGAGCAGCTTTTGCAAACCCTGGGCAACAACCTGAAGGCTTGTGTATCGCAAAGACTTGTACGCACGGTTGACGGGCAGAGAAGAGCAGCGGTGGAAGTCATGCTGGGGAATCCGACTATTGAAGATCACATTCGGAGAAATGAGTTGGGTGAGTTGAAAGGCATAATGGAAAAATCCATCGATTTGGGTATGCAGACCTTTGATGGTGCTCTTTACAACCTGGTTCTGGAGGGGGCGATCACTATGGAAGAAGCATTCAAGAATGCAGACTCCATAAATAACATCAGGCTGCGATTAAAACTTTCCGGCGAATCAATTGATGCGCAGGGGCGCCATTCTGGCGGCTGGAGTTTGTTGGAGTAAAAAATCGTGTAGTTGCAGTTGTTGTTTTAAGTGTTGAGAAATATCGGTTAATAAACCTTCGCTTGAAGGTTTAATGCGTTTGTTTAAGGTTGCGTTCGTTGTTTAATTGTTGAATAAAGGACGCAATATGAGAGTAAGAAGTGTTTTTGAACAAAGCGCTGTGTTGACCGCAGAAGATAATAATTTCTGCTCGGAGGCTGATCAGTTTGAGCGGGCAGAGATTGTAAGTCGAATTTCCGGTAGTTATCAGGCCGGTTCGTCTTTACCGGATTTTGAGATGTTAAGTCTGGATTTACAGCCAGGTTCATCCATGCATTATGTGCAAAAACCTTTTAGCGATCTGCTCGTGAAGTGTGTAAATCGTTACGAACCGGGCGCGATTGCAATACTCAAGGGCGATGGGTTGTTAATGGCTGATGGGCTTGAGCAGGTGGCGGCTAGAATCAAGTCCGCGGCCGAAGCTCATGACGATTTTGAAGTGCTCAAAGACGGCCTCAATCTGACCGGAGGTCAAATCTGGTCGAATGGAAAGGCGAGTTACGCACAGTGGTTGCGCTTTCATGGTTTGCATGTCCCTACAGACATTGATCAACTGACGAAGTTGGTGGAATTTTTGACCTTGAGGTGGTCAGCAGCGGATCAGCTTCCCGATTACTGGGAGTGCATCAATGGCGGCGTGATCACATTGACCGCTGAAGAATGTAAAGAAATTCGTGATTTGACGACGGAGTTTTTTTCAGGCTCTTTGCTGGACATCTTGTATGAGCAGATCAAGCCGAAGTTGGCGGATCGCATTTCTTGGGAAAGTGCAGGTGATGTTGTTGCCCAGTTGATAGGCCATCAGTATTCACAGGCTCAGGCCAAGCGCTATATCGAAAGGTTGGCGTGGTGGGGGGCAAATAGTGATGAGGCGCTGGACAGTCAAAGACGTTCATCCGTCCTGTACACTGCGATTATTCTTCAGCTTGATCCGTTGATCGGTACCCAGCATAGGAGAAACTGTATTGCTGGTTTCGATATCTATGACCCCGAAACAGCGGCTGATCAATCTTTGAGTGTTGTCCGGGAAAACATTGAGAGTCACCTTGTTGACAGCAAGAAAATTTCTCGCCTGCTTGTTCCACTGGCATCTCACTTACTATTGTCTTCCATCGCCCCGGCGTTGCTGGTTAAAAACATTCCGGCATGGCTTACTGCGGGCTCTATAAGTTGGGTGGTTTTTTCGCAAACGGTTAGCTCTATCGAAATGACTGCCAAAGGCGCATCGCGCCTTATGACATATGACCAGGTTATGAAATTTGCTGATCTGGAATCGATCAGTAAATCAATTAGCGCTCTGCAGGGTCTGGCTTTGATCGATGCCGCTACGGACTGGGGGTTGATCAATGAGGTGATCACGCCCGAGGACATACAGACAACTATTGGAGAAGCAACGCAACGGGCAATGAATGCCTATCAAAACCACGTGGAGACTATTGTCAAAGGCACCAAAGCCTTCACTGCCCCCGTGCCAAATCGCAGGCGGATTGCTTTGGCCGCTCTGGAGCCGGCGCTGCCGAATTGCGATTTTCTGGAAGAGCCGATACTTCGCCCGAATACGTTTTCCGATTTGAGGCACTCTATACTCGAGTTGCAAATAGAGGACGAACTTGCTTCCGGCCAGTGGGACTGGAATAAACAACCCCACATACTTACTCAGTATCCACTGCTGCAATACTGTACTCCCACCCGAGTCGCCTTTTTGGCAGAGACGCGCGAGTATCACAAAAATATTCATGCCGCCATGGAAACAAACATAAAAATGGCGCTGGCGGGTATGCCACGTCAAGACCGGGATGTATTTGAAAGGAGCAGAATTACATTCTTTACAGTCCGTCGAACCGCCGGGACATTTATTCATGAGCCGGTAGATCACAGACAGACAAGTGCCGACCGGCAGGAAACGAAAGTTGTAGAGATCCAGGCTGATAAAGATCGTGCCCGAGGTCGATTTGCGCTGATAATGATCGCATCCCATGGCAATAATGAACTTCTATGCTACGAAATGTTCAGCTTGTTGGGTGAGTGTCGTAGAAATGATGCGCTGGGGGCTTTGATAAAGAATACCGGCAAAATGAGTATGCCATCCAGGCTGGATTATAAGGGCAGGCTTAACGACAAACATCCTCCAGTCCCAGAAACGCATAACGTCCCGATCGACATAAGCAGCTATATGAACGGTACTCAAGCGAACCCGAATTCAGCAGGTTCGATGATAATCGAGAAGCTCGGCACGATCGCAGCACCAATCATCGAGTCTGGCAGCAAAAAAAGTTATTATCAGTACTTCATCAGTGCACAGGCGCAGAATATTGCGAAGTTCATAGTCGCCAATCGTCCTATTGGCAGCGTAGATGAGCTGCTGGAGACATTTACTGATCTTACGGAGAAAGAGAAAAAAGCGCGGCAATACGATGAGGCGGTAACGTTTGTAATCGATCTGATTGTGCCGTTCAAAAAATGCATCGAGGACCTGGCGTCCGGAGAAAGAAATAAAGTTGTCGATGGTATCTACGGTTGTTCCATGGACGCTATTGGTGTTTTGTTTACGCTTGTAGGTGCTCCGGTCAAGGTGCTTAATATCGCTACAAAGTCGATATCGCAGACTGCCAAACTTGCTAAATTCCTGAAGTATGGTTTGCAATTGGCGGTCTCGACCTTCAATCCGATTGATGGGTTACCCTCGACGGGTTACAAAATTTCAAAAATATTAATCAGAAATGGATTGAGCTTGGCGCCCAAGGGGTTGAGGCTTCTAGATGCTGCTTCCTCGCAACTGAAAAACTTCACGGGGGGCAGACATTCCACTGATTTGATTCAGGCTGCCAGCCTTCCAGCGCTCGGGCAGGGGAAGTGGCGACCTCGCAGCGGGGCTCTTACTGCGCTGAGTGTCAGTGCATTCAAGAAAAGTAATCATTGGTATGCGCTCACCCGGAGCGGTAAGCCTTGGGGAAAAAAGCTGCCGAACTTCGAATTCAAGTGTTCGTTTACTCTCCCAAGTGTACGACCAGAAAGTCTTACGAAACATATCATCGAACACGGCCTGCGCATTTCTAAGCAGAAGTTGGATTCCGCAATTACTGTATTGACGAACTCCCGGATCAATCTGGATACCGACCTGGCGATCGGTCTGTTTTTGGGGACTACGGACAATGGTCGCTCGAAGATCGAGGCACTACTAAAGACTGTAAGACTCGACTTTGCAGGGGTTTCCGCCAGTAATTTCTTTCTTGATCCGCTGAAGACTGATGATCAGGTCGTCAGTGTAGATGTCAATCAATACAACGAGTGGAAAAAAGCAGAGTTGCATGCTCGGAATGAAGTGCAGTTCATGACCGTTAACAATCAGAATCTCAATATGGGTTTTGAATTCAGCAGATTCAATTATGGAGCAGTTGCCGATGATCTGTTACATGAGATGTGTCGAGCACAGGCCGGAACGGTAGATTACGCTTATGCTCCGGCGGCAATACGAAACAAGACTCAGCACTGTGACGTTAGCCGGTTATTGAATTTCGCTGCAGGGCACATACCTTATATTGGCCCGGCTGCTGGCGATGGTAGCGCTTTGCAAAACGCGGACTCGATTGCAATGCTGGTAGCTTTGCTCAGCCAGAAAGAGTCTGATCCATCAGAATTCAATATGAACATGACACGTCTGAAGGCTGCAGTTAAAAGGAGCGCCGGGCGAAAGATTACCGAGGAAGTCTGGTTGAATCTCAACGATTAAACGTCCAGACCATTCCCGGGCTTTTAGCCTTTGGCTCGCGAATGGTCACCTTGACCTTTGCAATATTCACTGCTCAAGCTCCCACCGATCCCGAAACTGCTCCAGCGCTTCGGGATTGGCCAGCGCATCGGTATTTTTTACCGGTCGCCCATGCACCATCTCGCGCACAGCCAGTTCCACGACCTTGCCGCTGATGGTGCGTGGAATGTCTGTCACCGCCACAATTTTCGCCGGTACATGCCTTGGGGAGGTGTTGGCGCGGATCACCTGACGGATGCGCTGCTCCAGTGCTTCATCCAGTTCCAGCCCTTCGCGCAACCTGACAAACAGCACAACCCGCACATCATCCTGCCACTGCTGACCGATGGCGACGCTGTCCTGTACTTCGGTGATCTTCTCGACCTGACGATAGATTTCCGCTGTACCGATGCGCACGCCACCCGGATTCAGCACCGCGTCCGAGCGGCCATGGATCATCATTGCGCCATGGGGCAATTGTTCGGCGTAGTCACCCTGCGCCCAGAAGCCGGGAAAGAGACTGAAATAGGACTGGCGCAGTTTTGTGCCGTCAGGATCATTCCACAACCCGATCGGCATCGCCGGAAAATGCCGGGTGCAGACCAGTTCACCTTTTTCACCGATCACCGGCTGACCAGCGTCGTTCCACACCTCGACGGCCATTCCCAGGCTCTTGCCCATGATTTCTCCGCGGCGGACCGGTGACAGCGGATTGCCGTTGACGAAGCAGGAAACGATGTCCGTTCCACCGGACATCGACGCCAGACATACGTCGGTTTTGAAGTCGCGATAAACGAAATCGTAGCTTTGCGGCGACAGCGCCGAGCCCGTACACAGCAGTGTTTTCAAGCTGCTCAAGTCATGACTTTCACGGGGTCTGGCGCCGCCGCTTTCCAATGTGGCGAGGAACTTGGGACTGGTGCCAAACACGCTGATGCGCTCGTCGTCGATCAGGTCGAGCAGACGCTGAGGGTCCGGGTGGAACGGCGAGCCGTCGTAGAGCACCACGGCGCTGCCCACCGCGAGTGCCGAGACCAGCCAGTTCCACATCATCCAGCCGCAGGTCGTGTAGTAGAACAAGCGATCACCAGGACCGAGGTCGCAGTGCAAACCATGCTCCTTGACGAGTTGCAGCAGCACGCCGCCGGTGCTGTGGACGATGCATTTCGGCACACCAGTGGTGCCGCTGGAGTACAGCACGTAGAGCGGATGGTTGAACGGCACCGGGGTGAAATCCGGCTCGCCACCCGGTTCGTAGAAGTCTTGCCACAGAGTGACTTCGGCGTCGGTCTGGTAGTCGTCGATGCGGGCTTGCGGACGGGCGTACGGCACGATGATCAACTGCTGCAGCGACGGCAGTTGCGCCAGGATTTCGTTGAGCTTTGCGGTCTGATCGAGGGTTTTTCCGGCGTATTGATAATCCGCGCAGGTGAGTAGCAGTTTCGGTTCGATCTGGCCAAAGCGATCGATCACGCCGTGGGTACCAAAGTCTGGTGACGAGCACGACCAGATCGCGCCAAGGCTGGTAGTGGCCAGCATCGCCACCAGTGTTTGCCAGGTGTTGGGCATGCACGCGGCGACGCAATCGCCGTATCCAATGCCCACCGCGCGCAGGCTGGCCTGGAAGCTTGCCACGTGTTCGGCCAGTTCGGCCCAGGTCAGTTGCTCGCGCTGGCCATTTTCCGCAACGGCGACCACCGCCACGGCATCGTCGCGACGGCGCAGCAGGTGTTCGGCGAAGTTCAGCGTCGCGCCGGGAAACCACTCGGCGCTGGGCATCTGCGCACCTTCGTGGAAAACGGCGTCGGGTCGGGTATGGAAGCGGATGTCGAAGAAATCGACGATCGCCTGCCAGAAATCGCCGCGCTGCTCGATGCTCCATTGGTGCAGGGCAGGGTAGTCATCGAGCTGCAGCGAATGCCGCTGATTGATCTCGCGCCGAAACACGTCCATACGCGAACGGGCGATACGCTGCGGGTCGGGTTGCCAGAGGATGTCGGACATGGGTTGGCTCTTCTTATCTGATTCGTACAGGCCACGGAAATCATCTCCTGTGGGAGCGAGCCTGCTCGCGAAAGCGTTGTGTCAGAATCCCGAACTGTGTCTGATTTACCGCTATCGCGAGCAGGCTCACTCCTACAGGAGCGGGCAGGATTATTGCGCCAACCAGCCGCCATCAATATTCCACGCCGCCCCGCGCACCTGGCTGCCAGCCTCGCTGCACAAAAACAGTACCAGCTCACCCAGATGCTCCGGCGTAACGAACTCCAGCGAAGGCTGTTTCTCGGCGAGCAGGTCATGCTGCGCCTGCTGCGGATCGACGCCCTTGGCCGCACGATCATCGATCTGCTTCTGCACCAGCGGCGTCAACACCCAGCCCGGACAGATCGCGTTGCAGGTGACATGGCTGGTCGCGGTTTCCAGCCCCACCACTTTGGTCAGGCCGATCACACCATGTTTGGCTGCGACATACGCGGCTTTGCCGGTGGAGCCGACCTGGCCATGCACCGACGCGATATTGATGATCCGTCCCCAGTTTTTCTCGCGCATGCCCGGCAAGCTCAAGCGAGTGCTGTGAAACACCGATGACAGGTTGATCGCGATGATCGAATCCCAGCGCTCGACTGGAAATTCTTCCACCGCCGCCACGTGTTGAATACCTGCGTTGTTGACCAGAATGTCGACGCCGCCAAACTCACGCTCGGCGTAAGCGATCATGTCGGCAATCTGCGCCGGGTCGCTGACATCGGCGGGATGATGGCCGACCTTGCCGCCGAACCGGGCGACCTCGGCAATCACCTTCGAGGCGTCGCCGAAACCATTGAGAATCAGGTTGGCGCCGGCCTGCGCCAGGCTCAGCGCGATGCCCAGGCCGATGCCGCTGGTGGAGCCGGTTACCAGCGCTGTCTTGCCGGAAAGAGTGGTCATGAATACCTCACACAATGCCAGTGGCGTAGAAAGTGCCGATCACCACGAAAACCGCCAGGGTCTTGATCAGCGTAATACAGAAAATGTCTTTATAGGCTTCACGGTGGGTCAGCCCGGTCACCGCCAGCAGCGTGATCACCGCGCCGTTGTGCGGCAGGGTGTCCATGCCGCCACTGGCCATCGCGGCCACGCGGTGCAGCACTTCCAGCGGAATATTCGCCGCATGCGCCGCACTGATGAACTGCTCGGACATCGCCGCCAGCGCAATGCTCATGCCGCCCGAAGCCGAACCGGTGATGCCGGCGAGCAGCGTCACGGTGATGGCTTCGTTGACCAGTGGATTGGGGATCTGCTTGAGCCAGTCGGCCAACACCAGAAAGCCGGGCAGTGAGGCGATGACCGCACCAAAACCGTATTCGGACGCGGTGTTCATCGCCGCCAGCAATGCACCGCTGACCGCGCTTTTGCTGCCTTCGGCAAGCTTGCTGCGAATCGCCTGAAAGCCGAATGCCAATACCATGAGAATGCCGACCAGCAACGCAGCCTGCACCGCCCAGATCGCCGTGAGCTTGGCGATCTCGGTCGTGACTGGCGCGGCCATGCCCGGCAGCGCGAGGCTGTGGGTCTTGCCATACCACTGCGGAATCCACTGGGTGAACAGCAGGTTCATGATCCCGACCGCCAGCAATGGCGACAGCGCGATCCACGGGTTCGGCAGCTGGAGGTCTTCAGCGGTTTCCGGTTCGTTGCGCAGTTCGGTGCCATAGCCTTCACCGGCACGCTGCGCCTTGTTGCGCTGGCGCTGCAAAAACAGCATGCCGGCGCAGAACACGAATATCGTGCCGATCACGCCCAGCCACGGCGCCGCCCATGCGGTGGTATTGAAAAACGTGCTGGGGATGATGTTCTGGATCTGCGGCGTGCCGGGCAGGGCGTCCATGGTGAACGAGAACGCACCGAGCGCGATGGTCGCCGGGATCAAACGCTTGGGAATATTGCTTTGGCGAAACATCTCGGCGGCGAACGGGTACACCGCAAACACCACGACAAATAACGACACGCCGCCGTAAGTCAGCAGGGCGCAAACCAGCACGATCACCAGCATCGCTTGCCGGGTGCCAAGCAAGCGAATCGCGGCGGCGACAATCGACCGCGAGAAGCCGGACAGTTCGATCAGCTTGCCAAACACTGCGCCAAGCAGGAAAACGGGAAAGTAGAGCTTGATGAAACCGACCATCTTGTCCATGAACACCCCGGTAAACGCGGGCGCGACGGCGGATGGATCGGTGAGCAGAACCGCGCCGAGGGCAGCGATCGGGGCGAAGAGGATAACGCTGTAGCCACGGTAGGCGGCGAGCATCAGCAGCGTCAGCGCTGCCATGGCAATGATCACACTCATGGTGTGTCTCTCCAGGATTGTTGTTTTTATGGGTGGAACGGGTGGAGAGGCTGTAGCGATTACTGTGCCAAAACCCTAACCGATTGATATCTATGAATATTCTCTACGGCAAGGTCAGCATCTTGAGTAATTTGTCTCTATTCTGAGACCGATAGAAGATCGCAGCCTTCGGCAGCTCCTACACGGAAGGTCGTATTTACCCTGTAGGAGCTGCCGAAGGGTGCGATCTTTTGATCTTGAAAAACCTGTCTAAAAAAAGAGATTGCTGTCTCTTTAGCGAGACTCAAACGATTCCCAACGCCAGCATTTTCTTGTACAGCGTCGACCGCCCCAACCCCAACCGAGCTGCAGCCTCCGGCACTTTACCCGCGCATTGCGCCAGGGCCGACTCAATCAACTGCCGATCAAAACGCGCTCGCGCCTGGGCGAATGTCTCACCTACGGCGGCTTGTACGCCCGGATCGGCCGTGCGCTCAACCGGGGTGAACGACCCAATCGCCCCGCGAATATCCTGCTCGGTCAGCAGTAAGTCATCACTGAGCAGCGCCGCCCGTTCAAGCACATTGCGCAACTCGCGAATGTTGCCCGGCCACGCATGCTGGCCGAGCAGCGCCAGCGCATCGCGGTGCAACTCATGCTGGCTGCGCAGCTCCTCCAGAATCGCCTCGCTCAGCGCGGGCAGGTCATCAAGCCGCTCACGCAGCGGCGGCACCTGGATTGGCAGGACGTTGAGGCGGTAGTACAAATCGGCGCGAAATTCGCCACGCTTGATCGCCGCCTGCAAATCTGTCGAAGTCGCGGCGATCACCCGCACATCGCTCTGAATCACTTCATTGGAGCCGACCGGTTCGAATTCCTTTTCCTGCAAAACCCGCAGCAGTTTGCTTTGCAGCGGCAGCGGCATATCGCCGATCTCGTCGAGAAACAGCGTGCCGCCCTGAGCGATCTGCAATTTGCCGGTACGGCCCTTGCGATCAGCACCGGTAAACGCGCCCGGTGCCGTGCCGAAGAATTCGGCCTCGAGCAAAGCCTCCGGAATGGCCGCGCTGTTGATGCTGACGAAGGCTTTGTGCGCCCGTGGCGAGGCGCTGTGAATGGCTTGCGCAAGCAATTCCTTGCCGGTGCCGGTTTCGCCGAGCAGCAACACCGGCGAATCAGCGCTGGCACTGCGCCGGGCGCGGCGTTTGACTTCGAGGCTGGCAGCGCTGGTGCCGATGAAATGGGCGAAGTTGTATTTGGTCTGCCGCGCGCGCAGCAGCGAGCGGGTCGAGGCCAGTTCTTCCTGCATGCTCAGGTAGCGCTTGAGCATCGGCGACAGCGTGCGCAATTCGTCGAACAGGGCAAAACCGATGGCGCCGATCACACTGCCGGCGTCGTCATGGATGGGCAGGCGCATCACCACCAGCGGTTCCTTCGGTGTGTCCTGCATGTCCAGCAGAATGGGGCGACCGGTGCGCACCACTTCGCGCAGCAGGCTGCCGGGGATCACGCTTTCGCAGGGTTTGCCGATGGCGCCTGCCGCAGATTCAAGACCAAAGCGCCGGGCGTAGCGCTCATTCATCCAGACGATGTTCGCATCGCGATCGACAATCACCGTGCCTTCACTGGACTGCTCGATGATCTCGAACAGCGAACGGATCGCCAGAGTGCGAACCCGTTGATAGTCCTTGAGGCTTTCGGTGGTGTTCATCTGCAAGGTCCTGAAAATATTTCGCCTGTTGAGGCTTCATCGCGAGCAGGCTCACTCCTACAGGGGGAACGCATTCCAATTGTAGGAGTGAGCCTGCTCGCGAATGCCGCGCCGCGGATTAACAGAAAAAACCTACCCCGGATGCGCCGCCGCCAACAGCTCTTTGGTGTACGGATGCTGGGGGTTGTCGAATACCTCATGACTGGCGCCACGCTCGACCACTTTGCCGTCCTTGATCACAATCATGTCGTGGGCCAGCGCGCGCACTACCGCAAGATCGTGGCTGATGAACAGATAAGTCAAACCGTGTTTTTCCTGCAGGTCACGGAGCAGGGCGACCACTTGTTTCTGCACCGTGCGATCGAGTGCCGAAGTCGGCTCATCGAGCAGGATCAGCGCCGGTTTCAGCACCAGCGCCCGCGCGATGGCGATGCGCTGACGCTGGCCGCCGGAGAATTCATGCGGGTAGCGATGGCGGCTTTCCGGGTCGAGGCCGACTTCCCTGAGCACGCGAATCACTTGCTCGTCGCATTCGTTAGCCGTCGATTCGCAATGCACCTCCAGACCTTCGCTGATGATCTGCGCCACCGACATGCGCGGGCTGAGGCTGCCAAACGGGTCCTGAAACACCACCTGCATTTGCCGCCGCCACGGTCGCAGTTGCTTTTGATTGAGGCCGTCGAGCGCTGCGCCCTGAAAGCGAATGCTGCCCTCGGAGTCGAGCAAACGCAGGATCGCCTGACCCAGCGTCGACTTGCCCGAACCAGATTCGCCAACGATGCCCAGGGTCTTGCCGCGCTGAATGTTCAAACTGATGCCGTCAACTGCGCGCAAATACTGCTTGCGCTGGAACAGTCCGCCAGCGACCTGAAAATCGACGCGCAGGTCTGCCACTTCCAGCACGTTTTCACGCTCGTCACGGGGCAGGGCTTCACCTTCGGGCTCCGCGTTCAACAGCACGCAGCTGTAAGGGTGTTTCGGCTCGGTGAACAGGGTTTCGCAGGGCGCCTGCTCGACAATCTCGCCGGCCTTCATCACACAGACGCGCTGAGCAATGCTGCGTACCAGATTGAGATCGTGGCTGATCAGCAGCAGCGACATGCCCAAGCGCTGTTGCAGGGATTTGAGCAGCAAGAGAATCTTGCGCTGCACGGTGACGTCCAGTGCCGTGGTCGGTTCGTCAGCAATCAACAACTCCGGTTCGCAGGCTAGCGCCATGGCGATCATCACCCTCTGCCGTTGCCCGCCAGAGAGTTGATGCGGATAGGCCTTCAGCCGTTCCCGGGGCTTCTGGATGCCGACCAGTCCGAGCAGTTCGAGAATGCGCTGCTGCGCTTGCTTGCCGCCCAGGCCACGGTGCAGCAGCAGGGTTTCGCCGATCTGCTTTTCGATGGTGTGCAATGGATTGAGCGAGGTCATCGGCTCCTGAAAGATCATGGCGATGCGATTGCCGCGCAGTTCTCGCAAGACTTTCGGATCGGCGCCCAGCAGCTCCTGCCCTCGATAGCGGATGCTGCCGCGCGATTGCGCCTCAGTGTCGGGCAGCAGTTGCAGGATCGAATGCGCCGTCACCGATTTCCCCGAACCCGATTCGCCGACGAGTGCCAGGCATTCACCGGGGCGGATATCCAGGCACAGGTCACGCACCACCGTCTGGCCATGGAAGGCGACATTGAGGTTGCGGATTTCAATCAGGTTGTCAGTCATGGTCACGCTTCAGGATCGAGGGTCAAAAGCGTCACGCAACGCTTCGCCGATGAATACCAGTAATGAAAGGATCAGCGCCAGGGTGAAGAACGCGGTCAAGCCAAGCCATGGCGCTTGCAGGTTTTGCTTGCCCTGACCGATCAGCTCGCCCAGCGAAGCACTGCCGGCCGGCATGCCGAAGCCGAGGAAATCCAGCGCGGTCAGCGTCGAGATGGCCCCGGTCAGAATGAACGGCAGGTAGCTCAGCGTCGCGTTCATCGCGTTGGGCAGGATGTGCCGGAAGATCACCTTGCGGTCAGTCAGACCCAGGGCGCGCGCGGCTTTGACGTATTCCAGATTGCGCCCGCGCAGGAACTCGGCGCGCACCACGTCCACCAGGGCCAGCCAGGAAAACAGCGCCATGATCCCCAGCAGCCACCAGAAATTCGGCTCGACGAAACCGGAAAGAATGATCAGCAGATACAGCACTGGCAGTCCCGACCAGACTTCCAGTACGCGCTGCCCGAGCAGATCGACCCAGCCACCGTAATAGCCCTGCAACGCGCCTGCAGCGATGCCGATCAGCGCACTGACGAAGGTCAGCATCAACGCAAACAGGATCGACACCCGAGCGCCAAAAATGACCCGCGCCAGCACATCCCGGGCCTGATCGTCGGTGCCCAGCCAGTTGACCGACGTTGGTGGGCTTGGCGCCGGTTTGTTCAAGTCGTAGTTGGGCGTGTCGTCGCTGAACGGAATCGGCGGGAACAATAACCAGCCGCCGTCCTTGCGGATCAGGTTCTGCACGTACTCGCTGCGATAATCAGCCTGGAAGGGCAGTTGCCCGCCGAATTCCTGCTCGGTGTGGCGCTTGAGCACCGGGAAGTACCACTGTCCCTGATAACTGACCATCAGCGGCTTGTCGTTGGCGATCAATTCGCCGCCCAGCGTCAGCATGAACAGGCCGATGAACAACCACAGCGACCACCAGCCGCGACGGTTTTTCTTGAAACGTTCGAAACGGCGGCGCCCCAAAGGCGAGAGCGTGAGCATCAGGCGTTCCTCGCGGCGAAGTCGATACGCGGGTCGACCAGGGTGTAGCACAGGTCGCCGAGCAGTTTTATCAGCAGACCGAACAGGGTGAAGATGAACAGCGAGCCGAACCCCCCCGGATAGTCCCGGGAAACCGCCGCTTCGTAGCTCATGCGCCCAAGGCCGTCGAGGGAGAAGATCACTTCGATCAGCAGGGAGCCGGCGAAGAATACGCTGATGAATGCCTGAGGAATCCCGGACACCACCAGCAGCATGGCGTTGCGGAACACATGTCCGTACAGCACACGGCGTTCGCTCAAGCCCTTGGCCCGGGCGGTGACCACGTACTGCCGGGTGATCTCATTGAGGAACGAGTTTTTCGTCAGGATGGTCAGGGTGGCGAACCCGCCGATCACCAGCGCGGTGACCGGCAACACCAGATGCCAGAAGTAATCGGCGATCTTGCCCAGCGTCGACAGCGATTCGAAGTTGTCCGAAACCAGTCCGCGCACCGGAAACCAGTTCAGCGAAGTGCCGCCGGCAAATACCACGATCAGGAACATCGCGAACAGAAACGCTGGCATCGCATAGCCAATGATGATCGCTGTGCTGCTCCAGATATCGAAATGGCTGCCGTGGTGCACGGCCTTGCGGATGCCCAGCGGGATCGACACCAGATAGGTGATCAGCGTCGCCCATAAACCCAATGAGATGGTGACCGGCATTTTTTCCAGAATCAGGTCGGTGACCGTCGCGCCGCGAAAGAAGCTCTTGCCGAAATCCAGCTGCGCATAGTTTTTCAGCATCAGCCACAGGCGTTCGTGGGCAGGCTTGTCGAAGCCGTACTGTTTTTCGATGTCCTTGATCAGTTGCGGATCCAGGCCACGGCTGGCGCGCGAAGCGTTGCTCGATGTCTCGCTGGCTCCGCCGCCGACACTGGCACCGCCGATGCCTTGCAGATGGGCGATGGCTTGTTCCACCGGTCCGCCGGGCGCGGCCTGAATGATCACGAAATTGACCAGCAGGATGATCACCAGCGTCGGAATGATCAGCAGCAGGCGCCGCAGTATGTAACCCCACATCAGTGCGGCCCTCCGGGTCTGCTGCGGCTGATTTTCTCAGCGGTCATTTGTTGATTGGTCAGCGGTGTCCGACTGATTTCCCACCAGCTCTCGATGGCTTCGTCATTGCTCGCCTGCACTGTCGGAATGCCGAAGCGGTTCCACCAGACGGTCGAGGTGCCTGGCGGGTAATAGTTGGGAATCCAGTAGTAATTCCATTGCAGCACCCGGTCCAGTGCATGGGCGTAATGCAGCATGTCCGATTGGGTCGAGGCGCGGATCAGGCCGTTGATCAAGGTGTCAACCGCCGGGTTTTTCAGCACCATGTAATTGTTCGCGCCCGGATCGTTGGCTGCCGCCGAACCGAAATAGTTGAGCAGCTCGCCGCCGGGGGAGGTGGTGACGGGATAGCCGGTAACGATCATGTCGTAGTCGCGGCTCATCAGGCGGTTGACGTACTGCGAGGCGTCGATGCGGCGGATATTGAGTACGATGCCGATCTGTTTCAGGGTGCGCTTGTAGGGCAGCAGCAGGCGATCCATACCGTTCTGGCTGACCAGAAAGGTGAAGCTCAACGGCTCGCCGGCGCTGTTCACCAGTTGGTCGCCGTCCGGTTTCCAGCCGGCCTGTTCGAGCAGATCGAGCGCTTGCAGTTGCTTGTCGCGGATGATGCCGCTGCCATCGGTCTTCGGTGCTTCGAAGACTTTGCTGAAAACTTCCTCAGGTACCTGGCCGCGCAGCGGTTCAAGGATTTTCAATTCCTGCGCATCGGGCAACTGCCGGGCGGCGAGATCGGTATTGGAAAAGTAGCTCTGCTGGCGGATATAGACGTTGCGCATCATCTGCCGGTTGCTCCATTCGAAATCCCAGAGCATCGCCAGTGCCTGGCGCACACGACGGTCCTGGAACATCGGTTTTTGCAGATTGAACACGAAGCCCTGAGCCGACTGCGGCGCTTCGGTGGCGAGGTGGGCTTTCTGCAAACGGCCATCGCTGAGAGCTGGGCTGTCGTAGCCGATCGAGTAGCCGGTCGCGGAAAATTCGCGGTTGTAGTCATAGGCGCCGCCACGCAACACCTGGCGGGCGACGTCGGTATCGCCGAAGTACTCGATGCTGAAATGGTCGAAGTTGTACAGGCCGCGACTCACCGGCAGGTCCTTGCCCCACCAGTCGCCATTGCGTTCGAAGGTAATGCTGCGCCCGGAATCGACTTTGCCGACCCGGTACGGCCCGCTGCCCAGTGGCGGTTCATAGCCACCGCCGCCAGCGAAATCGCGACTCTTCCACCAATGTTCGGGGAACACCGGCAGGGTCGCGATATCCAGCGGCAGGGTGCGGTTTTCGTTGCTTTTGAAGTCGAAGCGCACGGTCAGCGGCGCTTCGATTTCGACGTCCTTGACGTCGGCGAACTGGGTGCGATAACGCAGGCTGCCCTGGGTCATCAGCAGGTTGTAGGTATAGCGAACGTCTTCGGCGGTGATCTGTTTGCCATCGGCAAAGCGCGCCTTGGGATTGATAAAGAAACGCAGCGACAGCCCGTCGTCCGAACGCTCCATTTTCTCCGCGACCAGACCATAGACGGTGTAAGGCTCATCGAGCGAGCGTTGCGCCAATGGAGAATAAAGGAGCCCGTCGATCTGTGTGACACCGATGCCTTTGTCTATATAAGGCAGCAAATGGTCGAAGTGACCGATTTCGATCGCCGAGCGACGCATCGTCCCGCCCTTCGGCGCTTGCGGATTGGTGTAGTCGAAATGGCTGAAGCCGTCGGGGTATTTGGCCGGTTCACCGTAAACGGTCAACGCGTGTTGCGGCGCAGCGTTGACACCGGCGGCACCCGTGAGCAGGGCGAGGGCGGTGAACAGCAGTGTGGGAAAAACCAGTCGCATCGTCAGCCTTGGAACGGAAAATCGATAAGCGCAAGTTGTACGCGAGCCGCGCGTCACTCGCCAGCCGTATATGTAACTGAAACACAACGGCCCACCAGAAGGCGGGCCGTTATCGCAATCGGACGACGAATCAGTCCTGACGGCTGGTGACTTCCAGCAGGTGGTAACCGAACTGGGTCTTCACCGGGCCTTGCACGACATTGATTGGCGCGCTGAACACCACGGTGTCGAATTCCTTGACCATCTGGCCAGGACCGAAAGAACCCAGATCACCGCCCTGGCGGCTGGACGGGCAGGTGGAGTTGGTCTTGGCGACTTCGGCGAAATCAGCGCCGGCTTCGATCTGAGCCTTGAGTTCGTTGCACTTGTCTTCGCTGGAAACCAGGATGTGGCGGGCAGTGGCTTTAGCCATGGGGAATTCTCCGAACTGTTTCAATAAAAGGTGGAGCCTACCGGAATCAGTGGGCGAATTCTCGGCAAAGTTCCATTCTCGATGGCAGAACCGATTCAGAGATCCGCCGCTCGCAGGCGCCGTGCATGTTCGACATACAGGTCAATCGGATCGGGTGATGGCCCGTTTACGCCAGTGGTACGCCGCAGGCTGGCCAGATGATCCATTGGATAATCAGAGCGGATCACTTGCCCCAGATGGGTACTGAAGCGTCCGACGAAACCGTCGTTCTGCTGGGGTTCGGTGGTGAAGTATTGCGACAGCCGCCGGCATATGTCCTGAACCGGATCCAGCGCTGGCAGCGTCGATTGGGGGACAACCCCGCTCCACGAGTAATAGCGCACCCCATTGACCTGCCCGGGGCCGTGGCCACCCCAGGTTTGCGGCAGTCCCTGCGGAAACCTGTCATTGAATTGACCGACGCCGACCGTGGTCAGTGCGTTGAGCGCGGCCAATGCATTCTGCGGCAGTGCCACATTACCGCTGAGTAGCGACAACAAATCGGCAAACTGTGTCGCCACGTTTTGTGCGACGGCCTCCGGCAGCTTGCCCGGGATCAGCGCATTGCGCAGGAAGTCGGCGAGCTCCGAGCCATGGTTCGGACCACTGACGGAGGTGACTGACGCGACGACGTTTGGTGCAAGCGCCGCCGCGTAGCGTGCAGCGAGTGCGCCTTGGCTGTGTCCGATCAGGTTGACTTTCTTCGCGCCTGTGCCTCGCAGCACACAGGCAATCTGTGACAGCAATTGCTCACCCCTCATTTCGTTGTTGTGAGTCGCCGAAAGGTGTGGAACAAACAATCGGCAGCCGGCCGATTTCAGCGCGGACTTGACGTCATGGAACAGCTCGAAATGACCGATACGCTCGAACCCGAACAGACCGTGGACCAACAGGATGGGATAACGAGTTGTAGCATTCCGTTGCATGTTCTTACCTTTTTCGTAGAAGTTCATCGGGAAATCACCGGGCCACTCTAAAACACTCATCTCGTTGAAGAAGTACGAAGAGGCTTCACGTTGCGTTTGAAAATGGAATAGGGGGCGTACGAAATTTCGGATACCTGTGAAATCCGAATCGGAAGTTCATTGGGTCGTTTGTCGGCATAAAAGCCCGAAGCCCCCACTTGCCTACTTTGCGAGTAGCGATTACGCCGGCTTCGCGACGTATGCGGCTGACAGCCAGGACAGTCAAAGAAGTCCTCAATGTAGGTGTCGGTGTCGTCATCCAGGGCGGCACGTTATCCATGGAGTGGAGACGAAATGAATCACCATGAAATCGAGTTTTGCTGGCGCATGCATCAGCCGGTCGCGGCTCAAGTGTCTGCCGAACCGCTGTTCGCGCCGACGATCGACGGTCTGGAGGGCAGCGTCCTCGACCCTTCGCTAACCAGGATCGTCGTACGGATCGCGCCCTACGCCAACATGACCTGTGGCGATCAGTTGGTGCTGTACTGGGAGGGGCTGGATATCGAAGGTTTTGCCTATCAATACGAGAGGATCCGGTTTATCAGCCAGGCCCAGGTGGGCAAAGACGTCATCTTCGTCATCAAGGGCATGCATGTGGCCGCGCTGGACGGAGGTTCGCTGCAGGTCTACTGGGCACTGCAAAGTCCACGCGTCCCCGGCCCCGTGGAGTCTGCTCGCTTGCAATTGTCTGTGGGGGATGTCCGTCCGCAGCTGTTGGCGCCGCAGATAGAGGGCTCGGTCAACGGGGCGCTGGAGCCGTTGCGCGTTGCCGAAGGCACGCTGGTGACGCTGCAGCCTTACGCGCGAATGTCCGTGGGCGACCGGGTGATGTTGTCCTGGCACGGAGATACCTCGCCCGAGATTTTCACCGATGCATTGAAGGTGGAGGCCTATGCGGTTGGCCAAAGTCTTTCATTCTGGGTGCCGGGCAGCTACATCGAAGCCCATCGCGGTGGCGAGGTGGTTGTCGGTTACCGTGTCGAACAACCCTGCGCAACCATTCGAACGTCAGAGCCCGCCACGGTTTTCATCGGGCCTGCGGCGCGTGCGCAACTGGTTGCGCCGGATGTTGTCGGCGCGATTGAAGACGTGTTGTCAGTGAAGGATTCGGTAGACGGGGTTGCCATTCTCATTGAGGACGCGCAAGTGCAGGAGGATGAGTTGGTCTATCTCAAGCTTGACGGCGAATTTTTCAGCCACCGGGATGACCTTGAAATCACTCCGGAGATGGCCGGGCAACCGCTGAGTTTCACCGTCCCTCACCGTTTCTGGCGTGAACATCACGGCACAACAGTCGAAATTGGCTACACGGTTGAACGCCTGGATGACGTCAGTCAGCAATCCGCGGTGAGACGGATCAATGTAGTGGCATAGCCTGCGAACTGCAGCCCTCCACGCTCTGTGTAAGCGGGAGGGCTGTTGCGATCAACGTTGGGTTTGCGCGAGGCGTCGCGCCGCGTCAGTCAACAATTGTTCCGTTGCGCCGAAGCCGAGGCAGCCATCGGTGATCGACACGCCGTAGCGCAGGGAATTGCTCAGCGGCTGGCAGCCTTCGAAGAGGTGCGATTCCAGCATCATGCCGATCAGCGAGCGGTCGCCACGCAGTCGCTGCTCAAGAACGTCGTTGAAGACTGCTGGCTGACGCAGTGGATCCTTGCCGCTGTTGGCATGGCTGCAATCGACCATGATGCGGCTCGGGATTTTCAGTCGGCTGAGCTCGGCGCTGATCTTGGCCACGCTGGTCGCGTCGTAGTTTGGCCCTTGATGGCCGCCGCGCAGCACCATGTGGGTGTCAGCGTTGCCAGCGGTCTGCACGATCGCTGGATGCCCTTGGCTATCCACGCCGAAGTGCCGATGCGGATGGGCTGCCGAACGCATGGCGTCGACAGCAACGGCGGCGCCACCGTCGGTGCCGTTCTTGAAACCCACCGGCATGTTCAGGCCGCTGGCCATTTCCCGGTGAATCTGCGATTCGGTGGTGCGGGCACCAATGGCCACCCAGCTGAGCAGGTCATCGAAGTAGTTAGCGGCCATGGGTTGTAGCAGCTCGGTGGCCACCGGCAGACCGAGACGGATCATTTCCAGCATGAGTTCGCGGGACAGCGTCAGGCCTGTAGCCATGTCGTCAGTGCCGTCCAGATGCGGATCGTAGGCCAGGCCTTTCCAGCCGACCGTCGTACGCGGCTTTTCAACGTAGGCGCGCATGACCAGCAGCATTTCCTCGCTCACATCCTGGGCCAGGCGAGCGAGTCTGGCAGCGTATTCGATTGCTGATTGCGGGTCATGGATAGAGCAGGGGCCAACGATCACCAGCAGGCGCGGGTCTTCGCCGTTGAGGATGGCGCGCACCGCCTGGCGGTGGGCATTGACCTGCTGATGCAGGGAATGGCTGAGCGGAAATTGCTGTTTGAGTTGCAACGAGCTGGGCAGACGCAGGGTCAGTGCTTCGTTGGCAGAATCGAGTGTGGACAGCGGCAGAGCGGAAACTGAAGAGTTCATGTTCGGTCTTCCTGGGCGGATGGCGGGTATTTCCCGCGCGATCGGCCCTACTGGGGTGTTCGACAAATGGCCGTACTGGCTAGGGGTGTATGTTTGCCACCTGTGGGTGACCGATCGGAGGCGGCAGGCTGTCCCGAGCGGAGGCTGGTAAATCGCCAGGCGCTAAAGCTGTCGTAACGGTAATAAGTGGCGTAGTTCATGATGTAATCCTCGAATTGTCTGGTGTGGTGCTGGAAAATATTGGGCCTGAAAAAACAAAACCCCCGATCGGGAAGCCGACCGGGGGTTGAGAAATCTCTGGTAGGCGACCCGTTTTTCATGGGCGCCGTTTGGGTATCAGGCGCGCCAGTGGCTAAACCAATACCCAAAATAAAAACTGCCAGGAGCGCACACGTCATTCACCCGGGCAGGCGCAATCGAGCGCGGGGCGCTGGCGATGCGTGACTGTGCGAGGGCGTTGAACATGGTTTTCTCCGTTGAATGCGCCGAGCTTACTCGACGCTGGTGCGCATCAGCAATCAGAAAATGCTATTACCAGTTGAGCAAAACCGCTATCGCTGGCAAATGATTCGGGTTGAGTAAATTTTTCTGGTTATGGAGGGGCTGAATGAGCTACCGAATTCGGCATGCCACCGATGATGACCTGGATTTCGCGCGGGGCCTGACCTGTCGCAACATGCTGCGCTATTACATTGACCACGATCTGTTGTGGCAGGACGAAGCGTTCGACGCAGGCTGGCACTATCGTGACAGCTGGTTGATTGTTCGGGACGAAACCCCAATCGGGTTTTTCAGTCTGAGCCAGGATGCGCGGGCGCTGTACGTCCGCGAATTGCAGATCGATCAGGCGTGGCAAGGGCAGGGCGCCGGTTCCTGGGCCATTGATCAGGTTATCGGCATGGCCCTTCAGGCAAGACGACCGGCGCTGCGGTTGACGGTGTTCGATAACAACCCGGCGCAAAAACTGTATGTGCGCAAAGGACTGCGCATCGTCGGCAGGGATGAGTATTTCCTGAGGATGCAGCTCGATTTAAGTACAGCTGTGCTCTGAAACCCACAGCCGGCAAGCCCTCAATGACGAATTGAAACTTTTTAAATGCGGCTTTCCGCTAGGTCTGTCAGGCACTTTTTGCTAAGGTGTCCGGCATCCCAATAAGACCATATCGCGAGGTGTCTGCTTGATTAGGGTGCTAGTGGTCGATGACCATGATCTCGTTCGTACAGGCATTACACGGATGCTGGCCGATATCGATGGCCTGCAGGTGGTGGGTCAGGCCGAATCAGGTGAAGAGTCCCTGATCAAGGCACGGGAGTTGAAGCCTGACGTCGTGCTGATGGACGTCAAGATGCCAGGCATCGGCGGCCTCGAAGCCACTCGAAAACTGCTGCGCAGCCACCCCGACATCAAGGTGGTTGCTGTCACCGTGTGCGAGGAAGACCCTTTCCCGACGCGTCTGCTGCAGGCTGGCGCCGCCGGTTACCTGACCAAAGGGGCAGGCTTGCCGGAAATGGTCCAGGCCATTCGCCTGGTGTTCGCCGGCCAGCGCTACATCAGTCCGCAGATCGCCCAGCAGTTGGCGATCAAGTCCTTCCAGCCAACCAATGACTCGCCATTCGATGCCCTGTCCGAGCGGGAAATCCAGATCGCATTGATGATTGTCGGTTGCCAGAAGGTGCAGATCATTTCCGACAAACTGTGCCTGTCGCCGAAAACCGTGAACACCTACCGCTACCGCATTTTCGAGAAACTTTCGATCAGCAGCGACGTTGAGTTGACGCTCCTCGCGGTACGACATGGCATGGTGGATGCCAGCGCCTGACCATGACCGAAATATTTGATTCCAGTGCGTTCCTGTCCACCGTCAGCGGTCGCCCCGGCGTCTATCGCATGTTCGACAGCGAGGCGCGTCTGCTCTATGTGGGTAAAGCGAAAAACCTGAAGAAACGCCTGGCGAGCTATTTTCGCAAGACCGGCCTGGCGCCGAAGACCGCTGCACTGGTCGGGCGTATCGCTCAGGTCGAAACCACCATCACAGCCAACGAAACCGAAGCGCTGTTGCTGGAACAGACGCTGATCAAGGAGTGGCGCCCGCCCTACAACATCCTGCTGCGTGACGATAAGTCCTATCCCTATGTGTTTTTGTCGGATGGGCAGTTTCCGCGCCTGAGCATTCATCGCGGCGCCAAAAAAGCCAAGGGCAAGTATTTCGGCCCGTACCCGAGTGCCGGTGCCATCCGCGAGAGCCTGAGCATTCTGCAAAAAACCTTCTTTGTCCGTCAGTGCGAAGACAGCTATTACAAGAATCGCACCCGTCCATGCCTGCAATATCAGATCAAGCGCTGCAAGGCGCCTTGTGTGGGCCTGGTCGAGCCTGATGTCTACGCCGAAGACGTGCGCCACTCGGTGATGTTCCTTGAAGGCCGCAGCCACGCGTTGACCAATGAGCTGTCCACGGCGATGGAAGAAGCGGCGATCAATCTCGAATTCGAGCGTGCCGCCGAATTGCGCGACCAAATTGCTTTGCTGCGCCGCGTTCAGGATCAGCAAAGCATGGAGGGCGGCACCGGTGATATCGATGTCATCGCGGCCTTCGTCAACCCCGGTGGCGCCTGTGTCCACCTGATCAGCGTGCGCGGCGGGCGAGTGCTGGGCAGCAAGAATTTCTTCCCCCAGGTCGGCATCGAGGAAGAAGTTTCCGAAGTCATGGCGGCCTTTCTCGGCCAGTACTACATCAGTAGCCCCGAACGGGATCTGCCGAGCGAATTGATCGTCAACGTGGTTCACGAGGACTTCCCGGCCCTGATCGAAGGCATCCATACTTTGCGCGGCCGCGAATTGGCGATCAGCCACCGGGTGCGCGGTACGCGAGCGCGCTGGCAGCAACTGGCCGTGACCAACGCTGAGCAAGCGTTGGGCGCGCGGCTGGCCAATCGTCAGCACACGGCTGCGCGATTCGACGCGCTGGCCGAGGTGTTGAACCTCGACGAGCCGCCGCAACGCCTGGAGTGCTATGACATCAGTCATTCCAGCGGCGAGGCGACGGTGGCCTCGTGCGTGGTCTTCGGGCCGGAAGGGGCGATCAAGTCGGATTACCGCCGCTACAACATCGAAGGCGTCACCGCCGGCGACGATTATGCGGCCATGCACCAGGCGCTGACCCGCCGCTTCAGCAAACTCAAGGACGGCGAGGGCAAGCTGCCAGACATCCTGCTGGTCGACGGTGGCAAGGGCCAGTTGTCGATGGCCCGTGATGTCCTCAACGAACTGGCCGTGCCCGACCTGATCCTTTTGGGCGTCGCCAAAGGTGCCACCCGCAAGGCCGGTTTCGAAACGTTGTATCTGAATGATGCAGCCCACGAGTTCACATTGCGCGGCGATTCGCCTGCCTTGCACCTGATCCAGCAGATCCGCGATGAGGCGCATCGCTTCGCGATTACGGGACACCGCGCCCGCCGCGGCAAGACGCGCCGCACCTCAACGCTGGAAGGCGTGGCAGGGGTAGGGCCGACCCGGCGCCGTGACCTGTTGAAACATTTTGGTGGATTGCAGGAGCTGTCTCGTGCAAGCATCGAAGAGATCGCCAAAGCCCCGGGGATCAGTAAAAAGCTCGCTGAGTCGATTTATGCGAACCTGCATAGTGAGTAGAATGCCCCTTCACCTCGTAGCCAGTTGTGCCGATGAATATCCCTAATCTGATTACCGTTCTACGCGTCCTGCTCATCCCGATCTTCATTTTGCTGTTCTATCTGCCTTACGAATGGAGTTACATGGCCTCCGCCTCGGTGTTCGCCTTCGCGGCCGCCACCGACTGGCTCGATGGTTATCTGGCGCGCCGACTGGAGCAAAGCACTCCCTTCGGTGCGTTTCTCGATCCGGTCGCCGACAAGCTGATGGTGGCTGTTGCCCTGGTCCTGCTGGTGCAGGAACACGGCAATCTCTGGCTCACGCTTCCCGCAGCGGTCATCATCGGTCGTGAGATCGTGATTTCGGCGCTGCGCGAATGGATGGCCGAACTCGGCGCCCGGGCACAGGTGGCAGTTTCGAATCTGGGCAAATGGAAAACCGCGGCGCAGATGCTTGCGCTGGTGATCCTGCTGGCCCATCCAAAGGCGTTCAGCTTCTGGGTCGTGCTCGGTTATACGCTGCTGATGGTCTCTGCAGGGCTGACCCTGTGGTCGATGGTTCAATACCTTCGCGCCGCCTGGCCGCACCTGAAGACCGATGTCGAAAAGAAATAAAACTTTTTTGAATCAAGGGGTTGACGGGGCTTCTTAATTCTATAGAATGCGCCACACCAAGCGGGAATAGCTCAGTTGGTAGAGCACGACCTTGCCAAGGTCGGGGTCGCGAGTTCGAGTCTCGTTTCCCGCTCCAATTTGTACAGTGTTTGTTGTTGCGCTACTGACAGCGAATACTTTGAGGCCGAGTAGCAAAATGGTTATGCAGTGGATTGCAAATCCACCTACGCCGGTTCGATTCCGACCTCGGCCTCCACTATTGAAAACCCCGTAGATCAATGATCTACGGGGTTTTTTGTTGTCTGCAAGAAAGTTGGGTAATCCTCGATCAATGAACAGGGCTACTCAGTCAGGCACGCCCCGGTCTTGATATGGGTAACGCCCTCAACAGTCAGATTCGAGAAAAAGATACAGCCGATAAGCCGTGCGAACAGCGTCAATGTTTCTGCCATATCCGGGTTGTCGAACAGCACAGACCTTGAATCCAAAGCACACAGTGCGCCCCACAATCTGCCATCCGGCAGGAAAACAGGCGCGCCTGCGTAGCTCTCGATCGAATACTGCTTCACCACAGGACGTGACGAAAGTCGTCCATCCTGGCTGATTTGTGGAAGGAAGAGGGCTTGAGGATTTCTGCGAAACTCACTGCAAAGCGTGGTTTCCAGATCCAGCGTATCACCGACGTTTATCCCCAGTTCGATCGGATCGTAGGCGGAACAGACGATCCACTCGGTTTCCGTGAATTTGGCAATGCCGGCAAAGCGCGTACCGGTCAGACGGGTGACAAGCTGCAGGATGTTGGTGGTCGCTTCGATCTCGGCGATCGCGGAGCGCTCCTCGGGGCTCAAGGACGCTTTGAGAACGGTGTCACTCATTTGCATAGGGTCAAATCTCCTGATTGCTGGTACATCCCTGAGCTGGGCTCTGGTGACGTGTTGTGGAAGTCAGCGCCCGTGGGGGCGGGGTCGTGGTGAAAGGTGCAGGCTGGTTTGGTCCAATCGCTGATTCCGGCGTCATCGTTTAGCGTAGACACCTCGGCGAGTTATGGGTTGCTTCTTCATATCGCCAACGCAGAAAAATCTCTGGCCCGGGATGTGAAAGCAGTGGTAACCTTCTGATCTTATTGATGTTTCGCTTGAATTTCGGGCCCGGTTGCCTCGATTTATCTGCAGCTTCGGCTCTACTTCAAGCAGGCTTCGTAGCTCAATGATTCCAAAGACTTTTTGCTAATCAGTCGCCAGCAAGATTTAGTCTTCAAATCTACCACTGCGAACTTGCTTCACCGGGACGTCATGTATATATTCCCCGCTCGGCTTTTCAAGCAGCCATCCTCTCAGGACCGCAACCGAAAAGCTGAGCAACGCAGCACCGCGCTACCGCCCGAATGGCGAAACTGGTAGACGCATGGGACTTAAAATCCCCCGCTCGTAAGGGCGTGCCGGTTCGATTCCGGCTTCGGGCACCATCTTTCAACAAAGGCCTGCGAGCGAAAGCGACGCAGGCCTTTGTGCATTTCCGCTTCCCTGTTTTTGCTCTCTCCGCCTCGGGTGGAGCGATGTTCGAAATCCGGAACTGCCAGCCCTTCGCCGATGCCGAAATAGCAACGACAACGACGAGGGCAGACACATGACTGACGAAAAAACCGAAGCGCCGGAAGATCTCCCCGATGAACCGACCCCTGCGCATTCCACTGAAGAAGAGCGCGAGCGCTTGAAAGACTTCAACAAGGACGGGATCCCGCCGGGGAGTTGCTGATCACAAGGAGTCAGGCGTTTCCCCGACGTCTGACTCTTTAACTCCCAGCGGCACTCGACTCGGCCTGCGTTACCAATTCCCCGCTGATCGCATCGACCATGGCCGGATGCTCCTCTGCTGCCACGCGCAAATCCTCGGTGACCCGCAACTCTGCACCCGTCGGCGAAAAAGTCGCTGCCGCTGCGAAGGGGGCAGGGTTGGCCGGCACCGGGCGTTTGCCGCGGCGCCAGAAGAAAAAGCTGACCATGCACAGATTGACCATTGCGAATACCCAGAACAGGCCGTTGGCGCCGAACGAGTTCATCACTGGCGAGATCATCATCGGGCTGATGGCCGAGCCCAGCGAGTTGATCAGCAGCAAACCCTGAATCATCGGCACCAGCGCTTCGGCGGGGGCGCGGTCGGCGGCGTGGCTGACGGCAACCGGGTACAGCGCGAACACGCCGCCACCGAGCAGAAACAGCATCGCTGCGAGCATGGTCGAGGACAGCGGCATCAGCACGATCACCAGCGATAACGCAGTGCACGCCACCGCCAGCAGGGTCAGCACTTGCAAGCGATCCGTGCGGTCGGACCAGCGGCCGACCGGGTACTGCAGAAGCATCGCGCCGAGGATCGTCCAGGCCATCATGCTGCCGACTTCACCGACATCCAGACCGCTGCGTTGCAGATACAGCGGCAGCAAGGTGTAGATCGCCGCGATGGTCACCCCCGAGCCGAAACAGCCGACCAGCCCGGTCGGCGTTACGCCCAGCAGTTGTCGAGGCTTGAGCGGCTCGACCTGATCGAGCAGCGGCGACACCCGTGGCAGGATCACGATCGGCAGCACCGACAGCGCAGCGAGCATGCCGGCGACCATGAACGGCGCGCTGTCGCTCATGCCGGTGATGGTTCCCAGCGTGGCCTGGCCCAAAACGCCGGCGCCATAGAGAACGATCATGTACAGCGCGAGCAAGCGTCCGCGGATCTTCTCGTCACCCGCCAGCAGCAGCCAGCTTTCGATCACCAGAAACACCCCGACCGTGGCCCAGCCATTGATCAGGCGCAGGACGAGCCAGCCCCAAGTGTCATAGAACAAGCCTTGCATCAGGATCGTCACGGCAATCAGCGAGGCGAAGCTGCCGTAGGCGCGGATGTGGCCGATGCGCAGGATCAGCCGGTCATTGAACACCGCGCCCAGCGTCAGGCCCATGAAGTAGGCCGATGAAACAATCCCGATCATTGTCGCCGAGGCACCGGCGGCGTCCAGGCGAAGGGTGGTCAGGGAGGAAAGAAAACCGTTGCCCAGTGCAATAATGAACAGCCCAAGCAGGGGCGCCAGCGCCATGGCCAGCAAACGCGGAGACATAAAAACCTCAAGAAATCGAACAGCGCAACGTGCGCCTCTGCGCGTGCGGTTGCCAGGCTGGAACAGGTGTTGGGCAAGTGTCTGCCGGTCGGGCAGGGTTGTGGTGTCGGACGACATGGCCGGCCCTGCAATTCGCATCTGCGACAAGACAGCCGTATGCAGGAGCGCGCGGGATTCTAAGGCTTGTGCAGGATTTGCCAATAGCTGAAGGCTGCGACGTTAGGACGCAGGCCTCAGAGACTGTCGATCCGCCCCAATGGGCGCCGCGTCAAGCCTTGAGAAACCTCGCGGCGCAACTGACGAACAGCAACAGCAACACCACGCCACCCAGCGCGAAGACCAGCGAACTGAAATGGGCGAGCATGCCGATGAACGCCGGCCCCATCAGAATCCCCGCGTAGCCCATGGATATGATCGCCGGAATGGCCGTGCGCTGCGGCATGCGCTGTTGCCGACCGGCGGCGCTGAACAATACCGGAACGATGTTCGAGCATCCGGCGCCGACCAGCGCGTAGCCCAGCAATGACGCCGGCCAGCCATCGAACACCAGTGAAACCAGCATGCCGACTGCCGCGCAGATGCCGCCCAGTGTCACCACGCGAATGCCGCCCAGTCGGCTGACAATCGCGTCTCCGGTCAGCCGTCCGAGGGTCATTGCCGCGGCGAAACAGGCGTAGCCCAAACCTGCGTAACTCGCTGGCATATCGCGCTGTGAAGCCAGAAACACCGCGCTCCAATCGAGCATTGCGCCTTCGGTGAGGAACACGATGAAGCAGAGGATCCCCAGTAGCAGGACGATTCCGCGCGGAATCGCGAAGATCGGCCCGTCGCGTTCGGTGCCATAAGGCAACAGGTTCGGCGCAGCCTTGTACAGCGAGGCAACGATGATCGCCACCAGGAACAACACCGCCAACAGCGGATCGAGCCCGAGGCTGAGCATCGCCGTCATCGCGCCAGCACCGGAGATCCCGCCCACGCTGTAGAGCCCGTGGAAACCCGATTGCAGGGTTTCGCCGCTGTTCTTTTCGACGATGATCGACTGGATATTGATCGCGCAATCGAGCATGCCCATGCTCGCGCCGAACAACAGTACGGTGAGCGCCAGCCCGGGCAACCACGCCAGATGGCTCAGCATCGGCAGCACCGCACACAAGACCAGGGTTGAAGCGATGATCACCGGCCGGCAGCCAAATCGCGCGGTCAGGTAACCGGCGAATGGCATGGCCACGATCGAACCGATGCCAAAACCCAGCAACAACAGGCCCAGACCACCTTCGTCCAGGCCGGTGCGCGCTTTTACCAGCGGAACCAGCGGCGCCCACGCCGACATGACGATGCCTGTGATCAGGAAAACGATCCGCGTGGACGCGCGTTCGCCGTGGTTTTCGCGAATTGCCAGAGACGAGGTGCATCCACTCATGGACAGATGCGCCAATCAACCAACCGACTTCAACGAAATCGGCCCTTTCAGCCGATCCATCATCGTCGCGCAGTACCAGTCATCGAACTGACAGACCCCGGTTTCGGCGGTTTCCGAATACGGGCCGGGTTCGTAGGAAGGCGAGGTCACCCCGCGTTGGGTGCCTTCGACCAGTGTGCGGTCCTGATCGTTGGTGGCAATCCACACTTTGGTCAGGCGCTCGATGTCGTAGTCAACGCCTTCCACGGCCGTGTTGTGCACCAGCCATTTGGTGGTGACCAGTGTTTCGGTAGCGCTGATCGGCAGCACACGGAAACTCAGCGCATGGTCGCCAAGGAAATGGTTCCAGGTCGACGGGTAGTGGAAGTACAGCAGCGCGCCGATGTCGGCTTCGGAGGTTTTGTCGAGGCGACCATTGACCGCCGGCTTGCCGTCCATGGTGTAGCTGACGGCGCCGGATGAAAGCGGGATGCGCGTCATGCGGAACTGGCCATTGATGTCCATTACCAGACGGCTGGGCAATCCGGCCTTTTCGCACTTGGCCCAGTACGCCGACAGCTCGGGATCATCTTCACCGCTGATGCCACCGACCGACAGGTTATCGACAAACGAATGCAGGAGTTCTGGGTGTGAGCCGTCGCAGTGATAGCACTCGCGATTGTTTTCAAAAACCAGTTTCCAGTTGCCTTTCTCGATGATGTTCGACTCGAACGCGACTTTGCAGTCCGCAAGGTAGTGCGGCGCGACAAAAGGGCTGACGGCCTTGCGGAAACCTTCGAAGTCCGGCGCCTTGGCGGCCACGCAGACATAAATATAGGTATCAACGATTTCGCAGTGCACGCTTTTCAGGTTGTATTGAGACTTGTCGAAGTCCTGCCCCATGTTGCCAGCGAATAACAGGTTGCCATCCAGCTCGTAAGTCCACTTGTGATACGGGCAAACCATCTTCGCCACTTTGCCATGGTCGGCCTCACAGATTTTCGCGCCACGGTGCCGACAGGCGTTGTGAAAAGCCCGAACCTCACCGTCCTTGCCGCGAACGACGGCCACCGGATAGTCACCAATCTGCAGGGTGAAGTACTGCCCTGGTTTGGTGATTTCGAAGGTATGGCCGGCGAAGATCCAGTCCTTGTGCCAGATCTGCTCAAGATCCTGACGGTAAACGTCCTCACTGCGGTAGAGCGCGCCCGGCAGCGAATGCCACGGCTTGCGTTGTGCGATCAGGTCATAAACGCTTTGCTTGTTGTTCATTGTTATCCTCCCAGGACTTCGATCTTGAGCGGTCACCTTTAACCGTGACTTTCTACATAAGCGAACGATAAGCTGCAGCCTATCGGGCGCAGGACAAGCGCCACAACCGACATTTGCTGCGGGCAATTAATGATTTGCGGTTATCGATGGACGGTTCACGGTGACGACGGTATCGCTTGAAAAACAGGCTGCAGGGCGGTGATCGCGCAGCGGGCCTGGGCGATGTCCCTGATCGCCGTTTTCACAGCGGTACTGCGCTCATGGCCGAGACCCTGAGCGAACAGATCAAACTTTTGCTGCAGCTCTTCGACGCTCAAAGGCGTGTGCGGATCGCCGCGCGCAGCGGTGATCGGGCTGACCAGCACTTGGCCATTTTTCAAGGTAATGCTCAGCCGCGAGAGGATTTCCTCTGGGAATCGCGCCGAGATATCGGCGGCTTCAACGATTTCGATGCGGGCGCTGAGGGCGAGAATATCCGGCGCAGAAATCGCTGAACCGGTGACTTCCTCAGGGCCGACCTTGCCTCTGACAACCAGCGCTGCCAGCGGAAATGCGAGGGCGTATTGCGCCTGATCGGCGTCCTTCGGCGAATGCCCCTGCAGGCACATCGATTCATAAAACGTTTCCACCCGGATGGTTTCGATCGAATCGGCAGCAAGCAGCGGATGTTGCCGTTGCAGCTCGAGCATCGCCGTCAGCGCTGGTTGCGCCCAGCGGCAGACCGGCCAGGGCTTGAAGTACTGGCTGTCGATTTCCCAACGCTGACCGAGGTCGCGCCAGTGTTCCGCGACCGTAACGTCTTCGACCGTTTCCGCCGGCGCCCCGGTGATGCCTTCCATGGCCATGAACAGCGCGTTGAGACCGGCGAATGCGCCTGCGCCGTGGGCATCACGCAGCATCGTCGGCGCCTGCACCACGCGCATCATCGGGCAACGCGCGCTGAAGTATTCGGCAATGCCCAAAGCGTGGCGAAAGGTGGCCTCATCCAGACCCAACAATCGCGCCCCGGCGCAGACCACCCCCAGCGCGGAAAAGCCACCGGAAGCGTGATAGGTGGGCGAGGTCGCCATCAGTGCCGAGCCGGCACGCAGTGCGGTTTCGTAACCAATGCACAGAGCGCTCAGCAGCTCATGCCCAGTGATGGATCGGCCCTGATGATGCAGCGCATCGGCGAGCGCAAGCACGGCGGGTACCACGGTCGCCCCGGCATGGCCCTTGGATTTGAAGTGGCCTTCATGGGCATCGAGGCTGTCAGCGCTGAACCCGCCGGCCCAGGCTGCGCCGAGCACATTGACGCGCTGCCCGGCAAAGATCAGGCGACTGCTGTAGAGACCGGCCGGATAGTGCCGTTCGGCAAACCGGCGCATGGCGACAGTGGTGCCATTGCTCGCCGCGCCGGCCATGACACCGATGATGTCCAGCAGACTGTTTTGCACGATGGCGCGGGTTTTCTGCGGAGCGTCGAGAAAATCAAAATCGCGAGAGAATTCGAAGAGTGACATGCAGCAAGCCCTTCCTGTGTGTTGAGCGCGACCGTGCTTGGTCGGCGCCGCTCAACAATGGGTCAGGCGAGGGAGCTGCTCCAGCGACATTTTCGTCGGGCTATTGATAACCAAAACGCCCGACGCTGGCGCAGCGCAGATCAACGGCGGGGAAACTTCGCCAGAATCCATTCGCGAAAGCGCCGCAATTCATCTTCATTGTCGGAATTTTCCCGGCAGCTCAAGTAGTGCCAACTGTTGCGCAACTGCACCTGTTGCTCGATCGGTCGCACCAGCAGGCCCTGCTGCACCAGCGAGGTGACCAGATGATTCCAGCCCAGCGCGATGCCTTGGTGAGTCAGGACCATGCTGATCAGCAGGTTGTAATCGTTGGCGTTGAAGATCTGCGGACTGTTGGTCGGGCGGTCGTCGATATCGATCGCCTGAAACGCCAGCCACACGCCCCAGTCGACGTGTTCGGCGACCTGCGAGCGGCCGTAAGGGCTGAGATTCAGCAACGCCGAATCGCGCACGCCCTCGATGGTGGAGATTTCCGGGTGCTGCTCCAGGTACTGCGGCGTGCACACCGGGTAGATCACGTCGTGGCACAGCGGATAGCTTCTATAACCTTCTCGGATCCGCGAAATCTTGGTGATGAAGATGTCCGGCTGCACGCCGGGCTCCATGGTCAGGAAGTTCTGCGTGGTGATCAGATTGAGTTCGATGTCCGGGCACTGAGCGAAGAATTCCTGCAAATGATTCGACAGCCACAATGCGGAAAAGGCCGGTGAGCAGCAGATCGTGAGCACCTTCTTGCTCGACTGGCTGCTGCGGATGCGTTCGGCGGCCTGGGCGATGTTGACGAACGACAATTGCGCGGCATCGAAGAACACCGCACCGGCGGCGGTCAGTTCGACCGCGCGACCCACCCGGGTAAATAGTTGCGCGCCCAGATAGCTTTCCAGTTCGCGTATCTGCCGACTGATCGCCGCTTGCGAAACGCACAACGCCTCGGCGGCGCGGGTGAAGCTTTCGTACTTGGCGGCCGCGACAAATGCCTTCACGGCCCGCAAGGACGGCATTTTCAACAGGATGGTGTCAGGGTCGACATGCTTGGTCATTCGTACACTCTCCTAACGATACAGCTCCCCAACGAAGCGCGAGGAGGGTAACGGAACGCTCTTCGCAGGGCCACGCCAGCGTCGCTTTGGGAATAGACCCGGTCGCTCACGGTGCGAAGCCGAAGGATCAGCCATGGCCGACCCTGCAACCGATAACCCGACGTTATCGAATTGTCCCTGTAAATGTAGTTGGATTAAGCGAGGTGATGCTAATAGATTTGCAACATCCCCTCTTTCCTGGGCACCCAAAAATAATAAAAGGAAACCCGTCGTGAAGACATTTATTGATTACTGCTGCCGTTCAAACATGGTTTCACTCAATTGCTCGTCGTTTAAAGCGATCGAAGTGCGACACGAAGGAGGCATGGTATGACAAGTTCCGACGAGATCATCTGCGTAAAGAATGTTTTCAAAGTCTTCGGCAACCAGCCAGCGCTGGCCATGAAGATGATTGAAGAGGGCGCCTCGAAAGCTGAAGTATTCAAAAAGACCGGTCAGGCAATTGGTGTATTCGACGCCAACTTTTCCGTTCGCCGAGGCGAGATTTTCGTGATCATGGGATTGTCCGGCTCCGGCAAATCGACCATGGTCCGCCTGTTCAACCGCTTGATCGAACCGACCTCCGGCAAGATCTTCCTTAACGGCAAGGAGATCACCGGTCTGGCCGACAAGGATCTGCTGCAAGTCCGCCGCAAGGACATGGGCATGGTCTTCCAGTCGTTCGCCCTGATGCCGCACATGAGCGTGATCGACAACGTCAGTTTCGGTCTGGAAATCAGCGGCGTCAGCGAGAAAGAACGCTACTGCCGGGCCATGGGCGCACTCGAGCAGGTCGGGCTTTCCGGCCAGGAACTCAGCTTCCCCCATCAACTCTCCGGCGGCATGCAGCAGCGCGTCGGCCTGGCCCGCGCACTGGCCAATGATCCCGCCATTCTGCTGATGGACGAAGCCTTCTCTGCACTCGACCCGATGATTCGCAGCGAGATGCAGGGCGAATTGATCAAGCTTCAGGCCGAGCAGGATCGCACTATCATTTTCATCTCCCACGACATTGAAGAAGCGGTGCGCATCGGCCATCGCATCGCGATCATGGAGGGCGGGCGCGTGGTGCAGATCGGCACGCCGCGTGAACTGCTGTGCAATCCGGTGAATAAATATGTGAGGGATTTCTTCAATGGTTTCGACACCAGTCGAATATTGAAGGCCGGCGATATCGCTCAGCAGGATTCGAATGTTGTTTATTTGCCGGGCAGTCAAGTAACCATCAAGGCTGAAGCCTCATTGCGCGACATCTTTCATATAGTCGCGGCTTCGGCAACGCCAATGCCGGTAGTGGATGAAGTTGGACTTTATAAAGGTTCGATTTCCCAGGGGCATTTACTGAGCTGCCTGAGTAACAGCTGAACTCCGAACAGTCAGAATTGATTAAGCAGTTTCTGCGGGCGAGGTAGCACCATGTCAGATTTCAATATTCTGGATCCTTTCCAGAGCATCAATATTCCCTTCGGTGCGTGGGTCGAAACCGCGCTCAAATACCTGGTCGGTAACTTTCGCGAAGTATTCCGCTCGATCCGCTGGCCGGTCGACCAGGTTCTCGACGGCGTGCAGTGGAGCCTGCTGTCGGTGCCGCCGACGGTGTTCATCATCATTGCCGGGCTGATCAGTTGGCAGATCGGCGGCAAACGCATCGCTCTTTTCAGCGTCGCCACGCTCACCGGCCTCGGCCTGATCGGCGTGTGGAATGACGCCATGGTCACTCTGGCTCTGGTGCTGACCTCGCTGTTGTTCTGCGCGGTCATCGGCATTCCGCTGGGCATCCTCTGTGCGCGCAGTGATCGCACGGAAATGATCATCCGCCCGGTACTCGACGCCATGCAGACGTTGCCGGCATTCGTCTATCTGGTGCCGGTGGTCATGCTCTTCGGCATCGGCAACGTCCCCGGGGTGATCGTCACCATCATCTTCTCGGTCGCGCCACTGGTGCGCCTGACCAACCTTGGCATCCGCCAGGTGCCCGCCGACAAAGTCGAAGCGGCGAGGGCCTTCGGCTGCACGGCCACGCAAATGCTGCTGAAGGTGCAATTGCCACTGGCGGCGCCAACGATGATGGCCGGGCTCAACCAGACGCTGATGTTGTCGCTGTCGATGGTGGTGGTCGCCTCGATGATCTCGGTGGGCGGTCTCGGCTTGATGGTGTTGAGCGGCATCGGTCGCCTCGACATGGGCCTGGCCAGTGTCGGCGGCGCCGGGCTGGTGTTGCTCGCGGTTTTCCTCGATCGATTGACCCAGGCCATGGGTGAACGCAGCAGTGACCTGGCCACCGGTCAGCGCTGGTATGAGAGCGGCCCGGTGGGGCTGCTGATGAAACTGAAGAAAAAGAAGTCCATTGCACGTCCCGTGACCAATTGAGTTTGCCTGCTCACCCATAAACACTTTCAAGCGTGGTGAAACATGAAACTGACAACTCTCAAGAAAAGCCTGATGGCGTCGCTGTTCGCTACATTGCTGTGCTCGGCGGTCCACGCGGCAGATGCCAACAAACCGGGCGCCGGTGTGCCGATCACGCCGATTTTCCCGAGCATCGCCGAAGAGCGTTTTCGCGGTGAGGTGGTGCTCGCCGGACTCAAGGAATTGGGCTACGACGTCAAAGCGCCGAAAGAAGTCGATTACCCGGCGATGTTTCTCGCGCTGTCCTACGGCGATGCGGATTTCACCGTGCATGAATGGGAAAACCTGCACCAGGCGTTTTATGAAAAGGCCGGCGGCGACGATGTGATGGTAAAAGTCGGGCAGGTCATGAAAGGTGTGCTGCAGGGCTACATGATCGACAAGAAGACCGCCGACGCCTACCAGATCAAGGACCTCTCCGATCTGAAGAAACCGGAGATCGCCAAACTGTTCGACAGCAACGGCGATGGCAAGGCCGACCTGACCGGCTGCAACCCGGGCTGGGGCTGCGAAATCATGATCGAGCATCACATGAAAGCCTATGGTCTCGGCCCGACCGTGGTGGATAACCGCGGCTCGTATTTCGCCTTGATGGCCGACACCATCGCGCGCTATCAGCAGGGTAAACCGGTGTTGTTCTTCACCTGGGTGCCGCAGTGGATTGCCGGCGTGCTGGTGGAAGGGCGCGATGTGGTCTGGCTGCCAGTGCCGTTCACCTCGCTGCCGGATGGCAAGGAAAGCAAAGACACCTTCCATGACGGCAAGAACCTCGGGTTCCCGGTGGACACGATCAATGCCGTGATGAACAAGGAGTTCGCCGAGAAGAACCCGGTGGCGCGCAAATTCCTCTCCGAGGTCAGCATCCCTCCCAGCGCGGAAAGCGAGCAGAACCTGCGCATGCAGAAGGGTGAAAAATCCCTCGCCGACATCAAGCGCCACGCCGCGGAATGGATCAAGGCCAATCAGCAGGCTTATGACGGTTGGTTGAGCGACGCACGCGCGGCGGCGAAGTAATCGGTTCGACCACAGTGTGCGGCGGCTCAGCCCGTCGCCCACGTTACGGTCGCAGGTGTCAGTGAACGGCGAGTGAGTGAGCGAAGATGGAAACCTTTCAGAGCCCGTTGAAGCAGCAAAACACCGGCTTTCGCCAGTCCGCATCCGTCTCCGGACAAGCGCGCGTGGTGCGAGTGGCCTTCGTATTGCTGGACCATTTCTCCCTGACGACGCTTTCCACGGCAATGGATGCATTGGCCACTGGCAACCTGATTTGCGGCGAAACGCAGTACCGGATCTCGACCTGGTCGCTTCAGGGCGGATCGGTCGAAAGCGATGTCGGCGTGCCGGTGTCTTCGCAACGACTGGTTGCAGAAGGCTTCAACCATGACGCGGTGATCGTGATCGGCGGTCAGCGCGTCAGGCTGGCAGCGCATCTGCTGCTGCGCCGTGTGCTGAAGAAAACCGCGGGCAAGGGCATCGTTGCCGGATGCTGGAATGCGGCGTTCCATCTGGCTGATGCAGGGTTGCTCGGCGCCGAGGAGTTCGCCTGTCACAGCGACAGTTGCGGTCTGATCGGCGAGTACTTCCCGCAGTTGAAAGCGTCCAGCCGTGAATTCATCTTCGCTCAGCGCCGAGCCACCTGCGCCAACGCTCACTCGGCTCTGGATATGACCCTGGCGATCATGCAGGAACTGGGTTCGCGTAACGATGCGACGCTGTTAGATGAAATCAGAAGGGTGCATCAGCCGGCACGGGGCAAACCTGCGATGACTGCCGACGGTGTTCGGCCTGCAGCGATTCCCAAGCCGCTGAACATCGCCATCGACCTGATGGAAAACAACATCGAGGAGCCGATGGAAATCGATGCCATCGCCAGCCATGTCGGAGTGTCGCGCCGGCAACTGGAGCGGCGGTTCGCGCGCTATCTGAATGCCGCGCCCAATCGCTATTACCTGGAGTTGCGCCTGACCCGGGCGCGGCAATTGATTGTGCAAAGTGACCGCTCGATGACCGATGTGGCGCTGGCGACCGGATTTGTCAGTTATCCGCACTTCTACAAGCGCTTCAAGGATCTGTTCGGCTTACCGCCGATGACGTTCAGGGATTACTACTACGCCGGCGACGCTGCCAGCAGCGGGCGCTATGCCATAGCCGCCAACTACTGAATCGACCGCGCGAACTGACTGTTTGCGCCAATAACGGTTTTACCAGTTCCGGATCAACGCCACTGCGTGCGTTCGCTTTGTGCCGCGTGCGTTTTGCAACTTCAACGATTAACGGTTCAACACTATGAAAGTCAGTTCATTACCCGCCGACGATGACAGTTGTGGCTGGTTTCATCTGAGCAAACCGCGCAGCCCCGAGCCTGCGCACCGTGGGCAGCGTTCGGCGCGGTGGGTGATCATCGGCGCCGGCTTCACCGGACTCGCCTGCGCGCGGCAACTGGCGTTGAATTTTCCCGACGACGAAGTGGTATTGGTCGAAGCGCAGGAAGTTGGATTGGGCCCCTCGGGACGCAATGCCGGTTTTGCCATTGATCTGCCGCACGATATTGGTGCCGATGATTACATCGGTGATATCGCACTGGCCCGGACCAGTCTGAAACTCAATCTGGCCGGCCAATCGATCCTGCGGGATCTGGTCGATCAATACCGCATCGATTGCCAGATGAAGGCGTGCGGCAAATATCAGGCAGCCGTGGAGAATCGCGGTATCGCCGTACTCGATGCCTACCGCCGCGGTCTGGAGAAGCTTGACCAGCCGTTTCAAATGATCGACGCCGATGAGTTGCCGGAACATCTCGGTACGCATTTCTATCGCAAGGCGTTGTTCACGCCGGGTGCGGTGTTGCTGCAGCCATCCGGGCTGGTCAAAGGCCTGGCCGATAATCTGCCGGCCAACGTCACGCTGTATGAGCGCACGCCGATTCTCGAAGTGGAGTACGGCGCGAAGACCGTGCTCAGACATGCCCACGGCAGCATCACGGCCGACAAACTGATTCTGGCGAACAACTCGTTCGGCATGCGATTTGGTTTCCTGCAGGGACGCATGTTGCCGATCTACACCTACGCCAGCATCACCCGGCCGCTGACCGAGGAAGAGCAGGCGCGTCTGGGCGGCAAACCGTTCTGGGGCGCCATCCCGGCAGACCCGTTCGGCACCACGGTACGCCGCACGCCGGACAACCGCTTGCTGATCCGCAACAGTTTCACCTTCAACCCCGACGGCCGCAGCAACCGCAAATACAACGAGCGCTTCGTGCGTCGGCACAAGGCCTCGTTCGACCAGCGCTTCCCGATGCTGCCCGACGTCACGTTCGACTACACCTGGGGCGGCGCGCTGGCGATGTCGCGCAATCACACCGGCTTCTTCGGTGAGCTCGCGCCCAACGTCTATGGCGCGCTGGGCTGCAACGGCCTCGGCGTCACCCGCGGCACCGTCACCGGCAAGTTGCTGGCCGACTGGCTGGCCGGCCAGCGCGACGGACTGATCGATTTCCTCTTGCAGACGCCCGGCCCCAACAGCAACCCGCCTGAACCGTTCCTCTCGCTCGGGGTGAACATGAACCTCAAGTGGGGGCAGTACCGCGCCGGCAGAGAAAGCTGAAACACCTGAAGCCCGAATCCTGAATATTGAACCCTGGAGAAAACGCGATGAACTTTGATGGAATCTTTACCCCGGCCATTACCCCGTTGTCCGCCGATGGCCAGATCGACTATGCGGCGTTCTCCGAGGTGATCGAATACCTGATCGAGTCCGGGGTGCACGGCATCGTGATCGGCGGGTCGACCGGCGAGTATTACGCGCACACCGCAGAGGAGCGGGTCGCTGTGGCCCGGCGCGCGAAAGAGGTGATTCGCGGGCGCCTGCCACTGGTGGTCGGTACCGGCGGCATCCGTACCGAGGATTCGGTGTACTTCGCCGAGCAGGCCAAGGCATTGCAAGCAGACGCGATCCTGGTCGGCTCACCGCCCTATGCCTTGCCGACCCAGAAGGAGATCGCCGCCCACGTGCTCGCCGTGGACAAGGCCGCCGGTCTGCCGATCATGCTTTACAACTACCCGTCGCGGATGGGCGTGGCGATGGGCGACGAGTTCTTCGCGGCCATTGCCGACTGCAAGAACATCGCCGCGATCAAGGAAAGCTCGGGCGAGACCAGCCGTCTGCATCGTCTGGCTCACTCGCACCCCGATATCCAATTGTCCTGCGGCTGGGATGATCAGGCGCTGGAGTTCTTTGCCTGGGGCGCGCGCAGCTGGGTCTGCGCCGGTTCCAACTTCATCCCGCGTGAACACATTGCGCTGTACGAAGCCTGTGTCCTGGAGAAGAACTTCGACAAGGGTCGGCGGATCATGTCGGCGATGTTGCCGCTGATGGATGTCCTCGAAAGTGGCAAGTTCGTCCAGTCGATCAAGCATGGCAGCCAACTCAGCGGCCTGCGTGCCGGCGGTGTTCGCGCGCCGCTGCAAGCGCTGGAGCCTGCCGAGGAAGAGCAACTGCAAAGCGTGATTGAAACCCTGCAGAAGAACGTCGCGCGCATCGTCGAGGAGGCTTGAAATGGCAGACCTGCTGAGTAAAGAGCAATACCGTGAACTGGCAGCCAGGCTTGAGTTTCGCCATCAGGCATTCATCAATGGCCGGTTTTGCCCGGCAAAATCCGGCAAGACGTTCACCACGACCAATCCGGCCACCGAGCAGGTGCTGAGCGAGATTGCCGCGTGTGATGCCGAAGATATCGATCAGGCCGTCGCCGCAGCGAAAGCAGCGTTTGATGACGGCCGCTGGCAGTCACTCGCACCCTCGGCGCGCAAGTCGGTGTTGCTGCGCTTTGCCCAATTGCTGGAGGACAACGCCCATGAACTGGCGGTGCTGGAAAGCCTCGACAGCGGCAAGCCGATCCGCGAATGCCAGACCATCGACGTGCCGGAGACCATCCATACCTTGCGCTGGCACGCCGAGCTGATCGACAAGATTTACGACGCCACGGCGCCGGTCGGTTCTGGCGCGGTGACCATGGTCGTGCGCGAGCCCATCGGCGTGGTCGGGCTGGTACTGCCATGGAATTTCCCGCTGCTGATGCTCGCCTGGAAAATCGGCCCGTCGCTGGCCGCAGGCTGTTCGATCGTGGTCAAACCGGCCAAGGAAACCACCCTGAGCACCTTGCGCGTTGCCGAACTGGCGCATCAGGCGGGGATTCCCGCCGGCGTGTTCAACGTCGTCCCCGGCGGCGGTAAAGAGGCCGGCGAGCCGTTGGGTCGGCACCCCGACGTGGCGATGGTCAGCTTCACCGGCTCGACCGACACCGGGCGGCTGTTCCTCAAATATTCCAGCGAATCCAACCTCAAGCGCATCGTGCTGGAGTGCGGCGGCAAGAACCCGGCGGTGGTGATGAATGATGTCGAAGACATCGATGTGGTCGCGCAGCATGTGGTCAATGGCGCGTTCTGGAACATGGGCGAAAACTGCTCGGCCTCGTCGCGGCTGATCGTCCACGCCGAGATCAAGGAGGAACTCTTGCAGCGCGTGCAGGCGCACCTCGGCGACTGGAAAATGGGCGACCCCCTTGACCCTGAGAACCGCTTGGGTTCGATGATCAGCAAGGCGCATTTCGACAAGGTGCGTTCGTATCTTGATCTCGCCCGCGATGAAAAGCTCAACGTGCTGGTGGGCGGCCAGACCCGCAACGATATTTTCGTCGAGCCGACCATCGTCGATGGCGTCAGCCGTGACAGTCGCCTGTTCCAGGAAGAAATCTTCGGCCCGGTGCTGAGCGTCACGACTTTTCAGACCGTCGATGAAGCCATCGCGCTGGCCAACGACACGGCTTATGGATTGGCCGCTTCGGCGTATACCGGAAACCTGCGCCACGCGCTGAAGCTGTCGCGCGGCATCCGCGCGGGGATCGTCACGGTCAATTGCTTCGGCGAGGGCGATGCTTCGACGCCGTTCGGCGGCTACAAGGAATCGGGTTTCGGCGGCCGCGACAAGTCGATCTGGGCGCACGACCAATACACTGAACTGAAAACCATCTGGATCGACGCGTCGTAATTGGCGTTTAGATTTACCCGAGGGCCTGCCAGCACACGCTGCGCAGGCCCTTGCGCGTATCAGCCGCCTAGGTATGCGAAATCAACAGATCACTGATGGGCCCTTGGTCGGCGCGGACAGTTGCAGCGAGCCATCCGGCAGCACTGTGACGATACTCGGGAACTGCGCAATGGCCTCGGCGCCGTTGAGCTCGAGTGCAACCGGGTTGGTTGCCGAGACGGGAACCGGAGTGGAGAGGGTGAGATTGCTGATATTTACGGCCATGGTTTCTACTCCTGACGATAAAAATCATTGGCGCTCCAAGCCTTAGGTAACTCCTGAGCCGCACATTTGCCTGCGCGGACTTTCACCACCTCTCGGACCCAGCAGCATGGCGACGCACGCGGCCGCCGCAAAAACACACAAGGCAACGATCACGCCAGCAGCCTCCAGCACCGCGCCGAAGATCGGCGTGCCGGCGGTCTGACCGAGTGCCAACAGCAAAAACGGAATGCCCAGCCCCAGGTCCGGGCGATCCGGCAACAGGCTGATGCCTTGCAGCAGATAAACCCCTGACGAAACGATATACGCCGCGCCAAACAGGCACATCGCTGCAAGGCCCAAGCCGGCCGAGACGGAAGCAGCGGCGAGCCCCAGTGTGCCGAAGGCGATGCCGGCCAGCGCCAGATGCTGCATGCGTGCGACACCGAAGCGGCCGGTGAGCACGCCGGTCATGCAGCCACTGATCCCCGCAGCGCCCAACACGATCCACGCCCATGCAATCGACTGATCGCTGAAACCGGCCTGGCTGCGCAGGATATCGGCGCCGAATGTCCAGACCGCGGTGCTCGCCAATCCCATCAGGAAAGCGCTGGCGCACAACGGCAGCACACCAGGCCGACGCAGCATGAGCAGCGAAAAACTCTGCGAGGCCTCATGCTGAACCCGGTGCGGTACGGCAAACCACAGCCAGAGCGTGACGCCGATGCCGATCAAGGCAAACAGCGCATACAGCTCGCGCCATTGCCCGGCGGCCCCGATCGCGGCCAGGCCGGAAAAAACGATACCGACCGCCGTCCCGGCATTGATAAAGCCATTCGCTCGCGGGCGATCCGCATCAACCAGACGCGCCGCCACCGCACTGGCCAATGGCGGCGAGGTCAGACCCGTGCTCAATCCCGCCAGCGCAACGCCGCAGCCCAACGCCAATCCCGACGAAGCGATAACCACCAGGCCCATCCCCAGAGTTGCAGCCGCGCCGGCCATGACCGTCAACCCGCGCGGACTGACCTTGCCGTTGCAGACGAATGTCGCAACGATGCCTACGCAATAAGCGGCAAAAGCGCTGCCGCCGATCCAGCCGGCAGCGGACACGCTCAGCGCCAGATCCTGACGGATCTGCGGCAGCAACAGTCCATAAGCGAAGCGCGCCAGGCCATAGGACAACGCCGTCAGCGCGAACGCGGCCGCGACCAGATTGAGGCTGCGTCGATCAAGACTCACGATGAAAGCGTGCCGATGGCGCGAGGGTCGTATGAATAGTCAACGCCGCACTCGCAGGTGCACTCCGGGCCGGCGCACCCGGAGGTGGAAGGATCATTAGCCATCAGTGTCCTCGAGATTGTCTGTTGCTGAAGTCGTTACCGCTTCTGATAACGGACCTGCCTCTGGGTTTGATGATTTTCCACCGTACCCGATGGATGGTAGAGCGAAGGGCGAGGGCAGCACCCCGTTCAGCGGCGTCAGTGCGCCAGCATGTTGTGGTGGATGCTGCCCATGATCCATAGCGAAAGCCCGACCAGCAGCAGAATGATCACCACCGAGAAAATCAGCGCCCTGAGGTTCCAGCGCTGCTCCTTGGCGGTGTCCAGGTGCAGGAAGTATTTGAGGTGTGCGAAAACCTGCACCACACCCAGCGCGACCACCACCCAGGCGGTGACGCTGCGCGGCAGGGTCGGGTACATGACCAGGCCAAAGGGAATCACCGTCAGGATCACCGAAATGATGAAACCGACCATGTACGAACGACTGGTGCCATGGCTGGTGCCGGCACTGCTATGAATCGGGCTCTGGTTATACGGCGACGTGGAAATGTTCATCAGCGTCTACACCGCGACCGGCGAATGCGCCTACGAGCGCATCAGGAAACTGCCCGGCATCGAATGGGCGGTCGAGGATGCGCTCAAGCGCGGTATCGATCAGGCGGAACGCATCGCTGGCGGCGAGTCCGGGCGATTAACGTGTGCCGACGCGCACGGTCACGACAATGAATGACCGTGCGCAACGTTCAATTGGCCTGGCGCACGTCGACCTGCCCAAGCTGATTGCACTGCCAGCGCCAGGCATCGGCGAGCATGCACGGCAATGAGCGGCTCGCCTGCCAGTCCAGTTCTTCGAGGGCTTTATGCGGGTCCGCCCAGCACTGCGCGATGTCGCCCGGGCGCCGCGCTTCAATACGCAACGGGATCTTGATACCAATGACCTGTTCGAACGCGCTGACCACCTCCAGCACCGAATAGCCGCGCCCGGTACCCAGGTTCCAGACGCTCATGCCATGGCGATCGCGCAAGGCGTCGAGCGCGCAGACATGACCGAGCGCAAGGTCGACCACGTGCAGGTAATCGCGAATACCGGTGCCGTCCGGAGTCGGGTAATCGTTGCCGAACACTGACAGCTGCGCGCGTCGACCACTGGCGACTTCCAGCAGATAAGGCAGCAGGTTGTTGGGCGTGCTGGTGGGCGCCTCGCCGAGCAGGCCGGAAGGATGCGCACCGATCGGATTGAAATAGCGCAGCAGACCGATCGACCAGCGCGGGTCGGAGCTGGCGACACTCTTCATGATGTTTTCCGACATCAGCTTCGACATGCCGTAGGGATTGGTCGGCTGGCCGATGGCGCAGTTTTCGTTGATCGGCAGGGTGGCGCAGTCGCCGTAAACAGTGGCCGATGAACTGAACAGCAGATGGAACACTCCAGCCTGGGCCATGGCCTGGCACAAGGTCAGGCTGCCGCCGACATTGGTGTCGAAATAGCGCAGGGGCTCGCGCACGCTTTCACCGACCGCTTTCAACCCGGCGCAATGCACCACGGCATCGATCGGGTAATCGTGCAAAAGGTTATCGAGCAGTCGTCGATTGCGCACATCACCCTGAATGAACTCCGGTCGTTTTCCCGCCAGAGTACTGATGCGCTCGATCGCTGCGCGCTGGCTGTTGCACAAGTTGTCGAGAATCAACACGTCCACGCCCTGGCCCAGCCATTCCAGTGCGACGTGCGCACCAATATATCCCGCACCACCGGTAATCAAGATCATGCACCCGCCCTCCCAAGTACCGCCATCGGCCGATGGCTTTGTGCATGGTTTCGAGGCGCCTGTGCGGCAGCAAAAACCATGTTGTCCTGGACGGTAGGGGATGGATTGTCCGGCGAGTTCAACTTCGTTTGCCAGCCGGTATGTGCAGTTCATCGGCTGCGCCCAAGGTTGGGCTGAACGACGTGTGAACGCCGCTATTCCAACCTTCAAGAGCCTTACGGCCTCATCGAGAAATGCCCTGCACTTGCAGTGCCGACAAGTGAGACGGCCCGGTGGCTCGGCACTGTGTCGACTTGTTTTCCCCGATGAGGAATTTTCGCCATGAACCTTGCAGAACAACCCGAGGCGCTCGCACTGGCGAGTGCGCAGAATGCTCTCGAAACATCCCTTCAGGTGCGGCCCACGCTGGTGTGCCTGTCGCATTTGCGCTGGGGCTTTGTCTACCAGCGGCCGCAGCACGTCATGTCGCGATTGGCCAAACACTACGACGTGGTGTTTTTCGAGGAACCGGTATTTATCGCAGACGCCACGCCCAGACTCGAACTTTCGAATCCAGCAGCAGGGATAGAGGTCGCGGTGCCGCAGTTGCCCATCGGCATGAGTGGCGAGGCGATTGCTCAGGCGCAGCGGCAATTGCTCGATGAACACCTCGCCGGCCGCGTTCAGGGCGATCTGCTGCTGTGGTACCTCACGCCGATGAGCCTGCTGTTTACCGAGCACCTCGACGCGCGCGTCACCGTCTATGACTGCATGGATGAACTGTCGGCGTTCATGGGCGCGCCCGCGCAATTGATCGATATGGAGCAGCAACTGCTGGCCCGCGCCGACGTGGTGTTCACCGGTGGCTACAGCCTGTGGGAGGTCAAGCAACGCCAGCACGGCAATGCCTATCCGGTGCCGAGCAGCGTCGACATCGCGCATTTCGCCGCGGCGCGGCAGGCATTGCCGGAACCGCCGGATCAGGCAGGGATCGCGCGGCCACGCCTGGGCTTTTTCGGCGTGATCGACGAACGCTTCGATATCGAGTTGATCGAGCGCGTGGCGACGATGCGCCCTGACTGGCAGATCGTGCTGATCGGGCCGGTGGTGAAGATTGATCCGCAGACGCTGCCGCAACGTCCGAACATTCATTATCTGGGTTCGAAGCAATACACCGAATTGCCGGATTACCTGGCAGGTTGGGACGTGGCGCTGATGCCGTTCGCCCTCAATGCGTCCACGCGCTACATCAGCCCGACCAAGACCCCGGAGTATCTGGCGGGCGGTTGCCCGGTGGTGTCGACGCCGATTCACGACGTGGTCAGCGGCTACGGCGAGAGCGGCGCGGTGTTCATTGCCGCCACTGCCGAGGCTTTTGTTGAGGCGATCGAGAAAGCTTTGGCACTCAAAGGCACGCCGGAATTTCTGCAGTGCGCCGATGCCGCCATCGCCGGCATGTCGTGGGACAACACCAGTCGCTTCATGCAGGAGCAGATCGAATGCCTACGATAAGCCTGGAGCGCGCAAAGTCCTGCCCATCCTACGACTACCTGATCGTCGGTGCCGGGTTCGCCGGTAGTGTCATCGCCGAGCGTCTGGCCGAAGGACTGGGCCGTCGGGTATTGCTGATCGACCGGCGCCCGCACATCGCCGGCAATGCCTACGATCACTACGACGCCGCCGGCGTGATGGTGCATCGTTACGGTCCGCATATCTTTCACACCAATGCCCAGCGCATTGTCGACTACCTGTCGCGCTTCACTGAATGGCGACCTTACGAACATCGCGTCCTCGCTCAGGTCGACGGCCAATTGCTGCCGATTCCGATCAATCTGACCACGCTGAACAGGCTCTACGGCTTGTCGATGTCCTCCGAGGAAGCTGAGGTGTTCCTCGCCGAGCGCGCCGAACCGGTGGCGACCATTCGCACTTCCGAAGATGTGGTGGTCAATCAGATCGGCCGTGAACTCTACGAGAAATTCTTCCGTGGGTACACGCGCAAGCAGTGGGGGCTGGATCCGTCGGCGCTGGATAAATCGGTGACTTCGCGCATTCCGACGCGGACCAGCGAAGACGACCGCTATTTCGGCGACACCTTCCAGATCATGCCCACGGCCGGCTACACGCAAATGTTCGAACGCATGCTCGATCACCCGAACATCGATCTGTTGCTCAGTACGGATTTCAAGGCTGTGCGCGACGAGGTGAAGTACGAGCATCTGATCTACTGCGGCCCGATCGACGAATACTTCGATTTCCAGCTGGGCCACTTGCCGTATCGATCCCTGCGTTTCGAGCACCAGACACTCGAACAGGAACACTATCAACCGGTAGCGGTGGTGAATTATCCGCACCCGGACGTGCCGTACACCCGCATCACTGAATACAAACACCTGACCGGGCAAACGCACCCGTGCACCAGCATTACTTACGAATATCCGTGTGACGACGGCGACCCGTATTACCCGGTGCCCCGGGCGGAAAATACCGAACTTTACAAACGCTACCGCGCACTCGCCGAGCAGACGCCGAACGTCACGTTCCTTGGGCGGCTGGGCACCTACAAGTACTACAACATGGATCAGGTGGTGGGGCAGGCGCTGGCCCTGTATCGGGATATTCAAGCGGCGCAGGCACCCGCCACTGCCGCAACCGAGACCGATGCTTCATGACCGCGCAGCCGAAAGGCGACGAACCCGAGCCCGGCGCAGGCGCTCATTCGATCTTCAGCAGCTTCGTCATGGCCGGTTTCGAATGTTCCAGTCAGCGCCGCCAGGATGGTCGGCGCCTGGACCTGCTGGCCGACACCGGACACGCGCGCTGGGTGGACAAGGATTACCAGCGACTGAGCGGGTTGAACATTCGTTGTGCCCGCGACGGCTTGCGCTGGCACCTGATCGAACGCAGCCCCGGTCGCTATGACTGGAGCAGCTTCGTGCCGATGCTCAAAGCCGCGCAAGCGCAGCAGGTGCAAGTGGTCTGGGATCTGTGCCATTACGGTTATCCGGATGACCTGGATTTCTGGCGCCCGGCATTCGTCGAGCGTTTTGCCCGTTTCGCCGCTGCTGCAGCGACGGTGATGCTGGACGAGGGCGTCAGCGTGCCGTTCTACTCGCCGATCAATGAGATTTCGTTCTGGAGTTGGGCGGGGGGCGAGGTCGCGTACTTCAACCCGACCGCACGCGGGCGCGCGCAGGAACTCAAGCATCAACTGGTGCGGGCGAGCATCGCTGCGATCGAAGCGATTCGCGAACGGGCGCCCCATGCTCGGTTCGTCCAGTGCGATCCGTTGATCCATGTGCTCGCCGGCTCCAGGCGCAGCGACGATATCGAAGCGGCCGAAGCCTATCGGCTGTCGCAATTTCAGGCGTGGGATCTGCTCACTGGCCGCGAATGGCCCGGCCTGGGCGGGCAGGAGCATTACCTGGATATCATCGGTGCCAATTTCTATGCGCATAACCAGTGGTATTACCACGGCCGGCGCATCCTTCGCGGCGAGCGCGACTTCCGACCGTTGTCGGGCATGCTCAAGGAACTGCACCAGCGTTATCAGCGGCCAATACTGATCGCCGAAACCGGGGCCGAAGATGAAGAACGCCTGCCGTGGCTGGCTTACATCCTTGAGCAGACGCTGCTGGCCCTCGAACGCGGTGTGCCGGTGCAGGGGATTTGCTGGTACCCGTTTCTCGATTACCCGGGCTGGGATAACGGCCGGTATTGCCCCACCGGCGTGTTCGGCTACCCCGATGGCGAGGGCGAGCGCGCAGCGTTTCACCCGCTGCACGTCGAGCTGGCGCAGGTGCCCGAGCGGGTTGCCGGCTGTTTGCGCAGGGTCAATGGCGGGCACATTGAGGGGCGCGGGAGATGAACTTCCAGCAAATGCGCGATGAGCCCTTGCCGGCGTCGGCCGCTGCCTTCTTATGGCGCTACATCAGAATTCGTCCGGCGCACTTCATCGCCATGGTCGCACTGGTGATGGGCGCGGCGTGCTGTGCGGTGGTGGTGCAGTACGGCATGAAACTGCTGGTCGATGCCATGGCCGCCGGGTCGGCGGCGGACCAGGTCTGGCACGCGTTTGGCCTGTTCATGGCGTTGATCGTGATGGAAAACCTGCTGTGGCGCCTCGGCGGCTGGGTCGGCTGCCACACTATCGTCGGCAGTTGCGCCGATCTGCGCGTGGACCTGTTTCATCACCTGACCGGCCACCCGATGCGCTATTTCAAGCGGCACTTCTCCGGCTCGCTGGCCAATCGCGTCTCGGCGATCGGCGCTGCTGCCGACAAGGTCTATGGCGGGTTGACCTGGCGCATCGTGCCGCCGTGCGTGGATTTCATCGGTGCCGTGGCTTTGCTGTTGGCGGTGCACGGGGGCATGGCACTGGCCCTGGTCGGCTGCGTGATCGTGGTCGCCGCGCTGATCACCGTGTTCGGCGTGCGCGGCCGCAGCCGGCACATTGCTTTTGCTTCGCAGTCGGCGCGGGTCGGTGGCGAGATTGTCGATCTGGTGTCCAATGTCTGGACGATCAAGGCGTTCTCCGGGCGGCAACGCGAGCGTCTGCGCCTGGAGCGCGAGATCGGCATCGAAGCCGATTCGCACCGTAGCAGCTGGATGTACATGGAGAAGGCGCGGGTGCTGCACGACATCTGCCTGACCGTGATGGCGGGGGGCATGCTCGGCTGGGCGATCGTGCTCTGGCGAGCGGGGCAGGTCACGGCGGGCGATGTGGTGATGGTCAGCGCCTTGACCTTTCGCATCCTGCACGGTTCGCGCGAACTGGCGCTGGCCCTGGTGGAAACCAGCCAGCAGATGGGTGTCATCAGCGAGACGCTGGGCATCGTCGCCCAGCCCCACGAACTCAGCGACACCGCGGAAGAACTGGCGCCGACCCGTGGCCATATCAAGATGCTCGACGTGGGCTATGCGTACCCGGACGGGCGCAAAGTCTTCGAGCATTTTTTCCTGGATATCCCGGCGGGACAAAGCGTCGGCATTGCCGGCACTTCGGGCTCGGGAAAATCGACGTTGCTCGGTTTGCTGCAACGCCTGGATGACGTGCGCAGCGGGGTCATCCTGATCGACGACCGCGACATCCGCTCGGTCAGCCAGGACAGTTTGCGCCGACAGATCGCCGTGGTGCCGCAAGAGCCGACGCTGTTCAATCGCAGCATTCTGGAAAACATCGGCTACGGTCAGCCCCATGCCACCGAGCAGCAGATCATCGCAGCGGCGCATCAGGCGTTTTGCGACGAATTCGTCCAGGCGCTACCGCAGGGTTATCACACCCCGGTCGGTGAGCGTGGAGTGACCTTGTCCGGTGGCCAGCGCCAGCGTCTGGGGCTGGCGCGAGCGTTTCTGAAGGACGCACCGATCCTGATTCTCGACGAGGCGACCTCGGCACTGGATTCCGATTCGGAAGCGATCATCCAGCGTGCATTGAGCAACCTGATGCGCGGCAGGACCGTCCTCGCGGTGGCGCACCGGCTCTCGACCATCGCCAATTTCGACCGGGTGCTGGTGCTGGAGGACGGTGAGATCGTGCAGGATGGCACGCCGCAGGAGTTGCGCGAAAGTCAGGGACGGTTCCGCACGCTCTGGCAGATGCAGGCGATGGTGCACAACCGTTGAACGCGGGCCTATTGCGCTGAGCGTGTCCAGACCCTGACGTAATCAATGCGAAACACCGACGGCAGGTCAGCATCGTCGACCACCCCGAACCAGTCCCACATCGCTTCGCTGTCGAAAACGATTTGCATGGGGAAGTGCCAATAGGTGTTCTTCGCCTCCCGGACCAGAACGCCGTCGACGTACCAGCGCAACGTCTCGGGTTGCCAGTCGAAACCGTAGACATGAAAGGTACTGGCCAGCCGCCAAGGGGCATTCCAGGTGCTGCCGGAACTCAGGTGTTGATCATTCTGCGGTCTGGCCCAGACATGGGCATTCATGTTGTACCGGCGGTCAAACGTTTCGTTGCGGGTTTTGCCGCCGATTTCGAAGATGTCGATTTCCGTGGCGTTCTCCGGCAGCCCGGTCCACGCCAGCCAGAACGCACTGGAGCCGGCAGAGTTCATCGGCTTCGCCCGGGCTTCGTAATAGCCGTACATCCCCCGTTCGTTGGTGCGGACCATCGCCGAGCTGTAGTCCTTGTAGCCCAAGGCGACGTATTTCTCGGGGAGGGTCTGTTTGCGGAAAGTGATGTTCAGATTACCGCTGCCGACCTTGGCGTTCTCCGGTAAAAACAGCGCCGGTTTGCGCCCGAGGGAATCGGTGCCGGTGGCGTTGTTGACGTGCCAGCGTTGGGCATCGAGCGTGCTGCCGTTGAATTCGTCGGACAGCCGCGTATCGAGCTTCCAGCCGCCGGCATTGGCCTGATCTGACAACGGCAGATCGGGGGTAACGTGCGTCGGGGTCGGGCCTAACGGGCCAACCCGGGTCCACGCATCGGCCTGCTGCGGAACCACGACCGCCCACTTTTGCGCCAGATACTCGAACACGGTGCGGCGCTCGTCCTGATTGCTGAATGGACGGTCATACACCAGCACTTCGGCGATGTCGCCACGGAGGATTTCCGAGGTGCCGACCACGTTGCGCGCCACCGCGAACGGGCCGATCGGCACGTCACTGGTTTCCAGCAGCGCCAGCGCCGGCTCGTAGGCGCTGGTCTGCTGCACGCTGATGCCGAAATTCGGCGCGACGTTGTCGTTGTCCGCCAGTTGCGGGCGAGAGCTGAACAGTCGCTGCCAGGCCTTGCCGCCGGCCTGCTCGGGCAGACGTCGCGAGACGACGAACACCGTCACCGGGCCTTTGCTTGTGCGAATCGCCTGGCCCATGAACGCTGCCGTGCCGCTGAAACGCACCACACCGTGGCCGTTGAGGGCGTTGTCGACCCGCGTCGGCAAGGTCGTCGCCGCGCGGTTGTCGACGGTGACGTCATTGCCCTTGCCGGATTTATCCAGCCAGCGCACGACCTGGTTTTGCCCCTCCAGTGTCATCGCGGCCGGGTCATTGCCGTCCAGCCACAACACCAGGCCTTCAGTGACCGGTCCTGGAATATTGGCGTTGGCGCCAGCGCTCAGCAGCAGCAAGACAAACAGCATGCATGGTGATCTGTTCATGAGTCGTCCCTAACGTGAGTTGGCGGCGTTGTTACGTACCCACCGCCAGCAGCGGTGCCGGTTGCGGGCGGTAGCCCCATGGGTTGCTGGTCTGCCAGCGCCAGCTGTCGATGAGCATTTGTGTCAGCTCGCGTTGCGCGCGCCAGCCCAGTTCGCGCCCGGCCTTGCTTGCATCGGCGCGGCATTCGGCGACATCACCGGCGCGGCGCGGAGCGAAGCGGTAGGGGATGCGCAGACCGGTGACGTCTTCGAAGGCGCTGATGATCTGCAACACGCTGTAGCCGGTGCCGGTACCGAGATTCCAAACGTGCAGGCCATGCTCGTCGCCCTGCAAAACCTGCAGTGCCTTGAGATGACCAGCAGCCAGATCCAGCACATGGATGTAATCGCGAATACAGGTGCCGTCGACGGTCGGATAGTCGTTGCCATAAACGGTCAACGCCGCGCGCTGGCCGCTGGCAACCTCGGTCAGGCACGGCAGCAGATTGTTCGGCCGACCGTTGGGCGCCTCGCCGATCAGCCCGCTCTCGTGCGCGCCGATCGGATTGAAGTAGCGCAGCACGGCAATGTTCCAGCGCGCGTCGGCGACGGCGAGGTCGCTGAGCAATTCTTCGATCACCAGCTTCGAGCGTCCGTAAGGATTGGCCGGTTTGCCGGCGCCATGCGATTCCACGATCGGCATCACGGTCGGCTCTCCGTAGACAGTGGCCGATGAACTGAACACCAGATTGAACACGTGGGCGCGGGCCATCGCCTGACACAGGTTCAGCGTGCCGACCACGTTGTTGGCGTAGTAATCCATCGGCCGACGCATGCTTTGCGCGACCGCTTTGAGACCGGCGAAATGCAGCACCGCGTCGATCGCGTAAGTGCTGAAAATCTCCTCCAGCAACGCCGCGTCGCGGATATCGCCTTCGATGAAATCGATGTGCGAATGACTCAACAGCTCGAGCCGTGTGATGGCCTCGCGGCTGCTGTTGCACAGGTTGTCGAGGATCAGAACCGAGCGTCCGGACTCGATCAACTGCAATGCCGTGTGCGAACCGATGTAGCCGGCACCGCCCGTGATCAACGTGGTTTTGCGCATGACGACGTGCTCCATTGCGAGGAAATCCGGCTCAGCGGGCGGTGAACACCAACTTGAATTCTTGCGGCCAGCGCGGGTGCAGCAGGCTGTAGGCCAAGGCGTAGGTCAGCGTGCCGATGGCGATGTCGCCGGCCAGGTGCGCATAACCGGACAGGCCGGTCTGCCGCGACAGCCACATCACCACCACGACCATCACGACAGAGGCAAGCAGGCTGCGGTAACTGGACTGGAAGAAGCTGCGCCAGTCGTAACCGATGGCGGCGTGCAGGCCGCGCACCTGCAATGGCGTGATCAGCAGCATGCGCAGCAGCAATGCCAGCGCCGCCGCCATGCCGCCGTAGCTCGCCCCGAGCAGATACACCAGCGCCAGCGCGAGCAGGGTGGTGGCGACTTCGGCCTTGAGCGTCAGATGCGTGCGATTGACCGCCACCAGCGCAGTGGTCGCATACAGCGCCAGATTGCCCAGCGCCGCCGTGCCGGCGAGCACTTGCAGCAAGGGAATCGCGTCGGCCCATTTCGCGCCGAAGATCAGCAGGATGATGTCTTCGGCGGTCAGGGCAATGCCGAAAAACAGCGGGGTCAGCACGAAGCCGCTGATTGCCGTGGAGTCGCCGATGACGCCGATCAGCCGCGCCGGTTCGGCACTGCGCCGGGCGAACACCGGCAGGGCATAACTCATCAAGCCGTTGTAGATCGCCGAGCGCGGCAGGTCGATGATGCGCATCGCCAGGTTGAACATGCCCACCGCGTGCGCCCCGGCAGTCAGGCCGAGAATCAAGTTGACGCCGCGTTGCAGGGTTTGCGAACTCATGACGTTGACGCAGACCGGGAGCCCGGCGCGCAGCAGTTCGCCCAACACCTGGCGGTCGATCAGCAAGGGAATGCGCCGACGCTCGCTGCGCATCAGCACCAGCGTGGAAATGCCGTCCATGATCAGCGCCTGCGCGACCACCGCCCACGGGCCGAAACCCAGCAGCGCAACAGCCACGCCGCCAACCCCGCCAGCGACTTTGCCGAGCAAGGTGCGCGAGGCCAGCAGCTTGAAATTGCCGCTACGGCGCATCTGTGCCACATACACCCGGGCCATCAGGGTGAAGAGGATTTTCACTGAGGCCACGGCGGTCATCCAGCGCAGTGCGGTGGACGGCGTATACAGCACCACCGCCAACGAGATCAACGCAATCGACAACAGACTGACCAGTACCGCAAACCAGAACACGCTGCTGATGTGTTTGTCTTCCATCCGCTGCAGGCGCACCAGCGGGTCTTCGAGCATCGACGAGAAAAGAATGCCGACCACTTCGACCACGGCGATGATCAGCGTGCCGATGCCCAGCTCGGTGGGCGTCAGCAAATGCGCGTAGACGACAAAGGTAATCATCGACAGGAAAATCAGGCCGAACTTCTCGGTGAAAATCCATACGAGGGTCATCAGGCGACGGTTGGCCATGGCGCGATCCCTGAATTCAGCGGCTGTTGCCCAGGTTTTTCAAGCAGGCGTAGAGGTAGCGCAGGGTCGGTTTGCCCTGGGAGAAAAACAGCGTCTGCCACGAATGCCCGAGCATCTGCCGGAACACCTCGATGACCCGTGGATGATCGCCGCGCCGGGAAAACGCATTGAGAAATTCCGCATGGTTGGCGAGGACGAAATAGATCCGCTGCTGCTTGTTCAGCCGGGTGCCGTAGCGCGCCAGGTACAGCTGAATGAAACGCAGCTTGTGCGGGTAATACTTGTGCGGTTGCGCGGTGATGTTGGCGGCGTTGACGGCGCGCCAGTGCAGGATCTGCGGCACGCTGTGGATCTCGCTGATTTCCGCGATGCGCGTCCACAGCAGACGATCCTCGGCGAAGCGCAGGCTCTGATCGAAGCCGCCAATGGCGACGATGATTTCGCGCAGGGCGAGTACGCCGGAGGTGCCGTTGATGATGTTTTCGCGCATGAAATCGGCAAAGTGGTCGCCGTGTTTGCAGCGGTCCTCCAACTGGCGTTTGCCGTCGCTGAATTCGCTCATCTGAAAGCAATCGATCAGACCGACCTTGCGCCCCTGTTGGCTCAGTTCGGCGTGCAGGGTCAGTTGTTTTTGCAGTTTCTCGGGATGCCAGCGGTCATCGGCATCGAGGAAGGCGATAAAGGTTTCCTCGGCACTGAACACGCCGCGATTGCGCGCACTGGCCGGGCCTTGGTTGGGCTGCTGCAACAGCACGATGGGAAAGGGCGCGGCGTACTGCTTGACGATCTCTGGCCCGGCATCGCTGGAACCGTCATCGACGACGATGACTTTGTCCGGCAGCCGGGTTTGTGCACTCACCGAATCCAGCGTGCGTTGGATGCTGGCGGCGGCGTTGTACAGCGGAATCACCACGCACACGGTGACGGCCGAGGGATCATTCAGCATGGGCGTTGCTCCCTGAAAGTGGTGCGCATCGGCCGAGCGCTGGCGACTGGCAGCGGCTGCGTACGGGCGACGAGGTGGTGGCGGAAGGTCAGGCTGAGCACGCAGAAAATCAGGAACTCGCCCGAGCGATAGTTGGGGATCACATAGGCGACGTAATTGGTGACCACAAACAGGCCGATGATCACCAGCGCACAGGCCTGATAGCGCGCCGACTGATCCGCCGTGATCGCCCGATAACGCTTGCTCAGCGTCTGGGCAAACATCAGCAGCAGAGCAATCAGCTGAATCAGGCCGCCGTTGAGCAGGGTTTCGACGTAGCCGCTGTGGGCATTGCCGATGTAGCCCCAGCGGGTAATGAACGCATCGGCATCTGCGCTGGCCCAGAACGCGCCGAAGCCGTAGCCCTTGAGAAATTGCGCATCGATCAGCGGCTGCAACAGCTCCCAGATCAACGTGCGGTCAGTGAGTGACGGGTCGCGGCCGACCAGTTCCAGCAGCATGGCGTAGTTGGCGTAAAGCACCCCACACAAGAGGAAGAACACCAGCGTCGCGGCGGTGAAGGCCAGCAGGGAGCGGTTGATGCGCAAGCGGATCAGCGTGATGAAGTAGGCGTAACTGGCGGTGCCGGCGACGATCAGCGCAATCGCCGTGGCCGACTGCGCCAGGCCAATGGCGATCAGCGCGAACAGCCCGTAGAGGATTGCCAGCGGGTTGCGTTGGCGGATCATCGGCAGCAGCAACAGGATCGCAATCGCGTTCAGGCGTGCGCCAGCGTTCTTTTCCGCGAACACGCCGCGAAAGGCACCGTCACGGATGCCACCGGAAATGAAGGCGATGTCCGGGCGAATCACGGCGAAGATCAACCCGACCAGCGCCGCCGCACCGATCACGCAACCGAACAGAAAAGCGATCCGCTCGATGCTGTAGCGCCAGGCGATGAAACCGGCGAAGAACACTACGCTGAGCAGCGCGACGAAACGCTTGAAGCTGAGCATCGGCTCGCTCGACCAACTGATCGACGCCGCCACGCAGCCGAGGAACACCAGCAAAAACAGGTTCTGCCGGTAGAAGCTCTTGCTGAGAAAAACCTTGTGGCGGATGAAAAAGAACAGCGGCACCAGCAAGGTCAGCAAGCCGCAGACCTGATTGGCCAGATTGCCTTCCAGATCCTGCTGCGCATCGTCCAGCGTGCTGACATTGCCCAGGCGCAGAAAGAAGCCGATCACTTGCGTATAGAACAGCACGCCAAACAAGGTGAAGGCGTCGGCCAGCGTCGAATAACGCACTTGCAGGCGGTTCATCTCAGCGCCTCCCGAGTAACGCCTTGAGGTAGGTCTGCACCGCGCGAGCGCTGACAAAACGCGCGGCAGCATCGATGCGACGCTGGCGATGCAGGGCGCGCGGCGCGGACATTTGTGCGCTGATCGCGGCGGCGAGAGCGTTCGGGTCGTCGACCTCGACCAAGGGCGCGACGGCGCCGTCGGCGAGAATTTCCTGCGGGCCATACGGGCAGCGCGTCGCCACTACCGGGGTGCCGGTCGACAAGGCTTCGACCAAGGCATTGGGGCTGCCCTCGAAACGCGACGACAAGACAAAGCAATCTGCCCGAGCGATCTCGGCGATTGGATCACTGGCGTAACCCGGCAGATCGCAACGCTGTGCAACGCCGAGCGCTGTCGCTTGGGCCAGCAGTTCGCCGCGCAGGGCGCCTTCGCCGAAGATGATCAGCCGCGCATCGCCTCGCGGCAGGCGGGCGAAGGCGTCGATCAGGGTGTCGAACCCTTTTTGCTGCGCCAGCCGACCCACGGCGACGATCACCGGGGTGGTTTTGTCCTTGAGCCAGGGATGGCTGGGCGCGGCGGCAGGTTTGTCGCGAAAATCGTTGTCGAGCACCGGGTTGTCGGCGGTGGTCACATCGCGCGGACGGGCGATGGTGGTGTCGACCAGATCTTCGGCAACGCCTTGCGACACGCAGATCACCGGGTTGGGAATCAGCCGGTATAGCCACGGCGCCAGCCAGTAGGCGAGCTTCACCGACAGGGCCGGGTTGACGTGCTTGTCCCGCGAGAATGCATTGCGCTCGCTGACATGCAGCCGCGCCAAAGTCCCGGACAGCACAGCCGCGGCAATCGCCACGACGTTGACGTGGGTGAGGGCGGCCAGTTGCGCGTCGTATTGATTGCTGCGCAAAAAACGCGTCAGCGCCGGCACCGCCGCTGCGCTGCGCGGACTGTCGAGCAGCACTTGCCTGACCCGTGGGTCGAGCGCCGGTTGATTGATGCCGGCACCGGTGAGCATCAGCAACGTGACTTCGTTGCCGGCTTCAACCAAGGCACCGGCGAGGCGCACCATCATTTTTTCAGCGCCGCCGGCGCCGAGGTCCTGGAGGATGATCAGCAGTTTTTTCATCGGTTCCACACCTGGTAATAAGCCTGAGCGGCGTACTGGCTGGTATAGGGCTGGATCGCTTCGCTGACCGAGCGTCGGGCCGGCGCAGCGGATTCGCGGCTGGCCAGACTGTCGAGCAGCGCCTTCGCCAGGGCCGGCACATCGTTAACCTTGACCAAGCGCCCGAGGCGTCCGTCGTCGAGCAACTCCCGCGGCCCGCTGCCGCAATCGCTGGAAATCACCGCCGTGCCCAGTGCCAGCGCCTCGACCAGCACCGTCGGCAAACCTTCGTGCAATGAGCTGAGCACCAACAGCTGCGCATGGCGAATCAGCGGATAGGGATTGCGCAGATGCCCGGTGAAATGCACCAGACGTTCGATGCCCAGTCGTTGCGCCTGCGCTTCAAGCTCTGCGCGCAACGGGCCGTCGCCGGCAATCACCAGATAGGGCAGCGTGCGCTGTTGCGCTGCCAGCGCATAGGCTTCGAGCAACAGATCGAAGCCCTTGGTTTCCACCAGTCGGCCGATCCCCAGCCAGTAATGATGGGGCACACCACCGGGCAACGGCGCTTGTGCCGCATGCAACAGTTGCTCGCTGATCACCGCGTTCGGGCAATAACGGATGCGCGGCTGGCCCCAGGGCATCAACCCGGCCAGTGCCTGGCGCAAACCTTGGGACACCGCGACCACCTTGCCGCTGCCACACAGATACAACGCGTACAACAGGCGCAGGCTGGCGCGCCCGGTGTTCTGTTCGGCGCAATCCAGTGCGGCGTGGCGGGTGTAGATGACTTGGCACGGACTGCCCAAGGTGGCGAACCAGGTGCAGAGATTGGCCTGCTCCTTGGCGCCGATCAGATGCGTCACGCCTTCGCGAAGAATCAAGCGGCGCAGCAGCACGATCGATTTCAGCCAGCCAACGAGGCCGCCGCCACCACCGGCAAGGCTTGGCGCGCCGTCGATGTTGGGCGAGTCGCCGTTCATGACGAAAAAACTCACCCGCCGGCCGTCCGCCAGGAACTGCTCGGCGAGGCGTTGCTGCACGCACTCGACGCCGCCGCCAGTCTGGTAATCCTTGAGCGTGAACAGAATATGCATCGGCACAATCCTCATGGGGCGGTGACATTGATCGCCACTTGCTGGCGCAGAATCAGTTCGGTCAGGCGCAGGGCATTGCTCGGGTAGTCGAGCAGGTAACGCTTGATCGTGTGCGGCCCGCGGTCCATGCGGTAGAAGGCGCGCAGGTGCAGGCGGTTGATGGCGTCGGGGTAGTAGCGCTCGCTGGCATTCGCCTCCTGACGAAGGAAACCGCCGCAGGTGAACGCCACGCCGCTGAAGCCCCCGCGCAGCGCATCGAGGACAAAGCGCTCCTGCAGCCCGGCGCCGAGGCCGACCAGCAGCAGGTTGGTCCGCTGCCGACGGATGTCAGCCTGCAGCGCCGCGGCCTGCTCGGCGTCGAAGTAACCGTTGTGCGCGCCAACCAGCTGCAGGCGCGGGTACTGCGTGCCGAGCTTCTCCACGAAACGATCAAGCTCCGCCTGCCGCGCGCCGACTACGTAGACGCGTTTGCCGCGTTGCTCCGACTCGCGCAACACCGGATCGGCAATCGAGGTGAAATCGAAACTGACCCGCTCCACCGCGCGCCCGGTAATGCGCGACATGAACCCGGACATCAGCATGCCGTCGCAGAAATACGCCAGCGACGGCGGCGGTTGGCGGATGAAACTGCCGATCGAGGCGAAGTTGAGAAAGGAGAACGCCCGGTTCGATTCCAGCAGCGCCGGCGAATAACGATCCAGCAATTCCAGGCGGATCATGACGCGAGATCCTGTGCTTCTGCGGCGCAGGTCGGCCGGCCCACGCTGATGTAGGTGAAGCCGCGCGCGCTGAGGCGTTGCGGATCGAACAGGTTGCGGCCATCGAAGATCAGCGGGTTTTTCAGCTGGCGGGCGAGCAATTCGAAGTCCGGCGCGCGAAACGATTGCCACTCGGTGACGATCACCAGCGCGTCGGCATTTTTCAGCGCCGCCTCTTTGGTGCCGGCCAGGGTCAGGTCGTCCCGCGGGCCGTAAAGCTGCTGCGCCTGCTCCATGGCTTTCGGGTCGAACGCCTGCACGCTGGCGCCAGCGCGCCACAACGCTTCCATCAACACGCGGCTGGGGGCTTCGCGCATGTCGTCGGTGTTGGGCTTGAAACTCAGGCCCCAGAGGGCAAAGGTTTTGCCTTCAAGGGCACCGTTGAAGTGATCGGCAATCTTGTGGAACAGCGTGCTTTTCTGCTCATTGTTGCGCGACTCCACCGCCCTGAGCAGGCGCGCATCGATGTCGACGCCGTGGGCGGCATGGATCAGCGCACGCACATCCTTGGGAAAACACGAACCGCCGTAACCGATGCCGGGATAGATGAACTGGTAGCCGATGCGCGGATCCGAACCGATGCCGTGGCGGACCATTTCGATGTCGGCGCCAAGCTTTTCGGCAAGCCCGGCCATCTCGTTCATGAAGCTGATCTTGGTCGCCAGCATGCAGTTGGCGGCGTACTTGGTCAGCTCGGCGCTGCGCACGTCCATGACGATGATTTTTTCGCGGTTGCGATTGAACGGTTCGTACAGCTCGCGCATCACCGCTTCGGCGCGGGGGCTGTCGGTGCCGATGATGATTCGGTCCGGGCGCATGCAGTCGTCGACCGCGCAGCCCTCCTTGAGGAATTCCGGGTTGGACACCACGTCGAAGGTCAGCGCAGCGCGGCCGCTTTCGGCGAGGATGGTGTTGATGCACTCGCGCACCCGATCCGCCGTACCCACCGGGACCGTGGATTTGTCGACGATGATCTGCTCGCCGCGCAGGTGCTCGCCGATGGTACGGGCGACGCTCAGCACATGTTTGAGATCCGCCGAACCGTCCTCGTCCGGTGGGGTGCCAACGGCGATCAACAACACGTCGCCGTGCTTTACCGCAGCGGCCAGATCACTGCCGAATTGCAGGCGACCGCTGTGATGGTTTTCCCGCACCAGGCTTTTCAGCCCCGGTTCGTAAATGGGCAGGCTGCCGTCGTTCAAGGCCTGCACCTTGGCCGCGTCGACATCCACACACAGCACGTTGTGGCCGACCTCGGCCAGCGCGGCGCCCTGGACCAGTCCGACATAACCGATACCGAATACACTCACATTCATGGGAAAACCTCATGCGCGGCGGGGTGGGCCAGAGCGCTGGCCGCAGTCAGTAGATGTTTTTCGAGAACAGGGTGAAGGGCGTCTTCAGCAGGATCTTGATGTCCAGCCACAGCGACCATTGATTGATGTAATTGAGGTCCTGGGCGACCCGGCGCTGCATCTTTTCCACGGTCTCGGTTTCGCCGCGGTGCCCGGTGATCTGCGCCAGACCGGTGATGCCAGGCTTGAGCCGATGCCGCGCCATGTAGGCGCGCACCTTGCCGGTGTAATAGATGTTGTGGGTGACTGCGTGCGGGCGCGGCCCGACCAGCGCCATGTGCCCGAACAGCACGTTGAACAGTTGCGGCAGTTCGTCGATGGAGCTGCGCCGCAGAAAGCGTCCCAGCGGCGTGACGCGGTCATCGTCGCGGGTGGCCTGACGCACTTGCTGATCGTCGTGCACGCGCATCGAGCGAAACTTCCACACGCGGATCACTTCGCCGTCGCAGCCATGGCGGTTCTGCTTGAACAGCACGGGCCCCGGCGACGTCAGCTTGACCGCGATGGCCACGCCGAGCAGCAGCGGGCTGAGCAGCATCAGTGCCATCGCCGCGACGCTGCGTTCGAACAGGTCCTTGCAGAACAGGCTTCCGGGGTGCGAGGTGAGCAGGCTTTCGTTGAGGTAGATCGCCGGCATCCGCTCGATCTCGGAGATCGAATGATTGAGCAACACCATGCTGCCCAGATCCGGAATCCACACCACGTCGACGTTCATGTCGAGCAGGTTGATGTACAACGCTTCGATGGTCGCCGCCTCGGCCATCGGCAGCACGATGTACACCCGCCGCGCCTGCAAGCGGGTGATGATCTCGCGGATGTCTTCGACCTCGCCGAGCAGCGGCAGAATGCTCGGCGCCGGGCCGCTGTCGGCTTTTGCCGCGACGAAACCAAGCAGCAGCGCGCGATCCGGGTCGAGGAGTTTGCGCGCCAGCTCATGGGCGGTCGGGCAGGTGCCGATGATCACCGCGCGGCGCTCGTTGCAGATCATCTTGGTGTACATGCGCACGAACAGATGCAGCGGCAGAAACGTCGCCGCCTGAGCAAGAAAACCCACCACCGCCCAGACAATCACCACCTGCCGGGAAAACAACGCGCTGGTCTGGGTGACGAAGGCGATGCTCATCAGCAGCCCGAGCAGAATCAGCCAGCCGGCGAGCAAGCGTCCGAGCCCGACCAGCAGGCCATGACGTTTGTGATAGACCTGGACGAGGCTGTAGACCGGCATCGAGCCGAGCACGGTGAGGATGATCAGCAGCCGGTATTCACTGGGCAAGGCGCCGATGCGCCAGTGCACCAGCACCATCAGCAACAGGTTCACCAGGGTCATTGCGCACAACCATTGCCCCCAGAAAGTGAGGCCGCGACGCTGTGCCATTTGCGCGGAATATTGCGAGGTCATCGGCACGATCTCCGATTCATCGAACAGGGAAGGGATGGCTGCTGCCGGGCGGCACGGCCCGGAGGATCAGCGCGGGGCGAAGTCGTAGTCGTAGAAGGAACGGGAATGGCCATGGCCGTACTTGCGCGCCTTGCGCAGATCGACCTGATTGAGCACCACGCCGAATACGGGCGCCTGGCTCTGCTGCAACACGGCAATGCTTTTGCGCACCTGGCCGACCGGCGTGCTCTGCGCCTTGACCACGTAGATCACCGCGTCGGAATGCTGGGCCAGCAACAGCGCGTCGCTGACGATTTCTGCTGGCGGCGAATCGATGATGATGTGCCGGTAGCGCGACTTGAGAATGTGCAACAACCGGCCGAGGCGTGGCGAACTGAGCAAATCCTGCGCGGGGGCCACGGCGTTGCTCGAACTGCTCGAGGCTTTCAGTCGTGGTGCGTCGAACGGATCCAGCATCGACGGTGCCAGGCAGCCGGCCGGAAGCATGTCGAGATTGCCGACGCTGCGAATGCAGTCTTCCAGCCGCGCGGTGCCGGCCATGAGGTTGGCGAGGCCGGGGCTCTCTGGCGGGAAATCGAAGTTCAGCGACAGCGTCGGCTGCCGCATGTCGGCATCGATCAGCAGCACCCGTTCCAGCGGCGCCAGCGACGAAGCGAGATTGTTGGCGATGGTGCTCTTGCCTTCGCCGGACACCGAGGACGTGACCAGCACCACCTGCGCCGGGCGTTCGTTGTTTTGCAGCATCAGCCAGGTGCGCAGGTTGCGGATGGTTTCGCAGAAGCGCGGGTGATCGTTGTCTTCGAACAGCCGCGCCAATTGTCGACGGCTCTTCTTCATCACCAGCGGCACCACGCTGAGCAGCGGCACATTGAGCAGGCTCTCGACGGTGTCGTCGGTCTTGAAGGTGTTGCTCAGCGTATCGAAGAGGAAGGCGAGGGCGACGCCAACCACCGCAGCCACCAGCGCAACGATTGCCAGGATCAGGTTCTTGCGCGGTCTGCTCGCTTCCAGCGGGGCGATCGCCGGGTCGACAATGCGCGCCTTGGCCGAATCCATGTCCGAGGTGGCGGCGGTTTCCTTGAGACGAGTGACGAAGGTTTCATACAGCGCGCGGGTGCTGTCGACTTCCCGCTGGAATTCGCGCAGCTGGAATTCCTTGCGCGAAATGTCCTGAATCTGCGCCTTGTTGCTGTTGAAGGATTTGCGCAACGCGTCCTCGCTGGCCACCGCCAGTTGATATTGGCGTTCGATGCCGGCGACCACTTGCTGCACCTGCAGACGCAGGCTGTTGGCCGCCGTGCGTTGTTCGGAACGGGCGGATATCAGTGCCGGGTGCTTGGGCCCGTAGCGGCCCGACAACTCCTCGACCTTGGCCTGGGCCTTGGCCAGGTCGGCCTGGAACTGCTGAATCAGCGGGTTGCTCAGCACCGCCGGCACACTCGACAAGCGACTGATGTCGCCGTTGCTCAAGGACTGCGCCTGACGGAACTGGCTCTCCGCTTCGGCGCGATCGCGGCGTGCATCGATCATGCGATTGCCGGTCATTTGCAGTTCGTTGGCACTGATCGTCGCGACACCGTCGACGTCGACCAGACCCTGTTCTTCGCGATACCCCTGCAACTTGTTTTCGGCTACGCGCAGGTTGTCGCGCAACTCGACCAGGCGGGTGTTCATCCAGCTGGTGTTGTTTTGCGAAGACTTGAGGCTGGTGTCCTGCTGGCTGTCGATGAAGCCTTGGGCAAGGGCATTGGCCACCGCCGCAGCGAGGGCCGGGTCGGGCAGTTCGACGTCGATTTCCAGCAACTGGCTCTTGCCGACAAACTTGACGCTGGTGTGCAGCATCAGGTTCTGCGTGACGTCGTTGAATACCTGTTCTTCCGTCGCTGGCGGCTTCGGTGGCGGCAGCAGATCCAGCCATGGCAGCCATTGGTCGCGGTTGAGATCGGCCAGCCATTGGCGCGGGGTGAACCAGCTCTGCGCCTGCTGGCGCGGATCGGTGATCGGATTCGTAGTCAGGCCGAGTTTGCGCACGGCGCGCTCGGCCAGTTCCCGCGATTGCAGCAGGGCTTGCTGGGTCTGCAGGTAATCGGTGGTGGTGGCGCCTCCGGCTTCAGCGGCTTGCTGAAAACTCATGACGGGCGGCGTCTTGTCCTTGATCAGCAACGTCGCACTGCCGACGTACTGCGGCGTGATGAACGACAGCGCCGCCACGGCCAGCGCGCAACTGAGCAGCACCAGCCAGGCGATGTTCCACTTCGCTGACCAGATCACGCGCCACAGGTGCAGCAGATCAAGGGTGTCCGACTCATCGGCCGCTTGCGTTTGCGAATGGGCCTGGAGCGGACGTTCGAGGTAGGTGCTTGGGCTGTTGTCCATGATCAGAAAAAGCCTTGTGCAATGGAAATGGTGTCGCCGGGGGCGATGACGGTGGTGCGCGAAATGTTTTCAGTGACCGGCGGGCCGCCGCTGCCGCGCAGGATCGTCACGCGTTTCATTGAGGCGCGTTCGGTCAGGCCGCCACCCAGCGCAATGGCTTTTTCCAGGGTCAGGCCGGGCTGGAAGGGGTAGCTGCCGGGCTTTTGCACTTCGCCATTGATGTAGAACGGGCGGTATTCGATCTGGCTGAGGCTGACTTTCGGATCGACCAGATAGCCTTGCTTGAGGCCGTCGACGATCTTCTGTTCGACCTGATTGGGCGTCAGGCCCTTGGCGACGATTTCGCCGAGAAACGGGTAGGAGAAGGTGCCGGCGTCGTTCAGGCGGATCTTCTTGAAGCTCAGTTCCGGCTCGCCGAACACCGTGATGCGCAAGACATCGCCGGCAGCAAGGCGGTAATCGGCGTTGCTGTCCGCCGCCTCGACCGTGGGCACTGTCCAGAGCAGCAACAACAGTAAAATCAGGCGCGAGTGCATGGCCCAACCCTCCTACAGACTGACGTCGAAAGTGATCTGGAAGACGTTGCGGGTGAAGCTTTCGTTGTCGGCATCGGAGTCGTTGTCGCGGTGCCGATAGGCGAGTTCGACGTCCAGCCAGCGGCGCATTTCGTAAATCACGCCGAGTTTGTAATCCTGCAGATCGTCGCTGCGGTCCTGGCCTTCGTAGACGTAATGGCCCATGCCGACTTCGGCAACGCTGGTGATGCGTTCGGTCCAGCCGTGGCGCCAGCCGACCTGGGTGAAGGTGGCTTTCACCGCATCGGAGCCGTCGTCGCCTTCGGCCATGGCCTGGCGTGCGAGGAAGGTAAACGTTGAGTAGGTGCGCGGTTTCCACGCCAGGTCCACTTGCCAGGTCGGGTTGCTCAGGTCGTCGGAGCCGCTCTGGTCGAAGTTCTTGCGCTCGTAGCCGACGCGCAATTTGCCGGTGGTTTTTGCGGTCATGTCCCATTCGGCCCCGGCCAGCACCGCATCGGAGCGACTGCTGCGCGGGCTGTTCGATTGCAGGTAGTCGAAGCGCGTGTGGTCGTATTCGAGCAGGCCGTGGGTCTTACTGCCGAGGCGGTGATACCAGGTGGTGGTGAGGTTGCTGGTGTTGCGCTCCTTGTCATCGTTGATGCCGTCGGCGTTGTCATAGCGCAGTTGGGCGTAGCTGGCGCCGAGGTCGATCTGGTTCAGCGCGCTGCGCGCGCCGAAGGTGTAGACGCCGCCGACGCGCTTGCTTTCGATCTTGTCGTTGATGCCGTCGACGGCGGTCGAGGTGGTGCGCTCGTATTTGCGCGCCTCGGCTTCGAGTTTCAGCCGATGCCGGTCGGTGAACTCCATGATGCTGTCGGCGCGCAGACGCTGGGCGGTGTTCGAAGCGTCCGAGGCGCTGTGATAGATATAGCGGGTCGGCTCCCAGATCACCCGCGTAGCGCTGTTGCGATCCTCGGCCTTGAGCTCGAAGGCCGGCGCCAGGCGGGTGACCATGGTTGACTCGACGTCATGTTCGACTTCACGAAAGTTGTCGTCGTAGCTTTCCGACAAGGCGAAGGTCGGGGTGAAATCGAAGCCGTAGACATTGATCGCTTGCGGCTCAACGCTCCAGGCAGCTTCGGGTGCGCAGCAGGCGACGACTAAAACCAGGGAACAGCGAGGCTTCAGAGCCATGGATCACGCTCCTGATAGAGGGGGTCGGTGTCAGGGCGAAGCGGATCCGGACTATTGTCGCTGGCGTTCGAGGTAACTCAGCGGGACGCTTACGTGTTGTTGGCGGTTGAGGAAATTGAGCAGGATCATCACGCGCTCATCGCCCTGCATGGACAGGAACACACCCTCGAGCAGGGACAGTGGGCCCTGGACGATCTGCAAAGGTTCGCCAGGCTTGAGCGTCGGCTCGGCGGGAAAACCGATCGACTCCTGGCTGCGTTCACGCAATTGTGCGATCACGTCTTCATCGACCCGGGCCGGGACGTGGTTGAATTCGACGATGCGACTGACGCCGCGGGTCGAGCGAATCGGCGCCCAATTATCGTCACGGCTCAACTGAATGAACACGTAGCCGGGGAACAGCGATTCCAGGGTTCGTTGGCGTTTGCCACGAATACTGCGCTCGCTCATCAGCTGCGGCCGAAAGGTCGAATAGTTCTGTTGCTGCAGATTGAGTTGTGCCCGTTCATCCTGGCGGGGCTTGCACTGCAATAAATACCAGTTAGAACCGTTGCGGCAAACCGTTAGCATGCTGGAGTACTCCATACATAGCGATCGTTTAAGCAAGGCGGCCGATAACGTGGGACGAGCCGTCATGCTTGCTAGTAGGTAGTAGGCTGATCAAGGCAAAGTGCCGAGCCAGATGCATCAATGTTTATTGGCAGAAGAAGTGTTTCAAAAATGAATCAACTTAGGTGGGTTATTGTTATATCCGTGGCAGTCTTGGCTATAACGATCCGGCGGCTTTTGTTCAGGCAAAGCTACCGCACGGTTCGCAGTTGCGACCTTCAGGATCCAATTACATAACTAACCCGAGAGGCGTAAAGTGCGCAGGGGCGCCGGCGCTTCGGGCAGTGATTAGTTATCGGCCAGTCTTCGCAAGCTGTCAATTAATAACAGTCAAAAAGACTGCCTTTCATCCGCTGATGATGGCCATGTTTTGTAAGTGATTGGTTCGTAAGGGTGAAATCTATTCGTCGGATTTTTTAAACTTTTCCAAGTTATTGAAGTCGTCTAGGTTAGATGGTGTGCGTGATAGCAAATTAGTTTCAATCTTACATCTTTCGGTTCGTAAGAGGTTTGCCTTTTAATCTCCTTGCGTCGGCTGCTGCTGGCCTCGGCAACTAAGGTCGTCTATGAATAGTTGCCGAGTTTGCGGGCGAAATGTTCGGCGGTGCGTATCCGCTAAAGTCAAACCAGTGAGCCGAGGCGATCATGAGTGTTCTGGTGACGGGCGCAGCAGGCTTTATCGGTTATCACACGGTCGTGCGTTTATGTCGCGAAGGTTTTGAGGTTGTTGGTGTCGACAATCTCAACGCTTACTACGACGTCGAACTTAAACAGGCGCGGTTGCACAGATTGCAAACGCTGACCAATTTCACTTTCCAGCGGCTGGACATCGTCGACCAGGGAGCATTGACCGCGCTGTTCGTGAAGGGCCGATTCAAACAGGTCATCCACCTCGCCGCGCAGGCTGGTGTGCGTTACTCGCTGGACAATCCTGATGCTTATGCGCAATCGAATCTGGTCGGGTTTCTCAACCTGTTGGAAGCTTGCCGTGGTCATCCGCCCGAGCACTTGATTTACGCCTCGAGCAGCTCGGTGTACGGCGCCAATACCAAGATGCCGTTTGCAGAAGATGACCAGGTCGATCAGCCGGTGTCGTTGTACGCCGCGACTAAACGCGCCAACGAACTACTCGCGCACAGCTACTGCCATCTCTACGGATTACAGGCTACCGGCCTGCGCTTTTTCACCGTGTACGGCCCGTGGGGCCGACCGGACATGGCGCTGTTCAAATTCACCGAGGCGATGCTGCAAGGGCGCGCCATCGACATCTACAACCAAGGCGAAATGGCGCGGGATTTCACCTATATCGACGACATCGTCGAAGCGATTTTCCGCTTGCTCGACAAACCGCCCGCGCTCAGCGACGAGCGCGGCACCAACCGCCTGTTCAATATCGGCCGGGGTAGTCCGGTGGCGCTGATGAGCTTCGTCGAGTGCCTGGAGCAGGCACTGGGCATGAAAGCGCAGCGCCGTTATTTGCCGATGCAGGAGGGCGATGTAGTGAAGACCTGGGCCGACGTGTCGGCGCTGTCACGCTGCATCGACTTCAGCCCGCAGGTGCCGATCGAGCAGGGCGTGCAGGCGTTCGTGCAGTGGTATCGAGAGTTCTATCAGGTCTGATTCAGTGCAGGGTGACGGCCCTGCGACTTTCCCCGATGCGGATCCGGTCAAGAGCGCGATTCAGCGCATCCAGTGCATCGAGCAGCGCCTTGGCCTCGGCTTCACGCCCGTCGCCCCACAGGCGCTCGGCCATTGTGTTCAAGGCCAGAATCGCACGCTCGATGTCGGCTGCGCTCGCGGTTTTGTCAGGGGCTGGTGGTTTTTTCGGCATTCAGGGTTCCTCGGCGGACGGCAAACCACCATACCGCCAAGGCGCCGAGCAATATAGTCAGCGGGTGCCCGTGTTGCAGATTCAATCGACAGGCGCAGGGTTATTGGCGCACTACTTCGCGCTCGAAGAGCAGGCCAACCGGTATTGCTCGTAGTTCAAACCTTCAACCTTTTCCGGCAGCTTGTATGGCACGGGACAGCTTTTGCCCTGCCACTTGATGGTGATGACACCGTGGTCTTTGGTCACCAGCGCCAGGGCTTTGCCCGTCGGATCGGACAATGCCAGTTGTTTGCCGTCGCTATCCAACAGCACGGCGCCGAATGGAATTGCCTGTCCGTTGGCGTCGTACAGCTCGAACTGGACGCGTCTGCCTTTGCTGCCTTCGAATCGCGCGAGAACCACCGAACCGCGTCTTGGCACCAGTTGCTGAGTGGCATTGTCCAGCTCTATCTCACCACCCAGGTTACGCGTGTCCAGCGTCACCCAGTTCACGCGATACGGTTGCGCGTTAGGCAGAACCGCGTAGCCGTTCAGGCCGGTTTTCACGCCTGAATAGCTGCTGACTTCGACGCCCGACATGCCGGGCACTTCCACCAGGCCGAACGTTTCGCCGACGGTCTGGCCCATATTGATGCCGCCTGCATGGGCCACCAGCGATCCGGCGGCACTCAGGTTCTGTGATTCATAGCCATTGCCTCGGCTGTAACCCAGGCTCAGGTCGCCCATCGATGTGCGGGTACTCAGGCTCAGCGAGCCAGAACGATCGCCCTGGACACTGCGCCCGGTCTGCACCGAGTAGTAGGTGTCGCTGTCCTCGGTCAGATAACCGTTGATCCCGGCTTGGGTGCTGGTCCCTGTATTTTGATGGTTGCTGGAAATGTAGGCACGCGGTGCGCGAGGCGTCGATCCGAGCGGGAAGGAAATCGAAACGCTCAGTTGTGTGTCGTTGTTGGTCTCACCGCGCGCGCCGAATTCCTGGGTTTTGCTCAGGCTGATGTTGTAGTTCAGGTCGCGCCAGTTGTTGTTGTAACCGGCGGAAAAGCTCCGCGAGCCGCCGCGATCCCAATAGCGCTGGTCACTGGCGTTCAAGTACAGCGAGCCGAACTGACGTGCTTCGCCCAAGGTCTGGTTGACCGTAAGATCGGTGCGGGTTTTGGAATTACCCAGGCGTCGGGTTGCGCCGGCGCTGGTGTCCTGCACATGGTCGGTCAGCGTGCGGTAACCCTCGGTCGAATAACGATAGGCGGCGAGGGTGAAGCTGGTATCGGTGCCGGTGAAGGTCTTTGCATAGAGCGCGCGTATGCTGCTGCCCTGGGTGGTTTTGCCAAAGGCCTTGCTGGACGATTGCGTGACGTCCAGGGACATCGCGCCAATCGAGGTATTCTTCGCCGCGCCGAATGAGAGCGCCTTGAAACCATTGCTGGCCTGAAGGCCGGCAATGCCTGTCAGGTTGCTGGTCAAGCCATAGGCGAACGTGCCGCTGAGGAAGGCCGGCTTGTCGTAGCCCTCGCTGTTGTTATTGAATTTGCCGCTCGACAGGCTGTACTTCAACTGTCCCTCACGCACCATCGTCGGCAGGGCGGAGAATGCCTGGCGGGTGACCTTGCGCCGTCCATCCGCTTCAACAATGGTGATCTCCAGATCGCCGTTGGAGCCCGATGGATAGATATCACTGATCTCGAACGGGCCCGGCGGCACGTTGGTGGTGTAGAGAATGTAGTTATCCTGGCGGACCTCGATCGTTGCATTGGTTTCAGCCACGCCACGAATGATCGGCGCATAGCCGCGCTCACTGTCTGCGCGCATGCCCTCATCAGAGGCCACTTTGACGCCTTGATAGCGCACGCTGTCGAACAGATCCGAATCGGAAAAGATTTCACCCGCACTCAGTTGCCCCTTGATCGCCGTGAGGTCGCGCTGGATGAAGGTACGGTTGCTGACGAACCGATTGGGCCGGCCGGTGGCGCTGCTCAGGTTGGACTCGTTGCGCAAACGCCAGGCGCCCAGGTTTATGCCATTGCGCAGCCCGAGGTTATTGGAGATTTGCGTCGAGTAATCGGTTTTGCTGCGGGTGCTGCTCAACTGATAGTTGATGAAGCCGGCGGCCACGCCTTCGTCCCAAAGCTCAGGATCGACATAACCACGCATGCCACGAGCCATCGCCACCTGCGGCACGCTGATATTGAGGCGCAGGCGGTTGGCGTCAAAACTGAGACTGGCTTGCTCGATCATCGCGGGCAGGTCGTAGTGATCGGCAGGGTGTTGCTCGTCAACCAGACCTTGCTCACGCAGTTTGCGCATGTCCACACCCAGCTGCTGTAACAGTTCCAGGGTGATGTGCGGTTCGACTTTGCCGTTGACCGGGTTGGCCGCAAAATCAACGTCGCGTCGACCGACCAGCGTGCCGTTGCTGTAAACGTCAACGCGATATTGGCCCGGCAGTACGCTGTTGGCATTCAACAAGGGTTGCAGATCGACCGCTGATGAACCTTCAAGAAACAACGTATTGAAAGCTTCACCCGCTACCGCGGCCGGCGCTTCGGCACCTACGGCAAATCCACAGATGGCCATGTTGATTGCAAAGCACAATGGATGCAGGCAGCCCAACGCCGTTTTGTTTTTCTGACGCGCAACGTGATGCTTAACACAACTTGGAGATGTGTGGTGTTGGGAGGAAAACATGCAATTTGCCTTATCAGTCCGTGTTGCTTCAACCGGAGTCCGGAACTTGTGAATAGCTTGTAAGTTGGCAGGGTAGGGCGGGGAAGTTACTGCGCGGAGGCATCTTTCACGCGCTCGGCATGACTTTCGGTGGCGCTCAGTGGTGCGTCAAATCTTTGTTGTGCGCCGTAGTCGTTAATGGCCGAAAAACTCAAGCGCGAAGAACCGGCTGGCAACTCTTTCAGATTGAACGAACGGACTTCGCCGGGAACGATCATTGTCGAATCAATTACCAGCTCCGCTTTTTTTCCAGCAGCGATTTTCAGATCTGCCAGCGATACGTGGTAATTGCTCTGGTTTTTTACTTGCAGCATCGACTTGCCAGCCTGTGTAACCAACTGCCATGCAAGTTGCTCCGGCGCCTTTGCGGCGTCACCGGCGAGTCCGTCCGGGCGGAAGAAAACCTTGATGCGCTGACGCACCGCCAGTTGCAGCGTATTGACATCGGCAGCACTGGCCTGGGGGATTTCCTGCACGTTCAGCCACACCACTGACTCTTTGTCCGCAGGCATGCCGCGGCCCTCATAAAGTATCCTCAGCAGTTGCTGTTGATTGGGCTCGAGTTTGGCCAGCGGTGGGGTCACCGCGAAAGGCGGCGCGCTGCCAGCGGCGTCGCCGGCATCCAGCCACGATTGCGCCAGAATGGTTTGCCCGCCATTGCGCACGGTGACGTTCGCTTCTTTGTGCGCGCCATCGAAAATGATCCGGGTGGAACTCAAGGAAATGCTGGCGAATGCCGAGTGCGTCATCAACACTCCGGCAAGTCCCAGGCAAAGCGGAAAATAGCGACTTAACATAGTGTTCACCGATTAATTCAGGCTGGGAAGGACAGGGCACAGCGGCCCCGTCCAGGTATTGCGCGCTGCTTATTCGTATTCGAGAACGAACGGCAGAGTGGCGTTACCGGTACCTGCAGTAGCAGCGGTCTTGTCGCCGGTGGTGACGTAAGCGGCTGCGAACGACAGGGTGCCGTCGCCGCCAGTAGTGCCGTCGCCAGTCAGGCTGGTCTGCACTTTGGCAGTGGCTTCGGAGCTCAGATCGATCAACTGGCCATTGCTGTCCAGCAGCGCGATACCTACGCCTTTGGCCGCATCGGTACCTTGCAGCTTGAGAACTTTCTTGCCATCAACCAGGCCCGAACCGCCGTTTACGGTTGGTTTGAACAGCATCGAAACCTTGGTACCGGCGTTGCAGTTCACTTTCAGGTTGAAATCGTTGGCAGCCACACGACCGGCGCCCGGGGCAGAATCGGTGCCCATGTCTTTGATCGAAACGCTGCCCATGTCCACGGCAATCATCTTGTCGCTGCCCGAAGCGCCATCTACCGAGCAAGCGTCGTTATTGATAACGCCGGTGAAGCTGATTTGACCGCTGCCGCCCTTGACAGCTTTGGCGGCTTCTTCCGCAGCTTGTGCGCCGGTAGAGGCAGCCAGTACGGAAAGAGTGAGTAGTGCGAAAGCGAACTTTTTCATGTTTATATCCGAAGTTATTGTGAAAGTGCTGCATTGAAATGCCAGGCCATCTTAGGTCTGTGTTAGTTGTAAGTCTTTGAGATTTGTCTTAAAGCTCGGCAAGTGAGAGCAAGTCAGCACTATCGCAAGTGCGCAGCTATATTTGCGGTCAATGGTGTGGCGAACTAAATGAGACAATTCTCAAAGTCGTGCAGTTTGTGTCTGGTTAGTATTCGCGGGTGCAGAAAATCTCAGTCAATGCAAAGTTTGTGAGCGGGCGTCCTGCTTGAAAGATGATTCAGACTTTCCACTATTAATGGCTGATAGAAAGAGGTTCCGGGTTTGTGAACACGCTTCGTTTATTGGTATTGGAAGATCACGCCTTCCAGCGCACGGCGGCGGTCAGTGCGCTTAATAGCTTGGGTTACAAAAATATCTTTCAGGCGGCTGACGGCAAGGATGCGCTGGCCGTGATTTCCCAGGCAGGGGGCGTGGACGTTGCGTTGTGTGACCTGAGCATGGCCGGGATGGATGGTTTGACGTTTTTGCGCCTGGCGAGAGAGGCCGGATTGATTCGCGCAGTGATCATCTGCAGTTCACTGCCTGAAGACCTGTTGCGCACGGTTGACCGGATCGTCACGTTGCAGGGCCTGGAATTGCTCGGCAGTGTCGGCAAGCCGTTGATGGTCGATGTGCTGGCGCCGTTGTTGGCTCGCTACCGGCCGCACACTCAGGTCGATGCCAAAGTGGCGGAAAGTCAGCTCGATCAGCCTTCGGAGAGCGAAGTGCTTGAAGCCATTCGCCGGCAGGAATTTCGCGCGTACTTCCAGCCCAAGTTTCATCTGCGCAGTGGTGAGGTGGATGGCGCCGAAGTGCTGGTGCGCTGGCAGAGCCCCAGTCGCGGATTGCTTTCGCCGGGTATGTTCTTGCCAACGATCGAGCGTTGCGGGCTGCTCGACGAAATGTTTTTCAGCCTGCTTACGCAAGGGCTGAGTCTGCAGCGTTTCGTGCAGTCCCACGGCAAACCGTTCAAGCTGGCATTCAATCTCGACGTCACGCAGATGGCCAACCCGAACCTCGTCGACCGGATCAAGGCGCTGTTGCGCATCCACGGCGCCTCGCCAGCCGGGCTCATATTCGAGCTGACGGAAACCGGTCTGCTGCAGATGCCCGAGATCAGCATGGAAAACATGGTGCGCCTGCGCATGCTGGGTTTCAGCCTGGCGATCGATGATTTCGGTGTCGGCTATTCTTCGCTGGAGCGCCTGTGTCAGATGCCGTTCAACGAAATCAAACTCGACGCCGGTTTCGTGCAGAATTTCCAGCAGGCCCGCTACAGCGCGGTCATTCACGGTGCGCTGGCCCTGGCGCGCGAGCTGGACATGCGGGTGGTGGCAGAAGGCATCGAAACCGCCGATCAGGTTCACCACCTGGCGCGGCTGGGTTGTCAGTGGGGGCAGGGTTTCTTTTATGCTCGACCCATGAACTGGGCCCATCTGGTCGATTGGCGCTTCGAGGGGCAAAAGTCGTCCTGGCGCCGCGCCATAGGCACGTCTGATCGCTGATGCGAGCGGGCAGTCTGACTTTTGGGACAAAGCCCTATTTCGTCGCGCCTGCAAAACACTCATGATGTGCCGAGAAATCAATCAGATGCACCTGAATGCTTCGGTAGTGCCCGGGATTTGCTGCGGTTGCCAAGTGCTGATGGTTCTCCAACCCTCCTCATCATGGAGCTATTCATGCATTGGTCAGTCGTGAATCCGTTACGCGTTGCCATCCTTGATGATCACTCGCTCATACGTCTGGCGATGAAATCGCGGCTGACGCGCGAAGCCGAGTTCAGTGTCGTGGGTGTCTATGGGAGCAGCGCGCAGTTGCTCGCCGGGTTGCGCGAGATCGAAATCGACCTGCTGATACTCGACTACAAGCTGCACGATGGGGAGCTGGACGGGCTTAATCTGATCCGTCTGCTGCGCAAGCAATATCCGGGCATGCGCATTCTCGTCTCATCTTCCGAAGAACGCCCGGCGGTGGTGAACATGGCGATCGGGGCGGGCGTCAGCGGATTCTTCGGCAAGTCGCAGTCGGTCGATGACCTGATCACCGCCATCCGCAGTGCTGCGTCCGGGCAGTTGTACCTGTCGCCGGAAATGGCCTTCGAGCTCGATGTGCTGCCTGCGTCGGTCGATGAACCTGCCGGTGCCAATGACGACGGCGCGGCGCACAGCGACGATTTCCTCAGCAATCCTCTGCTGTCACCGAAAGAGAAAGAAGTCTTGCGCTGCTGCCTGGAGGGAATGGGAGTGACGCAGATCGCTTTGAAGTTCTCGCGCAGTCGCAAAACCATCAGCGGGCAAAAACAGGCCGCTTTCAAAAAGCTTGGCATTCGTGGTGATGCAGAGCTGTTCAAGTTGCAGCACAGCCTGACGGCGGACAATCAGGGATAACTCGCTTATGTTTCATCTGTTGCGCGGTGTTTTGCTAGCCAGTGTGCTTTTCGTGTTCGGTAGCGGGTTGTTGTGGGCAGCAGAGCCGCGCACTCTGCAGGTGTTCGGTCGATCGGACTGCAAGGAGCTGCAGCTCGATCTGGCCAATGAAGACTGGAGTTGGCTGCGGCAGAAGCGCAGTCTGGTGCTGGGCTCGGCGCTTCCGGATTTCCCGCCCTATGTCATGACCGCCAGCGGTACACGTTACGAGGGGATTGCCGCCGACATCGCCTGCATTATCGGCCAGGCCTTGCACGTCGAAGTTACCGTCAAGGCTTATCCCGACCGTCGCGATGCCATGGCGGCGCTCGAGCGTGGCGACATCGACATGTTGGGCAGCTCCAACAGTTTCGAGTTGATCGATGGCCTCGTCACGCTCAGCAAACCTTATGTCGAAGACGTGCCGGCGATGTTCATGCGCGGCGATGATCGGCGACCGATGCCGGCCAATCTGGCCGGTTTGCGTATTGCGGTTGCCGACGATTACCTGCCTTCCAGTCAATTGCACGGGTTGTATCCCAACGCCGAGTTCGTGCTTTTTCCATCGAACGAGCTGGCACTGGCTGCGCTGGCCTTTGGCAAAGTCGATCTGTTCCTGGGCGACACGGTGTCCAGCAATTATCTGATCAACCTCAACTACTTTAACTATGTGCGTCTGCACTCTTTCGTCAAAACCCAAACCAGCGGTTTCAGCTTCGCCTTGCGCCGAGGTAATGATCAGCTGCTGCGTCTGATCGACTCGGTCATCGAGTCGATGGGTGAGGGGAAGATAGGCGAGATCACCAAGCGCTGGTCCGGCGGCGGCGGGGCGCTGACCCCCAAACGTATTGACCTGACACCCGGCGAGGCACGCTGGCTTGAGCTGCACCCGGTGGCGCGGTTTGTGATCAATGACGATCAGGCACCGTTTGCGTTCTTTGATGGCGATGGCAATTTTGGCGGGATCGGCGCTGATCTGTTGGAGCTGATTCAGCGCCGCACCGGTTTGCAGATCGATGTAGAACGCACTGACAGTTTTTCCAGCCTGAGCACGCGTCTGCTTGATGGCAGCGCCGATATCTCGCTGCTGACGCCAACCGTCTCGCGTGAAGTCGGCATGCGTTTCACTCATCCGTTTCTCGCCAGTCCCTTCGTGATCGTCACTACCAAGGATGCAGGCGCGCCTTCAAGCCTGCAGGAACTGCGCGGCAAGCGTGTCGCGGTTCCCGAAAGCTCGGCGGAGCGCGAGCTGCTCAAGGATTATCCCGACATCGAGATCGTCGACAACGAAACAGTGCTGGGCGCGCTGGCTGACGTGAAAGACGGGCGGGCAGACGCGATGATTACCACGTTGCACAGTGCGCGTTATTACATCGCTCACATTTATAGCGACAGTTTGCGCATCTCCAACATCGTCGGCATGAACAAAGGGTTCCTCGCCTTTGCCGCCCGGCGCGCCGATACCGAACTGGTCAGCATTCTGAACAAGGCGCTGCTGAGCATTCCGCCAGACGAGCTGGACGTGATCCTCAACCGTTGGCGTCCCATCGCAGCGTTCTCGGGACTGTCGTGGCGCGACTACAAGGCGTTGATCTACCAGATCAGCGCTGGCGCCTTCCTGATTATCCTGGGATCGCTGGCGTGGAATTTCTATATCCGCCGGCAGATCCGCGAACGCAGTCGTGCAGAGCGTTTGCTTGGCGATCAGCTGAAGTTCATGGGGGCGCTGATCAACGGCACGCCGCATCCCATTTACGTGCGCGACCGGGAAGGTCGACTTGTCACCTGCAATAACAACTATCTGCAAACCTTCGGCCTGATAGAAAAGGATGTGATCGGCAAGACCGTGCTCGAAAGCGGCAAGCGCAATCGTCAGGAGGCGTTGCAATTTCACGACGACTACCTGCGCGTCATCGAACAGGATGAACCTTACGAGGTGGATCGCACGCTGCATGTCGGTGATACACGGCTGATCATTTACCACTGGATCCAGCCTTATCACGACACCGCGGGTGAGGTCAGGGGCGTGATCTGCGGCTGGATCGACATCAGCGAACGGCGCGAACTGATCGAGGAATTGCGTGCGGCGAAAGAGCTGGCTGACGAGTCGAGCCGCGCCAAAACCACGTTCCTGGCGACCATGAGCCACGAGATCCGTACGCCAATGAGTGCCGTGATCGGCATGCTCGAACTCACCCTCAAGCGTGCCGAGCAGGGCCACTTCGATCGACCGGCGATTGAAGTGGCGTACGATTCGGCGAAAGGTCTGCTGGAACTGATCGGCGATATCCTCGACGTGGTACGCATCGAGTCCGGCCATGTCAGCCTTTCGCCGAAACGTGCCAACCTGCGCGAATTGGTCGAATCCGTGGCGCGGGTGTTCGACGGGTTGGCCAGGCAAAAAAGCCTGGTATTGAAGCTCGATATCGATGCCAACGTCGGCTGTGACGTATTGGTTGATCCGATGCGCTTCCAGCAGGTGCTCTCGAACCTGGTGGGTAACGCGATCAAGTTTACCGACACCGGTCATGTCAGCGTCTCGATTCGCGGCCAACGCCTCGCTGACGAGCGTTTGCAGGTCGACCTCAAGGTCGAGGACACCGGCATCGGCATTTCCAGCGCGGATCTGCAGAACCTGTTCCAGCCGTTTTCGCAAGCCAATCACGGCCCCTCGAACAGGGGCGGCACCGGTCTGGGGCTGGCCATCTCACGTTCGTTGTGCGAATTGATGGGCGGGCGGCTGAATATCACCAGTACGTTGGGCAAAGGCACCTGCCTGGAAGTGTCGCTGTTCTTCAACATTCTCAGCCCGCTCGGCGGCAAGGTGCTGCCTGTTTCGGTTATTCAGGACAAACCGGTCCCGACACTCAGGATCCTCGTAGTCGATGACCAGAGCGCCAACCGCTTGCTACTCACGCAGCAGCTGAGTTTCCTTGGCCAGGCGGTGCGTGATGCTGCCGATGGTGCCCAGGCCTTGGCGTTGTGGCGCTCGGAGCCGTTCGACATTGTGATCACCGACTGCAACATGCCGGTCATGAACGGCTATGAGCTGGCCCGCACCATTCGCCAGGATGAGCGCGACAGTGGTGGCGCACCGTGCATCGTACTGGGCTTTACAGCCAACGCGCAGCCGGAAGAAAAAGTGAAATGCCGAGAGGCGGGCATGGATGATTGTCTGTTCAAACCGATCAGCCTCAGCACCTTGTCGACCATGCTTGCCGGCTGGGAAAAAAATCTTGAACCCGAGCCGGTTGAAAGTCCGCCTGCGGCGACTGTCAAGGAGCTCGGTTCGATCCGCGAGCGTCTTGACGAGCTCACCGGCGGCGACCTCGACATGATGAAAGAATTGCTGCGCGAGGCGCTGTCGAGTTGCGAAAAGGATCTGGAGGAGTTGCATTCGCTGATTCCCGAAAGCGATCCCGGGCTGTTGGCTGACCTGGCGCACAGGATCAAGGGCGCGGCGCGGATTGTGGCCGAACATCAGGTCATCGAGGCGTGTAACGAGCTTGAGGCCGAGTGCGAAGCGCCGGTCATCGATCCATTGGATATCAATCGCAGCGCGCTGAAGCTGGAGCACGCACAGGCGGATCTGATCAAGAAAATCAAACGGGTCGAGCTGTAACCGTATCGAGGCAGGGCCATGCTGACTGGCCTTGCATGGAAGCGGACGTTAAAGATCATTTTGCAACGGGCGATACCTTGGTTAATAACCATGGAGTTTCGCGATGATCATTCGACGTCCTTTATTGATTGCCTGTCTTTGCCTGCTCGGTGTCGACACCGTCACCGCGGCCCAGTCTGCACCCGTCAGCGGGGTGATTCGCTTCAGCGGACAGATTGTCGAGACGAGTTGCATGGCGAGTGGCAGCAGCCATTTTTCTGTCGAGCTGCTTGACTGCCCGCAGGCAAGCACCGGGCAGATCTTCACGGTGAAAAACGTCAGTGCGGCAGGGCGGGGTGAGCCGCGCCAGCAAGTGTTCGTGAAAATGATTGCCGATACCCATGAACAGGAAAAATACTACGACCAGCGTCTGCTACTGACAGACAACAAGGGCCACCAGATAACGACCGGTAATTACGTCGTGACGATGACGCTGCCTTGATGGCTTGGAAAGAATGAATCTGCGCCCCTTGTTTCAAGGTTACTGACAAAAAGGGGCGTCACTAATGAGAATTGTCTGGTTCGTGCAGAACCGTCCCGCGCTTCAGGCTCGCCGCCGCTCTCCCGCGTCACAGAATCCCTCCTTCAACACCACTTGAACCAGGCCGCGCCAACGTTAGCGTGGGCTGTCATCAAGGTGTGGGTTACGTTAAGCGATCCCCCTCGCCATTTTTGAGACAAGTCTCATATCAGACAGATTGGCCCTTGGTTATTTTCTTGAAAGGAAGAATGGAGCTGCCAAAGGTGTCCGATGTTTCTTGAAAATAACCGAAGTCGATCCTTGCGGATCCTGATCGCCGACAGCGACGTGCGCAGAGGCCAGTCGATCGAACAGCAGTTCAACAAGCTGGGCTGTCTCAGCGTGTTGAACGTGTGTACTTATCGCGACCTGAGAATACTGACGTATTACTGCCCCCAACGGTTGAGCCTGGTCGTCGTCAATGCTGAGCTGCTCAGCGAGATGGCAATGGATCCGCTGGATTTTTTCGGGGAAAACCCGCTGATTCGTCATCTGCTGATTTTCAACCCCAGTGATGATCATCAGTGGTCGAAGACCTTCTTCAACCCGCATCCGCAACGCTGGATGCGCCTGGTCTCGAAAATCAACCTGCCGCGCCTGGCGGATTTTCTGATGCTGGCCGATCCGGCGCTCAAGGAACTTGCGGAGCCGGCCTCGCCCGACTCCACGCTCTCTTCGTGCGCGAACCGCTAGCTGCTGCACCTTCCCGCGATGATCCATGTTCGCGCTGAGGCGCTATTGCCCAGCGCCTGCTGCGCTGCCCACTCGTTTGCCCCATTGTCTTGAATACACTCTAAGGTAAGGCATCATGCTGCTTCGTAAACTCAATCTCGCGCCGCGTTCGGCGCTGTGTTTCGGCTTGTTCTGTCTCATGATTATCGCGATCGGACTGATCGCCCTGCAGCAAGTCGACTTGCTCAACAAGGCCGAAACGTACGTTGAGACCACGATCGTGCCGAGCATCAAACTGCTCGGCCAGCTGGATCGTGAGTTCATCGAAATCAAGGGCAATAACGCCCGCTTGCGCAATCCCATCGAAACCCCCGAGCGCAAGGCCCAGGCGCTGATGGACATTCAGCAGTCCCGTCAGCTGATCAAGAAACATCAGCGAGCGCTCATTGATCTGCTGGCCACCGACGCTGGGCGCGAGGCGTTCGAGGAGTTTGCCAAAGCGCAAAAGGTCAATGATCTTGCGCAGGACCAGTACCTTGAAACAGTGGCGAGCGGGCAGCTCGAGGCGGCCATCGCGCTGTCCAAGAATCAGATGCGTGTTGCCTCGGACGGTGTACAGGTCGCGCTCAAGAAGCTGATCGCGCTGAACGAGATCCAAGCCTATGAGGCGGGCAAGCAGGCCGACAATGTCTACGAACACACGCTGTTGATCGTCAGTGTGTTCATCATCATTGCCATCGGTGCTTCGTTGGCCCTGGCCGTGTTGTATACCCGCAGCCTGACGGTGCCGATTGCAGGCTCGCTGAGGGTGGCGGAATGCATCGCCGCCAACGATCTGAGCGAAACCATTGCGCTCGATGGATCCGATGAGGCGGCGCAGATGCTGTCGTCGCTGGCGGCGATGCAGGCCAGTCTGCGCGATGCGCTGATCATGATCCGCGATTCGTCCACCCAACTGGCTGAAACCTCGGAGGTCATGCACGGCGTTACGGAAGATATCTCGCGTATCACTCAGCGTCAGAGCCATGAAATCGAAATGGCTGCCACCGCCGTGACTGAAATGAGCGCAGCGGTGGAGCAGGTGGCGGACAACGCCGCATCGACCTCGCAGTTGACCTCGGAATCAAGTGCGGCAGCCATTGCCGGTCGAAGCCAGGTCAGCGACACGGTAGCCGCCATCAATCTGATGGTGTCCAGCGTGCATAGCACTTCTGCTGAAGTCCAGGCGCTTTCCACCATGGCGAGTGATATCAGCAGCGTGCTGGACGTTATCCGAGAGGTTGCCGAACAAACCAACCTGCTCGCCTTGAACGCGGCCATCGAAGCGGCGCGGGCGGGGGAAGCGGGCCGCGGTTTTGCCGTGGTTGCTGATGAGGTGAGAGGCCTGGCGCAGCGTACTCAGAAATCGACCGAGGACATCGAGTCCATGGTCAGCTCCATTCAGTCGGGCACCAGCCGCGCAGTTACGTCCATGAGCCACACCCGCGCTCAGGCTGAGAGAACGCTCGAAATGGCCAATATCGCCGGAGAAGTGCTGACCGATATCACTGGCTCGCTGAATCTCATCAACGAACGAAACCTGCTGATGGCGACCGCTGCCGAAGAGCAGGCTCAGGTTGCGCGTGAAGTCGACCGCAGCCTGATCAGCATTCGTGACCTGTCCTGTGAAACCGCAGAAGGATCGAAACAGACGGCTGTTGCATCGGCGGAGCTCTCGCAGTTAGCGGCGTCGCTGAACAAATTGACCAAGGAATTCAAGCTCTGACTGTGAGGGTAAAGCCCTGGTTGCCAGGGCTTTTTAATCAGTGCTTGATCGGTGAAGTGAGGTCTTGCGCATCCGGTTCATCATTTTGAGCTGGCGATGCGGTTTGTGCTGTCAGCTGTTCAATGCAGGTGGCGAGTTGTTTTTCATAGCTTTCAAGCACTGCTTCGGCTTCAGCTTCGCGCTCATCCCGCAGACGAAAGAAGTCGTCGCGACTGAGCTGGTCTGCTACGAGTCGGATATTTTGCTCGATGATCGCGCAGAGTGAGTCTTCGTCCTCTAACGCAGCGCTGGTTTGGGCTGCGCGTTGAGTGTTTTCGAGTTCGGTCTTTGCCGCCTCGGCGGCCTTCGCTTGTTCCTTCGCGGTAAGCAAATCGGTTTCCAGAGCCTGCTTCTGTTCCGCCAGACGCTTGAGTTCCACGCTCATTGACTGGATGGTATCGGTGCGCTGCGTGAGCTGGATCTCCTGCTGTTGCACCACGGCCTTCAGTGGAAACAAATTGTTGAGCTCATAACCGGCGACGACGGTCATGGCGATCAGCGCCAGTGCCAGGATCGTCAGGCAGTAGAGGGCGGCGTTGCTCTGGGGTTTCGGGCTATTGAGGGTATCTAGGGCTCTCACGGAATCGGTTCTCCTATCAAGAACAGTCAGTGTAATGGCCGAGTGTCACTGTGCCTTTAAGACGAGTCTTAAATTGGGCTTTAGTTATTTGCGCTGCGAAAGTGTGATACTAAACAGCGTTTCTGTTTGTAGACTTTTCAGGGTTGGCAGGGTGGTTATTAATCTATGAGAATTGTCTTGTTATTGAATAAATAAATTTTTGCTCAAGTGTTCTTTTTTTATTATCTTCTCGTTCCGGTCGTGGTGATATTCCTGCCAATTAAATAGGTGTGGCTACGTCAGCCATTCAGTTGTTTGCACGCTAGGTAGAGTCAGAGAGAGTGTTATGAAGTTATGCCGTGTATTAATTGTCGGGCTCTTGTATATGTTGTCGTCAAACGCAATGGCGGCGATCTGCGAATTTTATCCGGACAATTCCATGGGCAATATGCAGGTTATCCTGCCGGCCACTCTCTCGGTACCACGTGACGCGCCGAATGGCACGGTTATTTATGAAAGCCCTATCGTGACGCTGGGTCCCATTCCCAGTTCTTTCAGGTGCTCCGCAGTGCACAATGAAGGTGTACGCAATAATGTCGGCATTACTCAGCCGGGCGTGGAGATTTTTCCTATCGGGAATACCGGAATCGGCTGGCAATGGGTCCGACCGCCATCGGGGAAAGCGTGGAAGGGCTTTCCAGGAACTACCGACACTGCTGGCGGTTGGGGTTGGAATGGTTCTGAGCACATCTTGCGTTTTGTAAAGACGGGCACTATTTCCGGCAGTGCGACGATACCTTCAGGCCAACTGGGGACATTTGTCGCTGCTGAAATCGAGCCTTTGGCAATGAATACCAGCGGCACACGAATCGTCTCGCAGTCTTGTGAAACACCTGATGTGAAAGTGGATATGGGTAGCTACACCATGAGCGATTTTTTGCAGAACGGTGACTATGCCAAGGAGAAATACTTCTTTCTTGATATGAAAAACTGTCCTCCTGGAATCAATAACTTCAGGTACTCCTTTTCGCCCACTGCGGGCAGCCCTGCATGGAGTGCTGATACCGGCGTGGTAAACCTCAACAGTAACTCGACTGCCAAAGGGCTGGCGTTGCAAATGCGCTTCAGTGACAGAAAGATACTCAAACTGAACCAGAATTACATAATGAAAGCGCCAACATCGAGCGGCGGTAATGCATCCGTTTCCTTGCAAGCTCGTTTCGTGCGCATTGAACCTTCCAATGCGCAAATGAGAGCGGGCGATGCCAATGCCGAAATTGCCTTCGTCGTCGAGTATCTATGAGCCCAACAACTTCTTCACCTCAGCCACAATCACCGCAATGTCGAACGGCTTGGGCACCACCACATCGAACAGGTCCGAGCGCTGCATGCCGATGTGCGCCTGGGCGCCACTCATCAGGATGATCGGCAGGTGTTTGACGGAGGGCTGGGCACGCACGGCTTCGGCGAATTCGAGGCCGTCCATGACCGGCATCATGAAGTCCGTGATGACCAGGGCTGGACGTTCTCTTTCCAGCACTTCGAGAGCCTTCTTGCCATTGCTCGCGGTCACAGTCATGAAGCCCTCATCCTCAAGCGCAAAGCCAAGAATGTCGGCAATCAGATACTCGTCGTCGACTACCAGGATGGTGGTCATGTTATTTCAACCCGCTTGCAGACTTACGAAATTGAACCAGGCAATGACTCAGCTGTGACTGAAGGTTCATTTTTCAAAGCCTTTTCCAGGAACACATCTTGATCACGGATAACCACCTCGAACCGCGACGGGTTGTAGGAGCTATCACGTATCTTGAGAATGGAAAGCGTCCTGTGAAGTTCAGCGTGATTTTCAAAGAACCGCATGAGCATCAGGTTGTCGACAATACTGGACAGGTCAGAGGTCGGTGCGCTGACTTCGGAACCGAACAAATCGCGCATTTCCCAGGAGGCGAACACCGTGACGCCTCTGGATCGCAGCTCGTTCATCAATGCACTGAAAAAGTCGGTGATGCGTTCCGGGGTGGTAGAAACCCGCGTCATGCCGCTGAGGCTATCGATAAACAGGCGCTTGATGCCTTTTTCATCGACCAGGCTCAGCAGGCGTGCGCCGAGGCCGTCCAGCAAGCCTTCGGTGGTCGGCTGCCAGGCAATGCTCAGCGCACCGCTGTGTTCCATTTGTTCAATATCGATGCCCAGCGAACGGCCTTTGAGGCGCAGCCGCTGCGGGCTTTCATAGAAACCGAAATGCAGGCCCGGCGCTTCCGGCGTCGACTGCGCGATGAACTTCAGACCCAGGGTGGTCTTGCCGATCCCCGAAGGACCCATGACCAGCGTCACGCTGGAGCTGTGCAAGCCGCCTCCGAGGATGTCGTCCAGCGAGGCAATGCCGCTTGGGATGCGCGTCATGTCCGCGCTGTCCGGGGCGGACGGGCGTTTGTACAGCGTTTCCAGGCGAGGGTAGATCACCAGGCCGTTATCGGTGATTTCACATTCGTGGACACCGGTCAACGCGCCGCTGCCGCGGGTCTTGCGCAAATGAATGCGGCGCACCGAGCGGGTACCGAACAGCTCTTCGCCCATTTCGATGACGCCGTCGACCATGGTGTGCTCGGGGCTGCCGTCGTCAAGGCGCGAGCTGGTGAGAAACAGCACGGTGCATCCGGCAAACGCCGCATGGCCTTGCAGTTCGGAGATGAATTTTTTCGTGTCGATCGGCGAATCGGCTTTGGACCGTGCATTGAGCAGGCCGTCAACGACCATGACGGTCGCTTTCTGCCGGGTGATTTCGCGGCGAAGCAGCTTCACTACCTCATCGAGGCCTTCGTTTTCCAGCGTGTCGAATGCGCTGACAAACTGTATTTCGGCGCCAACACGCGAGGCGTCAAAGAAGCTCATGGTCGACAGGAACTGAAACAGCCGGTCGTGGGATTCGGCCAGCAACGTGGCGACCAGAACACGACCGCCGTTGCGGGCATGATGAAACCCGAGCTGATTGGCAAGGATGGTCTTGCCGGAACCCGGGCGCCCTTGAATGATGTACGAAGCACCCGCGACAAGGCCTCCCTGAAGCAGCGCGTCGAGTCCTTCGATCCCGCTTTGAAGGCGTTTTAGCTTTTCCACAATGCGACCCTGATCTGAATAAACAGGCTTGTTCAGCCGAATGGTTTAAATGCTAACGCCATTTCCGGTTGAGGGCCATTAAGGTTGAGGGAAAGTAGCGTTTTTGCAACGTGAGCCTGACGAGCGACTGCTCGCGATCAGGGAGTAGGGACACCGGCGGCACGGGAAGATTCGCTTTTCCGATCCAGGAAACGACAAAGCCCCGAATAACCGGGGCTTTGTCGTTCCAAGTGCTCGTTTGGGCCAGGCCTAATAGACCTGAGGCACGATGAGTTCCGGGGGTGTGGGAATGCGCGAATAGTCTTCCTGCCTGACGCGTTGCGGCAGTTCGATTACCGGCATCTCCACCTCTTCGTACGGCATCTGCCCGAGCAGGTGATGGATGCAGTTGAGTCGGGCTTTCTTTTTATCGTCAGCTTGTACCACCCACCACGGTGCTTCGGCGATGTGCGTGCGTTCAAGCATGATTTCCTTGGCCTTGGTATAGGCTTCCCAACGCCTGCGGGACTCCAGATCCATGGGGCTGAGTTTCCACTGCTTGAGCGGGTCATGAATACGGCTGAGAAAACGCAGGTGCTGTTCCTGGTCGGAAATGGAGAACCAGTATTTGATCAGCTGGATGCCGGAGCGGGCGAGCATGCGTTCGAATTCCGGTACCGTACGAAAGAATTCCTCGTACTGGTATTCATTGCAGAACCCCATCACTTGTTCCACACCCGCGCGGTTGTACCAGCTACGATCGAACAACACGATTTCACCCGCCGCCGGCAGGTGCGAGACGTAGCGCTGGAAGTACCACTGAGTGCGTTCGCGGTCGTTGGGGGCGGGTAGGGCGGCGACCCTGCAGACCCTGGGATTCAGGCGTTGGGTGATGCGTTTGATGACACCGCCTTTACCAGCGGCGTCCCGTCCTTCGAACAGGATCACGACTTTGTGGCCCGTCTTGACCACCCAGCTCTGCAGCTTTACCAGTTCGCCTTGCAGGCGGAACAGTTCGCTGAAGTAAGTCCTTCGCGCATCCTTCTCGGGATCCTCTTGCACATGCTCATCGAACAATGCGTTGAGGTCATGGCCGTCTTCGGATAATTCAAGTTCCAGCTCTTCGTCACTGTGATCAAGCAGCTCACGGTGGATGCGCTGTATTAGCGTGTCGTCTGTGGGGAACATGGCAGGGGCTCGCGGCTGAGGATGGCAAAGTGTTAGGCACATTTTGTTACGAACCCATTACATCCATGTGCGCCGCTGCGGTGAGGGCAGGAGGGTACCGTTTGCCACCTCGCTTTCATGAAAACGTCACAAAACTGCTGCAGAGTTCGGGAGCCCGTAATCACTAGGTGTCATTTAATGAAACGTTCGATGAAGTCTGCTGCACTCGCCATTGCGGTATCTCTTTGTGCCACCTCGGCCTCCTTTGCAGCAGAAAATGTTCGCCTGACGGGGTCAGGAGCTAGTTTCCCGGCACCGATCTACCTGACCTGGTTCAAGGATTTCAGCAAGAAATCCGATGGCGTCACTGTGGATTACCAATCCAAGGGCAGCGGCGCGGGCGTACAGGATTTCTTGAACAAAACCGTAGATTTCGCTGCCAGTGACTCGGCAATGAAAGACGAAGATATCGCCAAGGTCGCCGAAGGCGTGCAGTTGCTGCCGATGACTGCCGGGGAAATCGTGCTGGCCTACAACCTGCCGGGCAATCCCAAGGGTCTGAAGCTGCCACGCGAGGTGTATTCCAACATTTTCCTGGGCAAGATCACGCGCTGGAACGATCCGCAGATCGTCGCTGCCAACCCGGACCTGAAACTGTCCGATACGCCGATCACGGTTGTCGTGCGTGCAGATTCCAGCGGTACGACTGCGGTATTCACCAAGCACCTGGCAACCGTCAACGCCGAGTTCAAGCAGGCGCTGGGTGAGGGCAACACTGTCAACTGGCCGGCCAGTGACAAGTTCATCAAATCGCCAAAAAACGATGGCGTAACGGCTACCGTGCGCCAGACCCCAGGCGCGATTGGTTACATCGAATATGGCTTCGCCAAGCTCGCCAAGGTCGACTTTGCCCAGTTGCAGAACAAGGCTGGCAATTACGTAGTGCCAAACGCCGAAAGCGGTGCCGAGGCCCTGGCGGCGGTGAAAATGCCGGAAAACCTGGTGGCCTGGCTGCCTGATCCGGACGGTGCCAAGTCCTATCCGATCACCTCTTATACCTGGATGATTTTCCGCAAGGACAATGGCAACCCGGCCAAGGCCAAGGCTATGCGTGAAATGGTCGAATACAGCCTGACCGAGGGGCAGAAGATTGCCGATTCGATGGGCTACATCCCGTTGCCGCAATCGGTCGTCGAACAGGTTCGCAAAGCGTCCGCCAACATTCAGTAACGCCGTGAGGTCTCTCTCGGCGTGTGCGTCTGCGCCACGCCGGGAGAGTTTCCCCCCTGTTCCGGACTTAGCCCATGAACAAACCTTTTGTCGTACCGGTTAATCCCGACTCTGCCTGCCAGCCACCCTCGACGAAGGACTTCCTGGTGGATCGCACCTTTCGCGCGCTGGCGCGAATCGGCGTGGTGCTGATTCTTGCGCTGGTATTTGCGCTGGTGTTCGAAGTCGGACGCAAGGCACTTCCCGGTATGGAGAAGCACGGCTTCGATGTGCTGCTGGGCAGCGTGTGGGACGTCAACCAAGGCAAATACGGCATCCTGCCGGCCATCTGGGGCACGCTTTACAGCGCCTTCATCGCGCTGCTGATCGCCGGTTTCTTCGGCGTGAGCATGGCGATTTTCCTGACCCAGGATTTCCTGCCGACCAAGCTCGCTGCGCTGTTTCGGACCATCGTCGAACTGCTGGCAGCCATTCCCAGCGTGGTCTATGGCCTGTGGGGGATCTACGTGGTGATCCCAGCGATTCGGCCGCTGACGACCTGGTTGAACAGCGAACTGGGCTGGATTCCCTTTTTCGGCACATCCCTGAGCGGTCCGGGTCTGCTGCCCGCAGCGCTGGTGCTCGCCATCATGATTCTGCCGACCATTGCCGCCGTGTCGCAGGACGCGCTAACGGCTGTGCCGATGAAAACCAAGCAGGCCGCGTACGGCATGGGCACTACCCATTGGGAAGCGATTCTCAAAGTGATGGTGCCTTCGGCGGCCACCGGCATATTCGGTTCTCTGGTGCTGGGCCTGGGGCGCGCGCTGGGTGAGACGATGGCGCTGGCCATGCTCGTCGGCAACGCCAACAACATTTCCCTCTCGCTGTTTGCCCCCGCCAACACGCTTGCCGCTTTGCTGGCGCTGAACTTCCCTGAAGCCGGCCCGAACGAGATCGAGGTGTTGATGTACGCCGCGCTGGTGCTGATGCTGATTACGCTGATCGTGAACATCATCGGTTCGATGATCATGATGTACGCCCAACGGGGTAACAAGTGATGACTGACCTGACCGCAGCAACCGACCTGACTGCGCCGACAGGCGCGATGCCCAGCTTGCAACGCAAGTTCGAAGGCCGCGCGCTGCGCAGCCTGATCCTGACCACCCTGGTCTGGGCAGGTGCTCTGCTGGCCAGCGTGCCGCTGATTTCCGTGCTCTACATGCTGATCACTCGTGGTGGCGCGCGCCTGAACCTGGGAGTCTTCACCGAACTGCCACCGACTGGCTTCGAGATGGGCGGCGGTTTTGGCAACGCGATGGCAGGTACCTTTGTAATGGTCGGTATCGCGGCAGCGATCGCGGTGCCGGTCGGGATCATGGCGGCGATCTTCCTGGCTGAGCTGGGGCCGGACAGCAAACTGGGCAACGCCGCGCGTTTCGCCGCGAAGATGCTCACGGGCCTGCCGTCGATCCTGGCGGGGGTGTTTGCCTATGCCCTGGTGGTGATGACAACCGGCACCTATTCAGCACCGGCGGGTGGCGTGGCACTGGCGGTCCTGATGCTGCCGATCGTCGTGCTGACCGCGGAAGAATCGATGCGGATGGTGCCCAAGATCATGAAGGATGCCGCTTATGGCATGGGCTGCACTCGCTCGCAGGTGATCTGGAAAATCATCTTGCCGACCGGCATGCCGGCGATCCTGACTGGCGTGATGCTCGCCGTGGCGCGTGCCGCAGGCGAGACGGCACCGCTGTTGTTTACCGCGCTGTTCAGCAATTACTGGATCTACCACCAAGGCAATCTCGACGTCATGAACCCGACTGCCTCGCTGGCGGTGCTGATCTACAACTTCTCCGGCATGCCTTTCGATAACCAGCTCGAGCTCGCATGGGCGGCCTCGTTGGTGCTGGTGATGATCGTGCTGTTCGTGAACATCATCAGCCGTATTTTCGGCAAGCCCAAGTATTAAGAACGGGAGCAACTGATTTTGAACGTATCCACTGCGCAAATAGGCGCTCCGTTTGTCACCCAGGCGCCTGTAGTCATGGACTGCAAACTGGACAAGATTTTCTACGGGAATTTCATGGCGGTACGTGACAGTCACGTGCCGATCGAGAAAAACAAGATCACTGGATTCATCGGGCCCTCAGGCTGCGGCAAGAGCACCGTGCTGCGTAGCCTCAACCGGATGAACGACCTGGTGAAGGGGTTTCGTTTCGAGGGCCATGTGCATTTCCTCGGGCAGGACGTCTACGGCAAGGGTGTCGACCCGGTGGTCGTGCGCCGCTACATCGGCATGGTGTTTCAACAGCCAAACCCGTTTTCGATGAGCATCTTCGACAACGTTGCGTTTGGTCTGCGCCTCAATCGCTACAAGGGCGATATTGGCGATCGCGTCAAGCATGCGCTGCAAGGCGCCGCGCTGTGGGATGAAGTCAAGGACAAGCTCAAGGTCAGCGGCCTGTCGCTCTCCGGTGGCCAGCAGCAACGCCTGTGTATTGCCCGGGCAATCGCCACCGAGCCGGAAGTCCTGCTGCTGGATGAGCCTTGTTCGGCACTCGACCCGATCGCTACCCGACGCGTCGAAGAATTGATGGTCGAGTTGAAGAAGGACTACACCATCGCACTGGTCACTCACAACATGCAGCAAGCCATCCGTGTCGCTGACACCACGGCGTTTTTCTCGGTGGATATTTCCCAGGGCACGCGCACGGGCTATCTGGTCGAGATGGGCCCGACGGCGCAGATCTTCGACAATCCGCGGGAACAGATGACCGGCGATTACATCAGCGGCAAGTTCAGCTAAGTCACAGCACCGGTCACGGCCGCCTACCTGCACAAGCCAAATGGATTTGGCGGGCACCGGCGGACATTCACCAAGCGTTTCCAAGGAGCTCCAATGCCTGCCAAGCACCGTCTTGATTTGCCTGCGATTGAACGCGCACTGCGTAACGTGCAGAGCCGTTTCGCCGAGCTCAGCCGGCACTTCACCGAGCCCCGAGACCCGTTCACTGACGAAGTCCTGAACAATGTGCTTGAAGGTTATGCGTTGGTTGACGAATATGTTGCCCGCGGCGTCGACCTGTTCGATCTGCAGCAACTGAACCTGATGCTGGAGATCAATGCCACGGTGCTGTGTGGCCGGGATCCGGCGCGCCGGCTCGAATACGCCCAGCATCTGGCAGCCACTGAGGCGCACTTCTTCAACAATGTTGAGGGCGGCATCAAGGACTTGTACAACTGGTATTGCGCGTATCGCAGTGAATCGGTCTGGAAGCGTGCAGCGGGGGTCTATGTGCGCATTCTGAGCAAGCCGCAGCTGTTTATCGAAGGCAATAACCGCAGTGGCTCGCTCATTGTCAGCTACCTGCTCATGCGCGCAGGACTGCCGCCGTTCGTGCTGACGCTTGAAAACGCCGAGGGCTATTTCAACCCGTCCTCGGTCATCCGCAACTCCGCCAAGCATGGCGTCAAGGCGTTGTACGAATTGCCCAAGATCAAGAAAAAATACGCAGCATTTTTAGAAGAACAGGCGCCCGAACCAATGAAGTTCTTTCTCAAAGACAAGCCTCTGCCTGTCTCCCAGGGTGGCCATTGATGAGCGGGGCTCCAGCATTGGCCAAATGCAGAACCTTCGCCAGCCGGGCAGGGCAGGTCATCCGCTGCGCTCTGCCGCAGTTGTTCGAACGTCAGCGTATACGGATTTCGTTCGATATCGATGACACGCTCGCTTGCCAGCTCCACCACTGCGCAGTCGAGAAAAGCCGACTTCCCGCCTGTATTCATCGTTGGCTGGGTGAGCCGTTGCGCATGGGCACGCGATCGCTGATCCGCGAGCTGCGCCGCCAGGACTGCAGCATCTGGGTCTACACCTCATCCGGGCGCACGCCGTCCTATATCAGGCGCTGGTTGGCGCTGTACGGCATCCGCGTCGACGGCGTGGTCAACAGCGTGCTGCACAACCGTGCCCTGACGGCGCACGGGATGTCGAATGCGCCTTCAAAATATCCGCCAGCGTTCGATATTGACTTGCATGTCGATGATTCGGAGGGCGTCCAGCTTGAAGGCAAGGATCATGGCTTCCGGGTGGTCGTGGTGCATCCCGAGGATGATCGCTGGGCGCAGAAAGTGCTGGATTCGGTGGCCAAGGTCCAGGCGCAGCTCGCTTGGCAGCAGATGTTCAGACATAAAAAGCCGGTGCCACAACGGGCGGAGACGTTCTTTGAGCCGCTTGGCTGAGCGAGTACGCGTTGGCTATCTGGACAGCAGCGCTTTTTATCGCTCTACGGCGACGCATTTGATCTCCACGAGAAGGCCAGGTCGAGCCAACTCACTGACACCAATGCAGGTCCACGTGCAAGTGCTTCTCGGAAAGACTTTATCCTTTACGCGTCTGAAAATTGGCATGTGACGGTGCATGTTGACGTGGTAAGTTGTCATTTCTACGACATCTTCAAATTTACAGCCACCTGCCTCCAAGACGACCCGGAGATTGTCCCATGCAGCCAAGAACTGCTGCTCAGGGTCTTCGATAACGGATAATTCCGGCGTCCTGCCTACCTGACCCGCGCAGTAGAGAGTTTTTCCTACCTTTACTGCTGGTGCATAACCAGCACGCTCGCAGATCAATCTCATGCCATCTGGAACAATGATCTGACGATCAGTCATGATTGCGGAGCCCCAAAGTTAGAACGGTTACGAAAGCTAACTCAGGGGCCAGAGCCGCGTCCACTCAGTTCACTTCTCATCTATTAATCAACCCCACAGGTGCTTTTAGCCGCTGCTGAGTCTTTTTGAACTCATTACCTAATGTGGCTACCTCGATCGATGCAAAAGGCGCGAGCCGGGAGCGTTACTGATCAGAAGCATTTCGATGGTTGGTTCGCTACTAGGCTGGCTCGTCAGTTCGTGTCGTCATCACCTTGAAATATATCTGCGTAAAGTCGCGCGACTGTAGGGGTAAGGTTATGACCGGCAGGAATGAGAAAGTCGGCGTGTGGTGCGAGCCGTTTTACATAGATGACTTCGTAAATCCTGCGCACGACTCCAGGTGCTGTTTCTTCCCGGTCGAGACCTGGCATTATTCCTACCGCTTTGTAACCGGCTTGCTCCAGTGCTTGTTGCATATACGGCGTGCGGGTTGTTGCCATGCCATAGATCAGCCCCGCGCCCATGAACGTGCCGATTTTTTCTCCCAGGTCCTGGGCCGCAACGGCCAGTCTGGCTTGTCTGTGCGGTTTGGCTACCGCGCCCACCCGCCCGAAAATAACGTCAGCACCGTCAATTTTTTCCCACGTGGCGATAGCGACAATCTCATCGTTCTGGCGGACGACGGTAGCGAATATCCCTCGCTCCGGATCGTCTTCGAGCACCACGTTGTCTGCGTAGAACTGCTGGTCCAGAAACGGGCTTGCCAACCCCACCGAAATGGAGGGAAACCATGTCCGGAAAAAATCTGTCGCGACATTGATCTCCTCACGTTTCAGGTAATCCCAACTGTAGCCAGAGGGTAAATCGGTAAAGCTTCGAATTTGCTCGATCGTTGGCCATTTCATGCGGTTCTGCTCGTTTGTCTGATTGCTTCGATAAGTGGCGCCGGGGTCAGGCCCGAGGGGTAAGGTTATTGGCGGGTGTCGGGGCATGCCTGGCGGCGATCTGCCTGTGGCGCTCGACCACTTCGCCAATGACCAACTGCATCAGCCTCTGCACGATGGCCGTATCCAGCTCAGCCTCCTGAGCAAGTGCTGCCAGACGCTGGTTTTGCTGCTGCTCTCTGGCCTCGTCTACCGCAGGCAACTGATATCGGGCTTTGAGCAATCCGACCTCATCGGTACAGCGAAACCGTTCCGCGAGCAGATGGATGAGCGCGGCGTCGATATTGTCGATGGTTTTCCTGAATGTTGAGAGTTGACGCGCGATGTCGGAGTTTTCCATGAATGACCTCGTGACAGGTGTTCGAAAGAGCTTCTCAATGATTCGTCTGCTGAGCAAAAACCGACCAGTCCTTGTCGCCATCTCCCCTGGCTACCGCCGACGTCATTTTCAATCGCACGGCATCCGCCGCTGGCAACTCCAGCCCTTTGAGACGACCCGCATCGATCGCCAGATTCATATCCTTGAGGCCAAGCGACAGTTTGAATCCCGGTTCAAAATTACTGCTGACGATGTTCTGCCCATAACGTTGATAACTGGGGCAGGCGAACAGGGTCTGGGTCATGAGCTTGATGAAAATCGAAGGGCTCAGTCCGTGGCGTTGAACGAGTCCGCTGGCTTCGCCCAGAGACTGGATGGCTTGGGTGATCATCATGTTGCCGGCGATTTTCGCGATACAGGCCTGTTCAGGTTGATCGCCCAGATACCAGGTTTTTTTCCCGAGCAGGTCGAGCAGCGGTTGGACGGTCGAGACAGCGGCCTGCGATCCGGCCGCCAGGATATTCAACTCGCCCTTGGCCGCCACGGCGGGCACGCCGAAAACCGGCGCCGCGATCAATGGCATGCCGACGGCTTCATGTTCTCGCTGCAACTCCAACATCAGCGAAGGCGACAAGGTCGACATCACGACATGCACGCAAGCTTCGTCTGCAGTTTCCAGAACAGCGCTGGAGAGCAGCACTTGCCTGACGGCGGCGTCATCGGCCAGAAGAGTGATGACTACCTCTTGCTGGAACGCCGAGGCCGGCGTTTCGATAACGCTGATGCCTTCGAGATCCTTGATCGCCGCGTGACTGCGGTTCCATGCCGAGACGTGATGGCCAGCGCGGACGAGCAGTGGAATGATCGCTCTGCCCATGCTTCCCACTCCGATAAAACCAATCTTCATTTGCAGTCTCCGGTTGGTATTCGACGACGGTGAATGCAGACAAGTATGTCGGGCACGGGATTGCTACGGCACTGCCATTGCTGCACTCTCACTGTTCATTTTTGTAAGGGGGCAGAGCATGGACTGGAGTGATGTGCGGGTCTTTCTCGCGATTGCCCGCAGCGGGTCATTGGGGGCTGCCGCCAAGCTGTTGGGGGTCAGCCATCCGACCGTGGGGCGGCGCTTGCAGGTGCTGGAACAGTTCAGTGGCCAACCCGTTTTCCTGCGTACCAACCAAGGTCTCGTGTTGACCGACAGCGGCGAGAAGCTCCTCAGCCTCGCGCAGGAAATGGAGCAAAGTGCGTTGGCCATCGAAAGGCGCCTCGCGGGGGACAGCGCACAGCCTGAAGGTGTGCTGCGCATTTCCTGCGCTGACTGGTTCGCCTGTTATGTCCTGGCCCCGGTGCTGAGTGAACTGCGCCGTCGTTATCCATTGATCGTGCCCGAGGTCATTGCCGGGCATCGATTGTTTGATCTGGCTCGCCGCGACGCCGACATCGCATTTCGAATCGTTCCGTTCACCGAACCCGATATCGTGCACCGCAAGCTGATCTCCCTGACTTACGGGTTATACGCAGCCGTTGGATCTGCTGACCCTGAGCCACAGGGCGCCGGGCTGGGTCTGATCACCATGAGTGTTGCCCAATCTCATTATCCCGATGTGCAGTGGCTGCAGCAGCGTTACCCTCTGGCGCGTACCGTGTTTACCAGTAGCAGCCGCACAGTCCAGGCGCAAATGTGTGTGCAGGGGCAGGGCGTCGCGGTATTGCCCCGCGCTTTGGGCGACCAGTTGACGGCGCTGCGTCTGATCGATTCAGATGAACCGCCACCAGGCCGCGACATTTGGATGGGCTACCACCAGGACATGCGCCAGATGGACAGCCTGCGCGCGCTTGCCGACCTGGCCTCCGTCATGATTGGCACTCAGGCAGGCGGTTGATTCACTCTGCCGGGTGCATGGCCGCCGTTTGCAGCTCTGCAGCAGGTTGGCGCGCCAGGCTCAGGCTCAGTCCTGCGCCTACCACCAGACACGCAGCGATGCACAGTATGGCGACGGTGAAGGCGTGGGTGATGGCCGCCGCGTCCGTGTCCTTGCCCAGAAGCGTGTAAAAAATGCCACCGATGATCGCTACGCTCAGTGCTGTGCTGATTTGCAGGGTGGAACTGGTGATGCCCGCAATCATGCCGGAATACGCCGGTGCCACGCGTCCAGTGATCATGCGCATCAATGTCGGAAGGGCCAGTCCTTGTCCGAAGCCGATCAGAAAGAGAATCACGGCAAGGGACAGCGCAGAGGGCGTGACGGCCGTCGGTGTGTGCGCCACGAGCCAGGCCAACAGTACGAACCCCAGCACTTCGAGTGCCATTCCGAAGGGATTCACATAAGACCCCAGCAAACGCCGAAACAGATGGGTGGCGAGCGGCCCCAGCAAGAAACCAGCGCCGAATGGCAGAAAGACCAGACCTGCACTGAGCGGGCTCGTATGCAGCGCTCCCTGTAAATAGATGGAAAACAGCAGGAAGAACACGCCGATCGCGTAAAAAGTCAGCGCCACCAGCAATGCCCGGCCCAGCCCGGGCGCACGCAGTGCAGCAGGGTTCAGCAACGGCGCGCCTTGCGCTTGATACAAGCGGGCTTCGTAGCGCCAGAACAGCCAGGCCAGCAGTGGCACCGCCGCCAGCGACAGCCAGGCCCACCACGGCCAGCCCGCTTCACGTCCCTCGATCAGTGGAACGATCAGCGCCGCAAGCGTCACCATCGACAACAGCGTTCCACCCAGATCCAGCTTGCTGGTCTGGGGTGCGCGGGTTTCCTTGACCACGGGGATGGCGATCAGAATGACCAGCAACGCAATCGGTAGATTCACCAGAAATATCGTCCGCCAGCCCAGGTTCATCAGGTTGAGCGAGATCAGAATCCCGCCAAGTGCCTGGCCGACTACCGACGCCAAGCCAAACACCGCACCGTACAGGCTCAACGCCAAGGGTTTTTCCGACTCAGGGAATATCGCCTGCACTGAAGCGAGTGCCTGCGGCGCCATTACAGCGGCCGTCACGCCTTGCAGCGAGCGTCCGGCGATCAACACCCAGGGTGACTCGGCGACACCGCAGATCAGTGAGGCGACGGCAAAGCCAATCAGGCCAACGAAGAACATTCTCATGCGGCCAAAGATGTCACCAAGCCGTCCGCCGGTGATCAGTGTCACGGCATACAGCGCCGCGTAAGAAGAGATGATCAACTGTTCGGCAGAGGAGGCCGTGCCTAGCGATTGCTGAATCGAAGGCAGCGCTACGTTCACGATGAAGAAATCCAGCGGCGGCAAGAATGCACCGACCAACAGGATGGCGAACATCAGCCAGCGCCGCTGTTCCGGAAGGGCTACTATTTTCTCAGGCATAAGGTCTCCTTTCTGAAACCCTTCGGCTCCAGAATATTTTCGATTGCGGGTCATGCTTTGAATCAGCTGACTTCAATCTAAACGATCAAACCCTGGCTGACGCCTCACATAAATGAACGGCCAATGTTCATTTATGGCAGTGCCGCTACGCCCCTGCCTCCTCGCACAATGGCCGCACTGTGGTTCCAGTCGAGCCACACAACCGAAATCGAGGAGTCAGTTATGTCGGGTAAATTCGCTGATCAGGTCGCAGTCGTCACCGGCGCGTCCACCGGGATCGGATTTGCGATTGCACAGGGTTTGATTGCCGAGGGCGCCAGGCGCGTTTACATCACCGGGCGTTCTGCAGCCACGCTGGAGGCGGCGGTGGCCAAGCTTGGCGACAGGGCGGTCGCGGTCATTTCCGATGTCGCGCGCCAGGTTGATCTGGACGAGCTCAAGGCGACGATTGAGGCGCACGACGATCAACTGGACTCAGTGTTTGCCAATGCGGGTATTTGTGAAAAGAACCCGCTGGGCGAGACCACCGAGGCCGCCTATTTCAACATGTTCGACATCAACGTAAAGGGAGTCTTTTTTACTGTACAGACGTTGATGCCATTGTTGAAAAATGGCGCTTCGATCGTACTGACGGCCTCTATCTGTTCCAGCAATGGCATGGAAGGACTGAGCCTCTACAACGCGTCCAAAGCCGCGGTACGTTCCTTTGCCAGGACGTGGGCCAACGAACTCAAAGGTCGCAAGATCAGAGCGAATGTCCTGAGCCCTGGCTTCACCCGCACACCGCTGATGGATAACGGCTTGAAGATGAGCGAAAGCGACGTCGCCGCGCTGCGTCAGCACGTCGAGCAGATCACGCCATTGGGGTACATGGCCGAGCCTGAGGAAATCGCCTCGTCGGCGCTGTTTCTTGCGTCTGCCGATGCGAAATATGTCAACGGTGTGGAGTTGATGGTCGACGGCGGCCTGTCGCAGATCTGACCACGTGCTCAACCGTAGCGCAGCCCTCGCGCAGGGCTGCCTTCCTCGCTTATGCGCAGCCCCTGCAGGAAACCTCATCATGAACAATGAACAACTGACAGCCCGACTGGACGCCCTGGAAAGTCGCGCCGCCATCGAGTCGCTGATCAGCGCCTACGCCAATGCTTTCGACCGCATCGACGCCTCGCTTCTTAGCTCAATCTGGCACGAAGAGTCGACACTGGATCTACCGGGTTTTGGCCAGGCTGGAAACCGTGACGAAATCCTGGCGATGGCGCAAAACAGCTGGCGCCAGATGCCCCATATGCACCACTGGATGGCCAACCCGCTGATTGAAATCGAGGGTGACAGCGCAGTGGGCACGGTAGCTGCGGATTGCCTGTTTCATGACATTGAAAAAGGCCCGGTGCAAGTCAGCGGTCTTTACCACGACAGGTTTGAACGTCGGTACGGAAAGTGGGCGTTCCTGTCACGTCGTTTTGAACTGCACTTCCTGACGCCGTTAAAAGATTGGGTACCCGCAGCGGGCGAAGAACAGTTTGCAGCGGTCGAGCAGCTCAAGGGAACGACAGCGAAAAACGAATAGTCCCGGCCCTTGGCTGTTCGACACCCACGTGGCCGCCATGCAGTTGCATGATGGCCACGACAATGGCGAGGCCAAGCCCGTAGGAGTCGGAATTCTGGTGCCGAGACGCATCGCCACGGTAAAAGCGGTCGAAGAGTTTGCCCAGGGTTTCGTCGCCCAGCACCGGCCCTTGGTTCTCCACTTCAATCCGGGTACCTCCGTGGGTTTCCAATACCCGTATCAGAATCTCGGTGCCCTCGTAAGCGTAGCGAACAGCGTTCGCCACCAGGTTGCTCAACGCTCTGCGCAGCAGCAAGGGGTCAGCGAGCACGATACCATCGCCCGTTATTTGGAAGCTCATTCGCCGCTCTTCAGCCAAGCCCTCAAAATACTCAGCGATGCGCTGTGATTCGTCATGCAGCGACAGTTGCTGGCGCTCCACTACGGCTTGCGCTTCATCGGCGCGCGCCAGAAACAGAATGCTTTCGACGATGCGCGAGATCCGTTCGAGTTCTTCAAGGTTCGAAGCGATCAGCGCCTGATATTCGTCCTCGCTACGGCGTTGGCGAAGGGCAACCTGACAATGTCCCATCAACGACCCGACCGGCGTGCGGATTTCATGGGCAAGGTCGGCGGAAAATTGCGTCAGTCGCTGATAACCCTGAGCAAGACGATCAAGCATCGCGTTATAGGCGTCACTCAGCTGTTGCAATTCAACCGGCGTATCGGCGCTGTCCATACGGCTGTGCAAACGCTCAGGCGTTATGGCTGCGGCATGGGCGGCCATTTTGCGCAGCGGACGCAGCCCGCGACGCAATAACAGATAACCCAGCAACGCGGTTGCCAGAAACGCAAGGGCCACGGCCAGGTAGATGCGCTCGCGATACGCTGCAAGCATCGCCATTTCCTTGCCCATAAGGTGGGCGGCCGTCAATCGGACTACACGGCCACCCGACGTCGTGACTACGGAGGCGGCGCGCAGCCTTGTTCCCGAGTCGGTCACGCCGCTGCGCAGATCACTGACGCTCAGCTTTGTGTCCTGGCCGATCACCGGCAGTTCAGGCAACGTGACGTTGAGTGGATTGACCTGGATGACCGGTGGTTGCCCCGGCTCTTCAATGATGAAGATGTCGTCTTCGCTGTCGAGCATGTTCTTGAAAATCTGCGGGCTGTCGCGCAGCTTTTCGATGGCGAGTTCGTAATGCAGGAGCTTGCGAAAATGCTCCAGACGGCCCATCACCGCGTGATCGCTGTAGATCAATACCGAGGCTTTCATCGTCTGATACAGATAGAAGCCCGCGCCGGCCACGGCCAGCATCGCGACCATGGCAAACGCCACGGTCGATCGCAGCGTCAGCGAGGGTTGGCGTCGGAACCGCATGGCCTCACCTCGCAGACATAGCCGATACCGCGAATGGTATGGATCAGCTTGATCGGGTAGGGCTGGTCGACCTTGTTGCGCAGGCGCTTGACAGCGACGTCCACCACGTTGGTATCGCTGTCGAAATTCATGTCCCAGACTTCCGAAGCGATTTGTGTCCTGGACAACACATCGCCGGCTCGACGCAGAAACAGATGCAGCAGGGCGAACTCCTTGTTGGTCAGCACGATCACCTGTTGTTGGCGGGTCACGCGGCGCCGGACCAGATCCAGTTCGAGATCGGCAAGGTGGAAATGGTCGGCTTCGCGCACGACACCGCGGCGCAGAATAGTGCGGATGCGCAACAGCAGTTCGGTAAACGAAAAAGGTTTGATCAGGTAATCATCGGCGCCCAGTTCCAGACCGCGAATGCGGTCTTGCAACTGGTCGCGCGCGGTGAGGAACAGCACGGGGACATCTTGTCTGGCGCGCAACAGCTCGATGATCTGAAAGCCGTCAATCCCGGGCAACATGACGTCCAGCACGATCAGGTCATAGGTCGTATGCAAGGCCATGTGCAGACCGTCGGCGCCGTGCTGGGTCCAGTCGACGTTGTAACCGGACTCGCCGAGCCCCTTTTTCAGGTACTCACCTGTTTTGGTGTCATCTTCGATCAGCAGGATATGCATCGTCAGGCGCGCTCGGGTTTCTTCATGACGGGATTCAGTCCGCGACATCGGTATCTCGGCTGTGCAGTGTAGCGGGATGAACGGGCGCAGTCGGTTACATTTCTGTCATTCATGGTCAGGGTTGGCGAATGACAAAAATGTCATTCGGCGGTCATCGTGACGTCCCGGTCTGCGGTCGAGGATGGCGACACATCAACCCATGAGGAATCGTCGCCATGCAACTCAAAAACGCCCTGTCTACTACGTTCGGTTTGGTGATGCTCAGCGCTGCCGTCATTGCCACCGCCGCTGACATGCCGGTCATCAAACCACTGCGCGGTACGGTGGAAAGCGTCAGCAACAACACGCTGACCTTCACTGTCCGCTCTGGCGCCCAGCAGACGATCGGACTGACTGACAAGACCGGTATCAACCGGGTATCGAAAGCCAGTCTCGACTCAATCAAGTCCGACAGTTTCATCGGCTCGGCGGCCATCCCGCAGGCCAATGGAACACTGAAGGCGCTGGAGGTCACGGTATTCGATGCCAGCCTCAAGGGCAGCGGCGAAGGTCATTACGGTTGGCAGAACGCAGACGGCAGCACTGGCACCATGACCAACGGCACCGTGGGCAAACTGTCCAAAACCGACGGCCGCACGTTGACCGTCAACTACCAGGGCGGTGAGAAACAAATCGTCGTGCCGGATGACGTGCCTATCGCCTACGTCGAGCCAGGCAACGCCGATGAGCTGGTCAAAGGAACGAAAATCGTCCTGTTCCCCGCTGCAGATGGCACCGCACGCGGCATTGCAGTCGGCAAGGATGGCTTCCAGCCACCGATGTAATCATCTGAGAAAGCTTGAGCGTTGCCGTGTGGCAACGCTCCGCTACACGGAAGGCTTGCAAGGGGAACCACGTGAGACAGAAGAAACTGCATCCCTGGCCGGTTCGCCTCACCCATTGGCTCAATGCGGCCTGCATGGTCTGCATGTTCATGAGCGGTTGGGCTATCTACAACGCCTCGCCACTGTTCAGTTTCAGGTTTCCGGTGTCATTGACCGTGGGCGGTTGGCTGGGCGGGGCACTTGCCTGGCATTTTGCGTTCATGTGGCTGCTGCTGATCAACGGCGCAATCTATGTGCTGTACGGGTTGGCCAGTCGTCATTTCAAACGTGAGCTGCTGCCCATCGGCATTGCCGCATTGAAGCATGATCTGACCGATGCCTTGCGCTTTCGGCTGGTGCATGAAAAGGGTGTCTATAACGCAGTACAGCGCCTGATGTACTGGATCGTGCTGGCGGCAGGTGTACTGATCGTGATCTCGGGTGTAGCGATCTGGAAACCGGTTCAACTTCAAGAGCTGGTCGCGTTACTGGGCGGCTATGACGTTGCTCGTTACGTACATTTCGCGGCCATGACGATGATTGCAGCGTTTGTGGTGATTCATCTGGTCTTGGTGATTCTGGTACCGAAAACCCTGTTGCCAATGATCACGGGTGGAGTGCGCACGCCTGACAACGGGAAAAACGGGTCATGACTGAATCCACAAAAACAACGCGTCAGCGCGTCAGGATTGAACCTGCGCAACAGCTTGAACTGGAAAACATTCAGCGCCGGCATTTTCTTCGGGCCGGCCTGACGGTGGGCGCGATGTCGATGCTGACCGGTTGCAACCTGCAGGACGGCGATCAGGTCGACAAAGTGCTTTGGGCCATGTCGCGTTGGAACGACCGGGTCCAGGCGTGGCTGTTCAGTGGACGGAAACTGGCGCCGACCTTCGCCCGCGCGCAGATCACCAAGCCGTTTCCGTTCAACGCTTTCTATGGTGAGGACGATATCCCTGAAGTAGACCTGACCAGTTACTCGCTCGCTGTCTCCGGCCGGATCAGGGACAAGGCGCCGTGGACACTCGAAAGCTTGCGCAAGCTGCCGCAACGCAGCGATATCACTCGGCTGATCTGTGTTGAGGGCTGGAGCGCGATCGGGCAATGGGGAGGTGTACCGCTGAAAACCTTCCTGGAACACATCGGCGCCGACACCACAGCGAAATTTGTCGGTTTCAAATGTGCCGATCGTTACTACTCCAGTCTGGACATGCCGACTGCCTTGCACCCGCAGACGCTGTTGGCACTGGATTACGCTGACGTGGCGCTGCCGCCCGAGTACGGCTATCCGCTGAGGGTTCGGGTCCCCACCAAACTGGGCTTCAAAAACCCCAAGCATGTTGTCGAGATTTTCGTCAGCAACGACAACCCGGGCGGGTATTGGGAAGACCAGGGCTACAACTGGTTCAGCGGGATCTGATGAAGCAAAGAACGGAACTGTCACGCCAGGAACACTGGCGAGATTCATGACACCAAGCGTGATATGAGGCATGCCGATGACCGGTATTTCTGCAGTACCGCCAGCACCATCCGTCTTGCCGACATCAGAACCCAGGATGCGGGCAACGAGTGATGGAGCAGATTTCCAATCTCTCTTGCAGGCTCAGTCCAGGCCACCTTTACAACAGTCGGATAAAGCTCGCACTCGGATGCTCTTTGATAATCTTGCCGCATGTACCTTCAATGGCGAAAAAAGAGCTATCTGCTCTGATGTTATCGGCACAGGGGGACTGAATGCGTTCGCCATTGCAGTGGCTCTCTCGCCGCTAACCGTCACCTGGGTACCGACCGAGATTGTTCGAGCGCCACTGCGTTCGCCTGGAATACGGACTTTTCGCCGTCGCAATCCCTCTTCAGCCGAGAGCTCCTTCCTCAACCGGTCAAATTCGGAGGATAGGGGTTACGATTAGACAGGTCTCGAAAGCTTGCTCGCCGTAGGCCAGTATTATTAAGGGAGAAGCAGATACCGCCAATTCTCACCTGTGGCGTTGAATGGTCTTTCGTTCGCCTGAAGTAGAAGGCCCGATGGCTTCTCTATCGTGGGTGGTGTTATGAGGCAGCGTCGACTTACAGCCTATTTTTCTACCCCGCTGTCATCCCCCGTTTATTCTGAGCATCAGAGAGTTATAGCCCTCCATCAGGGCTACTTTTGGCCGAAGGTAGTCGTTCGTGAACGGCTGCTTTCGGCCAAAAGCAGACGCTCGCACTCGACCGTTAACGGCCACTAGCGGGCGATGATTGTGTGTTTACCGTAATGCGACCGAGGCGCCGTTCCCATGCGTCGCCTCCTAGGGTTAAGCCTCCAGGTACGACTCAGCTCCGCTATCCAGCTCATCAAGTCACAGCGCAGGCGATTGATTGTTCTGTTTCCAAGCCCGCGGAGTTACACCTTCGGTTCGCACGAATGTTCGACAGAAGTGTGACTGGTCAGAGAAGCCACACTCCAGTGCAATGTCCGCAATTAGCAATCTCGACGTCTGAAGTAGCTGCTTGCCCCTCAAAATCCGCTGCTCTCGCATCCATTCTTTGGGTGAGACGAGAGTGCTTCTTTTAAACTGACGGGTGAAATGGCTGCGCGATAGCGCACACGCTTGTGAGATAGCTGCCACGGAGATACCTGCGTCCAAGTTATCGAGCATCACCTGCTTGGCGCGCTGGATCTGCCAAGGTTTCAAATGTCCGGTTTGTTTAGTCAAATCCTTAAGTGAGGACGCGCATGTTTCCTTTTTCATCCTGATTCCTTTTTCCCAGTAGCCGGTTGATTAGCTCAATCCAGCGGTCAGTCGATTGGGAAAAATTTAACGGAAGTCGCGTCGAGATGGGGGCGCATTTTTGCGCTGCTGGAGGCGCAAAAATGCGCATTTTCAATAGTGTTTCCAGTGCTAGCCTCTGCTTCCCGACAACTCGAATCGACGTCATTCGATCCGTCATCTGCAAGGAGAAAGCAATGGCTGCTTCACAACCGCACGGCAAAAACACCGCTTACTGGGGAGTCTCATGGGAGGAGGGCTACGGCTACCCCCAGGCCAGAAAAGTTGGAAACGAGATCTATATCTCGGGTCAGTTCAACCACGATGAGGCGGGTAATCTCGTTGCTCCCGCGCCCCTGAATAGCGAGGGCAAACCGAGCGATTTCTCATCGATAGGAGAGCAGATGCGCGTCTCCTACGACAACATCGCCAAGTTGCTCGCGCTCTATGGAGCAACCCTTAATGATGTCGTCGAAGAAACGCTCTACGTCTTGGATATGGACGCGGCATTCGCCGTGGTAGGTGATGTGCGCAAAGCCGCATATCGCACTGAGCGGCCCCAGTGCGCGAGCAATATCATCGGTGTATCCAGGTTGGCTCAACGTTCACAGCTGATTGAAATTGTCTGCAAGGCTGTCATCGGATCTAGCGCCGACTAAGAGACGCTCCCGGTTTCGCCCTGCGCAACCGGGAGATTCAGCTGCCCTTCGATCAAAGGCTTTTGATGCGCTACGGCTGCTGCACAAAAAGTCATGAATGCTTTGACTCTCCATGACTTTCGAATGTCCTGATGCGTAAGCAGCCAGAGCTCGTCCTGTAGCTCGCGCACAACTGGCCCTACGCGTGTTAACCCAGGCGTAATGTCACCCAGCATGCACGGAAGAAACCCATAACCAAGTCCTGCCGCAATGGCGACGCTCGCGGCCGCGACTGAGTCCGTACGATAAGAAATACAGTCGGCGCTGACTCTGTCTTCGACGTAGCTTTTGGCCTTCAGTCCACATAATCCTGCGGAATAGGACACCCACGGTTGGCCTTCTGCGAACGGGGCACTAGTCGCTTGTCTTATGCTGCCATAAGGCGCCCATGCGATCGAAGCGAGCTTGCGCCCGACTAGACTTTCGGCAGGTTTTTTGGTCGCTCTCACCGCTACGTCAGATTCATCGCGAGCCAGACTTAACGTCTCGTTGCCAACCAGAACCTCGATGGCAATTCCTTCATTAAGTGCCTTGAAGTCGGCGATGATCGGCGTGAGAAAATACAGCAGCAGCGAGTCGCTGGTAGTGATCCTAAGCTTTCCAAGCAGCCCTTGACCTGCCCGAGAAACCCGACGTGTAACGCTGACGATATCAAGCTCGACGCGTTCGGCGAGCGCTCTTAATTCAATACCTTCGGGCGTCAGCATGTACCCAGAGCGGCGGTGGTCAAATAAAGCGACCCCAAGTGTCTTTTCCACTTGAGCCACACGACGCGATACGGTGGATACATTAATCCCCAACCTCTTTGCAGTCGTTGCTCTATTACCGCATTCGCTTAGCGTTTTGATGATTCGCAAGTCGTCCCAAGAAAGCTGACTTACAGCATCGCTTAAATTCTGGGTGACGCCGATTGGTACGGGCGGATTGATTGAAGCTTTTTTTGATGTTGGTTTCACGCCAAGCATCCCAAACTAAGGTTGCTCATCATACGAAATGGCTGGAGGCGAACCAAGGAGTCAAGTGCACAAGCGGACTCGACCCGAGCAACCGGCCAGGATGTTCGGGTTAGATAGGGTGGCGTCAGTCGTTCGGGCGAGTATTAAGCCTTTACCATTTCCCCTGACCAACTTAGTCGTGCAGCTTTAATCACTTCATTCTAATCAGTCGAACGTCCGCTTTTGGCCGGAAGCAGACGCTTATGAATGACCGCTTTCGGCCAAAAGCGGACATAAATGAGGCATGCATATAGCAAAGGTGGTCACCGCTGCGGGCTTGCCCATGTGGGTCTTTCGTTCAAGGCGTGCTGGGCGTGTCGGCACCGGCCAGCTGAGGATTCATAGATACAAGGTGGGCAACCATGGGGGGAATGTACGTAATCAAGGGCCCGAGTTGATCGCGTCAATCGAGGTAAAGTTAGCGCAAGAAAAAATAAGAGGCCGAGCGCACGATCCGCACCGAATACATGTCTACACGACCTCTTCGCGTTTCTATGCCCTACCGCAAGGTATACCCACCATCTACCACAATATCTTGGCCGTAAATGCCACGTGCTCGCTCTGATAGAAGGAACAGAATCACATCTGCCACCGCTTCCGGCTCAAGGAACTTACCCTCTAGTAAGCGCTGATTGACCGTTTCCGCGACTGAGGACAACGTCGCATTATCCAACCCTAGTGATCGCCAGATCGGCGTAGCTGTTGGCCCTGGCGATACGACGTTCACTCTAATTCCGGCCTCAGCCTGTTCGACGGCTAAGGTTCGAGCATGCGCTGTCAGTGCTGTTTTCGACGCAATGTAGCCAGCCAAGCCTGGGAAGGCCAAAGCGGAAAGAAAAGTCCCCACAAATACTACCGAAGCGGGTCTCGCCAATTGGGCTCGCAAAGCTGAAAGCGTGTTAAGCGCACCTGCTCCGTTGATGGCCCAATTTCGCTCGAATCCCTTACTCGCCAAGCTGTCTTCAAGTACAGCGACTCCTGCATTCGGTACTAGAAAATCTACAGGCCCGATTCTGGAGACGCAGTGTGCAAGCTTCTCAAGATCCGAACTTACCGTAACATCGCCACTGACAATATGGAGGCGATCACCATGAACGTCTTTGAGTGCAGCCAGGCCGCCCCGGCCACGGGACATCGCCACTACCGTCGCTTCATAGCTTAGTAATCGTTGAACGACTGCCAGTCCGATGCCTGAACTTGCTCCGGTTACCACAGCGACACGATTGTCGAACTCACTTTTCATGTTTCAGCTCCTTGGGTATTAAACCATTTACCCATCACTGACACATTTCATGCCAACCTAAAACGTCATAAAAATCAGGGTGCAGAAGCTATACCGAGTCAATTTGACCATTATTCGTTTTAGTCGAAATGACGACAAATAGGTTTTTTTGACACGCACCAATGGCTGTGTTCTCAAGTGCGTTATAGGACTGAAAATCCGGTCGCATCGAATTTCTTTGAGAGGAAAATACCACTCCACTCTTCGTAAACACGCCCGAGTTGCTCCGCGAACTGCGGATTGACCGCCCACCGCCCCACTCTCTTGCGATCTGTTTCGGCTTTGTCGACCGGCGAGAGGAATCAGTCTTCACAAAGGCGCTGCACCTGTTATCCACCCCAGAACTATCGCGCATCGCAACTCAGTTGCCGCTTACTGTGCCAGTTTATACACCGGCTTTGGGTCGCCTTCCGCCGGGTTCACGGACAACCGGCTTGGCAACATCGGCGAACGGCAAATCGCGAATCAGAACAGCATGGCTTAGTTGAAAGGTCTTTTCTTGGCCCTGTCTGACTAGACCACGCGTGGCTACAGTGGGCTCCAACAACCCTAAACCCGCTGCGAGTGACCGCCATGAACAACCGTATTGATTACTTCAAACAGTCGCCTCAGGCTTCCAATAAGCTGGTGGAGCTGACGATGCAACTGAGTAAGAAGCCGCTACTGGCTGACCTGGCCCACCTCATAATGCTGCGGGCGTCTCAATTGAATGGCTGCGCGTTCTGCGTGGATATGCACGTGAAGGAAGCCAAGATCCATGGCGAGCGCGAATTGCGCCTCCATCACATTGCGGTCTGGCGTGAATCGCAACTGTTCTCGCCAATAGAGCGCGCGGCGCTCGCCTGGACAGAAGCCCTGACCCAACTGCCATCCCATGGTGTACCTGAAAGCCTCTACGCGGATGTGCGTGAGCAGTTTTCCGAACAGGATCTGTCGGATTTGTCGTTCCTGATTGTCGCCATCAACGGTTGGAATCGCCTCAATGTGGCCTTTCAGGCAGTCCCTGGTTCGTCGGATGAGGTGTTCGGCCTGACCAAAGCCAACCTCAACTGAGCGCACGGTTTATCAACGCGCCAAGCTGCTCGCCCTGAGCAGCGCAGGCGCAGTTGGTGAAGCTCAGCAGCAGCCCAGATTGACGCCGCGACGAAACACTCCATCGCGACAAGGGTTGCACGGCGATGCCTTTGGCCAGCAGTTGCTCAGTCAGGGCAGTGTCGACTACTCCCTCCGGCAAACGGAGTACCAAGTGCATCCCCCCTGGCGAGCGCTCCACCAGCAGTCCATTGGGTAAACTCCGCTCCAACGCTTCAATAGTCAAAGCGCGTCGTTCGCTGTAGAGCCTTCGCATGCGCTGAATGTGCCGAGTGAAATGCCCCTCGACAATGAACTCTGCGACCAGCGCTTGAGTAATCGCTGGCGAGCCTGCGGAGAATAACGCCCGACTTACACGCTCAAACGCTGCCACTTGCCCCTGAGGCACCACTAGGTAGGCAAGGCGGATACCGGGGAAAAGCACCTTGCTGAAAGTCCCGGCGTACAGCACGCGCCCGTTGCGATCCAGGCTCGCCAACGCCGGGAAGGGGCGACTGACATAGCGATACTCGCCGTCGTAATCATCCTCGACAACCCAGGCATCGCTCCGGGCCACCCAATCGAGTAACAACTGTCTCCGAGGCAAAGACAGCGCCATACACAGTGGGCTTTGATGCCCCGGCGTCACCATGACGACCTGTGCAGCCTGATGCCTGGCAATGGCCTGCTCCACATCCATACCTTCGGCATCAACTGGCACTGCCTCAAGCTCAATACCGAATTGACGAAGCACTTGGCGCGTGGTTGGGTAGCCAGGATCTTCGACCCAGGCTCGCTCCCCTGCGCGCAGCAAAGTATGTGCGATCAGCGACAGGCTACTGCGCCAGCCGCTGGTGATAAACACCTGATGGGCGCCGCAATCGATACCTCGAGACACCTGCAGATATGAGGCGATGGCGCTGCGTAAGGCAGGCAGGCCGTGCGGCGGCGGATAGTCCAGATCGCCTGAACGCATGCCTCGCAGATAACGGGCACCCAAGCGCGCCCAGATCTTGCGTGGGAACTCATCCATTGCAGGCACTCCCATCTGAAACGGCAAAAGTTGCGGTGGACGCCATAGTGCGTCTGGGGAGTTTTCAATCACCTCGCGGCTGACGGATAAAGCGGGGGCAGACAGTAGCGGCTTCTGCAATTCGGGATTGACCACGGTGCCCTTCTGCCCCAGGGCCAAGAGGTAGCCCTCGCTCGTGAGCAGCGAATAGGCCAGTTCGATGGTGCCACGAGCAACGCCGAGATCCTTGGCGAGAGCTCGCACCGAAGGCAATCGGTCACCAGGGGAAAGCGTGCCAGCGGCGATGGCGGCGAGTACTCGGTCATATAACTGACGGTACAGAGGCGAACCGGGTTGCCCATCCAAGGAGGCGAAAGGGTGCGAACAGGAAGTCATCATGGCCTAGTTCATATCTCACTTCTTGGTTCAATAAATTGAGGCAATGTTAGTTCAAGATTTGACCATCACAACCCACTAAGGCCTCTCCCATGACGTTCAATCTTCAAGACTACGTGCCCAGCGTGCTCGACTTGGCCGACACTGCCCTGCGTCCTCTAGACAGCCGCCATGACTTGAAAATCGCTTTCCCGGTAATGCAGCAATTGCGCCCCCACCTAACAAGCGAGGCCGATTTTATGAGTCGTATCGAACGAATGCGAGCCGGCGGCTATCGCCTGGTTGGAGCCTTCGAGTCATCGGCTCTCGTGGCGCTTGCAGGTTACCGCCTTCAGGAGAATCTGATTTATGGCCCATTCTTGTATGTCGATGACCTCATCACCGATGAAGCCCAGCGCGGCGGCCAGTGGGGCTCCCGGTTATTGCGAGCTCTGGAACGACTGGCTCGTGCCAGCGGTTGTGCTCGCCTTGTGCTTGACACGGGTTTGGCCAACGCGCGCGCCCAACGCTTCTACTTCCGCGAAGGCCTTTATACCGGCGCGCTGCGTTTTCAAAAACAGTTCGATACCCCATGACCGCATCACCCGTACAGGAGGCAATATCATGAACCCGTCTCAGAAGCCCCTCGCTCCTTTGCGAATCCTTCGCCTGATTGCCAGTCCCAACGGTAATGCATCTGAAAGCTTGAAACTGTCTGAGCGGATTCTGCACGCTCTGACAGTACGCGCTGGCATACGCGGGATTGAACTGACGGATATAGACCTGAACACGTTATCGCCAGTCGATGCGACTTATGCCCATGCCTTGGCCCATCCGAGCGAAATAGCTACCGAGGATCAGAAAGGTACATTGAGTCGCTCCGACCAAATGATCATCCTGTTGAATGCCTGCGATGTGCTGCTTATCGCTACTCCCATGCACAACTACAGCGTGCCCTCGCCGCTCAAGGCCTGGATTGACCACGTCGTACGCGTCGGAAAAACTTTCCTCAGCACATCAAAAGGTAAGGTTGGAACGTTATTGGATCGCCCCGTCTACGTTGCCGTAGCCACCGGCGGCTACATTAGCGGTGAGAGGGCACGGCAACCCGACTTTCTTCGTCCCTACCTATCCGCAGTGCTGAAAACCATCGGTCTCAATCAGGTGCATTACTTCACCGTTGAAGGCACAGCAAAAGGGACGGACGCGCTAAAAACGGCGCAGAAAATAGGGTACGACGATGTGCATACGTTCTTTCATGAGGAAATCGAAACTAGGACTCATGAAACAGTTGCCTGAAGCCGGTGCCCCAGACGGCCGAAGTACAAAGGTCGGCAGCGATGCCTGAAGCTGAGCCTAGCTTTTTGATTTTCGGGAGAGCTGTTCGCCCGGGTCGGCAGCCATGGGCCGCATGTCCCCCTCTTAATACCGCCTACAGAGAGGAATTGATCATGAGTCGCCTCAGTTGGTTTCAAACTTCACATGGTGCAGCCAAGTCGCTTGAAATTAATGACCCCGCCATGATCTACATACGGGAGATGCTGGAGCATGCCGACCGCCCCTACGACTTGCTTCCACCTCACCTCAAAACACCAGCGTTCTTCTACAGCTACAGGTAACAACCAAGTCTACTTTGGGGGCTATAGCATTTGAGACTGGCGGGATACTGATTGATCGGGGCCTGGCGGGATGGAGCGAGGGACGGGCGTAAGGGCAGCTGCTGGTGGCAGATGACGAAGCAGGTGGATGCTTTTCCATCAACGGCGGCGGCTTGGGTGATGATGTGGGAGCGGTGTACTACTAGGCGCCCGATATTCTGCAGTGGGAGCCATTGGGCATCGATTATACCGCCTTCTTGGAATGAGCTGTGAGCAATCGTACGGCGGCCTACTAAGAGGGCCTACGTTGGTAATCCTGGCGCAACGACATTCAGTGAGTGGGCGGAGATCAATGCGTGTCTTTCTACCCATTCCTATGGACACGAGGGGCTGAGTGGCAATAAGCGCGCAGGTTGTCAGCATGGCTGAATAGTATGATTTGAATTGCACATTAGCCGGCCAGTTGTACGCCCCGCCATCACTCCTAATTAAATTAAGCAGGCCGGCAGCGAGTCAAAGTGCGCTGGTTACGCACAGACATTTCAAAGTTGAAGCATTCACTGGACTCTTACTGAGACACTGACCACCTGCTTACGTCAGACTGACACTCCGGATAGTACGTTTGAACAATACAACACCGAGCCTTCGTTCGAGGTTTCTCTCTACCTAGCTTACAGCAGGGGGAGCCCCCCCCAATGGTGGGATGCCCAAGTGCAGCTGCGCTGCTTTGCTACCTCTAAGAATTTAACCAAGACCATCAAGCTGATCTTGGCGCATAAGTCCTCCGACCTTTTGTAATTTTGTTGGCAGCAATTGTTACGAAATTGCTCTACCTGCCTAGGAACACCGCAACGCAGATCATGGGTTGATTAGTACAAAGATCCACTCGGGAGAGAAGGCGGACAAGCGAGGAAAAGGACCACTGGATTTCGTTTTTATCAATAAAGTCGCGAGCACTGGTCTAACACAGACTGCCCCTCGGATTTTGCTGCAAAATTGAAACAAAAAATTTTGGTTCGCGGGCACGGGAATCGCACTTAGCTCGTTTTGCTGATGACTTCAGCCTGTCATTAGATGCGAAGGTTAAAGAGCGACAAGAAGTGGCGTGCCGCTTTGCACATCGGACATAGCTTGGAGGGGAGAGCTCTCTGAGTCCTAATGCTTCGCTAAGGGAAATACGTGACGTACTCCCCACGCCAATTTGAGCTACACGCACCCGATCCATTTCCGGTCAAATGTAAAGAGATTGAATAAGGCGTATTCAAAGTCTAGTTGCAGCAGAAACACGGTGTTCTGCCGCGTAGCTGCTTTACTTGAAAATTATGCTGCCTGCGAGGGCCTAGGAATGAATCGAAACGACTTGCGTCGCGTGGACATGAATCTTCTGGTTATTTTCGAAACCTTAATGTTCGAAAGGAACTTGACTCGGGCTGGGGAGAAACTGTTCTTAGGCCAACCCGCCGTCAGTGCCGCTTTAGCGCGGTTGCGCGACTTGTTCGACGATCCCTTGCTAGTACGCAACGGTCGTACCTTAGAGCCGACCCAGCGAGCGCTGGCAATTCTTAAAGAGTTGCAACCAGCCATGGACACCATCTCCGGAGCTGTCAGCCGAGCTAAGGATTTTGACCCATCCACCAGCCGGGACGTATTCCGAATCGGCCTTTCCGACGATGCCGAATTCGGCCTATTTCCACCATTGATCAATCAACTTCGCGAAGAGGCGCAAAAGGTTATCGTAGTGGTACGGCGGGTTAACTTTCTGCTGATGTCGACCATGCTTGCCTCCGGAGAGATTTCCGTCGGAGTCAGTTACACCACCGAGTTGCCGGCCAACGCCAAGCGCAAGAAGCTGCGGGATCTGCGCGTCAAGATACTGCGCGGCGATAATCGTCCTGGCCCCCTGACCTTGGATGAGTATTGCGAACGACCTCACGCCCTGGTGTCGTTTTCCGGGGATTTGACCGGTGCCATCGATACCGACCTGGCACGCATCGGCCGCTCGCGGCGAGTGATGCTGGCGGTACCCCAGTTCTCAGGACTGCGTGCCTTATTAGCGGGCACGGAAATGCTAGCCGCAGTGCCGGACTACGCGGCGTGCGCGCTGATCGATGGCAGCAGCCAGTTGCGTGCTGATGACCCGCCCTTTGACATCGTGCCGTCGGAGTTGTCGATGGTCTGGAGCGGGGTCAACGATAACGATCCGGCAGAGCGTTGGTTGCGCTCATTAATTGCCCAACACATGGCGACCCCTCTGCCGGTGTATTGAGCGAATTGAAATTTGGATCGGTCTCGCGCAGGAATATCGGCATGTCTGTCATTGGCGGAATGGCCGGAATGTCGAAATACATCTGGATAACCCACCCACGGTGATAGCTGGCGTGGTTGACCACATGCATCAGCATTGCTCCGGCACTCATGGTGCCGCGTTCCCCAGACACAAACGTGAACTCGACGAGTCTATCCAGCGATGCCTCGCTCTGCCGGGCGCTCCAGTCGCTGTACCAGTGATCGATCTCCTTTTGTGCCAAGCGCAAATCAGCGAGTTCGGGATGCAGCAGATCATGTGAAGTTTCGAAGCCGTGCCCCCGGCCTTCGAGGTGAGCCTGCCAAATGCAGTCCACGACGTAAATGTGATTCAAAGTGCCGATTACGTTTTTGAACACCGACACTCGCTCTTTGCTGACTTCGCCAGGAGGCAGTGCGGCCAGGCTGTCAAAGAGGCGCTGATCGGCCCAGCATTTGTAATCGGCAAGCATGCGGGCTGTGCGTACGTTGATCATGAGATTTCCCCAATTTAAATGGGCGTAATGCCAAGCATAGCCCTCACAACGAGCGGCATCGAAGACGCTGATTATCGGTCGGCAAGCGCCAGGGAGCCAATTGGGCTAGGAGACTCGAAGCCGGAAAGCGTAAAGGCGCTGCCTGCCCCCCTCAGTCTTTGCTGATCAGGGAGCCTACCAGAGTTATACGACGAAGCTGGATCAGTTGTGGAGGGTGAGCGCCAGGTAGCGGCGACGGGATGGGCCTCTGCCGCCTGAAAAACGAGCCGTCTTGAACGGCTGCTTATGGCCGAAAGCGGTCTACTGAGCATTCAATGCTGCCGTCGCGCTGTGCTTAGTTTTGTTGAGCACTTAACGGTGTCAGAAGGGTAGGGTTGCGGAAATGCCCGAAAAGATGCGGAAACGATCCGTAGACAGAGGAGCCAATTTCCTGAATGCCAGAAACGACAAAGCCCTGAATAATCAGGGCTTTGTCGTACATAAGATGGCGGAGGCGATGGGATTCGAACTCATGGACCTGTTACAGTCGACGGTTTTCAAGACCGTTGCCTTAAACCACTCGGCCACACCTCCGTTTGCGTTGCGGGCGCCATAATACCTGAATGAAACACACTGTCAAACTCTCTGCATGGCTTGTTACAGAGCGTCTGTTATGATCTTTGCGACTGAACGTTTCAAACCAACAGGAGTGTCGCCATGCGCGAACAGGATTACGCAGTTAATAACAGCGTGCAGGCTGAGCAGCTAGAGGTTAGCCGCGTCCTGCGCAACACTTATGGTCTCTTGGCTCTGACCCTCGCATTCAGCGGTGTGATGGCCTTCGTAGCCCAGCAGATGCGTGTCGGCTACCCGAACATTTTCGTGGTGCTGATCGGCTTCTACGGGCTGTTCTTCCTCACCAACAAACTCCGTGATTCCGCGTGGGGCCTGGTATCTGCCTTCGCGTTGACCGGTTTCATGGGTTTCCTGCTCGGCCCGATCCTCAACCGTTACCTGGGCATGCAGGGCGGCGCTGAAGTGGTCAGCTCGGCATTCGCCATGACCGCGCTGGTGTTCGGTGGTCTGTCGGCCTACGTGCTGATCTCGCGCAAGGACATGAGCTTCCTGAGCGGTTTCATCACCGCCGGTTTCTTCGTGTTGCTGGGCGCGGTGGTCGCCAGCTTCTTCTTCCAGATCAGCGGCCTGCAACTGGCGATCAGCGCCGGCTTCGTGCTGTTCTCGTCGGTCTGCATTCTGTTTCAGACCAGCGCGATCATCCACGGCGGCGAGCGCAACTACATCATGGCGACCATCAGCCTGTATGTATCGATCTACAACCTGTTCGTCAGCCTGCTGCAACTGTTCGGCATCATGAGCCGCGACGACTGATCTTTACGGCTGTAATAAAAAACCCGCTTCGGCGGGTTTTTTATTGTCTGGAGAAAAGTGTCTGCTCAGTTGATGACGATGCTGCCATCCATTTGCTGACGGTAGATCGTGTAGGGCAGCAGCAGGGTGTCGAGTGCGCCGGATACCACGGCGTCCACCAGCACCACGGGAATTGCCGCGTTGCGGTGATCATCGGGATCGATGCCTGAGGCCAGCGGTGCGTTCAGCGTGCAGAAATCATAGGCGAGGCCGCTGTAGATTCTCGGTACCGCGCCGCAATAACTTTTCTGCTCTTTGAGTCCGTCAACGGCAGCCTGATCGTGGCGCGCCACCGTTTGAATCGTGCCGCAACCGCCGAGCAGCAGGGCCGCCAGCAGCATTGCCTGAGTTTTCATACCGCCATTCCTTAGCTGTGAAAAACCACAATTTACGCCGATCAGATGCAAAAGGCACCTAGGCCATCGGTGGCAGTCGCCGCTTGACCGGGGTCTTCTTGACGATCGCCGTATTGGTTTCCGCCAATGTATTGAGGCGGTCGAGCAGGGTGTCGAGCTGTTCCATCGAGCGCACATGCAGGCGGGCGATAAAGCAGTCCTCACCGGTGACCTTGTCGCACTCGGTGAACTCCGGGATCGACATGATCTGCCGCTCCACTTCCTGCAATTGCCCGGGCAGAGGTCGTACCCGGACGATCGCCTGTAGCTGATAGCCAAAACATTTCGGGTCTACCTCCACCGTATAGCCCTTGAGCACGCCGCGCTCTTCCAGGCGCCGCAGCCGCTCGGCCACGCTCGGCGACGACAGGCCGCTGATCTGCGCCAGCGCTTTAAGTGAACGCCGGGAATCTTCCATCAAGGCACCGATGAGAACCTGGTCGATATCGTCAGTCATGTGCGAAATCCCGTATTAGGCAAAAGGTGCAAAACACCCACGATAAAAAAGGCCAAAAGGGAGTTTAGCCTGCTTTATGCACTGGAGCAGCCTGGCGCTCGCTTGGCATACTTTCGCCATGCTTCACCCTAGCCTCAGGAGAACAATGATGGACAACGCAATCCGCCGCGGCTCGCTGGAAATGACCGCCGCCATGCTGATATCCGGGACGATCGGCTGGTTCGTGCTGGTTTCCGGGCAACCGGTGCTCGACGTGGTGTTCTGGCGCTGCGTGTTCGGCGCCGGGACCTTGCTGTTGATCTGCGCCGCGTTAGGCTTCCTGCGCCCAGGGATTCTGACCCGCACAACGTTTCTGCTGGCGGTGCTCAGCGGAATGGCGATTGTCGGTAATTGGGTGTTGCTGTTCGCGTCCTATTCCCGCGCCTCGATTGCGATCGGCACGGCGGTGTATAACGTGCAGCCGTTCATGCTGGTCGGTCTGGCGGCCTTGTTTCTTGGCGAAAAAATCACCTTGCAGAAGCTGTTCTGGCTGGCAGTTTCCTTCATGGGCATGCTGGCAATCGTCAGCGCCCATGGCACTCAAGGGGAGAGCGGTAACGATTATTTGCTGGGGATTGCTCTCGCCTTGGGCGCGGCGTTTCTGTATGCGATTGCCGCACTGATCATCAAGCGCCTGACCGGCACGCCGCCGCACCTGATCGCGCTGATTCAAGTCTGCACCGGTGTGTTGTTGCTCGCGCCGTTCGCGCATTTCGATGCGTTGCCACAAGGCGCCGATGCCTGGGCGAGTCTGGTGACGCTGGGCATTGTGCATACCGGATTGATGTACGTTTTGCTGTACGGCGCGATTCAAAAGCTGCCGACGGCATTAACCGGCGCACTGTCGTTCATTTATCCGATCGCGGCGATTTTCGTTGACTGGTTCGCCTTCGGCCATCGCCTCCAATTGCTGCAATGGATAGGCGTTGCAGCGATTCTGCTGGCCGCCGCCGGCATGCAACAAGGCTGGGGCTGGAAAACCCGGCGGCTGGCGGCGCAGTAAGGATCAGATGTTCCAGCGCGGTGCCGTCGCTGCCAAGCGCTGGCGCATCTGGCTGATATTGGCCGCCAGTTGTCGGGTCAACATCCGGTAGCCGTCGAGCGTATTGGCAACCGGCGCATCAAGGTCCACTGCTGGCAGCTCCATCGGTCGCTCCAGCCGTTGCGAAGCGCCGGTTTTCAACGCGCGGGCCATGCCGATCAGTTGCACGCGAATCTGCCGGTGCTCAGCCTTCAGTGCCGTTTGCAGATGCGCCGTGGCCGCGGGGTCGCTAGCGTTGGGGCGGATATTGCCGAGGATTTCCAGGGTGCTGATGCACATGCGCAGGTTGCGCTGAATGGCGTCGAGTTCGGTCATGGAGATTTTCACTTCCTTGGACACCGACGGCATCAGCGAGCGTAATTGCACCATCACCGCGCCGACTTTGCTCATCAGCCGCACATGTTCGTCGGCGCTGACCGCTTCACCGTTGATGATGCGCCCGTACACCGTAGCGCAATCGCGCAAGGCATCGGCGAGGTTGTAGCGCCACGAGTAGACCGCGTACAGCGGGAGGGCGAAGGAAAAAGCCAGGGCGAGGGCGATGCCGATCAAGATGTCGACACCGCGCCACAGACCATCGGTGATCGGGTTGTCGCCATGTCCGGCGACGATGAACACGGTGATGGCCGAGAGCAGGGCGGTGTAGCCACCCTTGCCGATCGCGTGATACGAGAAAAAGCCACACACCACGGCCATGGAAAAATAGGTCAGCCACGGCAGGCCCAGCCACGCATGTTGCGCCACCAGCGCCAACCCCACCCCTGCACCGATCAAGGTGCCGATGGCGCGCTCGGCGGCTTTCTTGCCGATATTGCCGTGGTGCTGCAAACCACCGATCACCACTAGCATCGTCACCGATGCCCACTCGCCGTGGGGAAGGTTGATGCCGGTGGTCAACAGAATCGTCGCCAGCAACCCCAGCGCGACCCGCACGGAATGGATCAGTCGGGCGTGGCGGTAGCGCCGATACGGGTCCAGCAGCGGGCGCAGGATTCGGCGCAACAGCGGTGGCAGGCCGTGGGAGCTGTAAGTAGTCAGTGCGAACCTCGTGAGTCAGTCAAATCAATGGAAGGGGAAAATGTAATTCATCCAGGCCGACATGCGCAGCAGGATTTTGCGCATCGCGCCGATGTGATGGAAGTGCTGGCTGTACAGCGCCGCTTGTCCGTAAGCGCCGCCAGGCATGAGCGCGCTGTATTCGGCGAAAGCCGGGTCAGTGATTTCAATGATCACCGGCACCCGTCCCGCCGGTCGCGAGCCGGTGTAGCTGATCAGCGTGCCGGAAGGCTGCACCTGCCCCTCGGCGATCACGCCAATCACGCTTTTTACCCGTCCCGCAAAGACCTTGCCGGGAATGCCATCGAAGGCCACTTCGGCCTCATCGCCCACTGTCAGACGGAGCAGGCTGTTCTGACGCATCCACGCGGCAAAATACTGACCTTCCTGGGGAATAAACACCATCGACGGGCGAAGCGGCAGCTTGCTCGCCATCATCCCCGGTCGCAGCGAAACATGGGTCACAAAGCCTTTGCTCGGCGCCCGCACCACGGTGTTGTCCAGCTCGAACTGAGCATTGTCCAGTTGCGCCTGCAGATCGTCAGTGCGGGCGATGGCCGCGTCCAGTTCGCGTTGAGTACCGAAGTTGCGGCGAATCAGTTCGGTGATGCGATAACGGTCGCCCTTGGCGGCTACCAGCTGCGCCTTGAGTGATTTGAGCCGGTTGTGAAAAGGCGTGGGGTCGATGCGAAAAAGCACGTCGCCTTTTTGCAGAGGCTCGTTGCCCTTGACCGGCACGTCGATGACCTGGCCGCTGACGATCGGAATCACCGGCACCGAGACAAAGTAGGAGCGCGCCACCTCGGAATAGGGATGGTTGTAGTTCATGGTGAAAATCAGCGCGCCGATGATCAGCACACCACCCAGAACAGCCGTGGGCACCGTCCACTTGTTCAGCGGAATGCGGAAGATCTTGAAGATGGCGACACAGAGTGCGGCGTAGGTGAGGATGAGCAACAGATCCATGCTCAGATCCCCCGCGTATCGGCAGCAGGGGCAGCAGGAGACTGCGCTTCGAGTCGCTCGATGCGGTCCTGCAGCTCCAGCACTTGCTGCTCCAGCCGGATGACATGGTTTTGCACGGGTTTGCCATCACCGAAGCCCCAGCCGCGGTCCTCCCGGTAGGCCATCGCCCAAATCCACAAAAACGGCCAGAGCGCATGCAGGGTGAACAGGCTGACCCAGCCCGTGGCATGAATGGCATCCTGGTGCGGGTGCTTGCGGTGGACGGCGATCTCGTACGGGATGTCATGCAGCACGATGATCCCGTAAAACAGCACGAGACCGACAAACACCAACAGGCCCAACGCGAAGTAATCGAGCATGGTCAGCCTCCCGGGCATCCAGTAATGCTGGGCTCAGTGTAGACACTGAAACGCCGGGAGGCGGCCGCTATCGGGCAGGATTAACCGACTCTGCCCGATAGCCGACTCAGAAGATGTAATCGGTGGTCAGGAAGCTCGAATCACGCCCGCGAATGATCTCGCTGATCAAATCCTTGTTGCTCTCTTGGAATTTGGTCGCCACCAGCGTGCGGATCGAGAACACCCGCAAAGCATCGTGAACCGAGAGCGTGCCTTCGGCGGAGTTCTTGCGGCCGTTGAACGGGTAAGTGTCCGGACCGCGCTGGCACTGGGCGTTGAGGTTGATTCGGCCGACCTGATTGGCGAAGGTGTCGACCAGTCGGCCGACCGCCACCGGGTTGGTGCCGAAGATGCTCAGCTGTTGGCCGAAATCCGACTCCAGCACATAGTCGATCACGGTATCGAGATGACGGTACGGCACAATCGGCACGACCGGGCCGAATTGCTCTTCCTGATACACGCGCATCTGCGGGTTCACCGGGTACAGCACCGCCGGATAGAAGAACGACGCGCGGGATTCGCCGCCAATCGGGTTGACCACTTGCGCACCCTTGCTCTGCGCATCTGCCACCAGACCGTGCAGATAATCCACCTTGCCGGACTCCGGCAGCGGCGTCAGCGAAACACCGCTGTCCCACGGCATGCCCGGTTTCAACGTGGCCAGTTTGGCGTTGAATTTCTCGATGAAGCTGTCGACCACGTCTTCATGCACAAAGAGGATTTTCAGCGCGGTGCAGCGCTGGCCGTTGAACGACAGTGAGCCGGTGACTGCTTCGCTGACAGCATTGTCGAGATCGACTTCGGGCAAGACGATGCCAGGGTTCTTCGCATCCAGACCAAGAGCGGCGCGCAAACGGTGTGGTTTCGGGTGCAGCTTCTTCAGGTCGCTGGCGGCCTTATTGGTGCCGATGAAAGCGAAAATGTCGATCTTGCCGCTGGCCATCAGTGCGCTGACAGTCTCGCGGCCGCTGCCGTAGATCACGTTGATCACACCGCTCGGGAAGCTGTCGCGGAAGGCTTCGAGCAATGGCCGAATCAAAAGCACGCCGAGCTTGGCCGGTTTGAACACCACGGTGTTACCCATGATCAGCGCCGGGATCAGCGTGGTGAAGGTTTCGTTCAGCGGATAGTTGTAAGGGCCCATGCACAGTGCGACGCCGAGTGGCACGCGGCGGATCTGGCCGAGGGTGTCCTGCTCCAGCTCGAAGCGGCTTGAGCGGCGATCAAGTTCTTTCAGGGCGTTGATGGTGTCGACGATGTAATCGCAGGTGCGATCGAACTCTTTTTCCGAGTCCTTGAGATTTTTGCCGATCTCCCACATCAGTAGCTTGACCACGGCTTCGCGCTGCTCACGCATGCGGCCGAGGAACGCTTCGACATGCTGGATGCGCTCGGCCACGCGCATGGTTGGCCACAAGCCCTGGCCGCGGTCGTAGGCGCGGACGGCGGCATCAAGGGCGGTGAGGGCGGTGTCGGCATCCAGCAGCGGCGTGCTGCCGAGAATGACCTGTTCTTCACCGTTTGCGCCTTTCAGGTAAACCGGGCTACGCACCTGCGCGAGCGGGCCGTCCCAGCGGCGCAACTGGCCGTCGACCAGATATTCGCGTTGCTCGACCTGAGCCTCAAGGCGGTATTTGTCCGGGATGTCGCTGACAGAAGGGAACAGATTGCCAAGGATGTTTGCTGTGGTCATGTCGCTACCCCGTGTTGATGTCCGCATGCAGATCAAAAAGTCTCTACAGGTTATACGCCTGAATGCCCGTTGATTTAACCCCGTGAATGTCACGCGAATGTCACGCAACGGTGCTCCCACAGGTTCATGTGCACAACCACTAATCCCCTGTAGGAGTGAGCCTGCTCGCGATTGCGGTGTGTCAGTCACAGAAGAGTTGGCTGACCTGACGCCATCGCGAGCAGGCTCACTCCTACAGGGGGGGGCGGCGCAACCGCTATGGCCTCCGGTAATGAAGCTTTTATGACAAAAGTTCGGTAGCCCTTTGCCAGTCCGGTCATGCCTGTGTAACGCGCTTGAGGGGCCTTTAGAGGCGCACTTTGCAAGCCGAGGCGGGACGCCGGGAGTGAGGCAATGGGGACTATGGAACGCTATTCGAAAGTGGGCATGCAGGAGCTCGATCAACGCCTGTCGAAGATCGTCGAAGCCGCGCGCAAGAAGCCGGTTTCGGTGTATCGCTACGGCGCGCCGTGGGTCTGGATCGTCTCGCAGGAGGACTGGCAGGGCGCTTTGAAAGAAGTGTCCAGCTACATTCCGCCGGGCCATTCGCTGGTGTTGTTGCGCCCGCAGATCGACGATCTGCTCGACGCTCACCAGGATCTGCTGCGCGACCTGAACGCCGCGCCCGGCATGCTCATTCCCGCGCAAACGGTCATGCACATCCTGCTCCTGCAACTGCTGTATTCGGTGCCCAGCGAACAGCAACTCTATGAACAGCTCAACTACAACCTGCTGTTCCGCTGGTTCGTCGGCCTCGGCCTGAACCAGAAAGTCTGGAGTTTCACTGCCCTCAGTCGCGACATCGCCACGTTGCTCAACGAGCCGCGCGCGGTGCTGCTGATTCAGAAAATCATCGGCGAAGTGTTCTGCGGCGCGTTGCTGCAAATGCCCGAGTTCTCGCTGAACTTCGCGCTGTTGCACACCTGGCTGGGCAAGCACGCGTGCGCCACAACGATCAGCAATTGACGCATCACACCGGGCGCTAACGCCCACAGGTCATCGCGAATTTCAGGGGGTAGTGTGGAACGGATTTTCACGTCACGGCTGGCGCTGTGGGGCTGGCTGCTGGTGACGGCGGGCGCGCAGCCGGCGCTGGCCGAGGAGGGTACAGACGCGCCCGGCGCGCAGCGTCTGGTCGACGTCAACGAGTACTTCGTGCGCGGCAACACCGTGATCGATGCGCGGGCGATCGAAGAAGCGGTGTACCCGTTTCTCGGCCCGCAGAAAGCCTTGAGCGACATCGAAGGCGCCCGCGATGCGTTGCAGAAGGCCTATCAGGAACGCGGCTATCAATCGGTGTTCGTCGAGCTGCCCGAGCAGGCCGTGGCCGATGGCATCGTCTATCTGCAAGTCAGCGAAACCAAGGTCGGCCGGGTACGTGTGGTCGGCGCCAAACACTATTCGCCGCTGGACATTCGCGACAACGTCCCGGCGCTGAAGGAAGGCGAGGTGCCGGACTTCGCCAAGGTCCAGGGCGAACTGGCGCAGCTCAACAAGACCCCGGGCCGTCAGGTCATGCCATTGGTGCGCGAAGGTCAGCGGCCCGGCACCATGGACGTCGATCTGCAGGTCGAAGACCAGAATCCGTGGACGGCCAGCGTCGGCCTCAATAACGACTACAGCGCCGACACCGAGAAGCTGCGCAGCGTCACTAGCCTCGGCTACAACAACCTTTGGCAGCTCGGCCACAGCGTCAACCTGACGTTCTTCACCGCACCCCAGGAAACCGACAACGCCAAGGTCTGGTCCGGTTCCTACACCGCGCCGCTGAGCGAACGCTGGAGCGTGCAATTCTCCGGTTACCAGTCCGACAGCAACGTCGCCACCATCGGCGGCAGCAACGTCCTCGGCAAAGGGCATTCCTACGGTGTCGCGGCGATTTACACGCTGCCCTCAAGCGGCAACTGGTCGAACTCGCTGTCGGCCGGCATCGATTTCAAGGACTTCGACGAGCGCCTGAGCCTGTCCGGCGAAAGCGACAAGGTGCCGCTCAAATACGCGCCGTTCACCTTCGCCTACAACGGTTATCGCTACAGCGAAAAGAGCCAGCTCGGCCTCGGTCTGAGCCTGGTTGCCGCTACACGCAGCGTATTCGGCTACGGCAGCGACGACGATGATTTCGACTACAAACGCTACCGTGCCAAGCCGAGTTTCGCCGTGCTCAAGGGCGACACCAATTACACCTGGACCTTCGACAACGACTGGCAGAGCGCGAGCAAAGCGGCGTTCCAACTGGCCTCGGGGCCGCTGGTTTCCAACGAGCAATTCTCCGCCGGCGGCGCCACCTCGGTGCGCGGCTATCTGGCCGCCGAACGCACGGCAGACGACGGCTACCTGCTCAGCCAGGAATTGCGCACACCGTCGCTGGCGAAATTCGCTGGCACGTGGATGCAGGACTGGCGCTTCTACGCCTTCGCCGAAGGTGCGCAGCTTTACCTGCGCGACGAACTGCCGGACCAGGACGCCAATTACGCCCTGGCCAGCGTCGGCCTCGGCACCCGCGCCAGCCTGAGCAAATGGCTGTCCGGCAGCCTCGACTGGGGCTACCCGCTACTAGAAGGGCCGAACACCTCGAAACAGGAATCGCGCCTGCACTTCAACCTTCAAGCCACTTTCTAACGGAGCACGTCCATGCAACGCCTTCTCCTTTCGTTGTTGATCTGCCTGGGCTTCGTGCTCCCGGCCACGGCCCAGGCCTGGTGGCAGGACGACTGGCATTACCGCAAACAGATTGCCGTCGACACCACCCCGCAAGGCGCGGCGATCAATCAGGCCCTCGGCCGCACCGCGCTGCTGGTGCGCCTGCACACCGGCAACTTCACTTTTGACGGCGTCAAAGAGGACGGCTCCGACCTGCGCTTCGTCGCTGCCGATGACAAAACCGTGCTCAACCACCAGATCGAAAGCTTCGATGCGTTGATGGGCATGGCGCTGATCTGGGTCGATGTGCCGAATGTCGAGGGCGGTCAGCGTCAGGACATCTGGATGTATTACGGCAACCAGAAAGCCCCGGCCACCGGCAACGGCCAGTTGACCTTCGATCCGAGTTACACCGCGCTCTATCACTTCGACGGCGCCACCGGCACGCCGGCGAAAGACACCACGGCGTACGGCAACGCTGCGCAGAGCGCGACTGGCGCAGCGATTGATGGCGTGGTCGGGCGCGCCTTGCAGTTCAGCGGTCAGCCGTTGTTGCTGCCGGCCAGTCCGTCGCTGCAACATAATCCTGGCAGCGCATTCACCTTCAGTGCCTGGCTGCGACTGGATCAGGCCAGTGGCGAGCAACTGATTCTCGCTCGGCGCGAAGGCACGCAAAGTCTGCTGATCGGCGTCAGCCAGGGCCTGCCATTCGTGGAGATCGACGGCCAGCGCGCCGCTGCCACCCAAGCGCTGACACCGGCGCAATGGCAACACGTTGCGCTCACCGCCGAAGGTTCGAAAGTCACCCTGTACATCAACGGTCGCGAGAGCGCGGTGCTGGCTCAAGCGATGCCGGCGTTCAACTCGGTCATGGCCATCGGCGCCGATCTGCACGAAGGTGCGTTCCAGCCATTCGCTGGCGCTATCGACGAACTGCGCCTGTCGAAAGTCGCCCGTCCGGCCGCGCTATTGCTGGCCGATGCGACCTCGCAAGGCGCCGAGTCGAAACTGGTGGCTTACGGCGTCGATGAAGAACAGTCCGGGTTCGGTTTCGGCAGCCTTGGTTTCCTGCTTAATGCGGTGCCAATTGACGCCTGGGTGATCATCGCCGTGCTCGTGCTGATGATGTTCCAGTCGTGGATCATCATGCTGCGCAAGAACCGCAGCCTTAGCCGCGTCACCGCTGCCAACGAAGACTTCCGCGTGCAGTTCGCCAAGGTCGGCACGCGCCTGGAGATGTTCGCCGACGACGCGCAACTGGCCCAGCGCCTGCAGCACTCGTCGCTGTGGCGCTTGTATCTGGTAGCAGTCAAAGAGATCCGCACCCGCCGCGAGCAGGGCGCGGATACCTCGTCGGTTTCCGCCGCGACCATCGAAGCCATTCGCTGCTCGATGGATGGCGTGCGCACCCGCGAAAACCAGCAGTTGAGTTCGAAACTCTCGACCCTGTCCAACGCCATCGCCGGTGGCCCGTACATCGGCCTGCTCGGCACGGTGTTGGGGATCATGGTGGTGTTCCTCGGCACGGCGATGGCCGGCGACGTCAACATCAATGCCATTGCGCCGGGCATGGCGGCCGCGTTGCTCGCGACCGCGATGGGCCTGTTCGTCGCGATTCCGGCGCTGTTTGGCTACAACCGCCTGATCACCCGCAACAAGGAAGTCAGCGCCGACATGCGCGTGTTCGTCGACGAGTTCATTACCCGTCTGGCGGAGATGCACGGCGAGAGCCAGTTCAGTGAGTCGTCGCACCAGCGCGGCCATCACGCCAACCACTCTGTACCGGCCTGAGGAGCACTGCCATGGCGTCCGTAAATGCCTCCCACGACGATGACGAAGATGCCGCGGTGGACAGCATCAACATCACCCCGCTGGTCGATGTGCTGATGGTGGTGCTGGTGATGTTCATCCTCACCGCCACCGCGCAGGTCTCCGGGATCCAGATCAACCTGCCCAAGGCCAGCGCTTCGGTGTCGCTGTCGGAGGCCAAGACCAAGGCGATCTCGGTCAACGACGGCGGCCAGGTGTTCCTCGATGCCTATCCGGTGACGCTGGCCGAACTGGAAGAGCGCCTGCGCATCGAGAAAGCGCAAAGCCCGGATTTCCCGGTGATCGTGCGCGGCGATGCGACGGTGCAGTACCAGAAAGTTATCGAAGTGCTCGATCTGCTGCGTCGGCTCGAACTGTCCCAGGTCGGTCTCGTCACCGGCAAACCGAGTCAGGGCTGAGTCATGACCGCACAACTCCCGATCGAGCCGCCGCCCGTGAAAAAGTCGCCGTTGCGCTATGTGAAGTGGGGCGCCGGATTGCTGGTCGGCGCGCTCGCCGCGTGGTTCCTCTGGCAGTGGGCCAACGACATGGCCGGCGTGCGCCGTGAAGCGCCAAAGGTGCCGACGATCATTCCGTTGCCGCCACCGCCACCTCCGCCCCCGGAGAAACCACCGGAGCCGGAAACCCCGGTGGAAGAAAAAGTCGTCGAGCCTGAGCCAACGCCGGAGCCGGAAGAGGTCAAGCCTGAGGAAGAGGCGCCGCCATCGCCGGCGGACGATCTGGCCAACCCGATGCAGATGGACGGCGATGCTCAGGCCGGCAGCGATGCTTTCAACATCGGCGCGGGCAAGGGCGGCGGCATGGCCGGCGCGGGTGGCGGGCGGCTGGGCACGGGCACGTACAGCCAGTTTCTGGCGTTCACCTTCCAGCGTCTGCTGCGCGAGAACCCCGACCTGCGCAACCTCGCGTTCTCGCTGCAGGCCGACGTCTGGCTGAGCAGCGTCGGCGAGATCACCCGTGTCGAGCTGATCAAGTCCAGCGGCAACCCGCAAATCGATACCCAGGTGCTGGCCGCTTTACGCGGTGCGCCGGCGCTCAGCGAACGGCCTCCGGCCTCCATCACTTTACCTGTGCGCCTGTCCCTGCAAGGGCGGCGTCCGGGCTAACCCATTTTCAAGCTTCGGCAAAAGGAGTTGTGTGCAGATGATTTCCAACGTGAATCGATTGTCCCTGGCGGTCGGCATGGTCATTGCGACCCTGGTCGGTCAGGCCGTGGCAGCGCCCGCGCCTTCGGAGAACGCCACGATCAATCTGATCCGCTTGCTGGTCGAGCAGGGCATTCTGAAACAGGACAAGGCCGACGCGCTGATCGCCCAGGCGCAGAATGAAGCCGCGCAGGCCAAACAAGCGGCGGCTTCAACTGCGGTAGCGGCCGGGCCGGTCGCCGCGCCGGGTGATGTCCGCGTGCAATACGTGCCGGCAGCGGTGCGCGACCAGATCCGCGATCAGGTCAAAGCCGAGGTCATGGCCACCGCCAAACAGGAAAACTGGGCAGCGCCGAATACCTTCCCGGACTGGGCCTCGCGCATCAGTTTCGATGGCGACATTCGTCTGCGTGACGAATCGCGTTACTACTCGGGCAACAACAGCAACGAAATCGTCGACTTCGCCAAGCTCAACAACAACGGCCCGTACGACGTGAACCCCAACAGCAGCACCAGCCTGCCGCCGTTGCTCAACACCCGCGAGGACCGCGAAAACCTCTTCCGCCTGCGCGCACGGCTGGGCATGAAAGCGGTGATCTCGGAGGAATGGACCGCCGGCATTCGCATCGGCACCGGTTCGGACAACAACCCGGTTTCGACCACGCAGAACCTCGGCGGTGGCTTCGCCAAGAAAGACATCTGGCTCGATCAGGGCTATCTGAGCTGGAAGCCAATGGACGAACTGACCCTGACCGGCGGGCGCTTCGCCAACCCGTTCATGTCCACCGACATGCTCTATTCCAACGACCTGAATTTCGACGGTGTGGCGGCGATTTTCGACCACAAGCTCAACCGCGATTGGGGCGTGTTCGGCACCGTCGGCGCGTTCCCGGTGGACTACACCAACGACACCTCCAGCAGCAACGGTTTCGACAAGGAAGAGAGCGACAACAAGTGGCTGTACGGCGCGCAACTCGGGGCGAAGTGGGCGATCAACAGCAACAACCGCCTGAAGGGTGCGCTGGCCTACTACCGTTTCGACGACATTCAGGGTCAGCGCTCCAGCCCTTGCGAACCATGGGCCGGCGCGCCGGGCTGCGACAGCGACGGCACTCGCGCAGCGTTCATGCAGAAGGGCAACAGCGTGTTCCTGCTGCGTGACATCACGCCAAACCCGCTCAACCCGAGCGCCACGCCGCAGCCGCAATTTGTCGGGCTTGCGTCCGAGTTCAACCTGCTCGATCTCAACGTCGTCTGGGACGCCGACCTGCCGCAGGACTTCAAACTGCGCAGCCAGGGCAACTACATCCACAACCTCAGCTACGACGAAGGCGACATGCGCAAGCGTTCGGCCGGGCAGATCGTCAACAACCTCGACAGCAACGGCGAGATCGAAAGCGGCGCCAACGCATGGATGGTGCAGTTCACCCTCGGCAACGCGCTGGATCTCAAGCGCAAGGGCGACTGGAACCTGTTCGCCGGCTACAAGTACATCCAGCCTGACGCTTTGCCCGATGGCTTCAACGACTCGTCGTTCCACCTCGGCGGAACCAACGCCAAGGGCTATTTCATGGGCGGCAACTACGGCCTGGCGAAGAACGTTTCCGCAACGGGCCGCTGGATGAGCACCGAAGCGGTGTACGGCGCGCCGTTCGACATCGACGTCTTGCAGCTTGAGATCAACACGCGCTTCTAGGGCGCCGGGAGAGCTTTATGAACACGCGTTTTCTGGCGTTGGGCCTGGGTTTGTTGATTGCCAGCGGGGCGAGCGCCGAAGGCATGGAGGAACGCTTGCGCACGCAATTGCGCAGCACCACCCAGCAATTGCAGGCCCTGCAAAGTCAGCAGGCCCAGGCCAGCGCCGCGCAACTGGCGGCGCAGAATGAAGCCAAGGCTGCTCAGGCGCAGATCAAGCAATTGACTGCCGAACTGGCTAAAGCCAAAGGCCTCGCCGAGCAATTGGCCGGGCAGCAACAAAGCCTGCACAGCCAGGCCCAGGCGCAAGTGGCGGCCAGCGCTGAGCAGACCGGTAAGTTCAAGAAGGCCTATGACGATTTGCTGGTTCTTGCCCGCGGCAAAGAAGCCGAACGGGCGAAGCTGCAAGCGCAACTGGCGGAACGTGACACACAAGTGCAGCAATGTTCAGTCAAGAATCAGCAAATGTACGGCGTCGCCAAACAGATCCTGACGGCCTACGAAAACATCGACGTCGCCGAAGTGATGAAGATCCGCCAGCCCTTCGCCGGCAGTGCCCGGGTCAAGTTCGATGAACTGGCCCAGGGCTTTGGCGACGAGCTCTACAAAACCCAATTCGACGCGCCGCAAGCCGCGATCGCGCACTGATTCATAAGACTCACGAGCAAGGAAGAAGCCATGACTCAATTGATCACCCACGTTTCCCCGCAATCGCTGACCGAGGTATTGCAAGCCGCTGGTTATCGCGTCAACCCGAGCGAACAGAACGGCATCGTCCAGTTGCTCAGCGCCAGCCAGGGCATCGGCTACGCCGTGCGTTTTGGCAATCCGGCGCTGGAGCAGGGCAGCTTTGTCGATTTCACCTTCAGCTGCGCCCTGCGCGTGCAGGGTGACTTGCCCCAGGGCGTCGCGGAGCAGTGGAACGCGACACGGCGGTTTGCGCGGTTGTCGTTGCAGGGCGAATTTCTGGTCATGGAAATGGACGTGGTCGTGGCCGCTGGCGTGAGCAATGAGCACCTGCGTGGCAACCTGGAATTGTGGGATCGCCTGTTGCAGGAGTTCATCGTTTACCTGCGCGATTTCAGCCAGAGCGCGGGTGCGCAAACCGCCAAAGTCGCCGTCGACGAAGCAGAGGAAGTCGCGCTGTGAAAAAGCCAGCCGTGGTAATCGGCGCCGGTGCGGTCGCGTTGTTGGTGGTGGCCGTGGCGCTAGTGCTGCGACCGGGGAGTGATCCGGTTGCCGCTCAGCAGCCGTCGCCGGTAATGACGGTTGCAGCCGGGCCAGCCGTGGCGCGATTGGGCAATCAACAGGTTTCGCCAGAGGAATTGCAGGCGCTGCTCGAGACTGTCCCGGCGCAAACCCGTGAACAACTGCGCGGCAACCGTGAGGCACTGGAGCGCTGGATCCGTTCGCGACTGGCGGAGAAAGCCGTGCTGGAGCAGGCCGATGCGCAGGGTTGGGCACAGCGTCCCGACGTCGCGCGGCAGACCCGGGCGGCGACAGAACAGATCGTGTTTCGTGATTATTTGCGCTCGGTGAGCCAGGTGCCGGCGGAGTATCCAAGTGCGGCTGAGTTGCAGCAGGCGTACGACGCCGGCAAGGCCAATTGGCAGACGCCGGCGCTGTATCGGGTCAGTCAGATTTTCCTGGGTGTCGGCGATGCGGCGAATGTCGAAACGGTGCGCAAACAAGCCGCCGAGTTGAGCAAGAAAGCTCAGGCCGCTCCGGGGGATTTTACCGCGCTGGCCACGCAGTATTCGCAGGATCGCGTCACGGCCGAGCGGGGCGGTGATACCGGGTTGCAGCCGTTGCAGCAACTGGTGCCGGAAGTGCGTGGCGCCGTGGCGCGGCTCAAGGTTGGCGCGGTGTCCGATCCTGTTCAGAGTGCCGCCGGATTTCACGTGATCAAGCTCACAGAACAACAACCGGCCCGCACCGCCACCCTCGATGAACTGCGCGATCAACTGACCCAGGCCCTGCGTGCGCAACGCCAGGAACAGATCGCCCAAGCCTACCTGGACGGCATGCTCAACACCGCCACCCTGAGCATCGACGGCGCTGAACTGAACAAAATCCTCGAGGACCACCGCTAGCCCCCTGTAGGAGTGAGCCTGCTCGCGATAGCGGTATGTCAGGTTAAGAAATGTCGGCTGACACACCGCTATCGCGAGCAGGCTCACTCCTACAAAGGAATTGCGTAACGACAACCACATTAGATCGACAGGGAGTCATCAATGTCATTCACCGAACCCGCAGGACGCCCGGGCGCCGCTGATTACCAATCGCCTCAATCCAGACCCGAATCCTGGCTCGACCAGGCCGCCACCATCGATAGCGAAGTCGCCCGATACTTTCTGGTCAGCGCCCGCTGCGGCTGCTTCATGCAGGCCGCGCGCAGCCTCAACGTGCGCTCGACCCTGCTGCGCAAACAACTCGCGCAACTCGAACAGCAACTGCAACACAGCCTGTTCAGTTTTCAGGGCAGCAACCTCAGCCTCACCCGCGAAGGCCAGCAACTGCAGGCCCGACTCATCACCCTGGCCCACGAACGCAAACTTCCGGTCATCGAGCAACCGCTGATCCGCCTCGCCATCGCCGAATCCATCCTCCACGACATCCTCGGCCGCGACCTCATCGCACTGCTGCGGCGCAACGCCAGCCTGCGCCTGGAAATCATCGCCCTCGACAGTGAGCTGGCGTTACGTGCCGTCAGCGCCGACATAGTCCTCTGGCTCGCGCCCGGTGAAAGCCCAACTCCCGGCCCGACGTTCACCACCAGCGAGCCGCAACACCTGGCGCGGATCGAGTATCTGCCGCACATTGCCAAGCGCTATTCACGGGTGACGGCGCGCCCGGAAACGCCGGAAGATCTGGCGGATTTCATGCTGGTGCAATGGCAGCATGATCGACAGGTGGAGAGTTTCAGACCATGGAATGAGCTGGTGGAGCAGAGATTGGCCGGAGTCGTGCAGATGCAGTCCTATGAGTTGATGCTGGAGATGATCCGCTGCAGCGCCTGCATCGGTTTGCTTCCGGCATATATGAGCCGCTTTGACCGGGGCCTTACCGCCCTGCCAGGATTATTCGCCGAGACGATGCAGCTCCACGTATGGCTCGCGATCAACGCCGATTCACAAAACGCACCCGAAACCAACACCCTCACCGAGCTCATCCAGCAAACCTTCAACGAACGCCACGAATGGTTCCAGCCTTGACCCGATCCCCTGTAGGAGTGAGCCTGCTCGCGAACGCAATCTGCCAGTCGAAGCTTCAGTGACTGACAAACCGCCTTCGCGAGCAGGCTCGCTCCCACAAATTCGGCGCTGTAACCGCAGCCGTGAGAGCGACACGAATCCCCTGTGGGAACGATCATCGTGACGCAGCGCTACTGCGGCAACTCCAGATTATCCAGCACCCGATTCACCGCCAATTCGCCGAGCATGATCAGCTGCGCGATGCCCATCAGCGTCCGGCGCTGCGACGGTTTCACCAATCCGGCGAATTCCTGGGCGATGGTTTTGGCCGAGGCGAGGGTTTCGCAGGCGTTGGCCAGCAGGTCTTCGTTTTTGGTGTCGGCGGTGACGGCGTACATGGCGCGAGGGCTGAAGGGTGGTGGCGTGGAGCCGGGTGGGCAGAGGTAGTGATCGAGGGCGCGGTCGGCGGCTTGGTGGAGTTTTTTAGAATCGAGGGATTCGTAGGGGGAGGTGGGGTCTGTTTCGGGTGGGTTGGGTGTTGGTTTGATCATGGGGAAGCTCCGTGGTTGATTTAGCCGCCACGGCTCATCGCTAAACAAGTAAAGGTGGCGGCTGTACGCAGGTTAGCGATCCGGGTCACAGAAACCCCGGGTAGACCCGAAGGTCTCCCACGCACAGCCACCATGACGCCAAGTGCAGATAGACAATGCTGCAATTGAGAATGGGGATTGAGCGTCTGTAAGGTATCGGATCGCTAAACCCGATCGCTGATTCGTCAGCGACCGCACCACAATAGAACCCGTCCCCAAGGCGCACAAGCCGGCGGATTCTGGCGTAGCTGTAGGCAATGGCGCAAGAATTTGTAGCCTGAAAGGCGTGTCTGAAGGTGTCTTTTAAACACCTGAGTTTAAAAGGCGGTTTGCGCTGACTTCACTAGCCCCCTTCGCGAGCAAGCTCGCTCCTACAGTTGGAATGCGTTTCCCTGTGGGAGCGAGCTTGCTCGCGAAAGGGCAATACCGGTCAGCAGTAAATCTCGATCAAGTCTCGCTGTTTAAATCACTGGTTAAATTCCCCTTTGTGCGTCCCTGTAGGCAATGGCGCAAGGAGGTGTAGCCTCGAAGGCGTGTCTGGATGTCTTTTGAATATATGAGTTTAAGAGATAAAGACTAGGATGAAACATGGTCTGCTCCTGTTAAACCAACGTAATCTGCCTTATTGAAGAACATCACTGAATACAGGTCAGTAATCGTTATCTGTTCCCATAACGTCCCCGACATCGCCAAGAGGCACAATTAAACAGGAATCATGGCCACCACACTGTTACGAGACACATCCCCACCACTATCAATACCCATTAGATAGGCTTGAGACGAGTGAGATTCGACGGCATAAAACCTCGTAGTCGATCCAGTGTACTGAGTTCCTAGTTCGCCATCATTCGAGCACAAGCGTTGCAGTGTGTTCATTACATATTCTCCGCCGTTGATACCACCAACAGAGGCAATCCAAGCATTTCCTTGTGCGGACGTTACGGTGCCACGGCGGATTGTGATGCGATGAACATTGGTCACGTTCACTTCGTAGGTTCCTGAATTCAATCTCGCGTCAGTTACAGTGATTATTGATTTGCCTTTGTTTACGCTGGTTACTTTTCCAGAGGAGTCGACTGATGCGATCGATGGATTGGATGACACGTAACTAACCGGTTCTGCTGCTACTGTCGGACGGCGAGTTTGCGTGGTACCTGGTTCTACAGCGCCCGATTTTTTCCACCTGGGTGAGTTGGATGGATCCAGAATCAAACATAAACCATTGAGATTCATGGGCGACCGATCCAGCGTGAATGCTTGCACGGTGACCTTCCACGCGGTCGAGACAGCTCCAGAACCGTAAACTGCTTTAGCGGTGAATGTGTGCGAGGTAAGGCTCAGACCTGTAATCAGCTTTTCCCAAATACCCAATGTCGCGGTGACTTCACCTATGGAAGTCGTACCGTCGAATATTTCGACTTTCTGACCGATGCTGGCGCTGCCTTTGAGTGTCAGAGACGTACTGAGAGTGTTTGTATTCTTTGGCACTACCACCCCTTTGTCGTCCAATACATTGTCCAGTGTCGGAGCGGTGGCTTCCGTTACGGTCAGTGTGCGCACATTTGACCATTGCGGGGACGATGTATACAGCGATCCTGCGTATAACCTCCGGGCACCCACTGCAACAGTAATAGGCAACTCCCACATGCCTGTTGCTGTCGAGGCGGTGGCCACCCCCTTGGAGGTGTGGCTCGGGCCGTTTCCTTCAAAAATTTCGACTCTCTGGCCCTTGCTCGCGGTGCCTATGAGCTTCAGGGCGGTGCTGACGGTAATTTGTCCCTCAGGGATTTCAACGTTCTTGTCGTCAAGCACGTTGCTCAGCGTAGGGACGACAACCGCCGTCACGGTCAGTGTTCTGGCTGCCGACACGGCGCCGGAGCCGTACAAAGCCTTGACGGTAAAGCTGTGCGCTGCCACAGCCAGGGCACTGACGAGCAGCGTCCAGACACCGGTTGTGGCATGTGCCGTTGCCTGATCTTTGGAGACCGTGCCGTCATAGATTTCGACCTTCTGGCCTTTGGCGGCAACGCCGCTTAGGGTCACGGCAGTTTCCACCGTAAGGCCGCCGTGAGGGATTTCATCCCCGCTGGGTGAGCCTGTTACCGAGCCGAGGGTCGGTACAACGTTTTCGTAGGCCTTGATCCTGTAAGTCCGTAAGGCAAACGTCACGGCCTCTGTCTCGACTTGAGTGCCGCCAAAGCCTGCCTTGAACTCCAATTCCAGGTCACTGCCATCTTCCAGGCTTTGCAAGTCCGGCAGCGGAAAGCCGTTCTGGGCGTAAAAACCCTGATTAATCCATGTCGCGCTGACATGCGAACCCGGCGGTTGCCAGAAGGTTTTCAAGTAGTCGCCCCCGCCTTTCAATGTCCCTTTCGCTTTCAGCCAGACATATTGTCTCAACGCAATATGCGGGTAACTGTTCGCGCGAAGGGTGGCGTTGGTGGTCAATTGACTGACGTCCAGCTCCGGCCCTTCGCCTTGTTCGGAGGCCTGCGTGATCAGCGGCCCGGGCAAATCGCTTTGCGCAATGGGCGACACCGCCAGCGCACGAATCCGCGACTCTTTCGGATCCTGGGTGCCGCGCGTTACCGTGTAATCCAGCGTGATGGACTTGGCGAGGTTGAAGGCGATCACCGAGACAGCCAGCGGTATTTCCTGCGGGCCGACGGTGGTGACGGGCCATGGCTCGGTGGTGTGCGAACCGGCAGCCGGCGTTCCGGGGGCGCCGGTCAAGCGGACGATAATCCTGTCGCCGACCAGCATGCCGTCATAGTTGATCACTGAGGTCAGGGCGTTCTGGGCCTCCAGCGGGTCGAGGCTGGTGTCGTTCGGGGCTTGCTTGATTTTCGGCTCTTTCAGATCCAGCGCCACGCCGACACGAAACTCCAGCGGCTCGGCATAACTGGTCCTCCCATCCG